>CAVPPF010000008.1:0-84052 GCA_963707435.1 uncultured Actinomycetota bacterium | reverse complement strand
TGCCGAAGATCACCGCAAATTCCCCGACTCCCCGCCAGGTGAGGTGGTCCGCCAGGTGATGGGCGGCCCGGGCGATGACCACCACGTACACGAGGTCGTAGAACAGTTCGATGAAGCCGACGGTTCGGTCCTCGATGACCTGGCCGTGGGCACGCGGTGGAAGCCAGAACCGTTCCTTGAACGCAGCAAACATGGGGCGGCATCCTACCCACCGGCGGCGAGCAAGCGCCTCGCCGGCGTTGGTTCCTGGTCCCTCACCGAGTAGCGTCGGCGGGGACCGAACCGAGGAAGCGGCCCATGCACGATGTATACGCCTACGGCGTGATTGCTCCCAGCACACTGATCGAACTCAGTGGCGACTTCCCGGGGCCCGGTGGCTACGCCGAGATCGCCGGGGTCTATCCCTCGATCGGGGGAGAGGCGGCCGGAGGTGCGTACGTCCTGGCGCGGCTCGGGGTGGCCACCAAGCTGCACGGGAACCTGCTCAGCAACGACGATTCGTCGGCGCAGGTGCTCGAACTCCTCTCGGCGGCCGGCGTGGACTGCAGCGCCGTCGGCGTGCAAGCCGACGTCGCCCCGGTCACCGAAGTCGTTCTGGCTACCGGGGATGGCAGGACCGTGTTGGGAACGTATGGGAAGCTGATGGCCGACGCTGCCTGGAGCGATCCCTCACAGGAGGACATCCGAACCAGTCGGATCGTGTGTCTCGACCCGTTCTTTTCGGAGGAGTCCCACCGGGCCGCCCGCTGGTGCGTGGAGACCGGAACCCCGTACGTCACCGTCGACACCTCTCCGGACTCGGAGATTGCTCGCAGTGCCGCAGTGCTGATCGTGTCGGAGGAATTCGCCGCCAGGACCTTCGAGACATCCGATCCGCACGAGGTTCATGCCGCCTACACCCGGCAGTGTTCCGGGCTGGTGATCCTGACACGAGGAAGCCGGCCTCTCGTGTATGGGGGCAGGGGAGAGCAGTGGCAGGAGTGCCGGCCCTTCCCGGTGGAAGCGCGGGACACGACCGGTGCCGGAGACAGCTTCCGGGCCGGCATCATATTCGGGATGTTGCGAGGGTTCGACCGGGAGCGCCTGGTCAGGACCGCATGTGCGGTGGCGGCGATCGTCTGTCAACGACCACCGGGCGTTCTGAACAGCCCCACCGAGCAGGAACTGGTGGAATTCCTGGACCGGCATGCTTGAAGCCCTCACCGGAACCCCGGGTCGCCTCAGGGTCTGATGAACACCTTGCCGTCTGGTTTGGCGAGTTCGGCCGGCAGTCCGGTCATCGCTTCTTCGAGTGACAGGATGGCATTCACGTCGGTCTTCCATTCACCGGCGGCGAAACGTATTTGTGCGGCTTCGATGGCGGCCAACCTGTCGGTCATCGGGGCCTCCCGGAACCAGCGGGCCAGCCAGAAGCCCTCGATTCGCTTGTTCATGAAGATGAGGTGGCCCGGTTCGAGCAAGGTGGGCAGCTCAGCGTCCAGTTTGCCGTAGATGACCCAGCGGGCGTGCCGTCCCATGGCGGCGAACACGCGGGCGCTCACCTGGTTGGCGACGGCATCGAGGAACACCCGGGGCTTCTCTTCCCGGAGCACGGCTCTGAGGTGCTGCTCGAAGTCCCCGGCCTCGCTGTTGAGCACATGGGCAGCCCCCAGCGTGGTGAGAGACTCGATCTGGCTGTCGCGCCGGACGATGGCGATAGGCCGATACCCCTCATCGGCCGCGACCCGGATCAGCAGTTTGGAGAGCTGGCTGGCTCCCGCCGACAGGATGAACGCTTTGACATCGTCCTGCTTGACGATGCCGAACATGGCGAGCGCCGAGAGCGGGTTCACGATCATGGCGGCACCGTCCTCGTCCCGCACGCTGTCCATGAGGTTGACACAGACGGAAGCATCGGCAATGGAGTACTCGCTCCAGGTGCCGGGAGCGCCGGCCGCCGCATAGAACGCAACCCGATGGCCGAGGCGGCCGTCGGCGAGCGCACCGCCTCCGGAGGCGACCACCTCTCCCACGCCTTCGAATCCGGCGGCGTTGCCTTTGATGCGGGGCTGGCCGTACAGGCCCTGGATGAACATCACGTCGGACGGGTTGACCGAGGCCAGTTTCACCTCGATGCGCACCTGCCCGTCGCCGGGTTCGGGCACCGGCAGGTCGCCCAGCCGAACGAACCGGTCCATCACCTTCAGGGTCGGGTCGTCGGGATACTCGGTGGCGAAGCCGTCCTCCCGGAGGATGAGTGCTTTCATCGTGTCGGCCATGACAGAGCGGCTCCTGGATCGGTGATGGCGGAGTCTATCGAGCGGTCCCGGCCGGCTCCCCGCCGCGTGACGACCCGACAAGGCGTTGGGCACCCGGAGGCCGGTCTGGTGCCGGCGCCTCAGCCGAGCTTTGTTGCTTCGATCAACCGGAACTCGTCGAGCAGCAGCAGTCGGTCACCGTCGAGCATGAACCGGGTTGCTGCAGCCATGTCGTCAGGCAGGTCACGGTCTTGATCACCCAGGAATCCCTCGCAACCGCGCTCGGTTTGTTCGAAGGCGGGCCCGATGGTGATCGGTTGACCTTCGGGTTCATCATCGAGCGCCGACGCCGGCACGTAGTAGGTGCCACTCGCTGTGTACTGGGTGCTTCCTGAGTTGCAGCCGGTGTTGTAGGCGATGGTGCCGTCACTATTGAACTCGATGTATACCGGATCGTCGCCGACCACGTTGGTGAAACCCCCGCCGGCGGGCAGTTCATAGCCCACGATCTCCCACCTGCCAAGGAGTTCGGCACTCCGGTCTTCGCCCGCGACGGAACCGGGATCCTCCGGGGGCGGCGTAGCAGCCACGGTCGTCGGAGCGGCGGTCGTGCCGGGAGCTCCGGTTGTGGTGGAAGGGGTACCGTCGTTACTACCGCACGCGGTGGTCACGAGTACAAGCCCGACCACAATGCTGCGCAGGGATTGTCGTCTAGCCATGTGTGCACCCTAGAGCTTTGCGCTGGCGGAGGTCCGGACAAGTAGGGCCCGGATCTCAAGAGCGGTGGCTGTTCTGTCGGCACGGTCCGGGTCAAGCAACAACAATGACGGGCTGCTCGGTGCAGGCTCGGGTCGTCGTCGCTGCGCCGTGCGTTCTCGCCGGCAGGTCGGGCAGCCTGGGAGAGAGGACGCAGCAGGACCAGATTCTCCACCTGGGTCCAGCACGGACATCCGGGTCTTCCGCCTGCGTAGTCGCTCGTCTGCTCGAGGTCGATCACCTTCCGTGTGTGTCCCGGCGACGCGGTGGATGAGGTTCGGTCCCCATTGAGTTGGGCCTTTTTCCTCTGGTCGGCTGGAACCCGGTGGGCTAGTTCTGTTGGTGCGGAGCATGTCGAGACGCGCTGTACGCAGCGCGGAGGTGACTCATGACGACGACCCCGCAGGCGCCGGAAGACGCGCAGCCGGCCCGCTCTAAGACAGGTGCGGTTGAGAGCGCCGCCGCAGAGCCGGGCACGGAGCCCGAGCCGCCGGAGTTTCAGCTCGAACCTCAACCCGAGGAGCCAACCGGCCGCAGCGCTTCTTTCGATGCCCGGGTTGAGAAACTCCGCAGGGAGTACTTCGGTACCAGCGGTGGGTTCCTGCCGGGGTTGGACAACCTGGTCCATCGCCGGCTGGGGCTGGCTCCGATGAGCACCGGGGGCACACTGCTGTCGGGATTGATCGGTGCGGGCGTCAGGCTGTTGATTGCGCTGCTTGCCACCCTCGTGGTCGGACAGTGGGCGGGGATTCCGTGGGACCGGTGGGCGATCGTGATCGCGGCGTACTTCGCCCTTGAAGCCGAGAACGCGTGGTCGGTTCCGCCGCCCGGCGTGGAGCCGCCGGAGAGGTACAAGAGATTCATGTTCGACTGGACGGCGCTGCTCCCCACCATCGAACGAGAGTCCGATGTGCGAGAGCTGGCCGACTTCACCCGACGCTGGCTACGGCAGCCCGTGATGGTGGCGGCGGGTGCAGCGGTGGCGGCCATCATGCTGCTGGCCTGCTTGCTGTTCTCTCCAGACGCGCTGGTTGAGCTTCCGGCCGGAAGCATCGTCCTGGTGGCCTGGCTGCTGGTCGACTTCGGGATGGCGCCCATCTACTGGGGAAACCTCTTCAACCGGGCCTTCACGGCCAGAGAAGCACGATACGACCACCACCTCTTCTGGCCGAGTCCGGCCGACTCGCCCGAGGTCCAGAAGGTGATGCGGAAGACGACCGTACAAGGGATCGCAGCCGGCTTGTACACCACCATTTTCTTGGTGCTGACCGTGGTGCTGGTGGGGTGGGATTCGCCGCTGGTGCTGCCGCTGGCGGTGGGGTTCGTGGTGATCGGCTACCTCACCACCATCGGGCTGGCCGTCGGCAATCGTGCCAGCGTCCGTAGGATCATCGAGCGGAGCCGCCAACAGCGCCTGGCCCTGTTCCGATCCCGTATCGACGCCTTCGAGCCGCGTATGGTCGACCTGTCGCCCGAGGAGTCAGAACAGCTCCGGAATCTTCTGTTCCTGCACGACAAGATCCGGGACGCCTCTTCCTCGCCCTCGACCGCCCAAACCGCGCTCCGGACCGCAGCCGGATTGCTCATTCCCACGATCGCGTTCGTCATCACCGTGTTCGGCGAGGTGTCGGCCGAACGCCTCCTCGACGCCCTCCTTCCCTGAGCCGGACGGACGATCAGCTGCTACCCGGGCCGGCATGGCCCCTTTTTTGTCGCACCCTTCCCATACGCTGGATCATGAAGCACACATGCACGCATGTGGTCCACATGCACTAGGGTGAAGGGGTGACCAAGATGATCCAGATCCGCAACGTGCCCGACGAGGTACACCGGGAATTGAAGGTGCGAGCGGCCCGGGCCGGGATGAGCCTGTCCGATTTCCTCAACGCCGAGCTGGCCCGGGTGGTCGCCCACCGGCCGCTCGAAGAACTTCTCGCAGAATTGGGGCACGAACCCACCTTGAAGAGCGGCGAAGCGGCGACGGCGGTGCGGGCAAGTCGCCGCCCGTGATCGTCATCGATGCAGCGGCGTTCATCGACGCCGTCGACGGCCGCCGGCCCGTTCTCGATCGGCTGATGGACGAGGACATCCATGCACCCCACCTCCTCGACGTTGAAGTGGTGAGCGGGCTGCGTCGCCTGGTCGCTACCGGACGATTCGGCCCGGAGTTGGCCGCGGAGGCATTGACCATCCTCGAACAGGCCGACATCCACCGTCACCCGCACACGCCCCTGCTGAAGGTCGCCTGGTCGCTGCGGGGACGGGTCTCGGCGTACGACGCGGCCTACGTTGCACTGGCCGCCGCTCTCGGTGCCCCGCTGGTGACCACCGACCGGAAACTAGCCGGCCTCCCCGGTTTGCCCTGCGCTGTAGAAGTCCCGTGAGGCGGTACCACGAGGGTCACTCGCCCGGATCGACAGGCACAGGCGGCGCACCGGGGCATGCCGCCAACGCCGAGCCGTCGCATCATCCGGTCTCAGTCTGACGACTCCGCCAAACCGATGGCCTCGTAGGCCGCGATGTGGCCGGCCTTTCCTGAGAGTTCCAGCTCGAAGCGGCGGCCGTACTCGATGGTGTCGACGGTCTCGGCCTTGATTTCCTCGGACACCAGGATCGTGGTTCCGGTGGTCTTGTTTGCGGCCTCCAGCCGGCTGGCCGTGTTGACCACGTCGCCGATGACCGTCTTCCGAGCGGAGGCCTCTCCGCCCATCAAGCCGAAGATGACCTCACCGAGGCTGATCCCCACCCTCACCTCGAAGGTGCGGCCGTAGATCATGCTCACGTAATCGTTGATGTCCGCGGCGATTTCCACAAGGGCGAGTCCGGACCGGACGGCGCCGAGCGACGTATCGCCTTCGCCGTCGATACCGAACACGGCCAGCAGACCGTCACCCATGTAGTTGTCCACCCGGCCGCCCTCCGCCTGGACTGCGGCTTCGACGCGGTTGAAGAACCTGTTGAGGATGTGGACCACGTCGTAGGCCGGAAGGGTCTCGGACATGGACGTGAACCCGGCAACATCGGTGAACAAGACGGCGGCCCGCGCGATCTCGCGGCCGACCGGGCCGACGTAGTGGCCTTTCCCCAGCTGGGAGGCCATTTCGACGTCTACCTTGTCGAGGACCAGCCTCCAGAACCGAACTTCCCCGTTTGCACGTGTTTGGCACGCCAGCCGCACCTCGTCGGGGAAGTCCAGCCGGTCCGCCATCGCCGCCTCTGCTTCGGTCCGGTCGCTGAGAGTATCGAGCCCTTCGACAACTCGAATCCGACAGGTCGAACAACGGGCCCGCCCGCCGCAAAGGTGAGCAATGGGCAGCCCCGCGTCGACGGCCAGCTCCAGCAACGTCTTACCCGCCACCAACGGGACGGCAACCTCATCCGGCCAGACAAAGATCTCAGGCATCCCGGGAGCCTAGTTTGCGGCCAGAATTTGACCGATGCAGGGGCCAAGACCCGGGTACCTACGCGCTGTTTCCCCGTTCGGTGGGGCTGCTCACGATCTCCTCGAACTCCGTCGGTGCGTCAGGTAGGTGGGCGTGTACGTTTCGCCCTGCCGGTTGAGGTTGGACATGAAGGCGCGCAGGTGGTTGCGCGAGCCTTTCTCGAGGTTGGCGTACATCGTGGCGATGTCGGCGACCGTATCGGTCTGGAGCGATCGGAGGTCCACAATGTCGAGGTCTTCGATCAGCGCTCCGACCTTGAGGGCTTCGACCAGCGATTCGCTGCCACGGTCGACGAGTTCGTCGTAGAGCGCCTGAAGGTCGGGGTTGGTGAACACCCCGGCGGCGTTGCCGGCTGCCGGGTCTTCGAGACCGTAGCGGTCCAGCAGGGTCTGCACGGCGTCGGTGTGGGTCGTCTCTGCTTCGGCGATGTTGGAGAACACCCGCACCTGCCACAGGTCATAGAGGTACACATAGACGTCGTGGGCGAGTTTCTCTTCTTCGCGCATCAACAGCAGCCCGTCGATCTCCGCTGCGGTCAACGTTCCGGCCGGCAGGTCCGCCGGTTCGGCGTCGAGCCGGGTCTGATCGATGGTGGTGGTCCCGTTGGTGTCGACGTCGACCACGGTCTGGTCGCCCGCCGCGGAGTCCTGAACTGCTTCCGTCGTCGAAGTCGGCACCGGTTCGGAGTCTGCTGCTTTCGAGCAGGCGGTCAGGGCCAGCGCTAGTGCCAGGGCCACGGCGATACCCCGGGTCCGGGTCGGCCTACGGGGTAGTTGCACGGTTCTCTGGACGGTTTTCATTTGTGATCCTCTCGCTTGGTTTGGGTCTGGTTCGCGGAAAGCTCCCCCGGGTGGTGGGGGAGCATCCCGCAGTGATGGACCGAACGTCGGAGCTCGGCTAGCCGGTGCGACCGTGGCCGTTGCCCTGGCCGTTGCCGCCCATCCGCTTCTGGCCGCCGCTGCTGCCGGCGTTGTCGCAGACACCGTCGCCGTCTTCGTCGACGAAGCCGCTGCCGTCACAGTCCCCGGAACCGTGCGGGCCGTTGCCCCCGCCCCCGAGGGTGCCGCGTGAGTCGTTGATACCGTCGCCGTCAGCGTCGACGAAGTTGTCGCACACACCGTCTTGGTCGGCGTCGACGAAGTTGGCGGTGCCCCGATCGTCGGCATCGGCGCCCCAGGCGTGACCGTTGCCCGATCCGATCAGATCGCGGATCCCGTCACCGGGAGTTGCGGCGAAGGCTGCGGTTGCCAGGATGCCGACCAGTAAACCGACGACGAGGAGGAGACCGATGGTCTTTTTCATGATTGTTCCTTTCTCGAACATATACGGAGTATCGAATATGAATATCGAGGTGAGGGTGGGAACCGTGTAAAGACTCCATGAAGCCGATCCGGTGCTCGAGGTCCGCCGCGCGAGTACGCCGTCAGCCCATTCTGGTGAGAATGCGCGAGACGGTGAGCCAGGTTCGCGAGGTGAGGCCCGTGCCGAATTGGCTTTCGAGCCAGACCATCAGGTCGGGCGTCCCGGCGCTGGTGGTGTCCATCACGCTGTACAACTCGCGGGGCGTGGCCGCGACGATCCGGTAATCACGGTCGGCGACGTTGTAGGGCAAGGCGAAATCCACCGTGACAGGGTTCTTGAAGAACGTGGTGAGCAGGTAGGTCGTTTTGCCGTGCTCGAGACCACCGAATGGGTCGGCATCGGTCAGGGACTGCAGGTCCGAGCGGCTGCGGATCATCGTTGTGCTCTTGAAATCGAGCTGGTCCGACCAGGCTGCCTCGAGATCAGCTTCCAGCGCTCGAACATCGCCGGTGTCGGTGTCGAATACAACGTTGCCGCTGGAGATCACCGTTCGGACGTTGCGAAGACCGAGATCCTCACACACCCGGCGCAGCCGTTCGTTGCGCTGGTTGGGGTTCATGGGGGCGATGCCCCGCAGCAGGGCGACGTACGTGGTCACGAGGCAACCGTCAGTACCCGGATTCGGCTGTTCCACCCGTGACCAGGGCGACGGAGTTGCTGGTGCCGATGCGGTCGGCGCCGGCCTCGAGGAGCTGATAGGCGAACTCCCTGGAGTTGACGCCGCCGCTGGCTTTGATCTGGACCTCGTCGCCTACGACCTCGCGCATCAGCCGCACGTCCGCCACCGTCGCTCCACCCTCCTCCTTGCCGGTGGAGGTCTTGATGAAACGCGCCCCGGCGGTCTTCGCCAGAACGCATGCGGCGACCTTCTCCGTGTTCGTGAGGAGGGCCGTCTCGATGATGACCTTGACGGGAATGTCGCCGCAGGCCCTGACCACCTGCTGGATGTCCTCGAACACGAGGATGTAGTGCTTGCTCTTGACGGCGCTGACGTGGATCACCATGTCGATCTCCCTGGCGCCGCGGCGCTCGATCGCATCCTGAGCTTCAAACGCCTTGGCGACCGGGGTCATCTGCCCGTGGGGAAAACCCACGACGGCTATCGGGATGACGTCCGACCCCTCGAGCTTTCTGGCTACGTACTCGACGTCGCCCGAGAAGACGCAGACCGACCGGAAGTGGTAGCGGATGGCCTCTTCACAGACGCGATCGAAGTCCTCCTTCTTCGCGTCCGTCCGCAGCAGTGTGTGATCGATGACCCGGGCGAGTTCCCGGTCGTAGTTCTCCTCGGTCAATTTTCCTCCTGTGCGGACTGCCACGAACGGTAATACGAAGGGAGGGAGCGCGCCGTGGTGGTCTAGCGTGAGGCTCCATGAAGGAGTATCGGTGGGGAATCATGGGAACCGGTGGGATCGCCCGTTCGATGGCGGCCTGCCTGCGCGAGCGGGGGTCGCCGATTGTCGCGGTCGGATCGGGGCGTCCGGGAGCTGCTCAGGATTTTGCCGCTGCCCACGGTGTCGAAACCGCACTGGAGTCGCACGCGGCGGTTGCAGAACACCCGGATGTAGACATCATCTATGTGGCAACCACGAACGATCTTCACCTCGAGAACGTCCTCACCTGCCTCGAGCACGGAAAACCGGTGCTGTGCGAGAAGCCCATCGCCCTGAACGGAACCCAGACCCGGGAGATGTTTGACACAGCGGTACGAGCAGGCGTCTTTGTCATGGAAGCCATGTGGATGCGGTTCCAGCCATTCCTGGCGGTGGTCGACGCTCTCGTCGCCGACGGGGAGATCGGAGACCTCACCCACATCGGGGCGACGCTCGGGTTCCGCGCTCCGCTCGACGCGGGGCGCCGTTGGGTGAGCAGCGAACTGGGTGGGGGATCGATCCTCGACCTCGGGGTGTATCCGATGACGTTGATCCACCATCTCGTCGGATCGCCGGTGTCGTTCCAGGCCGAGACCGTTCTGGGCCCGACGGGCGTCGACGTTGAGGCTTCGGTGATCTCTCGCCACGGTTCAGACGCCACTGCGTCGTGGACGTCGACGTTCCGGGCCGATACGGCCAATGAGGCCGTGCTATCGGGCAGGGAAGGTCGGATTCGGATCGCCGCTCCTTTCCATCACAGCCCGCGCCTGAGTCTGGAACGGGACGGTCGGGTCGTGGCGATTCACGACACCTCGTACGAAGGGCACGGCTTCGAATTTGAAGTCGCGGAAGTGGAACGGTGTGTCGCCGGGGGGCTGGTCGAGAGCCCGATCCGGCCCCAGCAAGACACTCTGGCGGTCATGGACTGGATGGACGCCGTTCGGGCCCGCTGCGGAATCAGCTACCCGGGCGAGGAGTGATGGGCGGCCGGTCGTCGCCGCCCAGGAAATCGCCTTCGTCGCGGTTGAGTCTCCGAATGGCGAGTTGTTCCGTGAATTCAGACAGCGTTAACTAATATCCAACATTGTTAAACAGAAAATTGTTCACATAATTGCATACATGTGGGTAGGCTCATCCTATGCAGAGCACCAGTGTTCGGATCGATCGGACTACGCACGAGGAACTCAAACGGCTTGCCGCGGAACTCGGCTCGACCGTGGGTGAGACGGTTGCCCTGGCCGTGCGGCGCCTCCGGCAGGATCAGATCGGAGCGGAGCTGCGAGTACCGCTCGTCTCCGGCGAGGCGGCGTGGCTCGATGCTGACCTCGGGTGATGTCGTTGAACTGAACCTGGGGATGCCGGCCGGGAGCGAAGCCGGTTTCGGTCGTCCGGCGGTCGTCGTGACCGCCCAGCGGATCCTCGATGCAAGCCCGACGGTGGTCCAGGTCGTACCCCTGACCACCACGATCCGGGAGTTCGGGTCGGAAGTAGGGATCGACCCCGACGATGGGAACGGCGTTGACCAAATCTCGGCTGCGCAATGCCAGTACCTCCGGGCCGTTTCGACCGGCCGGGTGGATCGAGTGCGTGGGAACGTCGGAGCCGCGACCCTCGCCCAGATCCGGGAAGTGATCGGACTGGTTCTCGACATCTCCTGAAAGCGACGTCGCCACCCGCCCCTGTAGGCATCTAGCCCGTCAGGAAGGTGACGATCCAGCCGGCGAGGAGTTCCCGGTCGGGTGGGCAGGCCAGCGTGGAGAGACCCTCCTCAACGACCTCATCGGGGATGAGGCGGCCCCGGCGGAACTCCATGAGCTCTCTGGCATAGTCGGGGACGAATTCGGGATGCCCTTGGAAACCGGCCACCCGGTCGCCCAGTGCCAGTGCCGAGACCGGGCAGTGCCGGTTGGTGGCGATCACCCTCGCCCCCGGGGGCAGCACCGTGACCTGGTCCTGGTGACTGTTCAGGATGCGAAACCCGGAAACGGGTGGCTGCATCCACGGTCGCGTTTCCATCACGTCGACCTGTTTGACGCCAACACCCCAGCCCTGAGAGGCCCGCTCCACCGTGCCTCCAAGCGCGTGGGCGATCATCTGATGGCCGAAACAGATGCCCATGAGGGGGACTTCAGCATCGACGATTTCACGGGTCAGATCGGCCAGACGCACGATCCAGGGGAGGTCGTCGTAGACGGAGTCCGGCGATCCCGTGATGATCCACCCGTCGTTCTCCTTGGCCGACTCCGGGAACTCCCCGTCGATGAGCGAGTAGCCGCGCAGCTGCAACCGGTCGCCGAACAGCGACGCGAACATGTCCGGGTAGTCACCGGCGAGGTGGCGAAACTCGGGCTTCACCCGGCCGCACGAGAGCAGACCGATACGTGCCTCAGGCATCGGCGATGAACACGGTCTTGTAGTCGGTGTAAGCCTCGAGGGCGGCCATGCCCTGTTCCCGGCCGATGCCCGACTGTTTCATCCCGCCAAACGGAGCTTCGATGTGGACCGACGACGATGAGTTGATCGAGAGCATGCCGGTCTCCACGCCCCGGGCAACCCGCAGAGCCCGTCCGATGTCGCGGGTCCAGATCGACCCGGACAGTCCGTAGATCGACTCGTTGGCCAGGCGGACGGCTTCCTCCTCCGAATCGAAGGGGATGACCGACAGGACCGGCCCGAAGATCTCCTCGCGGGCGATCGTCATCTCCGGCGTGACGCCTACGAAAACGGCCGGGGTCAGGTAGTTGCCCGGCGAATCGAGGCGCTCGCCCCCGCAGACCCGGGTCGCGCCGGCGGCGTCGCCGGCCGACACGTACGACTCCACACTCTCCAGCTGAGCGGGGCTGATCAACGGACCCATCTCGGTCGACTCGTCGGCGGTGTCGCCCAGCTTGACGGTGCGGGCCCGTTCCGCGAACCGGTCGACCACCTCATCGTGAATCGAACGTTCCACCAGGAGGCGGCTGCGTGAACAGCAGTCCTGCCCGGCATTGTCGAACACAGACCAGAACGACGACTCCAGGCAGGCGTCGAGGTCGGCGTCGGCGAAGATCATGTTCGCCGACTTGCCGCCCAGTTCCAGGGAGACACGCTTGATGCCGGCGGCCGCCGCTTGCATGACCCCGGTGCCGACGGTGGTGGATCCGGTGAAGCTGACCTTGCGGACCAGCGGATGGCGGACCAGGGCTTCCCCGACCACCGAGCCGCGGCCCGTGACGACCTGCAGAACCCCTTCGGGGAGTCCGGCCTCCAGGGCAAGGCCGGCCAGCGCCAGGGCGGTGAGCGGGGTCACCTCCGCCGGTTTGGCGACCACGGCATTCCCCATCGCTAGGGCCGGCGCCACTTTCCAGCTGAGGATGAGCATCGGGAAGTTCCAGGGCGTGATGGCCGCGCACACCCCGAGCGGTTCCCGGAAGGTGAGCAGCGTTCCCGCAGCGTTGCCGGGGATTGTCTGGCCGGTGAACTTGTCCACGGCGCCGGCGTAGTAGTCGAAGACGGCGGCCACCGCCCCGACTTCGCCGCGGGCGGCGGCAATGGGCTTTCCGGCATTCTGAGATTCGAGCCGGGCGAGGCTCTCCTGGTCGCGACGGATGAGGTCGGCAATCGTGCGCAGGACGTCACGCCGGCGACGCACACCGGCCTGGCGCCACACCTCGAAGCCCTGCGCGGCGGAGCGCACCGCCCGGTCGACGTCCTCGGGGGACTGCCGGGGGATCTCGGCGATCGGCTGGTTGGTCGACGGGTCGAGGACGGTGGTGGTCATGGCATTCACGCCGGGGTCACATAGGCGGCGGTGATGCCACCGTCCACCATGAACTCGGTGCCGGTGACATACGAGGAATCGTCGGAGGCGAGCCACAGAACCGCCTCGGCCATCTCCTCAGCTTCACCGAACCGTCCCATGGGAATGTGGACGAGGCGGCGCTGCTTCTTCTCGTCGGTGTCGAGGTACTTCATCAGCAGCTCGGTGTTCAAGGGTCCCGGACAGAGGGCATTGACCCGGATGCCCTCCCGGGCGTGGATCACGGCCAGTTCCCGGGTCAGCGCCAGCACGGCACCCTTGGAAGCCGTGTAGGCAAGCTGGGGAGTGGCGGCTCCCAGTTTCGCCACGAAGGAGGCGGTGTTGATGATCGAACCGCCTCCCGCTCTCCGGAGGGCCGGGATGCCGTACTTGCAGCCGAGGAAGACGCCCTTGACGTTGATGGCGAACGTCTGGTCCCACACTTCCTCGCTGGTGTTGATCGCGTCGTCATCGGAGGCGTGGCTGATGCCGGCGTTGTTGAACAGGACGTCCAGCTTCCCGTAGGCGGACTCCGCGGCGTCGATCATCCGGCGGCTGTCGTCCGCCCGGGAGACATCCGCCGTCACGGCCAGCGCCCTTCCTCCGGCCGCCTCGATGGCTTCAACCGTCTCGGCGGCGGTAGCCGGGTTGACGTCGACTCCGACAACGGCCGCTCCCTCGGCGGCCAGGCGGATGGCCGTGTGGCGGCCGATGCCCGATCCGGCGCCGGTGATCAGCGCCACCTTTCCTTCCAGTTTCATTCCCTGCTCCTCAGATTCGTTCGAAGTAACGCCATTTCTCCCAGTCGGTGACGGCATCATCGTACGCCCGCTGTTCTGTGCGGAAGAAGTGCGTGTAGTGCTGCTGGACGTCCGCTCCGAAGGCCTCCGTCACGAACTCGCTGGCGGCGAAGCGGTCCGTCGCATCACGCAGCGTCGAAGGGACGTGCGGCAGGTCGGCTGCCTGGTACACGTCGCCGACAAAGATGGGGGGCGGTTCGATCTGGTTGCGAATGCCGTCCATCCCGGCCGCGAGGGTGGCCGCGTACATCAGGTAGGGGTTGGCGTCGGCGCCGGGGATCCGGCACTCGATGCGCAGGCTGTTGCCCCGTCCCACCACCCGAAAGCCGGCGGTGCGGTTGTCGTAGCTCCAGGCGATCCGGGTGGGTGCCCAGGAGCCTGCCTGGAACCGCTTGTAGGAGTTGATGGTTGGAGCGAAGAAGACCATGAGGTCCGAGACGTGGTGCATCCAGCCTCCCAGGAACCACCGGAACGTATCGGATGCCTCCACGGGACCCAACTCGTGGTCGCCGGGGAAGGCAGGCTCGTCGCCGTTCCACAGCGACACGTGCACGTGGCAGCTCGAACCCGCCTCCGATGCGTCCGGTTTGGCCATGAACGTCACGCTCGCCCCGAGTTGCTCGGCGATCTCCTTCATCGCCAGCTTCATGACGGCGTGGCGGTCGGCCATCGTCAGCACGTCGCTGTAGCGGATGTTCATCTCGTGCTGGCCGCGCCCCCATTCACCCTTCGAGCTTTCCACCGGGATACCCGACTGCGAAAGATGGCGGCGGACCTGCTGGTTGTAGAACTCCTCGCGGGTGCCCTGGAGCAGGTGGTAGTCCTCGATGTACCAGCCGGCCGGCCGCAGGTTCATGTAGCGGCCTTCGGCCGCCTCGCGGTAGGAGGTCTCGTAGAGGAAGTACTCGAGTTCGGAAGCACCCATTGCCGCCAGGCCGGACTCGTCGATCAGGTCGAGCTGGCGCCGAAGGATCGACCGGGGCGCCACCGCCACCGGGCTGTGGTCGTGCGGATCGTGGAGATCGCACAGGACAAAGGCCGTGGAGTCGAGCCACGACGCCACGCGCAGGGTCGAGAGATCGGGCGCCATGTGGAAGTCTCCGTAGCCCAGTTCCCAGTTGGCGTACTCGTAGCCGGGCACAGGCTCCATCTCCATGTCGGTCGTGAGCAGGTAGTCGCAACCGTGCGTCCCCTCGGTCAGACCGTGCTCGAGGAAGTAGTCGACGTCGTACCGCTTGCCGTGCGGCCGGCCGTAGTGGTCGGTGAACGCCAGCACCACCGTGTCGATACCGCCGGAATCCGCCATTTCCCGCAGCGCTTCGGGTGTAAGCATGCCTCGCTGGTTCTTCATCGACCCCTCCTGACGGGCAAGAACAACCCGCACGCTCGACGATCACGATCAGGCCGGGTACCGGTCTGCGGAGACCAGGATAGATACACCGGGCCCTCCGACGGCGGCCCCTGCGCTCGACGTGGCGGTAATTCGGCTGGGTAGTATGCGATCTATCTCCGAAGGGGATTCCAAGTTCACCAGATCCGCGCGAGCGGGTCATGAGGAGGAAAGAGATGAGATCCAGGCTTCTGGTTCTACTAGCCGTCCTTGCCATGATCGTGACTGCCTGTGGAGGCGATTCGGCAGATGACACCACCACCACGACCGAAGCGGGCGGCACGCCGACAACCGCGGATACCGGTGACACCGGAACCACCGCGGCCCCGCCCACCGGCGAGGCAATCGACATCGACTTTTGGGTTGCCTTTTCCGATGAGGCACGACTCGGCTTCGCCGAGGATCGTGCGGCTGAGTTCAACGCCAAGCACCCCGAGTACAACATCAAGGTGACGTCCTTCGCCTCGTACAACGACGCGTTCGACGCGGCCGTGCTCGCAGTGGACAGCGGTGAACCGCCGGCCCTCATCCACTTCTTCGAGGCTGCCACCCGGCAAGCCCTCGACGCGGTGGACATGTCCGGCAATCCGATCTTCAAGTCGGTCACGGAAGCGATCGGCGGCCGAACGGAGATCCTCGGGGAACCGGTGATCCTCGACGACGTCGTTGCGGCAGCCCGCAACTACTACACCGTCGACGGGTCCTTCTACTCGATGCCCTGGAACACATCGACCGCCATCATGTTCAACAACATGGACATGCTCAACGCGGCCGGTATCACGGAGCCCCCGACCACCTGGGGCGAGGTTGAGGCCGCCTGCGAGGCGATTTTCGCCATGGCCGATGCACCGAAGGGCTGCATCACCTGGCCGAACCACTCGTGGTTCGTCGAGCAAACCCTGGGCCAACAGGGTGAACTGCTGGGTAACGCCGACAACGGGCGCAGCGGCCGGGCCACCGAGGTGTACCTCGAGTCCGACGGCATGCTCGCCTACGTCGACTGGTGGAAGAGCCTGGACCAGGACGGCTCGTACATCTACACCGGCCTGCAGCGCGACTGGGACGGCACATCGAATGCCTACCTTGCGGGCGAAGTGGCCATGCTGATCTACTCGAGCTCGGACACGACGTTCTTCGACGAGAACGCCGACTTCACCAACCTGGCCAGCTTCATGCCGTACAACGAGGATGCCGGCTACGTCGGCAACCTCATCGGCGGAGCGACCATCTGGATGCTCGACGGCATGGACGCGGCAACCGAAGACGGTGCTCTGGCGTTCATGAACTTCTTCTCGAACCCGGAGAACGCCGCTGCCTGGCACAAGCTGACCGGTTACATCCCGATCACGAATGCTGCAGTTGCGCTGCTCGAGGACGAAGGCTTCTACGACGTGAGCCCGAACTCCAAGGTGGCGTCCGATCAGCTCGCCGCTGCTCAGAACACCCCGGCATCGCTGGGTGCTCTGCTCGGCAACTTCGTCGGCATCCGTGACATCATCACGATCGCCATCGAGGACATCCTCGTGAACGATCTCGATGTCGCCGAGAGGATGGCGCAAGCCAACGAGGAAGCGAACAAGTCGCTGACCGAGTACGAATCCCTCTACGGAAGCTGAGCAAGACGATCGAGGGGCGGAGCGTGAGCTCCGCCCCTCCACTTCCAGGAGTTCGATGGAGCTGGTGAATCGATGCTGATCGCAGGCCTGATCGTCGCTGCCATTCTGGGACCGCTCTACGTGCGGTGGAAGTTCGATTCGCCGCCACTTGCCCGCTACGGGATAGCGTCGGCGGTGGCGGTGCTGGGAGCAGCCATCTCCCCGCTGGTGATGAATCAGTGTGCGTTCGGTGCTGAATCCACCGGCGTCGACTTTCTCTTCGGGTACGGGTTGATGGGGGCGACCGCCTGGGTTGCCCTGATTGCCATGCACGCCGTCTACGACCGCGTCGACGGCAAGGTCAAGGATGAGTCCGAGATGACCGGAGAAATCCGGTCGGGCGGTTACCGCATCGGCTGGTGGGTGCCGTGGCTGCTGCTCTCGCCCACCCTCATCATCCTGATCGTCTTTCTGTACGCGCCCGCCATCCAGACGTTCGCGCTCGGGACAAAACTCACCCGGCTTGGCGCACCGCGGTCCGTCGATGTCTGCTTCGGCAACTTCACGGAACTCATCATCACCGACCCCGTCCGGTTGGTTGCCTATCCGCTCCTCGCCATCGCCGCCGTCTTCGGGGCACGATTCTGGCGGAACCGCTCGACCCCGGGCAGCGCCGTCCATCGGATGGCCGAGGTCGCTTCGGTCGTGGCCATGCTGTCGGTGTTCGTAGCGCTGTATGCCGTGTTCTCGTCGGGTGGCGGCGGCCAGGTCGACTACCGCTCCGTCTACATCAATACGCTCATCATCACCGTCGGAATCGTGGTGCTGGGCATGGTCGCCGGGCTGGCCATCGCCTATCTGGCCTTCCGGGACATCCGCGGAGCCGGCGTCTACCGGACCTTGCTGATCTGGCCGTACGCGATTTCTCCGGCCGTGGCCGGTGTCCTGTTCTTCATGATCTTCGATCCGACCGCCGGGATCTTCACTCACTTCATGGACGTCTGGTTCGGGATCGACCTGCCCAACTATCGCGAGAACGCCTTCCTGGCCATGACCGCCATCATCCTGGCCAGCGCCTGGAAGATCGTCGGCTACAACATCCTCTTCTACCTGGCCGGTCTGCAGTCGGTACCGCTCGAGCAAGTGGAGGCGGGGCTGATCGATGGAGCGTCGGCGTGGCAGCGTTTCACCAAGATTGT
The DNA here is from genome assembly GCA_963707435.1 of uncultured Actinomycetota bacterium. GTDB lineage: Bacteria > Actinomycetota > Acidimicrobiia > Spongiisociales > UBA4744 > UBA4744. Next base: position 66,119 of record CAVPPF010000008.1, on the reverse strand, counting down.
GATGCCGGCCCTGTCGCCCATCACGTTCTTCCTGCTCGTCACCAATCTCACCTACGCCTTCTTCGAGGTGTACGCCACCATCGATTTCATGACCAAGGGGGCGCCCGCCGGGCGCACCTCCGTGGCGATCTACGAGATCATTCGGGTCGGGGTGAACAACGGCGACCTCGGACGCGGTGCCGCGCAATCGGTCCTCCTGTTCATCGCCGTCATCGCCGTGACGCTGTGGCAGTTCCGCACCAGCGGCCGCCGGGTCAGCTACGGGGGTGCGTGATGGCAGGGTTGACGCCGGGTGTTCAGCGGGTCGGCCTGGTGCGAGGTCGGAACTGGCCGTTCCACATTGCCCTGACGATCACCGCGTTCGTCATTGCCTTCCCGTTGCTCTACGCCGCCCTCATCGCCACCCAGAAGAACCCGGAGATCTTCTCGTTCCAGTTCACGCCCGGGACCGCCCTCGGGTCGAACTTCGATGCCGTGTGGTTCAAGCGGGACTTCGCCGGGGCGATGCTCAACTCGTTCCAGATGTCGATGTGGGTCACGGTCGGCAAGACCGTGCTGTCGCTGCTCGCCGGTCTGGCGTTCGTGTACTTCAAGTTCCGCGGCAAGTGGCTGGTGTTCTTCTTCGTGCTCGTCACGCTGATGATGCCGACCGAAGTCATGATCCTCGCCATGTTCCGGATGGTGTCCGGGTTCGGTTGGCAGGACACGATGGCGGCCCTGGTGATGCCGTTCCTGGCGTCGGCCACCGGCGCTTTCCTGTTCCGGCAGCATTTCGCCAACCTCCCGGCCGATCTGCTCGAGGCCTCCCAGATCGACGGAGCCTCACCGATCAAGTTCCTCACCAAGGTGCTGGTGCCGCTGTCGTGGAATGTGGTGGCGGCGCTGTTCGTCATTCAGTTCGTCTACACGTGGAACATGTTCCTGTGGCCCAGCCTGATCATTCGCGATGAGAGCCGCCAGGTCGTCCAGGTCGCACTGCAAACCCTCACCAATATCGACGGGGCGCTGACCTACGGGCCGCTCATGCTGGCGGCCATCATCGCCTCCATTCCACCGGCCATCGTCTTCGTGTTCATGCAGAAGCCTTTCATGAGCGGCTTTGCGGTCGGTCAGCAGAAGTAGCCTGGCCCGCCCCGGGCGGTAGACCCGCCCAACGCCCCGAATGTCGGCGGATCGGCCCCCGGGTAGTACCCCACAGCTTCCGCCACAAAGGCCGTTGACCCGGCGGTTCGGCAGGAAGAGAATCGAATTGAAGGCTCATGGAGTGTGAGTTCTTTGCGGGCACACGTCGCCCGCCCCGGCAACACCCCTCCGGCCCGCACCACACTCCGGAGCAGAAGGAACGTCTCACATTCGATGTGCATCAAGGAGCCGACCGATCATGACTCGTTCACGATTGTTGGGTGTCGCGGTGGTAATCCTCGCCGTGACGGTTCTGGCATCTTGTGGGAACGGGGCCGCAGCGTCGGAAGCTTTCACGCTCCGCCTGTCCCCGGAATTCGTGCAGGGGGTGATTCCCGCTGCCACGTCCGGCGTGCTGGTCACCATCACGAACGACGGTGACAGCGACGGGCCGGTGGTGGTGACGGCATCGGCCGATGGCGCACGGGTGACGGTTGAGCCCGGCGAGATTCGCCAGGGAGAGGTGGCGGAAGTTTCGGTGGTGGCCGATCAGGCAGCCACCGAAGGGCCGTTGGAGATCAGCGTTACCGGCCGCCGCGGTGAGTTCGAGCAGACCGTCACGCGGTCGACCACGCTGTACCTATGGGAGGACGATCGCGGCGCCTACGCGGGTGAGCTGCTCGGCGTCTTCACCGGCTGGCTCGCGGACAATCAACCAGACCTCGGAATCGATCCGGACACCCAGTTTGGTGGAAGCTTCGTCGCCCCGGGACTGCTCGTCGTCTCGCACTACCTCTACGTGTCCGACGATTGGGAGCTGGGGCTGTCCTGGCACGTGATGGTGCCCCCCGACGACTGGGCCGAGATCTACCTGCGGCCCCGCACCGAGCCCGCCCCCACGCTCGCCTTTCGGCTGGCGTCACAGCAGGCTGCCTTCGAACAGGGAATCGTCTCCATCGAGCCCGTCGCCGCTCCTGCCGAGGTAGTTCGCTGAGGTTCCCGGAGATGACACGGGCCGTCTAGCGTGATGCTGTAATCGCCGCCGGTTCTTCCGGCCGGCGGCAGGCGCCGGGTGATGCCCACGAGAAGCAGGAGCTGCATGTCAACCTCAACCGACTTCATTGCCAGTGAGCAGCGTCTGGGAGCGCACAACTACCAGCCCCTCGACGTCGTCTTGACCCGGGGCGAAGGCGTGTGGCTGTGGGATGTCGACGGCAACAAGTACCTCGACTGCCTGTCCGCCTACTCGGCGGTCAATCAGGGACACTGCCACCCCCGGATTCTGCAAACCATGATCGATCAGGCCGCGAGGCTGACCTTGACGTCCCGTGCCTTCCGTAACGACCAGCTACCGCTCCTCTATGAGGAACTGGCCGAGCTGACCGGTTCAACCAAGATCCTGCCCATGAACAGCGGCGCCGAGGCGGTCGAATCGGCGGTCAAGGCGGCGCGCAAGTGGGGGTACGAACACCGTTCGATACCCGAAGGCGAAGCCGAGATCATCGTCTGTGCGGACAACTTCCACGGCCGGACGATAACGATCGTCAGTTTCAGCACCGACCCGGCGGCCCGGACCGGCTTCGGGCCGTTCACCCCCGGGTTCAAGGTGGTGCCGTTCGGGGACTTCGAGGCGCTCGAGGCAGCCATGACCCCGAAGACTGCTGCCTTCCTGGTCGAGCCCATCCAGGGCGAAGCGGGAGTCATCATCCCGCCCTCCGGCTACTTCCGGAAGGTTCGGGATCTCTGCACCGAGCGCGGAGTCACGCTGATCCTCGACGAGATCCAGACGGGTCTCGGCAGAACCGGACGACTGCTGGCCGAAGAGCACGAAGAGATCGAAGCCGACGTCACGCTGGTCGGCAAGGCCCTCTCCGGCGGCTTCTATCCCGTCTCGGCGGTGCTCTCCAACGCGGATGTGCTCGGGGTGCTCAAGCCGGGGGAACACGGCAGCACGTTCGGGGGAAACCCGCTGGCGGCCGCCGTGGCCCGCACCGCCCTGCAGGTGCTGGTCGATGAGGACATGATCGGGAACTCCGCCCGGCTCGGCGCCTACTTCCTCGAGCAACTCCAGGCCCTCCAGTCGGACAAGATCAAAGAGGTGCGGGGACGCGGGTTGATGCTGGCCGTCGAGCTCCACCAGGAAGCCGGTGAGGCCCGCCCGGTGGTGCTGGCGCTCAAGGACCGGGGCATCCTCGCCAAGGACACACACGGGCACACGATCCGGATTTCCCCGCCGCTCGTGATCACCAAGGAGCAGATCGACTGGGCCGTCGAACAGATCCAAACCGTGCTGGCCTAGCCGGGAAGCCGGCGGGCGGCCGACCCCGGGTGGACGCCTGCGTAGAGTCGGTGCCATGACCGAGCGTGCCATGGCGCTGGCCGAGCGGGGCATCCGGATCGGAACCTGCTCGTGGACCGACCCGACGCTCATCGACTCGGAGAGCTTCTATCCCGACAAGACGATGTCGGCTAAAGAGCGCCTGGGTTTCTACGCAGAGCATTTCCCCATCGTGGAGGTAGATGCCACCTACTACGCCCCTCCCTCGGAGGAGGTGGCCGGGATGTGGGTGGAGCGCACGCCCCCTTCGTTCACCTTTGACGTGAAGGCCTTCCGGCTGCTCACCCAGCACCCGACGCCCCACCGGTCGCTGTGGAAAGACTTCCGGGAACAGCTTCCCGAGGAGGTCAACGCCAGGAAGAACGTGTACGTGCGGGATCTGCCCCGCGAACTGCAGGCCGAAGCGTTCTCTCGCTTTGCCCGGGCGCTGATGCCGCTCCACTCGTCCGGCAAGCTGGGGGTGATCCTCTTCCAGCTGCCACCGTACGTGTACCCGAACCGGGGAAGCTTCGGATACCTCACGTGGGCAGCCGGGCAGCTGTCCGAGTACCGGATGGCGGTCGAATTCCGCAACGGACGGTGGATGGACGACGAGCACGCCGCGGACACCCTGGACTTCCTCGAGCGCCACGCCATGACGTATGTCTGTGTCGATGAGCCGCAAGGGTTCAAGAGCTCCGTCCCGCCGGTCGCGGCGGCGACGGCCGATGTGGCCGAAGTGCGCTTCCACGGCCGCAACGCCGAGACGTGGGAAGCGCGGGGTATCACGGCGGCGGAGCGATTCAAGTACGACTACTCGCGAGACGAACTGGAGGAGTGGGTTCCGCGGATCGAATCGCTGGCCGGGTCGGCCGACTCGGTGCACCTGATGATGAACAATTGCTACGAGAACTACGGCATCCGCTCGGCCGGGTATCTGGCCGACCTGCTGATGGATGTGCTCTGACCGGGCCGGGCCCGGCGGGGTTTGACCACTGCAGGTCATTCGCCTAGCCATCGGGTTCGACGACAATGGCGCGATGCAATATCTCGAAGCCTCCGGCGAAACGATTTCGAAGATCGGATTGGGAACGTGGCAGTTCGGATCCCGGGAGTGGGGGTACGGCGAGGATTACGCGAATCGGGAGGCGCATGCCATCGTCGAGCGGGCCCTCGAGCTGGGCATCAATTTCTTCGACACCGCCGAGGCCTATGGGTCGGGCCGCTCGGAAGAGATCCTGGGGCGGGCGCTGGCCGGGCGGAGCGCCTTCATCGCCACCAAGTTCCTTCCTGTTGTTCCTCTCCCGGGCCGGGTCGAGCGCCGTGCCCGGGCAAGCCGGGAGCGGCTGGGAGTCGACCGGATCGACCTCTATCAGATGCACTGGCCCAACCCGGCGTTCCCGGCACGCCTCGGGATGGACGGCATCCGCCGGGTGCAAGCGGCCGGCCTCACCCGCCACGTCGGCGTCAGCAACTACTCGCTGCGACAGTGGAACCGCGCCGAACAGCTTCTCGGGTCACCGATTCTCTCCAACCAGGTGCTGTTCAATCTCGTGCGGCGGAGGCCGCTGCGGAGGCTCGTTCCCTTTGCGGCTGCCAACGATCGGATCATCATCGCGTACAGCCCGCTCGCCCAGGGACTTCTCTCGGGCAAATACGACGCCGCCAACCCGGTTGGAGGGTTCCGGCGCAGGAATCCGCTCAACCCGCTGGCCTCTCCGGCCAACCTCGCCCGGGCGACGCCGCTGATCGAAACGCTGCGCGAGATCGCATCGAGTCACGATGCCACCCCGGCGCAGGTGGCCCTGGCCTGGGTGCTGTCCCACCCGAACACGGTGGCGATCCCCGGGGCGAGCAGCGCCGATCATGTCACCCAGAACGCCGAAGCCGCCGATCTCACCCTCACCTCAGACGAACTCACCCGGCTCAACACCGTCGCCGGGAGCCTGCAAATGAAGACGGGAGTGGCCGGGGCGGTCGAGGCAATGCGCCGCTGAGGATCAGGCCCCGCTGCAGCATCTGATCCAAGTGCGTAGCGTGCAGAGCACCAGCCAATGTGGTCGACCCGGGGGAGAGGGCGATGCGAACAACGGTCGAACTCGAAGGACCCATCGTCGCCCGCCCGATCGAGGACGTATTCGCATTCGTCGGTGACCTCGAGAACAGCCCCCGCTGGGGCCGCACCAAGAAGACGTCGAGGGACCCCGACAGCCCGGCACGAGTCGGAGCCCGGTACCGGGAAGAAACGAGCATCCTCGGCGAGCGGGTGAAACACGAATCCGAGGTCACCACGATCGATCCGCCGTACGGACTCTCCTACACCAGCCACTTCGAGAACGGAGCGATCGACCGAACCCGTATCAAGCTCGAAACGGTTGAAGCGGGTACCCGGATCGACCTGGCGACCGAGGTGGAGATCGACCGGGTGCCTCAGGTACTGGCACCGTTCGTTGCCCTGTACGTCAAGCAGCGCCTGGGCTCTCTCTTTGCGAAGCTCGAGAAAGAGTTCGCTCCGCCGGAGCCGTCGGGCGACGGGAGTCCGGTTTTGATCGCCCTGGGGGCCATCCTCCTGGCGACGGCCGGGATGCGCTACCTGGCCGAGATTCTTCCGGACGGTGCCTGGTCGAAGGTTCTGGCGCTGGTGACCGTCTCCCTGATTGCGGGCGGCACGGCGTGGATTCTGTGGAAGATCGCCGCCAGGGGAGCGAGCGAGGCATCATCGGAGCCACCCCCGGCCGGAGGCAGCCCCGATCGGGACGGGTAGCCCGAGACGCGACAGCGGCCCGGCTGGCCATGACGGGTTCTGCAGGCTGCTCGGACCGCTCTCGGGGGCCTGGTCTCCCAGGCCGATTAGTTGACGGTGGTACGGGTCGGTTGTCTCAGAACTGGGCGTCGTCGACGCAGCACTGGCCGGAACCGCCCGGGTAGACAATGATTTCGCCGTCCGTTGCGTACGTGTGTTGGGCGATATCGCCGAAGTCACGGATCTCTGGCTTCTGATATGTCATTGCACCTCCCAATGCAGCTAGCCCCGGAAACCACTGAGTGTGGTTTCACTAGTGAACTTACCATCCGGCCACTTTGCGTGTCAACCGTTGACGGTGGGTGACCGGTGTCCGGCAGGACCCGCGCTGCGGCCAGGCCGCAACACTAGCCGCCGGTACCCCGGCGGCCGTGTAATTCCAGCCAGGCAGCCTGCATGAGGAGGGCGCTGCGGAAGTCCATCGATACGCTCTGCCACTGGCGCTTGAGCGCCTCAGGGTCGACCAGCCGGGCGTCGACCCCGTCGCCCTGCCAGTCGCGGGCAAACGCCTGGCTGGGCTCACCGCGGAAGGCCGGTCCGAACAGCGCCTTGTCCGGCCGGGCGAGCACCACGTCGGGGAGGAGGGGTTCAAAGAGCGAGCGCATCAGGTGGGTACGGTCACCTATCCCGCGCCTCCGACCGGTGTCTCGCAATGCGGCAAGGACGCCCGGCTCGACGAGCGGCTGGACGAGGAGGGCATCCGCGTCGCGGGTGAGCGCCGTCATGCTCTGCCACGCCAGTTGGAGCGACCGGTGGCGGGCAAACCACGTGATCCAGTGGTCCCAGCGTCGCGGTTCGGCAGCCTGGGATCGAGCCAGCTCGCGCCGGAAGTCCTGCTGAGCGGCGGGTTGCAGCCAGGGCACTTCCCGGGCCCGGTGGTGGAACACGCGCCTCCGCATCCATTGCGGGGCGACGGCAAACGCGATGCGCGTGCCGTCTCGCAACGTCGGGCGTCTGCGCCCGGTCAGGACCTGGTTCGCCGCCAGCCAACGTCCGCCGCCAAAAACCGTGTCGCCGTGCATACCGGTCAAGAGCGAACCACCACGGGCGTGATGGATGAGTGCCTGGTGCACGTACACGTTGAGCGGCCAGAGGACCCCGTGACGCTGCAAGACCCCGGTGGCCAGAGGCCCGACAATATCGAGGTCGGTGGTTACGTCGCGTTTGGTCCACTCGTCGAGGTCGAGATGGCGGATGACCAGTTCCTGCCACGACGACTCTTCGGCCGTCTTGATGCCCTTGAAGTTGAGCGTGGCCGGAACCGGGGGTGGCAGTCCTTCCCGACGGGCCACCCGGGCGGCGACGGCCAGCACGATCGAGGAGTCCCGGCCACCCGAGAACGTGACAACGCAGGGTGGACGTGTCAGCGCGGGAACCACCGCCCGTTCCATGGCCTCCAGCGGTGTCAGACGCGGCAAAGCGGCAGGAACCGGTGAGGCATCCCCGGGAGGGCCAAAGATCGTGGCCGTCGCCAGTTCGAGCGGCTTCAGGTCTATGGCAGGCACGATGGCTGTGGTTCCGGTGCTGGTGTTCGCTGAATGCTCGTCATTCCGGTCAGGTTAGGCAGAACGGCAACGTCTGGAACGGCGAGGACATCGTCGGCGTCCGGCGGCGTTCATCATCAATCGACGATCCCGTGGCGGACGGCCAGGACGGCCGCCTGGGTGCGGTCGGCGACCTCGAGCTTGGCGAGCACGGCGCTCACGTAGTTGCGGACCGTGCCTTCCGACAGGTAGAGGCGGGCGGCAATCTCGGCGTTGGTGAGACCCCGGCCCAGGGCTTTGAGCACCTCCAGCTCCCGCTCCGTCAAACCGTCCGTGAGGCTGGTGTCGGCTGCCGGTCGCGGCGACGTGGTGACCCGGTCGAACAACTGCCCGGCGACGCCCGGGTCGACGTGGGTGCGCCCCCCGGCGGTGCCCTTGATCGCCTCGATGAGCCGATGGCGGGGAGCGTCCTTGAGCAGATAGCCGGCCGCGCCTGCCTTGATCGCATCGTCCACCCACTCCGGAGCGTCATAGGTGGTCAGGACCAGCACTCTCACGCCGGGAAACCGGTTCGTGATGGTGCGGGTGGCCGTCACGCCGTTGGTCCCCGGCATCTTGAGGTCCATCAGGACCACATCGGGGGAGTGGGCCTCGACCATGTGCAGGGCCTGATCCCCGTCCGATGCCTCGCCGACCACCTCGATGCCGGGAGCGACGGACAGGATGGCCTGCAGACCATCTCGCACCAGGTCCTGGTCATCGCAGATCACCACACGGATGCTCATGAGTGGTTCTCCAGGGTGAGTTCCACGGCGATGCCGCCTTCTTCGCGGCGGTGGACTGCGAGGCGGCCGCCGATCAGCTCCGCCCGCTCTCTCATGCCGCGCAGGCCATGACGGTCCCCGTCGATGACCTCGGCCGGGTCGAAGCCGGTCCCGTTGTCGCTGACACTCAAGCGGACCCGATTGCCGTTGTTGCTGAGCCGCACGATGGCGGTGGTTGCCCCGGCGTGCCGGACCACGTTGGTCAGCGCCTCCCGGGCGATGCGATAGGCGGTGTGCTCGACGTCCGGGGCGAACCCATCGCTGCCGTCCACCTCGAGGGTGGCGGCCACCGTCGAAGTCTCGGAAACGGATTGGCACAGATCGGCGAGCGCCGCTACCAGTCCCTGTTCTTCAATGGGTGAGGATCGCAGCGCGTCGATCGAACGGCGCGCCTCGGTCAGGCCGGTCCGGGCCGATTCGAGAGACCGGTTGAGCATGCCGCGGGCCTTGGCCGGGTCTTCATCCCAGAGGCTGTCAACGCCTTCCAGTTGCACGGCGACCGCACTGAGCGTGTGGGCGAGGGTGTCGTGCAGCTCCCGGGCCAGCCGGCGCCGCTCCTCGCTCATGGCCAGCCGCTCCCGGGTGATGGCACTCTCGGCCATCGCCTCCCGCTGCACCCGCAGCGCTCCGACCAGCTTGACGATGATCAGCCCGATGAAGGCAAGCAGCGCCGCCCGCCCCACCATGAGCGCGCCGAGCAGCGTGAGGTCGGCGCCGATGGACTCGAGCTGGCTCATCGTCAGCGCCGCATCGACAAAGAACGTCCCGATTGCAAAGAGCAGCACCCAGCGAAAACGGTATTGCCACGCGACGAGGATCAGCGGGACGAACAGGTAGAAGAACAGCAGCCAGTAGTCGGCGATGGCCTCGTTGGCGGAGGCGCCTTCGGCGAGCCGGGCCTGCACGGTGATCCCGTTTTCGACGACCGGGCCGATGGCGGCCACCCACAGCGCCACCGGCAGGTACCACTTGCCCAGGCGTTCCTGCAAGGGTGGCATGAGTAGGTAGGCGAGCAGCAGAGCCAGGATGAAGATGCCCGGCCCCGGGACGAACAGCAGGTCGCCTTCGGCCCGTTCCCGGCCGGCGAGCTGCAGGAACAGCAGCACTCCCAGGCGGATCGCTACGAACCAGCGGAACAGGCTCAACAGGCCGGGCTCGATCTCGAAACGCTTCATGGGGACATTATCGGAGCCAACCGGTCCGCCCGGGAGCGCTTTGTGACATCTGTCATATGGCTTCGTGCACGTTGCATACGCGCTCGTGATCCCGGCTACTGGGAGACCGGGGCCCGTTGCCGTCAAATGACCGTGGAAGCTGAACCACGTTCATGGAGGTGAACCGATGCGTTCCACGAAGGTAATGATGGTGGCGATCCTGGCCGCCCTGGCGCTGGTCACGAGTGCGTGCAGCATCGACATCGAGCGCAATGCCGATGGGTCGTTGCAGATCGACGGACAGGTCACGGCCGATTCGCTGGCCGCCGAATTCGAGCGGGATCCGGAAAACAACGCTGTCGACGTAGCGATCAACGACGGGGTCATGTGGATCGACGTCGAAGGCGTCGACGAGAACGGCGAGTACGTGGCGAACCTGCGGGTGGAGCTGCGTGCCGACGACGGCGTGCTGGTGGTCGATATCACCGAGGCGTTCTACAACGGGTGGACGGTTCCCGAGGGGATCCGGACCGCGTTCAACGACGCGATCGCCAAGGAGATCAGGAAGGCCGTGGCGGAGAATCCCGATGCCACGCTGGTTTCGCTGGTTGCCGACGACGGCAAGATCGTGACCGAGTGGCGGATCGAAACAGAGGACAGCAAGGGCAGCTGACCTCGACGGGACCGAGCGGTGGGCCCGGACGTATGTCCGGGCCCACCGTCGCGATCATGTAACCGACCCGGGAGTCACACCTGCGGCATCCTCGCGCGCTCTCGATCGCGCACACCTTCCTGCCGGCGGCCGGCCCGAACCGGACAATACTCAGGCGGCCCTCCGGGTCCGCTGCCGCTCGTGATTCCCGACGTACCGGCGGCGGGTGGTGCTGAGGCGGACGATGTTGGTGGTGAACCAGTCGGGGATCCGGTCTCCGTAGCGAAGGGTGGAGCGTCCCCTGGCGGCGGTCGCCAGGCGCTCGTCGTTGATGGCCTGGGCGGCCCGAACGTTGCTCAACATGCCGGCTTCCTTTCGTCGCTACCTGCTGAGGCTGTTTGCAGTCTGCAGCACGCAGCTTGACGTGAGCTGGAATCGGGCTGGATGCGAGCTTGTCGATGCCTGCCGGCGTCGTTGAGAGTTCTTCAACCGGCGTTGAGGCGCTGCAACCGGGAGGCTACTTGCCTGCCGGGAGGGATTCTCTCCGCGGCGGGTGAAGGATTCGGCGGGAATCCAAGAAGATGGCAGCGAAGAGAGCTAGTCCGCCGATCAGAATGATCCATCCGAGGTAGCGGCGCTCGAACGAGGGCGCGAACGGGACCGGCTCCCGGCGGGTGGCGTCCCCAGCCGATCCGCCGGTTACTGCATGGAGGGTGCCGGCGTCCACGTTGGACGTCGAAGTCGTCGGGACGGATGGGGCGGCCACTGCAGCCGGGTCTTCCTCGGAATTTGGATCCAACGAATCATCGGCTTCGTTGCCATGAACGTTCGGGTGACAGCCGACACATGCCAACCCCCCCGAATGGGCCACTTCGTGGCATGTCGTGCAGTCTGTGTAGAGGCTGGATCCGTGCGCCTTGGTGTGGCAGGTGGTGCAGTCGGTGCGGGTGTTGTGGGTTTCGTGGCAGGTGGTGCAGGCGGTGTCGGTGGTGGTTGGGGTGTGGGTGGTGGTGTGGCAGGTGGTGCAGTCGGTGCGGGTGTTGTGGGTTTCGTGGCAGGTGGTGCAGGCGGTGTCGGTGGTGGTTGGGGTGTGGGTGGTGGTGTGGCAGGTGGTGCAGTCGGTGCGGGTGTTGTGGGTTTCGTGGCAGGTGGTGCAGGCGGTGTCGGTGGTGGTTGGGGTGTGGGTGGTGGTGTGGCAGGTGGTGCAGTCGGTGCGGGTGTTGTGGGTTTCGTGGCAGGTGGTGCAGGCGGTGTCGGTGGTGGTTGGGGTGTGGGTGGTGGTGTGGCAGGTGGTGCAGTCGGTGCGGGTGTTGTGGGTTTCGTGGCAGGTGGTGCAGGCGGTGTCGGTGGTGGTTGGGGTGTGGGTGGTGGTGTGGCAGGTGGTGCAGTCGGTGCGGGTGTTGTGGGTTTCGTGGCAGGTGGTGCAGGCGGTGTCGGTGGTGGTTGGGGTGTGGGTGGTGGTGTGGCAGGTGGTGCAGTCGGTGCGGGTGTTGTGGGTTTCGTGGCAGGTGGTGCAGGCGGTGTCGGTGGTGGTTGGGGTGTGGGTGGTGGTGTGGCAGGTGGTGCAGTCGGTGCGGGTGTTGTGGGTTTCGTGGCAGGTGGTGCAGGCGGTGTCGGTGGTGGTTGGGGTGTGGGTGGTGGTGTGGCAGGTGGTGCAATCGGCGCGGGCGTTGTGCTGTTCGTGGCAGGTAACACACGCGGTGTCGGCAGGTCCTGGATCGTGTGGGGGACGGAGCAGCATCTGGCCGTCGGCAGCGATTCCGGCGGTTTCTGCGGCTACGGTCGCTTGGCCGACCACGAAAAGCATCGAACCGGCCAGCAGAACAGCCACTAACGGAAGGTGTCGATGTATGCCTTTCGGCTTCTCAAGCATCGGTTGTCACCGGCTCTGCCAGACTCAACGAAGGCGCCATCTCGCATCTTGGTTGACACCGATGGAAGTGTCGGCCACCCGTCCCGAAACACGCAATCTTCATCGGACTCCGCGAAACGTTTTCTTGGCTTAGCACTCAGTATATCAATTCGACGAGATGTCGAAAAGATGTGCAGCGATGCCACGACGTCCCACTCGCTGAAGCTGGATACACGCACTCGCAACGGGAAGACAGCAATTCCAAGCGGTAGGCCCGGGCAAAGGCCCGGGCCAACGTTGCGATCATATGGCCGACCCGGGAGTCAAACCTGCGGCATCCTCACACGCTCCCGATCGCGTACCTACCTGCACAAGCGGCCGGCCCGAACCGGGCGATACTCAGGCGACCCTCCGGGTTCGCTGCCGCTCGTGACTCCCGACCTGCCGGCGGCGGGTGGCGCTGTTTGCAGTCTTCAGCACGCGGCTTGACGCGAGCTGGAATCGCGCTGGATCGAGGTCTACCGCGCCAACTGCAACAGCCGGCGCACCCGGGTTTCTACTTGCGAACCCGGGAGCTCTTCATTAACCGCAGTTCCGGTGTCGAAACCTCCTCGAGGGTCACGAAAGCTCCCGGATTGACATCGTGCACAATCGAGAGGACCTCAGCGTGGCGCCGGCGCGGCACGACGGTGAACGCCAGCCGTACCTCCCCGTTCCTGCCCTCGGCGTTGACCACAGTCACGCCGAATCCCGCTCGTCTCAGTGCCGGCGCTACTTCGGGCGTCTCCAACGGGGTGATGACACGGAGCACACTTTGGCCCATGGCAATCCAACTCTCGACCGTGCCACCCAGCACGGTGCCGGCGGCGAAACCGGCCGCGAACGCAACAATGCGCAAGGGGCTGTCCATGTTGGTGAGTACCAACCCGGCGGCCAGGACCCAGACCAGCGATTCGAAGAAGCCGAGGAGGCCGGCGATCCACTTGCGGCCTCGCACCAGCATCACAATCCGTATTGAGCCAATAGAAACGTCCGTAACCCGCATCACGAAGACGAGAAGTGCCCCGAGGACAGTGTCCATGGAGACGAGTGTAGGGAGCGATCAGGGTGGGACGTGACGGCATCGCCAAGAGCAGGAACCTCCTTCTCGGGCTATGCCGCCCCGGGCGTCGACCGCGGCCGAGCCGACACAGCTCCGCTCTGTCCGTCCGCGTATACGGTGGCTCGGTAGCCTTGCACCATGTCGGAAAGCGTGCGCAACTGGTTGCGGAACTTGACGATCAAGCCGTGCGAGGCCTGTGGAGCGCCGGTACCGGTCAAGGATTACCGCGAGACCGGTCGAACCCGGCCCGGGAACGTCTTCACGGCCGGCGACACGGAACTCGCCTGCCCCCAATGCGGCGACACCTTCTGGGTCAGAAAATAGCCGGCCAACCCTCCCTGCCGCCGGTCTCAGGGATGAGGAATGCGCAACCGGGAAGAAATCAAGGTCAAAACGGTGACTGCCGATACCTGAGCCATGGAAAACGAGGCCACCGAAGAGGTGGGCGTCGATGTCGGCTCATAAGCGGATCCGGGCGGTGGCGCGCTTGGTGAGCGATCGCGGCATGAGCCGCGACTCCGCCGAGGTGATCGCCCTGGCCCTCTTCCCGCTCGACGTGGGTCCCGAGGGCGTGCCGGTCTCCAAACGGTTCCCCAGGAAGATCGCCCGGCGCACCAAGCGATTCAGGCAGACCGCACGGTCGCTGGCCGGCGACGTGCTCGTCGACCTTGCCCGTGATGCCGTCGAGGACTACTACGACCTGGCGGTCGTGTGCGGGGAGGCGTACTACATCACCAAGTTCGGGGAAGCAACGGCCGGTCCGGCACCGTGGGTTGGCGCTGTGTCTGATTCCGAGCAGACCGCTGAATCGTCCGTGTCCTCCGAGGTCGATGAGGTAGGAAGCCGATCCGAGCGTCGCTAGCTCGACCGGCACATCAGACGTGGTTTCATGGCTCGTCACGTGAAGGAGCGCTATGACCACGCCAGTTATCGAACAGATCTACCGCCACGTATCGGTCCGCAGGTTCAGTTCCGAGCCGATCCCCACCGACGTGGTGGAGACCATCGTGGCGGCAGCCCAGCGCAGCGCCACCTCCTCCAACCTGCAGATGTACAGCGTCGTGGCCGTGACCGACGCCGGCAAGCGCGCCCGGCTGGCCGAGCTGTGCGGCGGTCAGGCCCAGATCGCCGAGGCGCCGGTGTTCATGGCATGGTGCGCCGACCGCAGCCGGCTCGACCGGATCTGTCGCATCCGCGGCTACACGCAGCCGACCGAACACGTCGAGCCGTTTCTGGTTTCGGCCGTTGACGTTGCCATCCTCATGCAGACCGCCACGCTCGCCGCCGAGTCGCTCGGCCTCGGATCCTGCTACATCGGGGCGATTCGCAACGATCCGGCCGAGGTGATCGACCTGCTCGAACTGCCCCGCCTGACCTTTCCGATTGCCGGTATGACGCTGGGCCGGCCGGCGGCGAAGCCGGAGCGGAAACCCCGGCTGCCCACGTCGGTCGTTCTCCACTGGGAGACCTATGACGTCGAAGGCGAAGCGGCGGGTTTGGCGGAGTACGACCGGGTGATGGCGGAGACCGGAATCTACCGGGGTCGTCAGGTGCCGGTGCCCGGCAGTGCTGGAGAGATGGAGGACTACGGCTGGATGGAGCATTCGGCTCGCCGGGTCGCTGAGGCCAAGCGCACCGGTCTCGGTGAGGTCATCCGCCGGCAAGGCTTCGGGCTGGTTTAGATCGATCGGTCGCAAAAACCCCCTGGGCCGGTCCCGGGAGGCGTTGCATCGGGTAGCGTCTACCACCTCTGGCACAGGAGGCGACTTGGCAGATACCCACCCGCCCAGCAAGGAATACCGGGCACGGATCCTGGTAAGGCTCAGCGATGACTTCCTTCCCCAACCGGTTCTGTCGAAGGAAGAAGTCGAGGCTCACTTTCGTGAAGCGTTGAACCTGGGCGACCCGGAGTCGCCGATCATCGCCGTCCTGGTCGATGATCCACGGGCGCCGAAGCGGCGGTACTGAAACGAACAGACCGCAGAACCGGCTGTGCTGGATCAGCGCCCGGCCGTTAGGAACGCTTCGCCGCGCGGCGACAGCCGGTACCCGGTTTCGAGGCTGACGGTCAGGCCGAGTTCCTTGAGTTTGCGCACGTTGCGTTTGAAGGGTTGGGTCTCTGTGCCGACCATCTCTGCCAGGTCGGGAGCACGCCGCCCGGGATGGGCAGCAATCAGGTCGAGCACCCGGTGGGTCCACGGGCCGGATCTGGAAGCTCGATCGAGGCGAGCGAGGCGGCTTTCGATCTCCGCGACGGCCGCGTGGTCCAGGTCGGCCGATTCGGCAAGAACGGTACGGGGGTCGGGGCCCTCGACCCGGTGGAAGGCAACCAGGAAGAGCGGCGTGTCCGGTGTCCCACGGAGATCTGCGAGGAGCTCGACCGCCGACGAGAATCCGGCACGGACTGCCTGGTCGTCGGTGACGGTGGCCGGGTCTACGATCGCAACGCTCTCGACCTCGACAATTCCTCCCGGGGTCCGGTAGCGGTTTCCGGCCACCACCTGGCGGCGCTTCCATCGCCGGAAGGTCATCGTGATCGACCCGTCGGCCAGCCCGGGCCAGAACCTCTTGATGAAGAGCATGGCGGAGAATCTACCGAATCGGCCGAAAGATCCTGTCCCGGATGATGTGGGGGGCTGTCCCCTCAGTCTTCGCTTCGCTCAGACGGCTCCCCCGTCTGTGCCGGGGGAGCAGACGGTGGAGTGGTGACCTTCGACCCTAGACCCCCGTCGCCCGACGGCGTCTACTGGAATCGAGGCTCTCGACGAGGAGGTATCGAATGACGAGGGTCACCGAATGGGTGATGGGAATCGTTGGCGGCATCGCCGCATTCCTGGGCCTGTTCATCATGTTTGGGCCGGAGAACGAGTACCTCGGGTTGGGTGGCGACAACCTGACCTGGCGGGTGGGCGACATCGACGCAGCCTGGGGTTACGGGCTGTTGATCGGTGGCGTCGTTCTGCTGGTGGCCACCGTGGTACTGGTGGCCTGGGACATGCGCCATCCGCGCGCGCATCGGGTCCAAAGCGAGTTCGCAGGCGTGATGTGGCACACCGCCATCTTCGTGGTCGTCAACGCCTTCCTCTGGATCCAGGACATTGCGAGCGGTGGCGGGCTGGAGTATGCCTACTGGACCACGATCCCGTGGGCCGTGGGTCTGTTGAGCCACGCCGGCGTGTATCTGTACTCAACCCGCAAGGTTGCGGCACCCCCGTTGGTGCCGACCGTCCAGGAGGACACGAGCAAGGAACTGCAACACCACTGAGGCTGCTCAACCGGGCGTCTCGTCGAGGTCAGATGGCCGTGGGGTGGGTTGGTTCGTAGAGCATCATGGTGAGGCCGCCCGGCAGCAGCATGGTGGTGACCATCCCGTAGCTCCGTTCCTCGACGGGCTCGAACGCGATGCCTTTCGCCCGGAGTTCGTCCATGGTGGCGGCCAGATCATCGCACATGAGCGAGATCGAATGGCCGGGCTGCTCGCCGGGATGCACGCCCAGTTCGGCTGGGGGAGCGGCGAAAATCAGCCACCCGTCACCCGAGTCGATGTGATCCCAACCGAACGCGTCGCGAAGGACGGCGCGGACGGCGTCGGCTTCCGGTGAGAAGACGAGTGTGTGCATTCCGGTGATGGCCATAAAGGTTCCTCTCGCTGGTCGACGAACCCTACTCCGTTCGATGCAAAGCAAGGAAGAGCGGACGATCGGCGCTTTGGGCTCCCACTGAGCCGCCTATACGCCCTGGGTCCGGCGGTGCGAACTCAAGTGACGTTTGGCCCTGGAATGCTCTTCCCGATGCTGATAGAGGTGGAAGCCTGGGAGGGAAAGCGGGGATGCTATGCGGGCAAGCAGCCGACTCCATCACGCAGCGCAGGGTGCAGCGCTGATCCTTATCCTCACCCTGGCAACACCGGTTGGCGCTGCCGAGGACGCAGCTGCTTTCGAGCAAGCTCCAACCAACCGTCCAGCCATGCTGCAACCTCTCGATACGCTTGCCGCAGTTTCCGACCTCGACGAATTGATCTCGGTTGACAACGTAGACGGCGAGATCACTCCGCTCGGTTTGTTTGTTCCGTCCGGCAAGACGAACCCGGTGGTCGGAAAGATAGGCGACTACTCGTACACCGATCCGGGTATGGACGTGGTGTGGGGCGGCTTCTTGGGCGGGTCCACCGGTGCCGACATTCTGCTGTACGACCGTGATACGGGCTTGTTCGAATTCCGGGCGGTCGACTCCTCGGGCGACACGTACGCCTTCTACGAGAAGTACGGGACCCGCGGTTGGTCCCATGTGGTTCCCGGCGACTACAACGGCGACGACATCGCCGACCTGTTGTTCTACCGGGCTTCGGACGGGTTGATGCGTTTCTACACCATCACCGCCGACGGGACGTTCCGGGCGATGACGCCGATCATGTACGGGAACCGGGGCTGGACCCAGATGATCCCGGGCGATTTCGACGCCAACGGCACCGACGACCTGTTGTGGTACCGGGCCACCGACGGGCTGATGCGCTTCTACACGGTCAGCGGTACCCGGTTCACCCCGATGACGCCGGTCATGTACGGGAACCGCAACTGGTCCCAGATCCCCTCCGGCGATTTCGACGGCGACGGACGCGATGATTTGATGTACTACCGGTCGAACGACGGGTTGTACCGGTTCTACACGATCAGCGCCGACGGCCGGTTCACCGCCATCTCGGATGTCGGGTATACCGATACCGGGTGGAACCAGATCCTCGCCGGCCAGTTCAACATGATTCCCGGAGCAGACCTCGTCTTTTACAAGTCGGGCACCATCCAGGCGCTCGGATACTCGACCACCAAACTGGTTCCGATCACCGATGAAGCCAGTGCCCCGTCCGACCAGATACTCACCGTGCTCAACTGGTCGGCGATCACCGGAACCCACAGCAGCTTTGGGGACGGGACCTGGCGGGTGGGTACGGATATCGCGGCGGGCACGTACCGGAACAGCGATTCATCGGGTGGTTGTTACTGGGCCAGGCTGTCCGGGTTCGGTGACACCCTCGACGAGATCATCGCCAACGAATTCACCTACGGGCGCAGCATCGTGACGATCTCACCCACCGATCTGGGATTTGAGAGCAACGATTGCGGATTGTGGAGCACCGACCTGTCGCCGATCACGTCGTCGCCCACGGCTCCCTTCGGCGATGGCACCTACCAGGTCGGGACCGAGATTGCCGCAGGGTTGTGGAGAAACAGTACCTCTGCGGACAGTTGCTACTGGCAACGGCTCAGTGGGTTCGGGGGAACGCTGGACGACGTCATCGTCAACGACTTCACCGACAGCATTGCCACGGTGTGGATCGATCCCGGTGATCTCGGGTTCTCCGCCGAGCGATGCGGCACCTGGACGAAGATCGAACCCTGAGCTTCGGGCCGTCACTGCTTTGGTCGGAACGCGACCATCGGCAGCGAGGCCAGCATCGCCACCGGATCCGATGAGCCCGGGGCGACTGCTCCGATGGCCGGCAGCACTCTGGGCGCCAGTTTCGCTTCCCAGGGATGGTCCCGGCAGAACCGGGCGGCAGCGTTGATCGCTTCCTCCTCGGTGAGGATCCGGTGTTCGGGGACGTAGTCCATGCGTCCCGTTCGCACCCGCACGGCCGGAGCAGCCTGCAGATTGCGGAACCAGTCGGCACCGGTGCCGTACGCAGACACCACGGTGCTTTCCCGGGTGGCTGGGTCGAAGACGGCTACCTCGAGCACCGTGTCGTAGAGCTTTCCGGACTTCCGGCCCCGGTGCGTTACCGCCAGGAATCGCCGTCCCAGCATCGGGCCCAGCCCCATCCGGTACAACCGGCCCGGGGCTTTGAAGAACCACTGCAGGAGCGGAGAGGGTCGAGCCATCAGCCTCAAGATTACCGAACGGCCGGAGCCGGTTGATCGGGTCCATTGAGTGAGAGCAGCTGTTCCTGCAAGAACCTCCGGTCGCTGTCGTTCATCTCGCAATCGAGGGCCGAACGGTAGGCGCGGGCCGCCTCGTCGATCCGGCCGGCCTGTCGGGAAAGGGCTGCCAGGGTGGCCCAGTAGAGGTGCCAGCGCTCAACGCCGTCTGTCCGTTCCAACAAGACGAGGCCGGCCTCCGGTCCGAAGACTCTGGCTTCCGCAACAGCCCGGTTGACCCTCACCACCGGGGACGGTGCAATCTGCTCGAGGCGGCGGTAGAGGTCGACGATCTGCTTCCAGTCGGTCGTAGCATCCGAATCGGCCAGGCCGTGCAAGCAGGCGATGGCCGCCTGGATCTGAAATGGGCCGACCATCCGCCGGGGGAGTACCCGATCGACAATTTCGGCCGCCTCCGCGATAGCGGAGTGATCCCAGCGGGTTCGATCCTGATCAGCCATGAGGACCAGATCACCGGCGGCATCAAGGCGAGCGGGGTGGCGAGCATGGGTGGCGAGCATCAGAGCGAGGAGACCCCGACATTCGGCTTCGTCGGGCATCAACTCGACGAGGAGCCGCCCGAGACGGATCGCCTCTGCGGCCAGATCGACCCGGGCATCGAGGCGGCCTTCCGGGGCGTGGTGGCCGGTCGTGAAGATGAGGTACACGACGGCGAGTACCGCCGGGAGCCGGTCCGGGAGTTCGTGGGGTGCGGGCACGCGATAGGGGATGCGGGCTACGGCGATCTTCCGTTTGGCCCGGCTGATCCGCTGCCCCATCGTGGCCTCCGGGACGAGGAAGGACCGTGCGATTTCGGTGGTGGTCAGCCCACCGATCGTTCGCAGGGTCAACGCCACCCTGCTTGCGGGCGCCAGCGCCGGGTGACAGCACGTGAAGATGAGCCGCAAGCGGTCGTCACCTCGGGGAGGGTCGGGCGGGTCGGCCAGCATCTGGAACGCCTCGGTCTCTTTGTGGGATCGGCGGGACTCCCTCCGGAGGCGGTCGAGAGCCTTGTTTCGAGCGACGGTCGTCAGCCACGCCGCCGGGTTGTCGGGGGGACCCGAGCGGTTCCACTGCTCGAGGGCGACAACCACAGCATCCTGGAGCACGTCTTCGGCCAGACCGAAGTCGCCGGTCAACCGGATGAGGGTGGCCAGGACCCGGCCACCCTCAATCCGGACGATCTCGTCGACCGTCACTCTCCTTCGGACCACTCGATGATCGGCCGAACTTCAACCCTTCCGTGCCAGGCGCCGGGGATCTGGGCGGCCCACTGGACGGCCTCGTCGAGATCGGCACATTTGAGTAAGTAGAACCCGCCCAGGACCTCTTTGGTCTCAGCGAAGGGACCGTCCGTGGTGATCAACTCGCCGCCCTTCCCGCCCTTGACGTGAATGGTCGTCGCCGTAGCTGTGTCCTGGAGCGCTTCGCCTCCGGCGACCACCCCGGCCGCTCCGGCCTTCTCGCCGAACTCGTTGTACTCGGCTATGACGGCGGCCCAGTCCTCTTGTGTGCCCTGACCCTCCATTTCGGCGGGGGTGTAGATGAGTGCTGCGTACGTAGGCATCCGTGCTCCTTTCGTCCTCTGGAATACCTTTGCCTATTCGACGAAGAGCTGCCACCGATTTCGACAACTTTCAGAAGAAAAACCTCCACGGCGCTTTCCCGATCTACCGGACCACGCTCCGGGTATCGCCGATCCCGGTGCAGAAGGAGCCGACCTGGACCCCACCCGCCGGCCGAGCAATGAGAGCCGCGCCGGCATCCTGGCGAAGCTCTGAGACGACATACTGCCCGCGCCGGGGATGTCGGAGGCAGCGTTGCAGGCCACCTCATGGAGGTATTGCACCCCGGCGACGCGGCCCCATCGCTCAGCGAGGACCGTCCGCAGGATCGATAGTCAGCACGAGGGGACAAGCACGGCGGGGATGCGGCACCACCTCGATTGGCTGCCGGTACACCGCCGACAGACGCTCGCTCGTCAACACCTCCGAGGCGGGCCCGGTGGCGACCGCCAGCCCGGCGTTGAGCAGGATCATGCGGTCCGTGTGGGCGGCGGCGAGGTTGAGGTCGTGCACGATCACGAGAACAGCAGTGCCTTCCCGGGCCAATGATCGCAAGACCTGCATGACCTTCTCCTGATGTCCTATGTCGAGGGACGAGGTTGGCTCGTCCAGGAAGAGAACCGGCGTCTCCTGGGCGATTACCCGGGCCAGCCCAACCTGCTGTTGTTCTCCCGTTGACAGACTGCTCATCACTCGCTCGGCCAAGTGGATGACGTCGGTTCGTTGCATTGCCGACTCCACGATTGCTTCGTGGTGGCCGGCGCCGATCACGGCTCGACGGTGCGGGTGGCGGCCCATAGTGACCGTGTCCCGCACGGTGAAGGGATTCTCGGATACCCCTTTGGGGCTTAGATAGGCGCGCAGAAGTGCCAGTTCCTGCAACGGTGTCCGGGACGCGTCGACGCCTTGCACCTGGGCCCGCCCGGCGGACGGGGCTAGATCGCCGGCGAGGATTCTCAGAAGGGTGGTCTTGCCGGCACCGTTCGGTCCGACAATGGCCAGGATCTCACCCGGATCCGCCGTGAGGGTCACATCATCGACCAGCACCGCAGAATCCCGGTGGTACCTGACCCGCTCGGCCTTCACTGCCGGCTTCATGACCGCGATCGTCCGACTCGCATGAGAAACCAAACGAACACTGGCGCTCCGAGGATGGCGGTGAAGAGGCCAACAGGAATCTCGATCGGGGCTGCCACCGTCCTGGCCAGAATGTCAACGGCTACCACCATGGCAGCGCCGCCCAGTGCCGAAGCCGGAATGAGCCAGACGTGGGCCGGGCCTATCCATCTGCGCACAATGAGCGGGACGATCAGGCCGACGAATCCAATTGCTCCTCCAAGACCTACTGAACCTCCGACCGCAAGTCCGACACCGATCAGGACCATGCTGATGACCCGGTCGACGTTGACCCCGACATGGCGTGCTTCGCTCTCACCCAGGGAGAGAAGATCAAGGGATCGGGAGTACGTAGCTACTACCGCAGTACCGATGAGTACGAGGGGTGTGCCGGCCGCAAGCGCCGACCAGGTAGATCCGGAGAGTCCCCCGAAGACCCAGAAGGTGAACGTCGGGGCCCGGGGACTGTCCCAGGCCAGGACGATCGCCCCCAGCCAGGCCAGCATTGCCAAGCCCAGGGCGAGTCCCACCAGGATGAACTGGTTGGATTCGATGACCCGCTTGGCGATTCTGCGCATCAACAATGCGGCGCCGGCGCCGGCGGCGGCGGCGCCAAGCATCATGACCAGAGGTGGCCCACCGGCAGGGGTTAGGGCGATTCCCGCCACGGCGCCGAGGCCCGCGGCCGGGGAGATCCCGACAAGATGCGGGTCGGCCATGTGATTGCGCAACGTCCCCTGCAGTGCCGCTCCGGCGACACCCAATCCGGCCCCGACGACCGCCCCTGCCAGGACCCGGGGTAGCCGGATGGCCCACAGGACTGAATCGGTGAGGCGCTGCGGATCCTCGGTCAATCCGAGCCGGCGGCCGAGCACATGGAGAAGGTCGGCCGGGCTGATCGCCACGGCGCCACTCAGGAGCCCCACCACGATCAGCCCCAGCAATCCGGTTCCGAGAACCATCACCGCCGCGAGGCGTCCGGACTCGCGGTCGGTGGCGGTGGCCGATTGGGTCACGAATCTCCGAGAACGGACTGGAGATCAGCGATCAACAGTTCGAGGGACTCGGCGATGCGCGGACCAAAGGTCAGGAAGTCTCCTTCGGGATAGTTGAGGATGCGCCCGTCTCGCCCTGCCGGAGTTTCGGCAAATCCGGGAACCGCCAGGAGTCCCGCTTCCCCCCCGAGCGCCTGCAACCCCTCACTGGTGATGACGATGACATCGGGCGCCGCAGCCACCAGAGCCTCTGGAGTGATCGAGACGGTGCCGACCACTCCGCCGGCGGCTCCCACGTCGATGCCGCCCGCGGCCTCGATGAGGGGCTGGGTGGTCATCTCGGAACCGAAGAGCAACATGACGTCGGGACCCCGGCTGTATACAAAGGCGATACCGGGTTGCGGGTCGAGCGGTGCCGCCGTTTCGAGGGCCTGGTCGATTCCGGACCGGACCTCTGCGGCCAGATCTGCCCCCTTCTCGGGCACGCCGAGCGCCTCGGCCAGACCTTCGATCTTCTCGTACAAGCCGTCGAAGGTGGTCGGTACCTCGAGAATCACCACGGGGACCCCGGCACTACGGATCTGCTCGATCGCTTCCGGGGGAGACGTCTGCGTGTCCCCGATGACCAGGGTCGGCTCCTGCGCCAGGACTCCCTCTGCCGACAGGAAGCGGCCGACTCCCACCACCGGCAGCCCGATCGCCTCCGGCGGGTAGACGGTGGTGACGTCGGTCGCCACCACCGAATCCCCGAACCCGAGTCTCCATACGGTCTCGGTCAGGTCTCCGCTCAACGTCACGATGCGATTTGTGTCGGCGATCGTCGACACGACGCCATCAGCACCGATGAAGGTCTCGACCGCGGGAGCTTCGACTCCCGAAGTCGAGGTCGTGGTCCCCATTGTCGTGCTCGTAGTTGGTTCCCCGGCCGTCGTGGTGGCGACGGGCTGAGAAGCGCAGGCGCCGCCAACGAGCGCGGCGGCGAGTACGAGCCCGATCAGCCGTGTCTGCATCCTGATCTCCCGGTCTACGGGCAGCCGACCCGGGCCGAAGACATCAGCGAACAGAACCCTGCCCGGGTGATCTTCCAGCCATCGGCCGTCTTGATGGCGTCGCCGCTGAGATCCGGATAGGTCGGGTTGCCGCCAAACAAAAGGTCGTACGTGACTACGGCTGTGTCTCCGTCGATCGCTACCGCAGAGACGGCGACACTGATGCCTCCCATGGACTCGCCGGTCGCAAGGTACTGCGCAACGGTATCTTCGAGCCCTTCGGGATCGTCGATGAACGGCGCCTTGTCTTCGTATGGGGTGACGCTGTCGAGAGCGGTCGTGAAGGCCAGGACGACGGCATCCACTTCGGGGTCTTCGCCCTCGACGATGCCGGATGCTTCGGTCGTGGTCGTCGTAGGGGCGGCCGTGGTGGTCGTCGCCTCGGTTGTGGTTGTGGTGGTGGCTTCCGTGGTGGACGTCGCGGCGGCCGTCGTGGTGGTCGTTTCTTCAATCTCGGCTTCGGCGGTGCCGCCGCAGGCACTGGCGACCAGCGCCAGGGCGACAAGCAGCCCGGTGAGTCGTTTCAAGGTGTCCTCCCTTGCGTGAGTTGAGGGATTCTGGGAGGCGAATTGGTTCGACAGCGAGTCGAATAGCCGGTGTCGCGACAACGCTCCGAAGTGTCCGCGGCAAGTCCCGATTCACCTGCCCGACGGTCCTGGTGGCCAGATAGGGGGGATGGCGGCCGACGATTGCCACAACCAGCCAGGTTTGGTGGGGAGTCTGGCATCGGAACCCCACGAGGCTCGGGTTGCCGCTCGGTGTGTTGTCATACCCCACCGGTCGCTCACGGCTTTCGCAGCGAGCCTGAAAGACCCTACTCAATAGAGCCGTTCGGCCCTGGGGTCCAACTGATCAACA
Organism: uncultured Actinomycetota bacterium; assembly: GCA_963707435.1. Lineage (GTDB taxonomy): Bacteria > Actinomycetota > Acidimicrobiia > Spongiisociales > UBA4744 > UBA4744. The sequence goes on along the minus strand of CAVPPF010000008.1, from coordinate 41,314 downwards.
TCACCGCTGGAACGCACCTGGGTCCTCGAACACGACATTGCCCCGGCGCCGGGGCTGATGTGCATCCTCGACGGGGAAGTCTGCTGAGGCATTCAGCCGCCGGCCGACGGTTTCCGGTCTGAATCGAATGTGAACCGACGTTGGTTCCTCAAGATCTTGGGCCGTTTGTCGATGCCACAACAAGAACGAGCCCATCGTGACATCCGGGAGCGCCATGCGAGAAATGGCCCGGCCGCCCAGTATGCCGACGGTCCGCTACCTGCCCGAGCCGGAGCTGATTCCACCCTGCCCCGGATGCTCAGACCGGACCCGGATCGAGTTCGCGAGCAACGACCCCAACGGCAATGCGCTTGCCAAACCATGGTTCTGCCCTGCTTGCCAAGACTCGTTTTCGTGGACCTACCCCTTCGACTACGCCTTGCCCGTCCCGGAACCGTGGGTGTGGTTGCTGATCGAGGGCCGCAAGACCTGGGAGCTCAACCATCTCTGCACCAAGGTGCGCGGCCCGGTCGGTTTGAGTCCCGCAGGCTCGGGAGCGATTGCGGGGATGGCAGAGCTCGTCGACGTGCACGGTCCTTTCACGACGGCCGAACTCAGAGACCACCAGGAGAGACACAGGATCGACCACGTGTCGCTCGACGCCTTCGCCGCCGGTGGGCGGCTCTTCGCCTGGGAGTTCCAGAATGCCCGCAGATTCGAGCGCCCGGTTCCCTACGAGCATCCACGACAGCCGGTCATCTGGGTCAGGCTGGCGGTCGCCTGAGAGTCCCGAACCAGCTAGGCAACCGGGACCGGCGGGTCGTAGGTGAGGATCTCCAGCAGGTGGCCGCTCGGATCGTGGAAGTACACCGAATCGGTCGCTCCGTGAATGCCGGTCGATCTACCCGGGCCTTGCATATTGGTGGGACGGGAAGGGCCGTCTCCAAACGAATAACCACCGGCCCGGATGCGCTCGAAGGCCGCCTCGAACGTGGCTCGATCCATGCCGAATGCCAGATGCCGGGGGGCCGGTTGAACATGGGCGTCGAGGTCGAGGGCCAGGTCGTCGGTGATGAGCATCACCTCGAATCCCCCGCTCCTGCCCCGATACTCCAAACCGACGACGTCCCGGTAGAAGGCCACCGATTCGGCCAGGTTCTTCACGTCGAGGATGGTGTGGTCGAGTCGTACAGCCATGCCCCGGAACCCTACCGATGGGCGGAAGCGAGCGCGTTCAACCTCGCACCAGCGGTGCCACCTTCGTTCCCAGCAGCTCGATGTTGCGGAGCACCTGGTCGTGGGGGAGCGAGCCAACGCTCACATGCAATTCGAACCGGTTGACCCCGAGAACCTCTTTCCAGCGGAGAATCTTGGCCGCCACGGTTTCCGGGTCGCCCAGTACGAGGGAACCGCCCGGGCCGCGCATCAGGTCGTACTGGTCTCTCGTCATCGGACCCCAGCCCCGTTCCCGCCCGATGCGGGACATGGCCGTTGCGTAGGAGCCGTAGAACTCCTCGGCAGCCTGGTCCGTGGTATCGGCGATGTATCCGTGTGCGTGGACTGAGAGCGGGACCTCGGCGGGGTCGTAGCCGGACTCGACCAGCGTGCGCCGGTGCAGATCGGCCAGCACCTTGAAGCGGTCCGGGCTTCCGCCGATGATCGCCAGCGCCACCGGAAGCCCCCGCCGGGCGGCCCGGATGATCGACTGGGGGGTCCCGCCTACCCCAACGCGGATGGGGAGCGGCCGCTCCGGCCGGGGGTAGATGCCCTGGCCGCTGATGGGTGGCCGGAACCGGCCCGACCAGGTGACCGTCTCGTTGTCCCGGATCTGGAGCAGCAGATCGAGTTTCTCGGCGAAGAGCTCGTCGTAGTCGTTGAGGTCGTACCCGAACAGCGGGAACGACTCGATGAACGATCCCCGTCCGACCAGCAGCTCGGCTCTCCCGGATGAGACCAGGTCGAGGGTGGCGTATTGCTGAAACACTCGCACCGGGTCGTCGGTGCTGAGGATCGACACGGCCGGGAAGAGGCGGATTCTCGAGGTCCGTCCGGCAGCGGCAGCCAGCACCGTGGCCGGAGATGAGGAGGCGAAGTCGGGGCGGTGGTGTTCGCCCAGGCCGTACACGTCGAGACCGACCGACTCGGCCACGTCGATCTCCTCGAGCACCTGGCGGAGCCGTTCCCCATGGGCGATCGTTACCCCCGAGGAAGGGTCGGGGATGGTCTCGGCGAAGCTGGTCAGTCCTAGTTCCATGGGTTTCCTGTCGGGGGTCGTTTCAGCGAGACGAGCGTCCCAAATATTCCCGCCGTTTCGCGCAAAGGTGGCAATAGGACCGGGGTACTATCGCGAAGTCACCGGCCGGCGAGGGGCAGGCGTCCGCGAACGACGTCGGGAGTTCTGGATTTGCCCATCGACGGCAGTGGAATCTGATCGGTAAACACACGGCGCGGAGGCCACCTGTGATCGCTGACACTCGTCGGTTCCTTTCGAGCAAACCAGGATTTCGGACGGTGCGGGCGGGCCGCGTCGTAGCGGTCCTGAGCGTTGTGGTCCTGGCGGCGGGGTGCTCTTCGACGGAGAGTGCCACGACCACCATCCCCGGCAGTTCGACGACCACAACGACGGTCGCTTCGACCACGACGGTCGCTTCGACCACGACTACGACGGCTGCGTCGACCACCACGATCACCGGTTCGACGACGACCACCACGGCCGCTTCGACCACTACGACGACGGCTGCGTCGACCACCACCACCCAGGACACCAACGCGCTGGCCGACGGCTCCGGTTGTACGCCGGGCACGTCCACCGGGCTTCCGGACGGGGAATGGTTCGGCTACATCGAGAGCGCCGCTGCGGGATCTGTGGGGTTCGACCTGGCCTGCTGGTTCACCGGAGCGCCGGCCGCCCAAGCTGCCGCCGAGGACGGCGAGGAATCACCACCGCCCAACGACTACTACGTCCGCAACCTCAACGCCACGATCCGCACCCTGGCGGTCTCGGCCGACACGGGCGTGACATGGATGCCCAACCCCGGGGATCCCGGCTCCGAGGAGATGGTGCCCTATGCCGATTGGCTGGCCGGGCGGGCCGGGCGCTCCTTCCAGCCCGGCGTGTGGCTCACCATCGAAGATGGCGCCGTTACCTACATCCGCGAGCAGTACACCCCCTAGACCGGTCCCGTCCTCGTTTGCATCGCGAGTCCCGCTCATCGTGGCAACACAACAGTGTGAGGCTCGTTGAGGCATCGCACTGCAGATGCTGCGAGAACGAACTGACGAGTCCGGGAATCTGTCACTCCGGGCTTGTATGGTTTCAGCGTGATGAGTGGAAACACCGAACCCCGGGACGAAGCGAGCGAGGCCGGTCGTGGCACCACCACGTCCGCTTTCGGGGTCGGGCGGAGGGAGAACCACGATGCGTCGGCCTTCTACGCCCGGTTCAGCCCTCCCGAACTGTCCGACGATGACCGGCTCGGTCCGCTCAACCTCGAACTGCCAGATCCGCCCTGCATCGTGGGTGACGCCCGCCACATGACGGCGGTACCCGACAGGTCGGTGGCGCTGGTGGTCACGTCGCCTCCCTACTTCGTCGGCAAAGAATATGAGCAGGCGGTCACCGGGAAAGGCGAGGTGGCCGGTCCGCAGATACCCCGGTCGTATGTCGAGTACCTGGAGATGCTGCGGGACGTGTTTGTCGAATGCAAACGGACCCTGGAGCCGGGCGGGAGGATCGCCGTCAACGTCGCCAACCTCGGCCGCAAGCCCTACCGCAGCTTGTCCGCCGACGTGATGCGGATCCTCCAGGACGATCTGGGTTTGCTCCTGCGGGGCGAGATCATCTGGCAGAAAGCCGAAGGCGCCTCCGGGTCGGTCGCCTGGGGGTCCTTCAACAAGGCCACCAACCCGGTCCTGCGCGATGTGACCGAACGGGTCATTGTTGCTTCCAAGGGCCGGTTCGATCGGGCCCGGTCCCGCCAGCAGCGCGAGAAGGACGGCTACCCGTTCGAGAACACTATGCCGGTCGACGAGTTCATGGAAGCCACTCTCGACGTGTGGCGCATCGATGCCGAGAGCGCCCGCCGGGTCCAGCATCCGGCCCCGTTCCCGGTGGAGCTGCCGCGCCGCCTCATCGAGCTGTACACGTTCGAAGACGATCTGATCCTCGACCCGTTCCTCGGGTCCGGGACCACCTTGGTTGCCGCCGCACGGACCGGCCGGCGCGGGGTCGGCTACGACCTCGACCCGGGCTACATCGAGACGGCCCGGGCCCGCTACCGGGCCGAGAAGCAGCGCTACCGGCGGCAGCGGGAGCAGGAGACCGCCCACCAGGAGCGGTTCGCTCTCGAATTGCCTCCGGAGGCCACCGCCGAGGAGCGGGCCGACCACTTCCAGCGTCGGGCCAGCCGGGAAGGCAAGAAGGCTCAGGACCTGGCCCGCCAGGTACTCGAAGAAGTCGGCTTCGAAGTGATCGACGAGGCGTACAAGCTGCCCAAATCGGGCGTGCACTTCAACTTCCGGGTGGTCGATTCCAAAGGCGACCGGGAGTTCCTGGTCGATGTGTCCGGGGCGTTCACTACCGCCCGGCCCGGCTTGCTGCGCACCGACACCCTCTGGAAGACGCTCGGCCGCGCCCATGTCCTGAAGTCGCTCGACGAAGAAGCCCGGCTCCTGATCGTGACCTCGAACCTGCCGCGGCCGGGCAGCGACGGCGACAAAGCGCTCCATGCCGTCGGGCCCGGCAACGTGTGGGATGCCATCGAGATGTTCGATGCCGGCGGTGTCAACCGGTTGGAAGCCTACGCCCAGGGGAACCCGGAGCAGCTGGCCGGGTTCTGGACGGAAGAAGAACTGGCGGCGCGTCGCGACGAACAACTCGCCCGCTACTACGACGGCGACGAATGAACGGCGTGGCGTACGCGGTCGTACGCTTCGACCCTCCGGCCGTTTACCTGGCCGAGGACATCGACGTGCTGCAGCGGCTGCTCGCCCTCGAACTGGTCGCCGACACCGACCCGGCATTGCTCACCCGCGAAGGAGCCGACGAGTTGCGCAAAGCCCTGCTCGACGAACGATGGGGTGATGCGGTCGTCACGTGGATGACACTGTCCGGGGTGGCCGTCGACGTCTACACATTCCTGCCGATCTACGGGCGAGACGAGCTGCCCGGCGAGATGATCGGGGCTCAGCTGCAGTTCAAGCGGTTGTTCCGGGACGCCTGACCAATGCCTGCCTTGCGCACGGAGATCACCGAAATCGTGACCGGACTCGGCATGTTCGGGTACTCCAATCTCCAGCATGCCATCGGGATGCGGCCGCCCGGATTCGTGAACGTCGACAATGCGGTCTACGACCGGCTGGCTGCCGCCTACCGGTCGGGCGAGCACAGCCGGGCTTTCGCGACCGCCTGGAGTAACGGGGTTCGGTTCGCTCGCTCGGATGAGGGTCTGCGCGGCCGCCCCCCCTGGATCGTCGAGTGGAAGGGGGCGCACCGGCCGCCAGGCTACGAGCAGATCCCGGCCGATCTCCGGGTCGATCACGTCTACCTGGTGTCGTGCAAATACGGGTCCAACATCCTCACCAACGCCTCACCGGCCAACCTGTTCGACCCCCGCAGCGACGCCGACGACTGGTTCCATGCCGTGGCCCCCGGGTCGTATCAGCTGCTCTACGACGAATGCCGGCGCCTGGCCCCCGATGCTTCTCTACCCGGGCACGTGACCGACCTCACCAGCGACCATCGCCTCATCCTGAAGCAGTCGTTGCCCAGGACCCTCACCGACACCGCCAAACGGGCCTACCGCCAATTCGCCTTCGACGCAGCTACCGGGTCGTCCCACCGCTGGGACACGTACCTGAGAACCAAACGAGCGCAGGAGGAGATGATGTGGCGCCTCCTGCGGCTCCAATCCGCTCCCTACTTCGTCCTGGGAGAGTCGGCCGAAGGTCACCCGCTGGCCTACCGGGTGCAGACCCCCTGGGATCTGCGGGTCTCACACCGGTTTGTCTCGTTCCGGCACCGGGCCGAACCGGACCGGGGCCAACCTATCGTCGGTTGGGAGGCGACCTACGCCGATCAGCGCTCCGGGGCCACCTCAACCGTGACCGGGCATATCGAAGTTCGGTGGAGTCACGGCAAGTTCGCCCAGGCGCCCGAAGCGAAGGTGTACCTCGACACCCCGCACCATGCGGTCCCCGCCTACGTTCCCCTCGAAGGACGCTCGACGGGCGAGTTCGCCCTTTTCGACTGATCCTCAGCGTGGCTCGAGACGGATGATCGGGATCGGGCGGGTCAGCGTTTCCTTGTATTCGGCGTAGCCGGCGGAGGCCGCCACCCCGGTGTTCCAGACCTTTTCGTGATCGGCTCCGCTCAACTCGACCGCCCGAACGTCGTGCCATTCTCCGTCCCATCGGGCGCGGGCCAGGGGATTGGCTCGCAGGTTCTTCACCCAGGCCGGATCGACGTCCCGGCCCGCGTTGGTTCCGATGATGGCCGGCCCCTCCGGGGAGTCGAAGTACCAGATCAAGATCTGGCGTTGGAGCCCTGAACGATGACCGGTCGTCACCAACTCGAGCACCGGGATACCACCCATCTTGCGGCCCAGGCGTCCGCCCGACAGATTCCATGCCAGCTTGTGCGCCCTCCACATGGTGCGCATTCTCTTCCGGTCCATCTCGGCCATTCGGTTCTCCATTCGATCGGACGTCCAGCCAAGCACAGTCGGCAGGGTTGCGGGATGGACACCAACGACGACAAGGTCGCGGTCGCAGGTTCGACCCGGTCAACGACCATAATCGGCGCTATGCCCAGTCCTGAGCCAACCCAGTACGATTCTTTCGCCGGCGAGTACGAGGCGCATGCCGCCACCGCACCGTACAACGCTCTCTACGACCGGCCGTCCACTCTCGAGTTGATCGGCGATGTCGAGGGCAAGCTCGTGCTCGATGCAGGATGTGGGCCCGGTATCTACGTCGCTGAGCTGATGGCGAGGGGAGCCGACGTTCTGGGATGCGATGCCTCAACCACCATGATCGAGCTGGCCCGGGCAAAGGTCGGTGATCAAGCAGACTTGCGGGTCCACTCGTTGGAAGAGCCGTTTCATTGGGTGGCAGACCAGAGCATCGACATCGTCGTGAGCGCCCTGGTGTATCACTACCTCAACGATCGGGCGGGCTTTCTGAGCGAGGTCCACCGAATGCTCCGCCCTAACGGGGTGTTCGTCGTTAGCACGCACCACCCCGCCGGAGACTGGCACAGGCTGGGGGGTTCGTACTTCACCGTCGAAGCCGTGACGGAGACATGGAGCACGGGCTGGGAGATCACGGCGTGGCGCATGCCACTCACAAAATTGGCCGGGGAGTTCACCGAAGCGGGCTTTCTGATCGAGCGGCTCGTGGAACCCACCCCGCAACTAGATATGGCCGAGAGCCATCCAAACAGCTTCCGGAGGCTGTCAACTGAACCGGGCTTCATCCTCTTCCGGATGGTCAAACACGGCGGATAGCGGACCGTCGAGGAGCAGGTGTTCCGGGCGGGAGGGTCGGCATCGTCTCGGGAAGACAGACGGACTCAGCGGCCACAGGTCTCGGAAGTGCTGTGATGGGCTAGCGAGATGGAATTGAGACCAGCTCGAACAGGTTCCATTCACCAGGGACGCCCTTCATCTCTTGTGCGCCAATCGAGTTGAACTCGATTCCTGATCCGACCACGAGATCGCGCACCGTGCTTGATGCGGCCACACCACCGCCCGTATTGATGCTCATTACCCGTGAGGCGATATTGACGGCCATTCCGCTGATGTCGTCACCGCTCAGTTCGATCTCGCCGGTGTGCAAGCCGACCCTGATGTCTATCCCCAAAGCCTGGCTGGCTGTTCGAACATGGGCCGCGCAGGTCACCGCCCTGGTCGGGCCGTCGAAGGTCGCCAGGATTCCGTCTCCGGTCGTCTTGATCTCCCGGCCCCGATACCTGTCGAGATAGTCCCGGGTCATCCGGTGGTGTCGTTCCAACAGGTCGAGCCAGTCACGATCGCCGAGCCGTGCCGCATGCTGGGTTGAGTCGACGATGTCGGTGAACATCACCGTGGCCAAAGTCCTATCGGGGACCTGTGCCGAACGCACCCCGGTAATGAACTCCTCGATCTCCCTCAGCACGGGTTCGGGGTCGGCGGCGAACACCGGATGCGTGTCGGCGCCCGGCAGCTCGACGAGTTTGGCGTCGGGAATGTGTTCGGCCAGATACCGGCTGTACTCGGGTCGGTGCCAGGCGGCTTCCTTACGACAGATCACCAACGTCGGGACGTTGATCGACTTGAGAATGGAGCGGAGATCTACCCGCATGCCAAAGTTCTCGTAGATCGTGATGGCGGTGTTTGGCGTGGCGGCGATCCGCTGATACCTGGCCAGCCATTCCTGGAATCCGGAATCGTCTTTTCTGCTGGGGAGCATGACATCGAAGTATCCGGGCCGGCCCCACGATGCCCGAGCCCACTGCACGACCGCATCGGCAGTTTGTTCAGGCATGCCGATTGGATAGTCGTCCGCCCGCATCAGCCTGGCGAAGGTGTTGATCAGCACCAGCGCCGTGGTCCTTTCCGGGTGTATTGCCGCGAACGTCATCCCCATGAAGCCGCCTTCGACTTCGGCCACGACCGCCGCCCGCTCAATTGCCGCAGCGTCCATAACGACCCGTGCGTCGTCGGTCCACATCTCGGGGGTTGGAGGCTTCCCCAAAGCCACGCCGTCGGAACCTCCGGAACCCCGAGTATCGAAGTAGAGGACGCGGCTGAATGAGGCCAGGCGCTCGAAATAGTGAGCTGGGATCGGGTGGTCCCAGATCATCTCTGCGTGCGACTCGAGCGAGGTCATGTAGATCAGATCGGGTGGACCCGCACCGAATTGCTGATAAGCAATCTGGCCTTCACCGGTGTCGGCGTACTTCGTTTCCGGTCGGTCATCCATCAGGCTCGTATCAACCCCCCTTGACGGTACGAGCGTAGCGTTGCGGAGGAGCCGAGCGAGGCTGGGTGAAGAAACCACGCGGGCCCCTATCGCCCGACGCAGCTGGACCATGACGACCGTGTTCGTTGTGCCGCGCCGGAGTTGGTTGGCAACCAATCCTTAGGAGTTCGAGGTGCCTTGCGCCAGTTTGACTGCTTCGGTGATCATCCCGACGACAACTCCCACCATGGCCAGGATCAACACCCCTTTGCCCACCGCTGTCCAGTTGAACTCATAGGCAGCGAAGTCGAAGGGGAACACCTGGTAGAGGCGGATCGTGGCCGCCAGGCTGATCAAGAGCAATCCGATCTGAGTGAGCGACCTGAACCAACCGGCGTCGTAAGCGATGTACGCCAGGTTTGCCAGGATGGCAGCTCCCAACGACACGGTGATGATCGGCACCACGCGATCGAAGTCGCCGGTCAGGAAGGGCAGGATGTCCCATGTCACGAGATTGTTGACGACGATCAGCATGGCGACGTTGATCAGCACAGAGACGAAGTAGCCGAACCTCCGGCTTGCGGAGGAGGGGACGGTCCCGACGGATCTAGGTCTGGTCCTGGTATCCATCCACTCAGTATCAGCCGATCTCGAGGTCCGCACTAGGGCCACAAGTCGGTTGCGAGATGTCTCCGGCAGCCACTGCAGCACACTCGAGCTATCGATGCGGGCTATCTTGGCGCTTTCAATCTCGAACGGGGACCGATGCCGAAGCAGAAGACGGGGATTGCGTGGGTTGCCCTGGCGGCTGCCCTGTGGGGAACCGATGCCCTGTTCCGGCGCGGTCTGGCGTTGGAGCTGCCGGCCGCCACCGTGGTCTTCTTCGAGCACATCGTCCTCGTGGCGCTGACGCTTCCCTGGCTGCTGCGCTCCCGGAAGATCGTTGCCAGCATGGGGGCTGGAGACCTGGTGTCCCTCTTTCTCATCGGGGCAGGCGCTTCCGCCACTGCCACCATCTTGTTCACCGCCGCGTTCTCCTACGGTGATCCGAACACCCCGCTCCTGCTCCAGAAACTCCAGCCGTTGGTGGCCGTGCTGGGAGCGAGACTGCTCCTCGGTGAGGCGCTCCTGTCCCGCTACTGGTTGTTCCTCGTGGCCGGGCTGGGGGGCGCCTACCTGATTGCCTTCCCCGATCCTGCTCAGGTTTCCGTCACCCAACTGGCACCGGCCTTGCTGGCGGTCGGGGCGGCCGCCCTGTGGGGCATGGGAACCGTGTTGGGGCGCCGCTTGTCGGCCCGTCTCGAATTCCGCGATCTCACCGCCTGGCGGTTCGCCATCGGCATGCCGGTGGCCGGGCTCATCTGGCTCATGAGAGCCGGCGCTCCGGTGGGCGTTTCCGGCGGCCAGGACGTGCTTGCCATCGTTGTGCTGGCGCTCGTGCCGGGTTTAGGGGCGATGCTGATCTACTACCGAGGCCTGTCGCGCACGCCAGCTTCGGCGGCGACCATCGCCGAACTGGCGTTCCCGCTGTCGGCCGCCGCCGTCAACTACGTGGCGTTCGACGCGGTCCTGACGGCGTCGCAGTGGATGGGGATGCTGATCCTGGCGGGTGCGATCACCTGGATGAGCCTGCTCGGAGCCCGTGACCCGAAAGAGGTCGGAGTGGTGGCCGAAACCTCGTTGGCCCCCGGAACGTAGCCGATCGCTGTTCGCGATTGGATCGGGAACAGCACGATCTCTCCGGTACGCCCAAACGATGTCATAATCGCAGCACCCATGGAGATTGCCTTCCTCGCCGCTGCCTTCGGATTTGGTCTTCTGGCCAGGGCCAGCGGCTTGCCACCACTGGTTGGGTACCTCGTTGCCGGTTTCGTGCTCCACGCTCTCGGATACGAATCAAACGCCGCCATTGAGACGATCTCCGAGATCGGGGTGCTGCTCCTGCTGTTCGGGATCGGTCTCAAGCTTCGCCTCCGCACGCTCGCCCGACCGGAGGTGTGGGGGAGCGCCACGCTGGTAGCAGCCGTGTTCACCGTCCTGGTGGGCGGTCTGCTCCTTGGGCTCGGGGCGCTCGGGGTGCCGCTGGCGCGCGACCTGGACCTCGGCACGGCCGCGATTGTGGGGTTTGCGTTCTCCTTTTCGAGCACCGTGTTCGCCGTCAAGGCACTCGAAGTCGCCAACGAGTCGGCGTCGCTGAGCGGACGACTAGCGGTCGGCGTGCTCATCATGCAAGATCTGTTCGCGGTCGTCTTTCTCGTGGTTGTCGCCGGGGAATGGCCCTCTCCGTGGGCGCTTCTGGTCTTGCCGGCCATCTTCGTTGCCCGCCCGTTGTTCGGGTGGCTGCTCGATCGGAGTGGTCACGGGGAAATCCTCGTGCTGCTCGGGTTCACCCTCGCCGTGGGTGTCGGGGCAGGCACGTTCAGCTTGATCGGCCTCAAGCCCGACCTTGGCGCTCTGGTCGCGGGCCTTGTCCTCGCCGGGCATGTTCGCTCGAGTGAGATGGCCGACCGGTTGCTGGGATTCAAGGACTTGCTCCTGGTCGGGTTCTTCCTCTCCATCGGACTGGAGGGCGCTCCGTCGGCGACAGCCTGGATCATCGGGCTGGCGATGCTGCTCCTGGTACCGCTCCGGAGCGGTGGTTTCTTCTGGTTGTTCATCCGGTCCCGTCTCCGGTCCAGGACCTCGTTGCATGCTTCGTTGACTCTTTCGACTTATAGCGAGTTCGGGCTGATCGTCGGGGCCGCCGCACTATCGGCCGGGTTGATCGATCAGGCCTGGGTTTCGACGGTGGCCGTGGCGGTGGCGGCCTCGTTCGTCCTGGCCTCCGCGGCCAGCACCGCCCGATACCGCCTCTACGAACGGTGGTCGAAACGGCTGGTTGCTCTGGAACTTCATCCTCCCGTTCCCGAGGACGCCATCATCGACTGCGGGGACGCCCGGGTGCTGGTCTTCGGGATGGGCCGGGTCGGCACCGGGGCCTACGACGAAATCGTTCTGCGCCGGGGCCCGGTGGTTGTCGGCGTCGACCGACGCGACGAAACCGTTGAGCTGCATCGCCGCGAGGGGCGGGACGTGGTGCGCGGCGACGCCCTCGACCGGGATTTCTGGGAGCGAATCCGGTTCCACCCCGAGGTGGAGCTGGTAGTTGCTTCCATGAGCAGCCACCAGGCGAACCTCGAATGTGCCCGGCGGGTCCGCGAGTTTCTCCCCACGGCCCGGATCGCTTCGATTGCCACCTACCCCGACCAGGTTGCGGAACTGCGGGACGCCGGCGTCGACGTCGCCCGCAACCTGTACGAGGAGGCCGGTCAGGCTCTGGCCGACGACGCGTCGGCCGTTGTGTTCGGCACCGATACCTGACGTACCGGCCAAGACCGACCCTGGTCGACCTCTCGAGAAAAACCTGCGATCAGACGTGCAGGAGGGCTTCCTCCGGGTAGCTTCAGAAATCCTCAGAGAGGGAGGAACCGTGAAGTCGCACAGCTCGGCTACTGCTTATCGCGCGCCCGAGACGGTACCGTTTTCTTCGATCTTCGGTCTCGCACGCCATGTCACGGTGGCGGGAGTCGCCGGCTTGGTGACCGGGGTGCTGGTCGGTGGACTCGGGGGGCGAGTGTTCATGCGAATCGCCGGCGCCGCCAATCCCGCCACCCGGGGAAGGACGACGGAAGCCGGCTTCACCGTCGGTCGGATCACACTGGACGGAACGCTCGGGTTGGTGATCTTCGTGGGGCTCTTCGTCGGGGCCGTAGGAGCCGTCCTGTATGTGATCTTCCGTCCGTGGCTGCACAGGGCCGGGAAATGGCGCGGTGCGACCTTCGGAGTGGTGCTATTTGGCATCGGCAGCGCCACCTCGGACGTGCTCAACCCCGACAACATCGACTTCCAGATCCTCGGTAACCCGCTCCTTCTGGTAGCCATGATCTTCGGGCTGTTCGTCGCCTTCGGCATGCTCCTCGACTGGCTGTTCGGGGTCTTGAACGTCCGGATGCCCGACGGCGGCCGGCCGCCGGCCCGGGTCGTGTACACGGTCCTCGCGTTGCTCGGCCTCGGCCTGGCGGTCTTGTTGGTCCCCTTCACCCTGTTCACCGATCAGGCTTGCGATTGTCAACCGCCGCTGGTCGCCTCGTCGTTCGTGGTGGTGACGGGAGCGGGAACGGCGGTCCGCTGGTGGAACGGCCTGCACGAACAGAAACACCGGCCGTTCGCCAGAATGCTCGGATTGATTGGACTCGGCGGGACTCTTGTCTTTGGATTGATCCGGGCCCTATCGGACGCGATCGAGATCATCCGCTAGACGCCACCGCAGGTGTCGACGGCCCTGATCGGCGGGCAGGGAGGGGTCTTCGGGCCGCTACGCTCCGATGGTGGAGCCCAGATCAGCATGAGCGAAGCGGCCCGGGAGACGTTGCGGGTCCGGCGTCAACCGCCGGCGTTCCGAAAGGTGGCCGTCCGGCGGCTCGACTACCTCACTCCCCACCTGGCCGGGCTGACGCTGACCGGACAGGACCTCGAGGGTTTCGCGGTCGAGCAACCGGCCGCCAGTGTCCGCCTGCTCCTTCCCCTGCCCGGAACTACCGATCTCGTCATCCCTGCCTGGAACGGAAACGAGTTCCTGTTGGCCGATGGCAGCCGGCCGATCATCCGCACCTTCACCCCTCGCCGCTTCGACCCGGATACGCTCGACCTCGACCTCGAGATTGTCATCCACCCGGGAGGTACCGTCTCCGGGTGGGTCCAGACGGCCGGTCCGGGCGATCCCGCCGCCATCTCCGGGCCGGGACGCGGCTACGCCGTAGACGCCGGCGCGGGTTCGTTTCTGCTTGCCGGCGACGAGACGGCCGTTCCGGCGATCAGCCAGCTGCTCGAGTTCCTCCCCGCCGACCGTCCCGTGCAGGTGCATGTCGAAGTCGCCCACCCGGACGCCCGGCTGACGCTGCCGGGGCATCCCCGAGCAGCCGTTGTCTGGTACGACCTCGCGCCCGATGCGCGTCCGGGCGAAGCGCTCGTTGCCGCCATTCGGGCCGCGGACCTCGACCCGGATGTTCGGGTGTGGGTAGCCGGTGAAGCCGCAGCTATGCACCGCATGCGGAGGCACCTCTTTGAAGACCGTCAACTACCTCGCGACCAGGTGACGGTGCGCGGATACTGGAAGCACACCCGTTGATTGACCACCTATGAGGAGCAGGAAACCGTGAACTACCAACCTATCGACGAATCCCACCGCCTGGAGGCAGGCCAATTGGACCTGCCCCCGCGACTCCTGCTCGGTCCCGGTCCCTCCAACGCCCACCCCCGGGTGCTGCAGGCCCTGAGCATGCGGCAGGTCGGGCATCTCGACCCGGCCTTCATCGGATTGATGAACGAAACCCAGCAACTGCTGCGGTACGCGTGGCAAACCAACAACCAGCTGACCATCCCGGTCAGCGGCACCGGCAGCGCCGCCATGGAGGCCAGCCTTGCCAATACGGTCGAGCCCGGCGACGTCGTCCTGGTGGGCGTGAACGGATACTTCGGATTGCGCCTGGTCGACATGGCGGGCCGCTACGGCGGCGATGTGCGCACCCTGGAGAAGCCGTGGGGCGAGGTGTTCAGCCTCGACGACCTGCGAGCCGGGCTAGAAGAACACCGCCCGGCCATCCTGGCTCTCGTCCATGCCGAGACTTCAACCGGCGCCCGGCAGCCGCTCGAAGGGGTCGGCGAGGTGTGCCGGGAGTACGGCACGCTGCTCCTCGTCGATAGCGTTACCAGCCTGGGTGGTGTTCCTCTTTTCCTGGACGCCTGGGGCGTAGACATGGCCTACAGCGGCAGTCAGAAATGCCTCAGCTGTCCGCCCGGGATCGCCCCGCTCACCTTCGGACCGAGGGCCGTCGAGAAACTGGCGAATCGACCCACCAAAGTGCCCAACTGGTACCTCGACCTCTCGCTGGTTGGCAAGTACTGGGGTAGTGAGCGTACGTATCACCACACGGCGCCCATCAACATGAACTACGCGCTGCGCGAGGCTCTTCGTCTGGTCGCCGAGGAAGGCCTGGAGGAGCGCTGGGCACGACATCGATCCACCGCCGAGCTCTTCTGGGAGGGCCTCGGGGAGCTGGGTCTTTCCTGTCACGTGGAACCCGAGTATCGCCTCCCCAGCCTCACGACGGTACGCGTACCCGAGGGCGTGGATGCAAAAGCGGTCGCCGGTTTCTTGCTGAGCGAGTACAACATCGAGATCGCCGGTGGCCTGGGTGAACTGGCCGGCAAGGTCTGGAGGGTCGGGCTGATGGGCTTCAACAGCAGACCCGAAAACGTCCTTCTGTTGCTGAGCGCCCTCCGGGAGGCCCTGGCGCGGACCTAGTCGGGCCCCGGGCGTGGCATCTCGATTCGAGGAAGCTCCGGTCCGCCGGTGACGGTGCGGGCGATCGTGGGTGCTCCCCGGTATCTTGACGAGTGAGGAGGCCCGTGGCACAGCTGCCAACCGGAACGGTCACGTTCTTGTTCACCGATATCGAGGAAAGCGCCGCCCTGTGGGACCGGCACCCCGGCGCCATGCGCGAGGCGCTGGCGCGCCACGACGCCATCGTCAAGGGTGCCATCCAGAAGCACAGCGGTTATGTCTTCGCCACCGGCGGCGACAGCTTCTCCGCCGCATTCGAGCGTCCCATGCAGGCGATCGATGCGGCGATCGAAGCTCAGCGGGTGCTGGCCGAGGCAGATTGGGGCGTGCTGGGGGCGCTGCGAACCGGCATGGCCATTCACACCGGGATTGCCGATGAACGCGACGGGGACTACTTCGGACCGCCGGTCAACCGGACGGCTCGCATCCTCTCGGTTGCGGAGGGCGGCGATGTGCTCATCTCGCAGACGACCCTCGACTTGCTGCGACATCACCTCCAGGCGGCCGGATTCACTACGACCGATCTTGGCCGGCGCCGCCTCAAGGGCATCGGGGTCCCGGAGCAAATCCATGTGCTCGACCTCGGCCCGCGCCCCCGCCACCGACCAACCAAACGGCGTGCCGTTGTTGTCGGATTGCTGGCCCTGGGTCCTCTTGTGGCGCTTGCGGTGGTGGTGTTGCCGTCGGCACTGACCCCGGAATCCTCGACCGCTGAGACCACCATCCCCGAGTCCACCACTATGCCGGTAGACGAACCGGCGGTGATACCGGCCGGATCCATGCGCTGGGAACAATCGCTCGAGGCGCCCGCATCGGGAGTCGCCATCGAAGGCGACGTTGTCTACACGACGACCACCGACGGGATGCTCCAGGCATTCGACATCAACTCCGGTGACGAGTTGTGGCGTTTCGACACTTCGGTGCCTATCGATCATCCTCCGGTCGTGGCGGGGGGCACCGTCTACGTGACGACCCGCGCCGGTTACCAGTTGCTCGGACTATCGCTTTCGGGTGAAGTAACCCTGCGGTGTTCGTTCGGTTTCCTCGAACCCGGCCCACCAACAATTGTCGACAGAATGATCCTGCTGGGGGCCGGGGCCTCCGGCTTCTTCTACACCGTCGACACCTCGGCGGGAAGCGAGTGCGATCCTCTGCCGGTGGAGTACGCGCTCACGGGGCTCCAACAGATAACAACGCCGCCCGTGGTTGCGGACCGTTCCGTTTACCTCGGAGACGTTCGCGGCGATGTCGTGGCGTTGGAGTTCGACAACCCGAACGAGAAGCGATGGCCGGGCCGATACTTCACCGGTACCGGATCGGTGGTGGGGAAGTACGACGGTCGTGTCGAGTCGCTCGCCGCGTTGGAGGTAACCCGGGTTGGGGCTACCGGTCAGCGGACCGAGGTCACGCTGGTGGTTTCCGATGCCGAAGGGTTCCTCCACCTGCTCGACGGGGAAACCGGACGACTTCGTTCGGATCCAGTCACCATCGCGGGAACGCCGACGATCGTTGAGAATCTCGTGTATTACCTGGCGCCCGGCTGGTTGGTGGTGCTCGACGCCGATCTGAATGAGGAACGTGTCGAGTTG
Organism: uncultured Actinomycetota bacterium; assembly: GCA_963707435.1. Taxonomy (GTDB): domain Bacteria; phylum Actinomycetota; class Acidimicrobiia; order Spongiisociales; family UBA4744; genus UBA4744. The sequence goes on along the minus strand of CAVPPF010000008.1, from coordinate 24,424 downwards.
CCTGCGGGCGATCCGGCGATCGGGCCGACCATCAATGGGGAACTGCTTTCCTACGCCACGGACGATGGAACCGTGATCTCCCTGCACATTGGCTCGTGGATGCCGCTCATGCGAGAGCCCGGCGAAAGCCCTGCGGCCTTCCTGACCGGCTCGGGGAGGGTCGTCGCCGTCGTGGACGAGGCGGGGGTACTCAAGGTGGTTGACGTACCGTCCCCGCCGTCCTGAGGTCCTCTCAGGACGGGTCGTCAGTCCCCTGCGAACTCGATGGATTCGAGGATTGGCTGGGCGACCTCCGACCAAAAGGCCTCGAATCGGGACTTCTGGGATGTGATCTCTACGGCAATCGGTCCGCCTGCGACATCGATGATCAGCAAACGCACCCGGCTGCCGTCGACCCACCCATACGCTTCGATGAAGGCGTCGACGTTGATCAAGCAGCCAACGGCCGGGCAGGAGCCCACCGTGAAGTCGATCTGCGTGCCGGACGCTCCCCAGTACTCGATCGGCGAAACCTCCAGATCCTGCACCCAGGGAAGCGTGTCGAAAGGGAATGCCGCAAGCTGGCCGGCCGGTCCGGCTGAGAACATGTACATCGCCCGGCTGCTGTTTTCCTCGATGGCAACGAGGTCGAGGTTCTCACCACCCGACTGAAACGCCGCTTGCTGTGTGAACGAGAACCCCGGTTCGAACAAACGGGTCGTGTACGTGCCCGGCCGGTATCCAATCGCATCCGAAAAGAACCGGCCGGGTTTCATGTGTGGGGGGCAGACGAAGCCGCGGCTGTCGAAGAACACCGCCTCCACCTCGGTGCAAGCGGGTTCGGTGGTCGTGCTGGAGGGGAGCGGCGTGGTGGTGGTTGCGGATGGCGCCCGGGTGGTCGCCGGCTGCTCCGCCGTGGTCGGAAGTGTCCCCGGTTCGGCCGCAGACGAACATGCCGCCAGGATCAAGCACAACACAAGCAGCCCGCTTCGTATCGGACCCATGCTCCACCTTTCAGTTGTGCGAAGTGACCTGTGATCCTATGCAAAAACGCCGAACGGTGATGCCGTTTCTTCGTCACTTCCTGGACGTCGTCGTCCACCATGCCTCGCCGAAACGCGACCCCTCAACGCGGCAGAACTCTGGTGACATCTTTCCAGCGAAGGTTCCTTGATACCCGGGAACCGCGACCGATCATGCGACGTCTCATCGATGAAGCGGGAAGGACCCGCTCACGCTGCAGCAAAGGAAAACACCTCATGCGCGCTCGCATTTGGGCTACCGGGTCGGCACTGATGCTGACCGGAGCCCTGTTTGCTTCCTGCACAGGCGGGTCTACAAACACCTCCATCGAGGCCACGACCACCACGACCTCGGCCACGACGCAACCCGTCGACCAGTTCGGGTTCGTACGGAGCCTGAACGACGGAGTACTCGTCTTCGATCCGGCGGAGCTACTCACCGGCGAGGAGGCTCTTGCAGCCGCCAGGAACGCCGGAGTGATCGGTGCCGATGAGGAACTCCCCAACGATTTCTTTATCCAGAATGCTGATGAGACGGACGAACGGCAGCTGGCCGTTGCCGACGGAGCGGAGTTTGTTTTGATCGGGTTTGATGCTTCGGGCGGCCTCATCGACTCGCCCGTTTCTACCGACGAGCTGGCGTTGCTCTTCGCAGGTTCCGCCGACACGAGCGAGTTCTACGGCTTCGTGGCGGGCGATCTGCCGATAACGCTCACGCTGCACGACGACACCGTCACCGCGGGCAAACAGGCGTACTTGCCCTGACCGTTATTGCTCGGGGATGCTGCTCGAGGGCAGCGAAGCGGCGAATCGTCGGAAGGCGGCGGAAGCCGACCCGGCCAGCCGCTCGGAATGGCCGAAGAATGCCACCTCGAACTCGAACTCGGCGATGTGGCGCAGGCTGGCGTCAAAGGTAGGAGTGGATCGGTTCATGAACCCGCGCTTGATCTCTCCGTTCCTCGTCGACATGGCCGCGTCGCCGACGAAGAGGGCTCCTCCGCTCCGGTCGAGCAGGAACGACACATGTCCCGGGGTATGGCCGGGAGTATTCACAACGGCCAGGTCTTCCGGCAGCGAGCCGGTGTCGCCTTCGGCAACGACCTGGTCGACGTCGACGCTGCGAGACCGGGGCGCGAGGCGAAGCAGGGACTCGATGAACGGGACCCGTTCGAGAGCCGGCGGGGGCGGCGACGGCTCCTCGCCTCGAATAGCGGGAGCGTCGATCGCCGAGGCGAAGAGGGGAGCGGTGGTCTCACGTTTGAGGGCAGCGGCTCCCCCCACATGATCGAAGTGGGCGTGGGTGACGGCGATGGCACGAACATCTGCCATGGAACGTCCGATGGTGGCCAGCACGCCGATGATCGCTTTGTGCCGTCCGGGGAGTCCGGTGTCGATGAGCGTCACTCCCTCGTCGCCGTCGATGATGTAGGAACGGGCGTAGCCGGGAACCTGATACACGCCCGAAACAATGGTGTCCATGGCCCGAACATAGCAAAGGGAACACTGATGACTGCACCGACTTCCCCGGCGAGCTCCCGCCGATCGGGTGAGTGGCCACCGGTCGTCACCCGCCCGGCAAGCCGATGGGCCGGTGTGCGAGACTAGGCCGATGGTCATCCCGAACTCGGAACTCCCGTCCGGCATCGTCACGTTTGTCTTTACCGACATCGAAGGCTCGACCCGGCTCGTTCATCAACTCGGGGACCGCTACATCGACGTTCTCGAACGGCACCGGCAGATCCTGCGCGATGCCTGGGCAGCGCACGGCGGACGTGAAGTCTCGGTCGAGGGTGATGCCTTCTTCGTCGCCTTCGAGCGGGCGGATGATGCGGTCCGGGCCTGCATCGCTGCCCAGCTCGGGTTGCTGCGCGAGCCCTGGCCGGAGCACGGCCGGGTGCTCGTCAGGATGGGTATTCACACCGGTCTGGCCACGCCGCACGCAGGCGACTACGTGGCGCTGGCCGTTCATCAGGCGGCCCGCATCGTCGCCGCCGGTCACGGCGGTCAGATCCTCGTGTCCGGGCAGACCGCCGGGAGGATCGAGCCGGGCGACAAGCTCGACCTCCGATCCCTGGGCCGGTACCGGTTCCGTGATTTCGACCAGCCGGAGCAGGTATTCGACGTCGTGAGTGAAGGGTTGCCGCACCAGCATCCGGCTATTCGGGCTCTCCCTGCCGACGGTCACAATCTCGTCCGGCAGCCGAACCCGACCATCGGACGGGATGAGATGATCATGGCGGCCTCTGCGGAGATCCGTCCGCATCGCCTGCTGACCCTGGTCGGACCCGGCGGCGTGGGAAAATCGCGGGTGGCGGGCGATATCGGTGTCCGGATTGCACCGCTGTGGGTGGACGGTGTCTGGAGGGTCGACCTTGCCGGTGTCACCGAGTCGGGGGTCGTGGCGGCTATCGCAGAGGAGGTCGGCGCTGCCATTCGTCCGGGGAGCGACCGCTGGGCCGATTTGGTGGAACACCTTTCGAGCAGCCGCGCGGTTGTCCTTCTCGACAATTGTGAGCACGTGGCGGCCACCTGCCGGCAGATCATTGGATCGCTGTTCGATTCCTGTGCGGGGATCGGTGTGCTGGCAACGAGTCGCGAACCGATCCGCGTCGCGGGCGAGATGTTGTGGCCCGTGCAGCCTCTTCCTGTTCCCCCGTTGGACAACCCTGCTATCGATGAGGCCCTGGCTTCACCGGCGGTTCAGTTGTTTGTCGAACGAGCGGCAGCGGTGCGTCCCGGCTTTGCGCTCGACGAGAGAAACACCCGGGCCGTCGTCTCGATCTGCCGGCATCTGGATGGCCTGCCACTCTCCCTCGAGCTGGCCGCCGCGAACCTCGCGGTTCAGTCACCGGCAGAGATCGTGGCAGCGCTCCAGGACCGGTTCAGTCTGCTGAGAAGCCGTGATCGGGGGCTCGGCGAACGGCATCACACGATGGAGGGTGTTCTCGAGTGGAGCTACCGTCTGCTCACCGAGACAGAGCAGCGGGCGTTCCGGTGCCTGTCGATCTTCGGATCCAGCTTCTCGCTGGCCACAGCATCGGCAGCCGTTTCCTCGGACGGACTGGCACCGGCCGAAGTTCCTCAGCTCGTCTGGTCGCTGGTTGACCGGTCCTTGGTCGTGGCAGAACTGGCGGCCGACGACACCCGGTACCGTCTGCTCGAGACCGTCCGGACCTACGGCCGGGACCGGCTGGCCGAAGCCGATGAAACGGAACCTGTAGCGGTAAAGCTGGCCGGCCACCTGCTCGACCGCACCGGACCCTGGCACCCGGCAGACGCGGCCTGGCTGGGATCGGTGGGCGTGGAAATCGGCAACCTCCGCGCCCTGGTGCCGCTGCTGGGTGATGGCCAGCAGCTAGTCGCCCAGGAGATCGCCTGCGCAATCGGCCGGTACCACGACGCCTCCCACTCGTTCCGGGCCGGAATCGAAGAGCTGACGCAGTACGCGGAGTCGTTGGTCGAGCCTTCGTCGGTCAGAGTGTCACTTCTGGCGACGCTGGCCGATCTGCACCTCCGAACCGGAGACACCGCCACCGCAATCGAACTGGTCGAGACTGCCGAAACGCTCCACCGGGTCCACGGTCTCCCTGAATGGGACGATGTGGGGGTCGATCGAACCCGGGGCGAAGTCGCCAGGAGGTCCGGAGATTGGTCGGGAGCAATTGAGATCGCTCGCAAGGCTCTCGAACGACCCTTGTCGGATCGCGGGAAATCGCGCATGTACAACCTGTGGGGGACCTCGGCGGCGGCCATGGGGGATTTTGCGACGGCTCAGCAAGCGCTCACCGAGGAGCTGGAACTCAACCGGCGAGTCGGATATGAGCCCTACGTGGCCAGTGCGCTGGGGAATCTGGCTGAGGTTGCGCTCCGTCTGGGCGACATCGAGACTGCCGCCGCCCACCAGCGGGCCTGTCTTGAACTGGCGGCGGCCCAGGGTTCCCTGCCCATGGTTGCCTACTCCCTGATCGCTGCGGCACGAGTGGCAGGATCTCGTCGGGACTGGGCTACGGCGGGTCGGCTTCATGCGAAAGGCGAAGCTGTGCTGTCCGAGATAGGTCTGGTGCTGTACGACGACGACCGTAGGGAGAGCGACAGCCTCCTGGCCGAGGCGCGAGAAGCGCTGGGAGCGCGCGACTACGACGCAGCAATCCGGGAAGGAAGCGGTTTCGAGACTCCCGACGCCATCCGTTTGGCGGATTCCGTACTAGCACCCGCCGAGCACCAGGAGACGACACGCGGGTAGGGTCGAATGAGTCAGAAGGAGGTATAGAGTGGCGCGACTCAACGGCCCCTGGCAGACCCGCGTTTCCTTTTCACCCGGGGGAGGCTTCGCCTACCGGCCCGGTGAAGTGATTGTCCGCGGTGGTGACTTCAAAGATGCCGAGTCCCTCATCATTGAGCTCGCTGCGCATGGCGGCGTTGTGAGGGAGGAAAAGGATGGCCCGGATGACTACGACCGGGTGGGCTCTTTTGCCAGATTCCGTGGTGTTCCGGATACGCTCGACGCCGTCGCGAAACTCAACCAGGCCGGAATCTACGCCCAGGTGAACCACGTGCTGTTTGCGCACAACCTTCCGGAGAACGGAGGGTTTCAGGCGAATCCGTTCTACGCCAATCCGTTCTATGCGAATCCGTTCAATGCGAATCCGTTCTATGCGAACCCGTTCTACGCCAATCCGTTCTACGCCAATCCGTTCTATGCGAACCCGTTCTACGCCAACCCGAATCCGGCGGCCGATCAGAGCTTTCGAGAGACCGGGCGGCGCCCCAGTTCTGCCCGGCCGGCTCTAGAGGCCAAGAGCTTGGAACGGGTCGAAAAGGCTATGCCTCCGATGATTGCGATCCTCGACACCGGGTACGCACAAGGCCAGGTTCGCGATCTTGCCAACAATGCGAACACCGAAGTACCCGATTTCGATCAGAAGGGATACCTCGATCCGGTGGCCGGGCACGGAACCTTCATTGCCGGAATCATCGAGCAACTCGTCCCCGCCTGTGATATCGAGGTGTATTCGGTGATCAGCTCCTACGGGGACGGCGATGAGATCGTGATCGGGAGGAAACTGCGTGAACTTGCCGCACGGAACAAACACCTGGATTTCGTCAACCTGTCCTTCGGCGGCTACTCAACCAGTGGGATGGGCGTCCTGGCCGAAGCAATTGCGGATCTGTACCACAAGGGGACGGTCGTGGTTGCTTCAGCCGGCAACGATGGCACCTCGTTGCCGATGTACCCGGCCGTTCTTCCGTACGTCGTGGCGGTCGGAGCCCTCGATCACGAAGGAGCTCCGGCCCCCTTCACCAACTACGGCCCGTGGGTGCGGGCTTGTGCCCTCGGTGTGGAGGTGGTCAGCACCTTCTTCGCCGGCTTCGATGGTGCTCATCCTGTTCAGGCAGGTGACGACATCGATCGCTTCCGTGGATGGGCAGCGTGGAGCGGAACATCATTTGCGGCGCCCCGGGTGGTAGCGGAGCTGGCAAAACACATGCGTGATAAGAACAAAACGGCCCTGGAAGCCGTGCAAGCCAAGATCGATTCCGCCGAACTCGACCGCAAGCCCCTGCTCGGTACGGCCATTCCGCAATAGGCGACAGAGGCACCGATCGGTTGGTGCGCCCTGCTATCAGCCGGCCGGTGCCATGACCTCCACGAAGATCTCGATCGGGTCGAGCACCTCGACGGTGACCGTTGCGTCGTACATGGTGCCGCTGACAGGATCGGTGAGCACACACGCAATGGTTCCGCCCGGTTCGACGACTATCCCCCGGTCGCCGCAATCGAAGTTGTCCCTTCCCAGGGTTTCGCCGACGCTCTCCTCGAGGGCTTGAACGGCCAGCTCCTCGATTGCGTTGAGGCCTTCGGCGGTGACAAGGTTCACGCTCTCGACATCGACGATCTCGTCTTCTTCCATCACGGCATCGAAGCGGATGGTCTCGCCGTCTTCCGTAGTTGCCGTGCAGGTGAACGTGTCACCCGGTTCCGGGTTGTCGATCTCCTCGCATGTAGCGTCGAGCGGTCCGATCCCTGCCTTGTCCGCCAGCTCTCCCTCGATGAGGTCGACCGCCGCCTGGGCCGCATCGGCGCCACCGAACGAAACCGAAACATCAACCGAGCAACCGGCCACCACGAGAACGAGGAGGATGAGAATCCGAGGGCGTTTCATGGTTCCCCTTACTCCACCAGGCTACGCCCATCCCGGGCACCGGACCAGCCCCGTTTTCGCCCGTCTGAGAGCGCACGCCAGGTCTTCTGAGCGATTCCCATCCAGTTTTCAGCGGTTTCCTAGGTGCCTCCTCTGCACTGGAGCCGACAACGAAGGAGAATCAAGATGTCCGAGGTGCTCCCCTTGTCCAGGTAGGTCGATACGGATTCGACCACATGGGTGGGTGGGGCTGGGTTCCGGCCCTGGTCGGACTGGTGTTCCTGGCAGCCTTCATCGGGCTGCTCCTATGGTTCGTTCTGTCCATGGTGTGCAAGCCCGTGGCGGCCGCGAGAGGGGCGAGGGCGCTTCTCGACGAGCGCTATGCCAAAGGCGAGATCGAACGAAAAGGCTATCTCGCTCGCAACGCCGATCTCGACCAGTAGCCCGCTTGGGCCCGGTTCCACCACCCTTCCATCGGGAATGGAACCGGGCCGCATGTGATTGACTTCATAGACCAATCGAAAGAAGCAAGTCTCATGCATCCGATCGAATCTCAGGCTCTCGACAGCCCGAGCGAGTACGTGTCCAATCAGGCCCGCCAGTACGTTGCTACCAACGGCGCCGACATCGACCACCCGTTCGCCGACAGGGTGATCCTCCTCTACTTCCGGGGCCGCCGTTCGGGCCAGATCCGGCGGGTACCACTGGTCTGTGTCGAAGAAGGCGACGACTTGCTGATCGTGGGCTCCAAGGGCGGTGCCGACCACCACCCCGCCTGGTATCTCAATATCGCAGCCGATCCGCGTGTGTGGGTCCGTAACAAGGCCGATTTCTACGAAGCGCTCGCAACGACGCTCGAAGGCGAGGAGCGAGCGGCCGCCTGGGCGAAAATCGTTGCAAGTATGCCGTTCTTCGGAGGCTACGAAAAGAAGACCGACCGGGTCATGCCGGTAGTCCGGCTGGTGCGATCCTCACACCGGGGTTGATCAGGCCGGGGAGAACTGGATCAGCGGGGAGCCCTCAACCCAGGCTGGCAGATCGGCCGTTGCTTGCTCAGGGGTACTGTCCCAGCTCTCCGTGAGGATCCGGAACAGGATCCTCGCTCTCTCCTCCGGATCGGAGATCTCCACGGCCGTGGCGGGCAGGTCCGCCTTGACACCTCTCTTGAGGTGCAGGGTGAAATCGGGGTTGGCGACCATGTTGGCCAGCCAATCTCGCCGTCTCCGCCCCGGACGGCCGGTAATGAAGTACTCACCGTCGAAGTGGTGAAAGAAGATCTCGATCCGACGCGGGAGACCCGTGGTGCGGCCGATCGTGGTGATGTCGACCACGCCGCCCCTCTGCAGGGCCTCGGATATATGTTGGTCCATGTGCCGGGGAACCTTCCCGGGTCCGCCGCTATTCCCGATCGGGGTGGGGGTGATCTTCGCCGGCAGCCGTCCGCAGCGGGGAGCTGATCTGCATGGTCTGAGATGTGCGATGGCGGGCCCGATCGAGGAAGCCGGTGCCCGGGTTGTGACCTGCTGCACTGAGGAACGCGTCGCCGTCGATCTTGAAGAGCGTGCAGTCTTCAACCGCCCGGACATCGGCGTTTCGGGGTGCACCCTCGAGCACGCCGATTTCTCCGAAGTAGTCTCCGGAGGTCAGCTCTGCGACCGGGTGGTGGTGCCCATCGTCACCCTTGACCGTCACCGACGCCACCCCGTCGGCAATCAGATACAGGGAATCGGCCCGGTCTCCCTGCCGGATGATGAGGGTCCCGGTGGGGACGCTCATCTCGGTTGCGGCTGCCGCCAGTTGTTCCAGGTTCGCACGGCCCAGGGTTGCAAAGAGCGGACTGGCCTCGAGGGCTCGGAGTCGGGGCGCCAATGCAACCAGCCGTTGTCGGGCGAGCCGATCGACCCGCAGCAGGCGGGGATAGCCGAGCAGTACGGCCAGCGGGGTTCCCACGCCGTAGATCAGGAGCGTGCCACTGAGTCCGAAGACCGATAGCAGTGCCGGCGTGATGGCGGCGCCGAGCGAGATGGCAGCCAGCACCAGGGCGATGAACACGCCGTACACGTGGGCGACCAGATTCGGCGGCAAGGTTCGTTGCAGTGCCGTGAGCGCCAGAACGTCGACCACCAGCGTCCCGGCTCCTCGCACCACTTGCAGGACAAACGCAACCACGGGGTCGGACACCAGCACCATGACGGCAGTCGGCAGCGTATAGACGATCATCCCGACCGCTATCACGGTGCCCAGCCGGGATGAACTGCCGAGCTTGTTCACCAGCGGAGCGGCGATGATCCCGCCCACACCGAGCGCCGTCAGCAGGTAGCCAAAACCCTCCGCTCCTGTGCCCAGATTCGTCTCGCTCAGAACCACCAGGAGGACGGTGTCGGTCCCGTAGTAGAAGCTGGCCAGCACGCTGAACCCGGCCAGGAGGCGGGCGGTGCTGGACCCTGCCAGAGCTTTCAAACCGACGGCCATCTGGGCAAGCGGTTTCTTCTGACCGCCTTCGGTGACGTCGCTCGGCTGACTGCGGGTGTGGACCATGCGGGTTGCTCCCGCGGCGTATAGGAAGGTGGCCGCGTTGATGAGGAGGGTCACGGAAGGGTCGAACCAAACCAGGAGAACCGCTCCGATGGCAGGCCCGGCGATGATCGCCGAGTTGTCGATCAGGCTATTGAGGGAATTCGCCGCCGCCAGATCGGTTTCGCCGACGATCTCGGGGGTCAGGGCGATGATGGCCGGTTCGTAGACGGTTCCTTGAAGGGTGCCGAGGGCCGCGAGCATGAGCGCAATCACGATGGGTCCGTCGGCTACCACGACCAGCGCCAGCAGCACATGGGTGGCCGCCGAAGTCAGGTTCAGGGTGACGATCAGATTGCGCCGCTCGAAACGCTCGGCCAACACGCCGCCGTAGGCGCTGAACAGCAGGGCAGGCACGAAACGAGCGAGGCTCACCGCTCCGGCCCAGGCGGCAGATCCCGTCGCATCGAACACCCATACCATCAAGGCGACGTTGTAGGCCCAGCTCCCGATATTGGAAACGACGAACGCCGAGGCAAGCCAGCGATAGTCACGATGGCGGAGCGCGCTCCGAAAGGACGGCTTGGATTCTGGCACCACTCTCCCTCTGGTCGCCAGAGACTAGGCGAACCGGCACCATGCCGACCGGCGAAACCGGGCGCGTTTTCGGCCGTCGGTCGAAGGCCTAGACCTGGTCGTGAGGGAGCGGGCTGCGGAACGCCCGGAGGAACCCGGTTGGAGTGGCGTACAGCAGGTTGGATACCCGCGAGGTGTAGATGTCGGCATAGCGCTCGACCTGACGGGCGAAGAGGCTCTTGTCCGCCCCGGCCCGCATGAGCAGACCCCAGCGATCATTGCTCAGGGTTCCGGCGGCGATCGCCAGGGGAGTGATCTGCTCGTCCAGGTCGGCCAGCCGGGACCGAACTTCTTCGATCTCACGCTCGAGGCTGCGGTTGCTCCGGGCCGGCTCGACCGGGGCGTAGCGGTTCCGCTGGCGGATGAGACGCAGTTCCGCCTGTTCGGCCTCGAGCTTCTCCTTGGCCGCCATGAGCTCGATCAGGTGCGCTTCCTCTTTGGCGAATCCGGCGAGAGCGTCGATCTCTGCTTCGAGCTCATGGATGACCAGGGCCGTCCGCCACCGGAGCGCCGACTTGGAGGCATGCACGTCGCCGAACAGGTGGTCGCCGACGTAGAGAATTTCGTCGCCGGAGAGACCGAGACTGGTCTCGACCCGATGCGCAGATCCGCCGAAGTAGACGCCTCCTGGTTCGATTGGCCCGTAGGCCGGTTTGAGCAGGGCCCGGTCCTCGTCGACCACGCGATAGAGCGGCTGATCCCGCTCGAAGAAGTCGGGTTTGGAAGCCGAGACGATCACCGTGTCGAACAGATCCTGCCAGGTCTGCCCGTCCGGCAGTTGAGGGTCGAATACGTGGGTGAGGATCTTCTCGGCGTATTCCCACTCGGAGTTGGTGATCAGCATCAGCCTTTTGCCCGCCTCCCGCTGATCGGTGAGCATCGGCACCACTTTGGGGTCGGGTTCGATGAAACGATCCGGGTCGGCCAAAACCTCGCCCTTCAGCGTGCCTTCCATATGGGCGGCGTCCAGAGCCTTGCGAACGATGCGGTAGAGGTGCTCATAACCGACGACCTCGGGGATGGACCCTTGGTCCGCCAGGTCCACCATCTGGGCGAACAAGGATGCCTCCGACAGCGAGAACAAGGTATTGATGAAGACCCAGCGGTTCTCGTTCAGGTCAACGACCGTGCCCGCGTAGGCGCGGCGCAGTTCATCGAACTCGAGCAGCCGGGTGCCGTGGGCCGCCCGGATCACATATCCGAATCGGGTCACCTTCAGGAGGTTGCCCAGTTCGAGGTCGATGGTGAGGCCCTGGATGACCTGGTCGGGATCGAAGACCAGGTCGGTCACAGGCCAACCCCGTTCGGCCAGGCGCAGCTTGGTGTGGTGGTAGGCGCGCCGCTCCCATTCATACGTGTTGTAGTGCACCAGCGTGTAGTCGAGGTCGTACCCGATTGCTTTGATCGACCGGAAGTTCATGGTCCGGTTGCAGAAGATGTCCCGGTTCGGGGGAGTGGATGTCATTGCTTCGTATGGTATCGGAGCCGGGGAGCCTTTCGGACAATGCGCGGCCCTCGATGTGCTGGCAGACTGGCATCTCTGCAGTCACCCTCCTGAGGAGCCGTCCGATGCATGAAGTATCAATCGTCCGTGGCATCGTCCAAGCGGCCCTCGAGGCTGCCGAGCAGCAAACTGCGGGACGGGTCGTGGGTGTATCGGTGGTCATAGGTGAGCTGTCCCACCTCTCCGAGGAGTCCTTGCGTTTCAACTTCGAAGCCCTCAGCAAGGGAACACGGGCAGAGGGAGCGCAGGTGACCGTACGCCGGGAGCCGACCCGGGTGACCTGCTGGGATTGCGCCGCAACCAGTCCGGGCGGCCGTGAACCAATCTGCCCGGTGTGCGGGAGTGTCCGCGTGGAGGTCGCCGGCGGCGGTGAGTGCTACCTCGAAAGCATCGACGTCAACGGCGACGCCTGAACGAGATCGCCGAACGAACCAGCGTAGGCATCCCCGAAGGGTTCGGGGCGAATTCGGGAACGTGGTCGGTAGGCTGCAGCCGGTGGAGACTCCGTCTCGAATCGAGATTGCAGGCGGCACGCACGTGACTCTCACGTGGGGGGACGGCGTCCAGACGATTGTTCCGGCTGCCCGGCTCCGCGAGGTGTGTCCCTGCGCCGGCTGTCGCTCCGATGGGGGCGAGCGGCGCACCGAGCGGGTACTTCGGGACCCGGACGTCATCCGGGTTTCGGGAGCGCACGTCGTCGGCGCCTACGCAGTGAACTTCGAATTCGGCCCGGATGGGCATCGGACCGGTATCTTCAGCTACGAGCTGCTCCGGTCGCTTGGCTCAACGGAGATCCAGCCGGGAGGACAGATCGGCTAGCTCTTCGTTCGGGAACGTTTCCGGCGCCGGTGCGCTCCTCGCTTCTTCTGCTCGAGGAGCCGCGCCCGGTCGCTCAGCAACTCCTCGCGTCGTTGTGCGACTCGCCGTCGCTCGAGAATCGGGAGATCGATCAACCCGATCCCGCTCGGGAGGGCATCAAGTTGCTCGTCGAGCTCTTTGAGCAGCTTGGCGAATGACCCGGCCGCCTCGACGGTTCGTGACGACCGCTTCCTCGGCTCCAGCTCTTCGATGAGCCTGTACTCGGGTTTTAGATCAGTTGATGCCTCGCCGTTGTTCGGTTCGATCGAACCGGGGCCGGTCTCGCTTTCGTTCTCAGCCGGCTGCTCATCGGTCGCGTCGTCTCCGGGGCTGCCTGGTGCCTCCCGCCCGGATTCATCTCCGGGAGCGGGCGTCGGCTCGATCTCCGCCGATCCCGGGTCGGAGAACGTCTCGGGGATCGCACCGCCGGCGTCTTCGACCGGCTGGTCGGCTTCATGATCTCCGGTGGATTCGTCGTGCAGTTCCTCCTCAACCGGTTCCGGTTCGATCTTCACGGTCCCGGACGTCGGTTGGGGTGCAGGCGCATCAACCTCGTCCCCGGGTGCGGGTGCACGTTTCTCCGCCACCTCCGGTTCGCTCTCCCCGGCCGTCTCAACGGCTTCCGGGGAAGCATCAGCCGGCGCAGGCCCCGCGGTGTCGTCTTCGGGGGCTTCGACGTCTGTAGCAGACCCGGCGGCCGCCATCGGTGCGGTTCCCATCAACGGGCCCATTGCCTGGTGAGCGTGCAGCTCGCGCATCCGGCGTGCGTACGTGGCTGTGGCATGCCAGTACCGGTATGCCACGTATGCCAGCACGATCATCAGTGCCGCGCCCAGGTAGGCGAGGATTTCCAAGTCCACGGCTCGAGGTCCTGTCTGGCGACCAGAATGGGTCGTCAAATCGCTTGTTCGGGTCCCGGAAACCATACCGCGACGGGCCGTTTTCCCGGCGGCTTGCCGGTTTCGTTGCTGCCAGACCTTGTGCACAGCGCCGGGGAGTCTCCGGTTTCTCCGACGGGCGAACCCTTCGGGCGTTTCCAGCTCTCTGTAAGGTTCTTTTCAGTCCGCAGCACGACACTATGGAGATGGAACCTCCGGGCCTGTTCAGGTCCGCCAAGCCGTCGTATGGTGAACGTATGGAAGTCCGGGTGCTCGGCCCGCTGGAGGCGGTCGCCCATGGGAAGCCGGTTCTACTTGGCGGCCCCAAACAACGTTTGGTCCTCGCCCTGCTGGTGATCGCAGACGGCCAGCCGGTAAGCGTTGATGCCCTGACCGATCGCCTATGGGGCGATACGCCGCCGATCCACGCCCCTGGCTCGATCCACACCTACATCTCCCGATTGCGGGCGGGGCTTGGTGAACGTCTGGAGTACGGGGCGGGAGGTTACGTGCTGCAGGTTCTCCCTGAGGAATTGGACGCTCGTCGATTTGAGCGGTTGGTTTTGGAAGCCCATCGTGTGCCGGTGTCAGAACCGGCCGAGGCCGCTCGGCTGTTGCACGATGGCCTCGCCATGTGGCGCGGCCCCCCGTACGCGGACCTGGCGGACGAACCGGCTCTGAGGGCAGAAATCCGGCGCCTCGAGGAACTTCGGCTCGCCACCCTGGAAGACTGCATGGCAGCCGACCTCGCTCTCGGTCGCCACGCCGATCTGGTTCCCGAACTCGAAAGGCTGGCGGGCGACTTCCCCTTCCGAGAGCGGTTCCAGCACCTGCACATGTTGGCCCTTTATCGCTCAGGTCGCCAGGTGGAGGCCCTCCAGGCGTACCGGCGGACAAAAGAGCTCCTCGCTGAGGAGTTTGGCATCGATCCCGGTCAGGATCTGCAGGATCTCGAAGCGCAAATACTTGAACACGATCACGGGTTGGATCTCACGGACCAGCCTGCGGGAGCAGCCGTTGAGGTCAAACCTGGTGTTCGAGCAACCGCTCCCGAACTCGAAGAGCTGCAGGTCGGTGAAACCTGCGTCGTCGCCTTCTTCGGTACCGACGTGGAAGACTCCACGGTTCTCTGGGACGTCGACCAAAGCAGTATGGAACTGGCCCTGGCGGGACACGACGAGATCATCACGGCGGCGGTTCGGGCCGCCGGCGGCTGGGTCTTCAAACACACCGGGGACGGGATGCTGTCGGTGCTTCCGGATGTGGATTCGGCGGTTGCCGCGGCCGTCCAGGTGCATGCCGACTTCGCCGTGACCGAGTGGGGCAGAATCGGCGCCCTCCCGGTCCGCATGGCGATCGATTTCGGCGACGCCGTGGTTCGGTCGCACGACCTGGCCGGACCGGTCCTCAACCGTGTCGATCGTCTCCTGGCTCTGGCCCAGTCGGCCCGGGTAGTTCTGTCCGAAACAGCAGTCCTGGCTCTGAGGGACCGTCACCGGAAGAGGATCATCGATCTTGGCGAGCATCGACTCAAAGGTCTTCCACCGATGCGGGTGTTCGAATTGGTCCTTCCGGGGCCTCCCGCCGGTGCGCGAAGCCCCGGTGAGCATCTCCTGGCGAGCCGTCCCGCGTTCGACGATCAGCTGCGCGGCTACGACCTCAAGGAGCACGTGGGGGACGGTTCTCTGGCGACCGTTTACAGGGCAATCCAGCAACCAGCAGGCCGGGAGGTCGCGGTCAAAGTGATCCGGCCGGAAGTGGCGGCCGACCCGGAGTTCGTGCGCTGCTTCGAATCCGACGCCAGGATCGTTGCCCAACTGGACCACCCGCATGTTGCTCCTCTCTACGACTACTGGCGTAACGCGGACCGGGCTTATCTGGTCATGCGGTTTCTGCGGGGCGGCAGCCTTCGGGTGGCTCTCGACCGTGGCGTCTGGCGGGTGGAACCGGCTCTGCGGGTGCTCGAACAGGTGGCCGCTGCCCTGGAGTACACCCACCGGCAGGGAATCGTCCATCGTGATGTCCGCCCCGCCAACATCATGCTCGACGACACCGGGAACGCGTTCCTGGGAGACTTCGGGCTGGCGTCCTGCACGGCGTCGGTCGCACAACACCGCTCGCGTACGGCTATCGAGTTCATGGCCCCGGAGGTCCGGCGGGAACAGGCTTTTACTCCGAAGTCCGATGTGTACAGCCTTGGCCACGTCGCTCGCGAACTCCTGACCGGTCATCGACCGGACACCCAGCTTCACGCCGACGAAGACGAACACCACGATCTTCCAGGCGGCTTTGGCGCCATCCTGGCTCGAGCGACCGACGAAGAGCCCGAGGACCGGTTCGAAACCCCCTGCCGGTTGCTCGAGGCGCTCCGCTCCGTTGCCGATCGAGATGATGGCGCACTCCGCCCGGGCGGAAGCCGCCACGGAATACCGATGCTCCGCTGAACGATCTCATCTGATGCCCGACCCGAGAGCCCTGCTTCAGTAACCTTGACGGAGTCCCTGGAGGCTTTCCTTGACCTGTCGAGTTTGTGGAACCGAGAATCGCACCGACCGCAAGTTCTGCAAGGAGTGCGGCAGCCCGCTCAGCGTGCCATGCGCCCACTGCGGGACCGAGAATGAAGCCGACGACAAGTTCTGCGGCGGATGCGGGAAACCGCTCGAAGAAGGAGACGCACCGCAGGTAGGCCCTCCTCCGGGAGACCCGGCCGGTCCTGCGGTTGCCGAGAAACGGTTCGTCTCGGTCCTCTTCGCCGACATCGTCAGCTACACGACGTTCTCGGAGAGCAGGGACTCCGAAGAGGTCCGGGACATGCTCACCATCTACTTCGACCGCGCCCGCGAGATCATCGAACGCTTCGGGGGAACCGTCGACAAATTCATCGGTGATGCCGTCATGGGAGTGTGGGGTGCGGCAGCAGCCAGAGAGGACGACGCCGAACGGGCGGTCCGGGCCGGCCTGGAATTGGTCGACATGGTGGTTTCGCTTGGCGACGAACTGGGCCATCCGGAACTGACCCTGCGGGCGGGCATCAATTCGGGAGCGACTTCGGTCGGGCCGGGTGGCAACGAGAAGGGCCTCGTGGTTGGTGACCTGGTCAACACCGCTTCCCGCCTACAGTCGATCGCAGAACCCGGCACCGTGTTTGTGGGGTCGACCACCCACTCGGTCACGTCCCGCTCCATCGACTACGAATCGATGGGGGAGCGGACGGTCAAGGGGAAATCGGATGTCGTAGAGGCATGGAAGGCCGTTCGGGTGGCAGGCATGGTCGGCCGCCGGACGGACGTCCGGATCCCGCCGTTCGTTGGGCGGGAACGCGACATGCGCCTGCTGAAGGACCAACTGACCGCCGCCGACACGGAGAAGCGGGCCAGGCTCGTATCCATCGTGGGGGAAGGCGGCATCGGCAAGACCCGCCTGGCGGAAGAATTCAAGAACCACATCGACGGCTATACCCACGACGTCTACTGGCATCAAGGCCGCTCGCCTTCCTACGGTGACGGTGTCACCTTCTGGGCGCTCGGCGAGATGATCCGCCGCCGGGCCGGCATCATCGAGAATGAAGACCCGGCTCGAGCCCGGACGAGGCTGCGTACCTGCGTGGCCGAATTCGTTCCCGCTGAGGACGATCGCCGCTGGATCGAGCCCCGGCTCGAGGGACTCCTCGGGCTGGGCGACATGCCGGAAGGCGGCCGGGCCGAGCTGTTCTCCGCACTGCGGTCTTTCTTCCAGCACATAGCCGATCGGGGACCGACCGTCCTCGTCTTCGAGGACCTGCACTGGGCGGATGCGGGCCTCATCGACTTCATCGCAGAACTGGTTGAACGGTCGGCCCGTTCACCTCTCCTGGTCATCACGTTGGCCCGCCCCGATCTGCTCGATCGGCATCCAACGTGGGGAGCACAACATCGCAGCTCGATGGCGGTGCGGCTGGCACCTCTGACCAACCCGGACATGCAGCAGATGCTGACCGAATACCTGCCGGGAGTCGAAGCCGACGTGGTAGACAAACTGGTCGAGCGTTCGGCCGGAATGCCGCTGTACGCGGTCGAGATGGTTCGCATGCTCACCTCGACCGGCCGGCTCGTCGAGGCCGGTGAAGGATTCCGCTACGACGGAGACCTGGCATCGATGGCCCTGCCGGATTCCCTCCAGGCTGTGATCGCCGCACGGCTCGACCGGCTCGAACCGGCCGAGCGAGCACTTCTCCAGGATGGAGCGGTGCTCGGTCAGACCTTCACCCCGGAGGCGGTAGCGGCACTCCGCTCCGAACCTGGAGCGGCCTTTGATGGAGACTTGCGCCGCCTGGTCCAGCTCGAGTTGCTCGATCTCGAGGACGATCCCCGGTCACCCGAACGGGGCCAGTACCGGTTCGTCCAGTCCCTCATCCGTGAAGTCGCCTACCAGCGTCTCAACCGCCAGGACCGCCGGTCCCGACACCTGGCCGCCGCCCGCTACTTCGAGAGCTTCGAGGACCCGGAACTGGCCGGGGTGGTTGCCGGGCACTTCATGGGCGCGTACGACGCCAGCCCGGACGGGAAGGAACGCGACGAGCTGGCCGAGCGCGCGCTGCAGGGCCTGGCCGACGCCGCCCGGCGTGCCGCCAATCTGGGATCGCATAGCCAGGCGATGGGTTTGCTCGATCAGGCCATCGGTCTCTCGGTCCGCGAGGAGCAACAGGCGGGCTTCCGGCTTCTCGCCGCCGGGTATGCGGAAGTGCAGGGGGAGGTCGAACGGGGCGTTGCCTATATCGATGCGGCCCGGGTCTTCTTTGAACAGGCGGAAGACGTTGCAGGCATCCGGAGGTCCGCCACCGCCCACAGCAGCATCCTGAACAGCCATTACCGCTCGGATGAAGCGTTGGAGGTGATCGCACCGGTGTTCCGGGAGGTGCGGACCATCGATGATCCGGTCACCGTTCGGCTGGCGGCAGAAGCGGCTCGCAGTTTTGCCTTGAACGCCCAGCACGCTCAGGCCATTGAAGCGGTGGTGCGCCTGCTCCCGGCTGCGTCTGCGCTGGGTCTGACGGAAGTGTCGCTGGACAGCCTGGTCACCCAGGCCACAGCTCTCGCCTGGCGGGGCCGGGTGGTGGAATCACGAGTGCTGTTTCGGGGTGTTGCGGCTGTGGCGGAAGAAGAGGGACTCCTGCGGGTCGCCGGGCGGGCCATCAACAATCTTGCTGCCACCCTCTACCTCGACGATCCTCAGGAAGCCATCCGGCTCGGCGAACGGCTTCACGACCTAGCCAACCGGCTTGGCGACTTCAGCTGGCTGGTGCGCAACGCGGGCGACACGGCGGCCAGCTACATCACCCAGGGTCGATACGATGCGGCGCTTGCCCGGCTCGACGAGTTCGAAGAGGACCAGTTGTCAGACTTCAACAAAGCCTGGTGGGCGGGGAACCGGGCCCTGATCGAACTGCGCACCGGTCAAGCGTCGGACGCGTTCGACAGAGTCATGGAAGCCCTGGCCTTCTACGACGACGAGACCGATCCGCAACTGCGATGGGGAATCGATCAGGCAAAATGCCAGGCCTACAAGCTCGTCGGCCGGTGGGACGAGGCCTACGACCTCGGCATGCAGATCGACCATATCTACACCGGCGCCGGCCTCTACGAGTCCGCCCAGGCCGCTGCCTGGACGCGCCGCCTCGATCGGGTCGATGAGGTTCTGGCGAAGTTCGAAGAGAACACCAACAAAGGTCTTCTGCTCGATGGTCTCGAACTGTATCTTCGTGCCACCCGGGCAGCCCTCAGCGGCGACCTCGACGAGGCGGCCGACTTGTTCACCTCGCTGATCGAGCTGTTCGAACCGGTCGTCGCCGAAGAAGATCTCGCCATGGTCCAGGCCACCTTCGCCATGCTGGTCGGCCGCGATCACCCGGCTGCAACCCGGGCCGCCCAGGATGCCCTGGACTGGCTGACCGCGACCGGGACAATCTGCCTTCTCGACGTCTGGGCAGACGGCCTCCCGGTGCAGGGCGACCGCCCGGGTGATCTGGCCGGAACAGCATGACCCGGCTCGAACACGAGATCACCCAGACGTCGCCGCTGCTCGACGAGCGCGGAAGGCTCGTCCAGGTGGGATGGGCGCGCCGGCCCCTGCTCGACTGCAATTTGCAGGCCGCCCGGTTCTCCCCGATTCGATTCCTGCAGCGCTACCGGGTGAAACGGTGGGACTACTACGGGGTCACGTCACCCGATATGTTCTTCTCGGCCACCCTCGCCGACCTGGGCTATGCCGGTCAGGTCTTCGCCTACACCGTCGACTTCGCCACAGGGACCTACCACGAAGAGACGGTCACCGTTCCTCTCGGCAAGGGGATCACCCTCGCTCGCAACAGCACCGGGGGAGAGAGTCGCTACGCCGGCCGCAACGTCCGGGCGTCGTTTCGGATCGATGGCGAGGTCCGCCGGGTCCAGGTCGACTGGTCCGATTTCGGAGGACGCCCGCTCGAGGCCGATCTCCAGTTCCGGCTTCCGGCCGAACACGAGTCGACGGTGGTCGTCATTCCCATCGGCGAACGTCGCTTCTACTACAACCGCAAGGTCAACTGCATGCCGGTGGCGGGAACGCTCCAGATAGGAGATACCACCAACCAGGTTGATCCCGCGACGAGCCTCGGCAACCTCGACTGGGGAAGAGGTGTCTGGGACTACGACTCCTTCTGGGTATGGGCCAGCGCGTCGGGTTTCCTGAGCGACGGAAGGCGGGCGGGGCTCAACATGGGGTTCGGCTTCGGGGACACAACTGCCGCCACCGAGCACACGCTTCTGGTGGAAGGGCGGATCCACAAGCTGCCGCAGGTCGCCATCGACTACGACCCGGACAACTTCATGCGGCCGTGGACGATGCGATCGGATCGTGTCGATCTGACGTTCGTGCCGTTCCTGGAACGAAGAGCACTGACCAATCTGCTGCTGATCCGCTCGGAGGTCCACCAGATGTTCGGGCGGTACGAGGGCACCGTGATCGCAGACGATGGGGAAACGGTCACGATCGACGGTCTAGTCGGCTGGGCGGAGGAACACCAGGCTCGCTGGTAGGGGTCTCCGAACGTGGGAAACCCCGCAGACGTTTCCGCCTCCGGGGCTTCCCGGCGAGGCGATCCTGGCGGACCGTCTCTCGGCCTCACGTGAATCCGACCCGGAAGGGCCTACGTTTCCGGCCGTGTTCATAACATACACCTGGATAGACACCGGTTGAAGTGAGTTTCGTCTCCAGGCAGCGTTCCTGCCTGGAACCCGATGGAAGGCCCCTCACCGCATCGGCGAATCCGCCCCCTGGGGCGATCCGGGCGCAGCATTCTCCTGCCATCCGGCGTAGAGGATTCTCGAGAAGGGCACGCTGGACGCACCGAGTACGGCGATGAACCCGACCACCAACACCTCGTTTGCGTAGCCGGAGAACAACAACGATGGCAAGCCCTCCATCAGGCCGGGAACGGCGACCAGCAACCACGGCCAGATCGGTCGATCGAAGCCCATCGCCGCGCCAAAGAAGAAGGCCGCTACAAACAGCTCCACCGGGCTGTCCTGAATACGCCCGGTCGGCGAAACAACGAGAACTCCTAGATAACCGGCGACCAGGGCCGGGATGCCGACCAGGATGAGGGCCGGGACCCGAAACGGATTGCGTTCTCGGTCTGCGTAGGGTCTCGCGACGAAGCCCGGCAGCAGGAAAAGGAAGGTCCGGGTGCCTGAAACTACCCAGCTCACCCACACGGCGAGTTCCTGGGACAGCCAACCGTAGGTGCCGAAGCCGGGGGCGGCGGGCGGCCCGAATCCGCGGATCATGCTCACCAGGAGAGGAGTCAAGACCAACGCAAGGGCCGGTCCGGCGAACAACCATCGGCGACCGCGCCGGGCGAGTACGTAGCCGACCACGGTGATGAGGGTCCACATCAAGACCGTTTGCTGTACGGCGAACCACAGGTGGCCGCTCAGTGGGCCCAGAATCTCGTAGGCATTCAGATCCCGCGTCGGGTAAAAGGCCTCGAGGGAACGGTATTCGAACACGGCCAGCCACAGATCGATGACGAGGTTGGCCAGGATCGACCCGACCACCACAGCCAGGGTCCAGCGCGGGATAGCCGGAGACCGGCGATTGCGGGAGAAGGTCACCGCATCGGTATCGACCGGATCCGGCCGCGCCTTGACCGGCGGCGCGGATTATCGGGGACGGCGACGCTTCTTGTCGTTGCGACGCACCAGGCTCAAAGAACCAAAACCGGCGATGACGGCCATGTAGAAGCCAAAGTCATAGGCCAGGCCGGTGTTGTCGGGTTCGTAGATGCGAACCTCGTCGTTGAAGACCTGCACGATCAGGGTCACCGGGGCGATCCAGCCGTGCCAGATCCCGCTGAAGAATCCGGCAGGATCATCGGCGCTGTATTCGTCGGTTCCCGGCGCGCAGGCCGAGAACGCCACCACAATCAGCAAACCGGCCATCCACTTCCGCATGGTCACCTCCTCGGACCGAGCGTACCGGAATCTGCGGGTTGCAGCTTTCCCGCCGGGTGCTGAGTAGCCTCCGACGCACATGGAACCCATTCCTCCCAACATTCGCGACGACCGGCTCCGGGCAGACATACGCCGTCTCGGCAACCAGCTGGGCGAGGCCCTCACCCGGCAGCAGGGTCGCGGCTTGCTCGATCTGGTCGAGGAGGTCCGGGCGCTCACCAAGGCAATCCGAACGGATGGTGATGCCGCCGCCGGACGCCATCTCGACTCGGTGCTCGGGGAGCTCGGGCTCGACCAGGCGATCAACCTGGTCCGGGCGTTTTCGGCCTACTTCTATCTCGCCAACGTTGCCGAACAAACGCACCGCATCGGAGATCTTGCCATGGCCGATGAAGGCCGTACGTTTGCCGCGACGGTAGACCGAATCGCCGGGGCCGGCCTGAGTCCGGATCTGCTGGAGTCGGTCCTGGATCGCCTGGAACTGCGACCCGTATTCACGGCTCATCCAACAGAAGCCGTCCGGCGCACGCTGCTCACCAAACTGGGGAGGATCGCCGATCTGCTGCTGGACCGGGCCGATGTGCGCGCCACCGCGGCCGAGCAGGCCGGCATCGATAGGAGGGTCGCCGAGATCATCGATCAAATCTGGCAGACCGACGAGCTCAGGGCGGAACGGCCGGAACCGATCGACGAGGCCCGTTCGGCGGTGTTCTATCTGGATCAGCTCGCCAACCACGTCCTCCCGGCCCTGGCCGAAGAGGCGGCCATCAACCTCGAGCGGATCGGTTGGGACGGGGCAACCGGTCGCACTCCGTTCCGTTTCGGCACGTGGGTGGGAGGCGATCGAGACGGCAACCCCTCCGTCACCCCGGCCGTGACCATGCAGGTGCTCGAAGTGCAGCACGATCACGGTCTGCGGAACCTCGTCGCGCAAGTCGAAGAACTGGCCGAAGAGCTGTCGACATCCTCCCGGCTGCGGCACGTAACGGCCGAGCTTTCCAACGCCCTCGACGAAGACCGCCGCTCCCTGCCGGAGGTCTGGCAACGCTTCCACCTGCTCAACCGGGACGAGCCCTACCGGCTCAAGTGTGCCTTCATTCACCAGCGGCTGGCCAACACCCGGCGCCGCTATGCGCAGGACGCCCGCCATGTGCCCGGCAGGGACTACCGGTCGAGTCTCGATTTGCTCGAAGAGCTGCGAGTGATGCATCGCTCGCTGCGAGACAACGCCGGGCAGCTCATCGCCGACGGCGTTCTGATGCGCCTCATGCGGAACGTGACCACGTTTGGATTCCATCTGGCCACGATGGACATCCGCGAACACGCCGAGCGTCATCATGCCGTGCTGGAACAACTGCACGAACGTATTGGAGTCCGGTACGACTCTCTGGATCGGTCGGCCCGGGAAGTGCTCCTCACTGCAGAGCTGGCCAACCGGAGGCCGCTGGCTTCGCCGACGGCGGCGCTCGGCGAGGCCGAGACTGCCACGTTCGGGACCTTTGTCTCGATCCGGGAGGCTCTGGACCGGTTCGGTTCGGGAGCGATCGAGTCGTACATCGTTTCGATGACCCGCGGTGTCGATGATGTGCTGGCACCGGCGGTGCTGGCGCGGGATGCCGGCCTCATCGATCTCCACAGCGGGATAGCCCGGGTGGGATTCGTCCCCCTCTTTGAAACCATCGATGAGCTCCGCCGGGCGGGGGAGCTTCTCGACGGGCTGCTGAACTGCGCTCCCTACCGTCAGATCGTCGAGCTGCGCGGCAACACCCAGGAGGTCATGCTGGGGTACTCGGATTCCAACAAGATCGGCGGCATCACCACCTCGCAGTGGGAGATCTACAAGGCGCAGCGACTGCTCCGGGCCGCCGCCCAGCGGCACGGAGTGACCCTTCGCCTCTTCCACGGGCGAGGTGGAACCATTGGACGCGGCGGAGGTCCCACCCACCAGGCGATCCTGGCGCAGCCATTCGGGACGGTAGACGGGTCCATCAAGGTCACCGAGCAGGGTGAGGTCATCTCCGACAAGTACGGATTGCCCCGCCTGGCGCGTCGCAACCTCGAGCTGGCTCTCTCGTCCGTACTGGAAGCTTCGCTCCTGCACCGGGAGTCCCGCCAAACCAAGGACGTTCTGGATCGCTGGACGGACACCATGGGCGCCTTCTCCGAGGCAGCGTTTGTTGCATACCGGGGGCTGGTCGAATCACCGGGATTGGTTCCGTACTTCCTGGCTGCCACGCCGGTTGAGGAACTGGCCGACATGAACATCGGGTCGCGGCCGTCCCGACGCCCGGGCGGCGGGGCCGGACTGGAGGACCTTCGGGCGATCCCCTGGGTGTTCGGCTGGACGCAGTCACGTCAGATCATTCCCGGCTGGTTCGGCGTGGGTTCCGGTTTGGCGGCCGTACGAGCGCAGGGCCGGGGGGAG
>CAVPPF010000007.1:445000-612786 GCA_963707435.1 uncultured Actinomycetota bacterium | reverse complement strand
GGCGGTGGCTGACTGTCTGCGAGCCGAAGGGCATTCCATCTCGGAGCCTCCCTCCCTCGAGGTGTTTGTCGAATCTAATGGGATGTGGTCACCCTATTCCGACCTGCTTGAGCTCGGTTTCGGCGAGTGGGACCGGCTTGAGAAGTTGTGCCCGCAGTATCCGGTCCGTGGGTTTGGAGGGTGGGATCCGGGTGATCCTGTGGAGCCGGCGCCGTGAAAGGAGCAGCGGTGAGCGTGAGTCGCGGGCGTGGCCGATAATTCTGGGTTTCCTTGTCGGGGTTGTCGGGTGTGCTGGTTCAACCACCCCCACCGAGTCCACGCAACCGATCACCACAACCGTTCCACAACCCACAGTCGCCTCGACGGTGGCGTCGTCGACGACAACGACCGATCCGTGGGAACGAGCCAGAGGGATGAATCTGTTCGATCGGGAGGGAAACTACATCGGGCCGGTGACCGAGGACGGTGATCCCTTGATCTTGGATCCGATCGAGGGGTACGGCGACTTCTCGCACCTCACGCCACAGGAACGCTTCGACTTGGATCCGCCCGTGATCAAGGAGCTCCAATCGCAATGTCTCATCGATCAGGGTTTCGGCTCGGGCTTTGACGATGACGGCGAGTTCTTCTTCCATCGATTCCAAGGGGAACAGCTGCAGCTGGCTGTGGCTACCGCCCTCGCCTGCAAAGAAGGGCTGCATTTCCCACCTCGGGAACCGTGGGACTCGGGCCATGTGGGAGGAGTTATACGCCTACCAGCTGGCGTGGATCGAATGCGCCGCAACCCAGGGGATCATCTACGAAGACTTCCTCTCCCTGGAAGAGCTCATCGCTAGTGAAGGGAGCTACGATGGAGAACGACCCGCTGGCCAACATCTCGAACGAAGCCGCCCGGCGGCTTTTCGAGGTTTGTCCCCAGAATCCGGTTGGCGGATTCGGCAATTGGGACCCCGGAGACCCGATAGCACCAGCTGTCGAAGGGTGACGCCGATGAACCAAACCTCACTGGAGCCAGCGCAGCCTGCCCCGACCGTGAACCCGAGAGGCTGGATTGCGCGTCGGACCGTTGTCGCGTTGGTGGTGACGGCGGTTGTTCTGGCCGCCTGTCGCCAGGAGGTCGATTCGGTGTCCGTCTCGCTCCCCGGTACGTCGGTAAGTACCTCGACCGTCCCAGTTTCAACTTCCGATCATCCCTCGGATCTGGCATGGGAGCCGGTGCTTCCACCGGTAGCCGCAGACCCGGGGTACACGGAACGCCTCGGACCGTATGCGGATATGGTCTTGCGCGGAGGGTTGGTGCCGTACGGGAGCGAGGAGCATCTGAACTACTTGGCCTCATGTGTCGAATCGGCGGGATTCAGTGTGAAGTTGGATCTCCACGAGCAGAGTCTCGAGGCATCGCCGGGACCATCACAGACCGAACGGTATCGAGAGGTCCTCCGCCTTTGTGAGGAGGCTGCGATCAACTCAGGCCTGGTGGGACCGGTGTTACCCCCTACCGAAGCCGATCTAGCCCTCCAGTATCAAGCCTTTCAGCTCACCTATCAGTGTTTGATCGACGCTGGTCTACCGGCCCCGGAACCGCCTTCGGAGCAGGTGTATGTCGATTCGGAGGAAAGGCGTGGCATCCCTACACGCTTCTCTCACCCGGTGACGTTCCGACGGCAGAAGGGCTGTGCCCGCAGGATCTGGTCGTGCTCTTCGAGAAGCTGGCCGAAACCGGTGATGATGGCGAGTGAGCGACCACCCTTGGCTGCCGCGGAGTTGGATCCGCGGGGGATATGGACCCTCCGGAGTCGTCGGCACGATCTGGTTCACCGATCCGGCGACTGGGCCCCCCAGCGACTCAAGCGAGGCCACCGACCTCCCAGCGGCCAACAGATCGAGGACCTTGCGGCGAACGGGCGAATATCGGTAAGGCATGCAGACCCTCCTTCACGGGGTCGAAGCACACCCGATTCAACTACCCCGACTTCACCAAATCCGGGGAAGATCAGAGCCTGCGCATTACTCGGGGAGGTTCACATGAACATCAACAGATGCGGGAACCGGTGACGCCTCTTCGGCAAACAACCGGTTGAGAGCTGGTCAACGAAAGGAGCCAAGATCGAGACGGGATCGGCGGACAAATCAACTCCGACAAAAGCGGTCGATTCGGCAAGAGAGGAGACAAATGAGACGGATAGCCATTCTTGCACTAGCCATGTTGTTGCTTGTAGCGCTCGCAGTACCGGCGGAGCGGTAGGCGATTCCTTGCCGGCGGACCAAATACTGCCAGACGAACCAAACCGTCAAGAGCCACGGCTACGGCTACAACTGGCAGACTCATACCCGAGGCTCCACAAGCTGGTGGAGGCAACGACTCGGGCTCCAATCGAGATCTCACACCTGGTGGGGATATGCCTGGGGAAGTGGCGATGTCTACAGTGACAAGACCGTGAATGCATACGGGAGTTGTGTGACCATCTCCTAGTGGCACGCGTGACGCGGATCGCCCTCGTCTGTATGTTCGTGTCCGTTGTGGTGGTGAGTGCATGCTCCACCAACACAACGGAGACGACGATTGATGTGCCGGCCACAGCGGTCAATTCCAGCCCAAGCGGAGTGTCCAGCGGTGCTTCGTCTACGACCTCAACCTCGACAATTGATGTTGGGTTCCCTGTCCCCGATTACGCGGAACCTCCAGACGAATTCGCCTTCGTGCTGGAGTGTATGGCCTGGTATGGCTTCTCCGGTACGGTCGATCGAACCGGTGACGGTCTCTTGTTCGACACGCCACCCGATCAAATGGAGAAGTATGTGGGCGCCATCAGTGACTGCTCGACCAAATACCGGATATTGGCCGGCATGACAGTGGGGCTACCGGATGAGGACACGCTCCGCGACTGGTACCAGGCCTTGTTGCTGACCTACGAATGCCTGCTGGAGCACGACTATCCGGTCTCCCCTCCGCCGTCGGAAGATGCATGGATCGAATCGTGAGGAACTATCTGGCACCCTTACGGTGAGCTGGCCAGCCTCGACGAAGCCGGCGCAAACTACAGCACAGAGTTTTGGGAGGAACTGGAGTTAACCTGCCCCCAGGAAATCGACGTGTTGCTAGGACAACTGGATCAGTGAACCCGACGGAACTGGAACGTAGGATGAACACGATCTCCACCGGGGAGTCTCGATGACAAGTATTGGCCGACGGGCGCACTTGACGATGGGCGGGGATAGCGGTCGGAGTCCGTTGTTCGTTGTGTTGGCGGTTCTGGTGGTGGTGGCGGCGGGTGCTGTGGGGTGGTGGGCTGGTCGGACGGCGTTGGTTTCGCCGGAGGATCCTTTGGTGGGTGGGTCGGAGCCGGTGACGTTTGTGGTGGACGAAGGTTCGGTGGGCCGGTCTTTGACGTTCACGGCGGTGGCGGAGTGGGAGCTGGTGCCGGTGGGCCGCAACAGCGCAGCGGGGGTGGTCACGTCGGTGGATGTGACGCCGGGTGATGAGGTGTCGGCCGGTTCGGTGTTGTAGACCATCGATCTCCGCCCGGTGGTGGTGGCGGTGGGCGGCCGCGTTTCGGGACCTTTCGTTGCGTTCGAGGGGCCCGATGTGGCCCAGCTGCAGGAGATGCTGGCTCAGTTGGGATGGTATGAGGGGGAAGTGGATGGTTCGTTCGGGTCGTCGACCCGAACGGCGGTGCGGGCCTGGCAACAGGAGCTGGGAGTGAACGACGATGGGGTAGTCCGGGCCGGGGATGTGGTGTTTGCGCCCGAACTTCCGGTGCGGGTGGCGTTCTCCGAGGCTCTGACGGTGGGGGCCCGGTTGGGGGTGGGGAGGAGGTGGTGTTGGTGGTGCCGGCCGATCCGATGTTTCGGGTGCCGCTCTCGATCGAGCAACGCAACCTGGTGCCCCTGTCAGCCGAGGTGGCGGTGACGTTCCCGGAGGGCGTGTGGTCGGGTCGGGTGGATCGGGCTGTGGAGTCACCCGAGTTCGGCCAGTTGGACCTGATCGTCACTGCCAGGGATGGCGGTCTGCTGTGCGGGGAGCCACTGTGCCCGGTGGGTGGATTTAGAGAAGCGGACCGATTTCCGGGTCTGATATTGTGGTGATCCCCGAAGCGTCCGGTCCAGTGGTACCTATTGCCGCCCTACACACTGATGCAGCTAATCAGCCGTTCGTGATCGGGGTGGATGGTATGCAGATCCCGGTGACAGTCGTGGCGGCTTCGCAGGGGATCGTGGTGGAAGGTGTGGAGGCAGGCACGGTGATCGTGTTACCGGTGGGCGAGACCGGGTCGGGATGATCACCATCGACGGTCTGTCGTTCGGGTATCAACGTTCCGAACCGATCCTTTCGGGCCTGTCCTATGAGTTCGGGTCGGGGTTGGTGTCGGGGGTGACCGGCCTGGTCCGGGTCGGGGAAATCGACCCTGTTGTACCTGTTGGGGTTGTTGCTGACCCCCTGGGAAGGCACCCTGAGTCTTGATGGAGAGTCAGTGGGGGTTCTCCGGATCGGGTCCGCTCGTCGATCCGGGCCCGGCGGGTGGGGTTCGCGTCCAGACGCCGCCTTGGATCCGTCCCGAACCGTGTTGGACAACGTGATCGAAGGGTCGATCTACACAGGAATGCGACGGAAAGAAGCAATCAGGCGGGCCCAAGAACTGATGAACCGTTTCGAAGTGGGGTTGCGGGCCGACCACAAACCCGGTGAAGTGTCGGGCGGGCAAGCCCAACGGGTAGCTTTGTGTCGGGCGCTCCTCAACCGCCCCTCGCTGGTGCTAGCGGACGAACCAACCGGGAACCTCGATGCGGTCACCGCCCGCCTCGTGATCCACACCCTCGTCCCACCCACAGCGAGGAAGCCACGGTGGTGATTGCTTCCCACGACCCGGAAGTAGCCGCCGTGTGTGATCAGGTGTTGGGACTATGAGCCGCCCGGGACGCCTGCTGGTGGAGGCCGGGAGGGTGGCTACCAGTCAGCCAGTCAGTCGGTGGTTACCGCCCTGATTGTGGGGGGCGGTGTGCGGGGTGATCCTCTCCACTACCGGTCAGACCGTCCAGGCCGAACAACAAGTCCTGTCCCGGATCGATGAGGCCGGTACCCGCTCGGTGACCATCACCGACACCAACGGCGCCGCCGGGATCCGCCCCGACGCCGTAGCAAGGATCAGCCGTGTATCAGGGGTGGAGTGGGTGATCGGGCTGGGACCCGCCCAAGACATACGAGCCGCCGGGATCCCCGCCGGCAACCCGACCGTGGTGCGGGCCCTCTACGGCAACCTGCCCGATGTGATCACCTCCGATGGGTGGGACCAAAACCCGGGCACGGTGCTGGTCGGACCCGACGCCCAACAAACCCTCGGACTGCAAGTCCCGGCCGGGGAGTCACCACCGGCGACGGCCAAGACCTAGCCGCGGCGGGCGGATTCTCCGCTGGTGATCCGCTGGGGTTCCTCAACCGATCCGCCCTCACCGCTACCGACCCGGCCGAATCCGATCCGGTGGTCCGTTCCATTCACATCCTGGCCGCCACTCCCGAAGAAGTGACCACGACTGCCGAGGCGGCGCTACTGATGTTGGATGCGGCCGACCCCACCTCGATCGGAGTCGAAACCTCCGCCACCCTGGCCGGGATCCGCGCCGCCGTGCAAGGCGAACTCGGCGAATACGGACGCCAACTGGTCACCCTCATCCTCGCCGTCGGTTTGGTGTTGGTGGCGCTCAACCTGTACGGGTCGGTCACCGTCCGCCGCCGCGAACTTCGGCCGCCGGCGTGCCCTCGGCGCCAGCCGCACCACCATCATCACCCTCATCACCACCCAAACACTGCTGGTCGCTCTCATTGGCGCCACCCTCGGGACCCTCATCGGAGGGACACTGGTGTGGCAGTGGACCGACACCCCACCCGACCTACCCTTCAGCATCGCCATAGCCACCCTCGCTATCCTCACCGCCGCCCTCGCCGCCATCCCCCCAGCCCTCATCGCCGCCTACCGCGACCCCGTCCGAATCCTCCGAGTCCCATAGCCCGTCCGGCCGCTGTGTCGGTCGTTGAGTGGGCGCCAGCGTTCTTTGTCCTCGCCGGACGATCATGTATGCCTGTGTGCGCCAGAGACGAGCCGCGACCACGAAACCCATTTTGCAACAGAGGGTTCAGCTGACTCGAAGCAGCAATCGGTATGTTGCAAGCCTCGGAACGGCAGACTGGGCTCGGCGAGAAGGTGGCGGAGGTAGGCGGGAGAGGCAATCTCGTGGGTGCCCCGCCAGACGTTGCCGATCCCGGCTCGTAGACCGGATCGGGCTCTTGGGCAAAGTACCAATGAGATACATCAGAGGAAAGGAGCGCATACGATCCGCACTGGTGATCGATCTCAAGGTCTCCTTCGCCCTCGAACCAGGGGCGAGGCTGCACAAACCGGGTGGCAAAAGCCCACCTAACTTGGCGAGCATCGTCCGAAGACAAAGAGGGACAAAAAGGACGAGATGGGCTCTACGTGAGTGGAGCCGGTTGGCATAGAACCTAACCATGGGAGTTGGCATAGGAGGGAAGGAAACCACTAATGATCAAAAGAACTGCACTGGCTGTCGCCCTTGTCGTGGTCCTTGTGTTTCAGGTGGCGCTACCAGCGCTAGCCTACGGTGTAGATAGCGGGTCCGGCGACCTGCACCAACAAGATCGCAGTCCACTCAAAGTCAACTTATGACGTCAGTATTCAAGTACCCAGTGGTAATACGGTACAGTCGCTTTCTATATCGATGGCGCATCCCCGGTTACGAGAACCAAGGCCACTCAGGTCTACGGTCCCAACTCATGGAGGGTTGTCAGCACCGAGGGTACGGTCTACACAGCGGACACCTATGCGTACTGCTGGGGTGTATGAACCAACCCCATTCGAACGCTCTGTCTGACGGGGTGATCGGCAGGGTTGGCACGGTGCTTGTGTCGGTAGTGGTGTTGGCTGGTTGCTCAACGTCAACCAACATCGCTACCACCTCACCGGGAGTCGTGACGACGACCGGTTCATCTACAGCGGTTTCGCCTGTGCCAACGGGGTCGACACCGCCTGGGTTGGAAACATACGAGGATCCGTGGGCGCGAGCGGAGCAGCTGGGTATGGTGTCCCCCGATGGTGAGTATGTGGGTCCGGTGGATTCCGACGGTGACCCGCTGATCTTCGAGCCGGTCACCGGCTATGGTGACTTCTCGGGACAAGATCGATTCGAAGTCGACAATTACCAGTCGGTCCGGCTGCTGGCCCGGTGCGTCGCCGACCACGGGTTCTTCCTCACGCCGACTGAGGATGGGGCAGGGCTCCTGTTTCAGGCGGTGCCGCCGGAGCAGAACCAGCTCGCACAGGCGGTGCTGACTGCCTGCCGGGAAGGGCTCCGGCTCGAGAAGCCGGTCCCGCCCACGGTCGAACAGCTAGAAGAGATCCACGCCTATTTGATTGCCGTCGCGGTGTCTGGAATCGGAAGGGTATTCGGTGACCGAACCGCCATCGGTGGACGTGTTCGTGACTCTCCAGGCCGGGGCGTGGAACCCTTACGACGATCTTGTCGCAGACGTCGCAGAACTTAGCCGTCTCAACCAAGTGTGTCCTCAGAGCCCGGTCGGGGGCTTCGGGGATTGGGATCCCGGAGATCCGGTCATACCCATACCGACACCATGACTCCTCCACTAACGCTCGCGCTGGTTGTGCTCGTGGTGACGGCCTGTTCGGAAACCGGCGCGCCCGCAGACACGACACTGCCTCCAGCCCTCTCGACATTCCCTAGGTTATCCCCTGAAGGGTCGCAGGCACCATCCTCGACTGCGCCGAGCAGGCCGCTGGCCGGCGTGCAGAACGTGACGAGAATCAGGAACGGATTGAGCGACCTTGCCCACGATTGGGGGTTGATCGACCCTGAAGGCAGTTATTCGACCAGTGGACGAAGTGGGGGCATCCGGTTGGTGGAGCCCGTCGAGGGTTACGGCGACTTTTCCGGACTCACCATCCAGCAGCGGTTCGACCTCGACGCGACAACTGTCCAGGAACTGACGTACGAGCGCGTGTCCGACACAGACTCCGATTCGCTCAGGTGATTACCGACACCGGCGACTTCAACTGGTATCAACTCCCCGGTCAAGTCCGCCGAGTCGGGACGGCCGTCTACATCGCCTGCCAACAGGGGCTACAACTTCCTCCGCTCGCCGTCGCCGACGACACCCCACAGATGTGGGCCGACTAACGCGCACAGGATGGCGTGGGTCGATTGCATCGAACGAGAGGCACACATCGACTGGGGACCGCGTGTGACCCTCGACCAGCTCGATCAGCCAAGGTGGCGCAGTCGAGTTTTCCCCGGGACACCCCTACACCACCCTTGACGACGCGATGCTTCACCGACTCGATGTCGCCTGTCCCTCCAGACCACCAGGAGGATTCGGCGCCCGGGATCCCGGTGATCCGATAGCCCCGGTATCCGAAAGGTGATCTCCGCATGCCCACTGGTGTTGTCCGTTTGATCGCAGGGGAGCTCAATCAGGAACGAAGAATTCGCCAAGCGACAAGAAGACACGGTTGGCAGAAAAGAGAAGATGGGAGCACACGAGCAGGATCGGCTTGCACCACAGGGCGACACCGGCAGACGGACGCTTGACAGGAGTTGGTCGACCAAAGTGGCGTTGCGACATTGCTCAGTCAATAGGCGGAAAGACACCGATGGCGAATCGAGAACTGATCTGTGCCCTGGGGCAAAGAACCAAGCAGAGGCGTCGGGAGAAAGGAGTATTTGCGGTCCCTATTGTTTGGCTCGAGTTGGCGCCGCAGCGAGATCTCGGCGACGCTGACCTGGAGTCCCGTATTGAGGGGGTGAAGTGTTGCGTCTTCGACCTTTACTTATGGTTGTTCTCGTTGTTGCTTTGCTTGTTGCGATGACTATCCCAGCGTGGGCCGGTGGCACGGTCGCCTGCGGAGGTGGTGGTCAAATGTACACGCGTGGCTGGGCTAGCACGACGGCCGGACAAACCCATTGGCGAGGTCTTAATCAAGCTGGTCCCTACCTCCAGACCTACAAGCAGGTGTACTGGGGTTTCCACACAGGTAATCAGAGTTGGGACGTCACCGGTCCTACGGTGTACAGCGAAACGGCCTTGTGCCCACAATGAGCCCATCCTGGCTCCACAGGGTGAGTCAACCCCATCCGGGTTGGCTCGCCCTCGTGGTGGTGGCTGTCGCTGTTAGCTCATGTTCGACGGAAGTGAACTCAACCGATCTGGCCGACACTTCCACAACAGGTGTATTTCCGTCGGTTGCTACTCCCGGGACTCCCGATGCTTCCAACACGACCTCGACGTCCGCTGAGCAGACGGAGATCGTTCGAGACGAAGTGGTCGCTCTGATGGCCACGTATCCCTTTCCTGAACCACCTCCACCAGCCGGGAGCGTCGAGAGCATGGAATGGCTAGCTTCATGCCTCGGGCACTTCGGTTTCGAGGTCGACGTAATCGCTGAACCGGGCCAAGACCCGTTCGTCTACGGGTCAGCAGGCGGTCAGCAGGAGCGGTATGTACAGGTTCAAGGCGCCTGCCTCGAAGGCGCCATTGCAGCCGGCCACTTCTCACCGCTGCCCCAGACCGAAGACGAGATTCGTTCCCTGTACCAGGCGTATCTCAAGGTGCAGGCCTGCCTATTGGAACACGACTTCCCGGCCGTTGAACCGCCCTCGGAAGATACCTTCGTCTCGGCCTATCTCAACGCAAACCCGGCCGATGATTGGCATCCATATGCGGCGACTCCGTTCGGTAGCTCGCTCAGCGTCGCGCCTGGGACGGAAAGTACGCCCCCGCCGCCAGACCTTGAAGAACAGCTCCATATTCAAGAGACCTGTCCCGCCGATCTAGGGACCATACTCCGCGATGGGTTCGCAGACTCGTGATCGGCTGGATTCCGCACAGTGCCGCTAATGCATCGGCCCCAGTCTGGACATGGCCACGGAGACCGTGGCCGACTGAGAACTCCTACGATCTCAACGGGTGGTTTGGTGCTGCCCTCCTCCTATTGATTCTTTCGACCGGTTGTTCATCGAGTGGTTCTTCCGTAGAGCTTGTTCCAACAGTTGGCGAAGGAATCTCAGAATCCTCTACAGTGCCCACGACCGTCGATGCAACCGGGAAGGACGCCACGACTACCACGGCACCGGCGCCGATCACCGGGTATGGCGACTTCAGCGGCTTCGGTCCGTTCGAGATCGATCGTTATTACACGACCGAGCTGCTGGTGCGCTGCATACGGGACCAAGGGTTCGCGGTCGAGGTGATACCCCCGGGAGATGGGATCAGTTTTACCGCCGTTCCGGTCGACCAGAATCAGGCGGCGGTCGACGCAGCGGAAGCTTGTGAAGCTGGGTTGGGTCTACCCGAGCTCACCGCCGCGGACTACACGGTCGAGATCAGGGAGCTGATGTACGAGTACCAGCTGGCGTTACGCCGATGCTTGATCTCAGCCGGGTACGACATTCCGGAACCTCCGAGTCGCGACTTCTTCGTTGACAATTTCTTCAACGATCCGTGGCTTGCATACACCTGGGTTCCCGGCTCCGACCTGACCGACACCGGTCCGGATTCGATCTCTTACCGCTGCCCCCAGTCACCTCCCGGAGGGCTGCTGTCATGGAAGGTGGGGGATCCGATCCCGACACTGGTCACGGTCGGAACGAGCGAAGAATGACACCGTGACCGCAGACCTACTTCACCGATCTGGATCCGCGAAGGACGCCAACCAGACACGGGAGCTGATGTTGCGAACCTGGAGGACCAGCATGCTCGGGTTCGCCGTGATCGCTTCGATCGCCGGTTGCACGACGGCCGGTGGATCTGGGGCAACGACAAGTGCAAACTCTGTCACAAACTCCGTTGTGACCCTCGAAACGCCCGTCTCAATTCACCAAACCGAAACCGGACCGCTATCCGGCCCGGACACGTCACAGCTTATCGCCGACTGCCTCCGCGATAGGGGTTTCAATGTCCGCATGGAAGGAACCGCACTGGTCACCGAAGTCCCGCCCGAACAGGAAGAGGTTTTCAACGCCGCCGTGGATAACTGCACGCTGCGGTACTTCCCGCCACAAGGATCCGACCTACCAAGCAAAGAAGACCTGGAGGCGAGGTACGAGCACCTACTGCAGGCAGCGGAATGCATTTCCAGGGCCGGTTATGAAGTTCCAACCCAACCCACCGTGGAGTCCTTTGTCGACAACGGTGGCGCAAATTGGGATCCCTTTGATCTACTCCAGCCCCCCTTCGATATTTCCCTTGAGCACTATCAGGCGTTAGATGCGCGCTCGCAACCCGCCCTTGGCGCCGTGAGGAGTGAAAGTCTTGGCGCGCCGGGACAAACCCCAGCCGACATGTGTAACCATCAGGCATGCTGTCGGGACCTGGAAGGGCGGAACAACCCGCGAACTTGGTTTCGAGGGTCCCAAGGTTCTGCCGATTCGGGTTGGTACTCTCGGAGAGTAACGACGTTCGGAACACTCAACATGATCAGCCGAACAATCACAGGTGTAGTGGTGTTGGTGACTCTCGCTTCGGGCTGTGCATCAGGCGCAGGCAGCAAGCGGGACTCAGATGTTCCAGTGACGGTGGCCAACGGGGAGACAATACCCCGATGGCCACCAGTCAGCATGCTCCCCGACGAGTTCTTTCCCTGAGTCGCCGAATGCCTACGAGAACAGGGATGGGCAGCCACAGCCGGGGCAGACGGCACGATATTCATCGAAGCCGACTTCACCAGTCAAGAGAACCGGGAAACGGTGGAGAATGCACGGATCGAGTGTGAACGGGCGATCGACCCGTCGTACCTGGAGGATCCACCACCACTAAACGACGAGCAGCTCCACAGCATGTACGAAAACGACCTCGCCCAAGCAGCCTGCCTGGAAGAACGCGGCTACCCCCATATCGACGTCCCCTCATTCGAGCGGTACTCCACCGACCTCAAAGCTCCTTCGACCCAGTTTCATCGCTCGTCGAACAAGGCATATTCCCCACCGACCTCGACATCAAGGAATGCCGTGATAGAGACAAGCCCACCTGGCTCGCGACCTCATGAACACCAAGAAACGAATCCGCCGCTGCTTCAACACACAAGGTATAAGACTTCGGGTGTTCTGACCGATCGGAGGTAGCCATGAAGCCAAACCATGAGGCGTTCCCGAGTCAAGCGACAACCATGTCCGGAGCGGGAGGCTACCTGGCGGTGCGACACGACCTGCAGGTTGGCCGGGAACTCCCTCGCGGTCAACGGCAAACAACGAGCAAAGGAAGGACGGCAAAAACCGGAGGAGGTGTCGTCCCCGCGGGGAGTGCAATGACCAGGGGAGAAGGTTTGACACCGACAGCCGAGGGAAGGTCTGGGCGGGCTGACAGAGGAATGATCCATTCACAATCGCCCGCGGTGTCGGTCCGTTTGGTTTGCGTGCTGATCCTCGGTGTCCTGGTCGCTGGGTGCGGTCCCGGTTCAGGCAGTGACTCTACGACCGGCACTGGGGTGACCGTTGGACCCGATCTAACCTCTTCCACCACCTCAATCCCAAATGAACCGCAAACAGAAACCAGTCTCGGAGAAACCGACATATATGACTCAACAGGGGAAATCCAGCCCATCACCGGGTTTGGTGACTTCTCGGGATTGGAGCCAAACGAGATCGATGACGTGGAGATCATGAAGGGGCTGGTGGCGTGTTTTCGCGATCAAGGGTTCCCGGCGTTCTTCGATGACCGAGAAGGCATGGAGATGGAAGGTCAGCTCACGGTGGAGGAGTCCGAGCGCCTAGCGAGGGTGCAGGAAGCCTGCTTGGCGGGGTTGAATTTGCCGGCCTATCGGCCGCTTGACTCCGAGGAGCTGCGGGAGCGGTACGAGTTCTTCCTCAAGGCGGCCACGTGCCTTGAGGATGTCGGATGGACCATCGAAGAGGCCCCCTCGTTCGAAGTCTGGATCGAACAGTGGCCCTACGCTTGGCAACCAGTGGATTCGTTGCCGGCATCGGTGATCCATAGTGGGTTGGAGCTGGACGGTTGCCCTTTGCGATTCCGGCCGGGTTGGGAGTTCGATAACTGATGACACCTCCTTGCCGAAGACACCATTACCTCGCGAAAGTGCATTGGGATCTCTACCCAAGGCTTTGGAATCGGGATGTCAATGGGTCGGCGGCGAATATGGAGACTTCTTTGTGCGCTCTGTGAAGCCGTCCCGCCTTCGTCGTCTCAGTCGACCCAGCTCCGGTTGGCTCACATTGGTGACGGTCATTGCTACGGCGGTTGTCTCCTGTTCAATTCCCGCAGACTCGACAGGCGATGCCAGCCCTTCCACAACGGGCGTGCGACCGCCAGTGGCTACTTCCGGGGGTCCCGGGTCTTCGGTTACGACCGAGCCCATGGTGGCACCGACGCGGTCAGTTCGAGCCGCCGACCTCAGTCAAGAGGAGCGGACGAACCTCTTGGCGTTATGCCTGCAGGAGCGCGGCTGGCCCGTCGAATTGGACCAGAAGGACTCCTCCGCCATCGACGTCCCTGACCTACCCGATGAACAGGAGGTGATTTTCCTAGAGGACGTTCGAACCTGCCGGGACGAGAACGGGCTCCAGATTGCCGAGCCAACCCGGGAGGATGTGATCAAGGGGTACTACGCCCTTGTGGAGCTGCAGTCCTGCCTCGCGGGCCTCGGCTACGTGGTCCCGGACCCCCCTTCGTTGGACGCATACCTTGACGCCTACCCATCCGGCGATGCGGGCGGGTGGCACCCATATGCACTGTTGGAGTGGGGGCAACTGACCCAACAAGAGCAGGACCGTATTCAAGAGGAATGCCCACAACCGTGAATGAAACGCGTTGTCAACCCACTGACGTCCTGAGGGAAACCCGCAGGTTGTCGACAATCAGCAACTATGTAGACATATCAGTCTACTGTCGGGTATACTCAGCCTATGAGTACCACTATCAGAGTGAGCGAGAGTACCCGTGATCGGTTTGCGAGGCTGGCGGATTCGACCGGACGTCCGATGACCCAGCTGTTGGATGAGGCAGCCGATGCACTGGAGCGTCGCCTCTTCTTCGATCAAATGAACGAGCGGTTCGACGTTCTCCGCCATGACGAGGCGGCGTGGGGCGAAATCGAGACGGAGCGGGCGGTGGAACACGGCGCTGCTAGTGATCGGTCCTGATGACGCCGCGGCGAGGCGAGATCTGGCTGGTTGATTTCGGGGAGCCGGTTGGACGGGAACAGTCGGGTCGGCGCCCGGCCGTGGTGGTTTCGGCCGATGCGCTCAACGAGAGTTCGGCCGGGGTGGTTATGGTCGTCCCATGTACAACCACTTATCGGGACCTCCCGTCGCACATCGAGATCGACCCCCAAGATTCTGGATTGGAGGCGGTGAGCTATGCGAAATGCGAGGACTTCAAGTCGGTTTCCGAGCGGCGGATGATCGCCCGTCTCGGGCAGGTCGGACCTTCTGTGATCTTCGAGATCGGGCGGGCACTTCGTTTTCTGCTCGAACTCTGACGGGCATTCGGCCTCACGGAACCGCCAACGACGCCTCCCTGGGGTTCCGTGTGTTTGCGGTGGTCTCCGCCCCACCGAGCCTGCCGTTCAGCTTCGCCATTGCCACCCTTCTTGTTGTCCGCGCTGTCGCTCTCCCTCCCGGCTCATCGCGCGTTCGGCGATCACGTTGGAATCGTCAGGGTATCGGGGGCTGCTGGCATGTGTGTCGACCACGGACTGAGACGCATGTCTCGGGAACCCGATCTGGCGAATCGGCAAACAACGCATAGAGGAAACAAACAATGAGGGCGTTCTCGGCAAGCCGATAGACGAACAGCTAAGGATTTGGCCGTACAACGAATCAAGGAGGACGGAGCCTGCGTGACGAGATTTCGACCAGTCGTATTGCACTTGCAGGAGCGTTTTTGGCAACGGTGGTTACTGCTTGCGTTAGCAGTGCAGAGATCGACTCCACAACGCCCCCATTAGGGGACGTGAGCCCCCTGCAACCAGTCGTATCCTGTATGAAGGAGCGCGGCTTTGACGCGACCATTGATCCTGCCGACGGCGCATTGGCCGGTGTGTACCCCACTGACCAAAAAGAGGTATTCCAAGAGACACTGGAGGAGTGCATGTCGGGCGCGGGCCTGGATACCGGCGCAGAGAAGCCGACCGTGTTGGACGCCGACTATGAGAGGTTATTCAAGGCTTACGTGGAGACCGCGGAGTGTCTAGCGAGAGAGGGTTTCGAGACATCGGCTCCTCCCTCCCTGCAGGTCTTCATCGAGTCCGATGGCGGGGCATGGCATCCATACGATGTGATCGCACACGATCGGAACCTGTCGGACACCGATTGGCAACGTGCCAACCGGCTCTGTCCTCAACCGAGCGACTACTCCGACTGACACTTGAAACGGAGCTACAACCGACGATGCCGTCTCGTTCGTGGTCGACGTCAACCAGCGCCGTGGTCATCGGGTGGATCTAGGGCGCCAGCGGATCATACTGCGACCAGCCACGCCTGCCATGGGTCAGGTGTACTTGGGGTTGAAGTCGGTCCTCCGACACCAGTAGTCGACCACCCTTCAGTGAGGCCCACCTCCTGGAGGGTGACGTTGTTTCTCGGGGCGCCGGCGATGGTGACCTCGGAATGGCCTGAGGTCACGGCCGATTCTTCGACGTAGGGGTTGCGGAGATGCTGATCCGCTTCGAAGTCTTACTTTTCGGGAGTCTTCACTCGGCCCGCGTTGTTCGCTCTTGGTCTGTAGGGTTCCGTCACGCTGTTTGCGCGTGGTCGCTCAAGGCCGTCGGAGTCCTTAAGGGGGAGATGCGACAATGAAATCGATCACTTTGGCGTTGGTGCTGGTCCTTGCCGCGTGTGGCGGGGGGACGGACACGGTCGACGGGAGTCAACCCGAGTCCTCTGAGCCCGCGGTTGCCACCACGGCGGAACCGGTGGCGACGACCGCAGCACCAGCAGATGCGCCCACAGAGGCAACGTCCCAAGCGCCCGCGGCGGGGGATACCGGCATCACGCTGGTGATTGGCGACCAAACGTGGACGTTTGCACAGGCAATGTGCGCGTACTACGACGCTCCGGCAGGACATCCCGATTCGAGGTGGAACGTGTCGGCGATCCAGAACGGATCGTTCTCCGCACCGGACGTCCAGGTGTATGTGAACTGGGAGGATCCGGACACCTATCTCCAACTCTACGACGTTGCCGCCGACGAGGAATGGCGGGCCCAGTCGGAGACTCTGACCATCGACGTCAATGGCAACGAAATCACGGCGAGCGCTACCTTCGTTTTTTCGGGGACCGGTGAGACCGCCGAGGGCAACCTCTCGGCAACGTGCGGCTCGTGGTTCGACGCCAGCTAGGCCCGATCGCTTCGCGGCGTTGCCCGGCGCGAGATGCTTGCTCAGCAGCTACGCGAGGGTCGGCTGCGCCTCTCCACGATTCCCTGTCAGCGAGGCAGTCGAGCGACGATCAGGAGGTTGGTTCCGAACGGGTCTCGCACGGCGCAGTACCGGATCGGTTCGTACATGAGCTGGTCGGACGGCGGTTCACCCGTTCCGCCGGCCGCAATGAAAGCTCCGTGTAAACGGTCCGCCTCCGCGGGTGTCGCCATGAGGATATGGACCTCCACGTTTTCCGGATTACCCGACTCCGACGGAAACAGGGTCAGCCAGCTCGTCCCGATCTGCCAGCCTTGCGTCGATTCCCCTTCGACGTAAGCGGGGGGACCGAGCACGGTCGTGTAGTACGCGATGGCGGCTTCGTAGTCACGTACGAAGAGCGCGAACCCGTGGAGCCCGGTAAGACCGAATCGTGGCTGCGGCGCCGGTTCGACGAAATGAGCTTGCCGGTAGGCCTCGTAGTCCATGGGGTCCTCTCCTTTTCGCCTGCCGGTGCTTTGCCCGGTCGAGGTTGCCCAGCCTCTTGAGCGAGCCGGCGAGTGCCGGCGACTCTAGCCCCGGACTACGGGACCAACCGCCGATTTCTGTCGGACCCAATGACTACGATCGAACATATGTTCGAGAGAGAAGAGATTCCGCAGAATCTGGATGCGATGGAGCCGGGTCCGATCCTGGCCGCAATCCTTGCTGCCACCGATGTGGACCGGTTGTCGGGACACGACAGGGTTGTGGTGTTGCGGGCCCGCCGGCGGATGGCGTCTCACTACCTGGCCCACATGTATGCGGATATGGCCTCCGTAGCTGATGCCATCGAAAAACTCGAGGGTGGGGAGGATCCAGCGCTGGTGGCCGAGGGTGCGGCTGCCGAGATCCGTGCTGCTCTTCGCCTGACGCGACGCGCCGCAGACATGGAGCTCGATCTAGCCCTCACGCTTCGTCAACGGCTGCCCCGTGTTTGGGAGGCCTTCGCCGCAGGGGATCTCGATCTGCATCGGGTTTGGACGATCGTCAACAGCACCGGCCATCTCGACCAGGCGACCGCTCGCAGGGTGGTTGAGCAGCTCATCGATCGTGCCCCGCAGCTGACGACCGGGCAATTGAAAGAGCGCCTCCAGCGGCTCTGTATCGAGGTAGATCCCGACGCTGCCGCGGCTCGCTATGAGAAAGCGGTTCCCGAGCGCAGAGTGATTGCGGAACTCTCCGAGGACGGAACCGCCCGGCTCATCGGGATAGCACTACCCCCCGATCGTGTGGCATCGGCAACCACCTTGATCAACCAGTTGGCGCATCGACTCAAGCGAGACGGCGAGACTCGTACCATGGACCAACTCCGAGCCGATGTCTTCCTGGATCTCCTGGAAGGTCGACGCCACCAGGGATCGAGACGGGGCGGCGGGATAGAGCTTCGCGTCGATCTCACAACGCTTGCCGGGCTCTCCGACGCGCCCGGCGAGCTGGCCGGGTTTGGACCGGTCGTTGCCGACATTGCCCGACAGGTAGCCGACCGGCAGCGGGACGGCAGCACATGGCGCTTTGTCGTCTCCGATCCCCACACTGGCATGCCGCTCCAGGACGGCACCACGCGGCGCCGTCCCACAGCTTCGCAACGGCGCCACGTTGAAATCCGCGACCAGAAGTGCGTCTTTCCCGGTTGTCGCATGCCATCGCAAGGCTGTGATCTGGATCACCGAATCGAATGGGCCCACACCGGGCGTACCGCCGCCCAGGACCTGGCACCGGCGTGCCGGCACGACCACGTGGTCCGGCACCGTCACGGCTGGACCTACCGACCGTTGGCCGGCGGCGACTATCTCTGGAATAGCCGGCTTGGCCTCACGCACACCACCAGCGGCCGACCACCATAGACCCACCGTGCCTCCACCCTTGCGATGTCTACGAATCCGGCCCGTAGTGTCCCGGGTACGGGAGGTTGTGGCTTCTGAGCTCGGCCGTTTCGTCTTGCAGTGTGGACATCGAAAGACGAGCAGCCTCGTCTACATCCTCACCGGGTCTGCCGTGATTGAGCCATTCGAGCGGGGTTGCGCCCCCGAGATGGGGGTGAGGGTGGACGAACCAGTCGGCGATCACGGCGCCGGTCACGTTGTTTTGCAGCATCGTGTGCACGACCGCCGCGACATCCGCGCGCACCTGGTGATGCTCGAACTGGAAGGCGGGATACACCTCCTGGGACAGCCGGGCGCCGATACGGAGGACGTCGTCGCGGTCGAGCAGGCACTCCCCGCTGCAACCGAGGTCATGGGATGCTTGAGATCGCGTCCGGAACGGTCCGACCAGGACGATTTCGGGGGTCGTGTCGGGTTTGGTGACGTCACGAGCCACGGTATGCCTCGATCCATCGATCAATGTGGGCTTTGAGGAATGATTCATCGAGCGGAGCCAGCCGGATGAACGCCCGGAAGAACAGCGGGGCGACGAGATCCTCCGTCATCTGATTGGCATCGAGCCCCGCGGGCAGATCTCCGCGATCGGCTGCCCGTTCCAGGATGGAACGAACTTGTTCCATCCGTGCGCTGGCGAAACGCTCGTACACGGCCCTCATCTGAGGATCGCGGCGTGCCTTGGCGATCAGCGAGATCATCATGGGCCCGATCTCCGGAGATCCCAGGCGTTCGGCCAACTCACCCAGAACCGCGAGCAGATCGCGGCGGAGGTCACCGGTAGCCGGTATCGCCATGTGCGCGATCTTGCCGGTGATGGCCGCGGTCAGAAGCTCGAGGCGGTCCGACCAGTGGCGGTAGATCGTCGAGCGGGCAACTCCCGATCTTTCGGCAATCGCTTCGATCGACGTGCGGCCGAACCCGACCTCGCCGATGAGTGTGGCAGTTGCATCGAGGACGAGGTTGTGGGTTCGCTCGACCCGGGGGTCAATCGTCGTTGTGCTCATGCCGCCATTCTAAACGAGACAGGAGTGTTGCGCTACGCAACACTCCTGTCCGGGAGCACAACGGTAGTGTCCCGTATCGCGATGTGAGAGGAGCGGTAGGTCCCGGGAAGAGAGGCGCCGTGGGTTCCGCCGCTCGTGGCTGGTGGCCCTACAACCAGCCGCTGCGACGGAAGAGCCCGTAGAGGGTTCCCGCCACCACGACCATGATGCCGACCACGACCGGGAAGCCCCATCCGGCGTCGATGCCCGGCATTCTCTGGAAGTTCATGCCGAAGATCCCGGCGATGAGGGTGGGCACGACCGCCACCGCCACCCAGGCCGAGATCTTGCGCATGTCTTCGTTCTGGCGGACGCTGACCTGGGTGAGGTTCGCCTCCAGGACGCTGGTCAGGAGATCCCGGTAGGCGGCCACCTGGTCCGACAGGCGCAGGACGTGGTCGTAGATGTCGCGGAAGTACTCCTTCATGTCCTCGGGGATGACGTCGAAGAATCCCCGGCCCAGGCGA
Organism: uncultured Actinomycetota bacterium; assembly: GCA_963707435.1. Lineage (GTDB taxonomy): Bacteria > Actinomycetota > Acidimicrobiia > Spongiisociales > UBA4744 > UBA4744. Next base: position 592,960 of record CAVPPF010000007.1, on the reverse strand, counting down.
TTGAGGGGATCCGCCAGTGACGTCACCGCCTGCTGGAACTCGAGAACCTCACGCTTGAGGAAGTAGATCCGCTCGACCGGATTGGCCCACTCGGAGGAGAACACCTCCTTTTCGACCTCCTGGATGTCTTTGCCCAGGCCGTCGACAACCGGAACGTAGTCGTCCACGACCCGGTCCATCACCCGGTGGAGCACGGCGCTCGGTCCCATCTTCAGCAACTCCGGGAGGCGCTCCAGACTTCGCCGTGCTTCTACTAGGCCGGAGGCCTTACCGTGGCGTACGACCACCGCGAAGTTCTCGCCGACAAAGAGGAGGATCTCACCGAATTCGATCTCCTCTTCGAGGTCCTTGTAGCGAGCACTCTTCAGCACCACGAAAACGGTCTCGTCGTAGATCTCCAGCTTGGGTCGCTGATGCGCCTTCATGGCATCCTCGACGGCCAGTTCGTGAAGATCGAACTCGTCCCGGACCGCTGCAAACTCCTCGGCGGTTGGCTCGAAGAGGCCGATCCAGACGAACGCGTCTGGATGGTCGGCGGCAGCGAGGGCGCCGGCAATCGGCTGGTGGCCGGGACGCCGGACCCCGTTGTCGTAGACGGCGCAGTCGATGATCACGGCGAACGCTGATCCATGTCCAGGACCAACTCGATCTCCGCCTGCAGGCGATCGAGCTCGGCGTAGGCCTCTGCAAAGCTCCCGATCTGGCCACTGCGCGGCGGGCATTCGAAGAAGGCCTCTTCGGCGATCTCAACCCATTGCGTGACGGCGTCGTCGATCGCCAGGTCGGGTGTCGGGAACAGATCGGCCCGGTTGGCCCGGAGAAAAGCGAGGGTCTCGGTGCAGGCGGCGGTTGGTGGGTCGGCGATTCCGACCGCCTCCTCTCCCGGAAGGGCAGCCGTGATGCGATCCCAGACAGGCTGCCATTCCGCCACGGACGGCCGAGCCTCGCTACACGACGACGCCAGAAGCACGATCAGCGTCACAAGAGCAGACACGGTGGCGCGCCGGGGGCGGCGGAGAGGTGTGGACACCCCGGGAATGCTAACCAGGCCAGCCATCAGGCCGGCGGATTGGGCGTCGAGTCATCCGTGGAAACCCGTCGTTGAATGTCCGTGGCAATCTCCTCGAGCCTGTGGATGATCTCCAGCGCTTCTTTGTTGGTGTTGTAGTCGTGAACGGCCAGTTCGGCCGAGATCTGGTCGGCGCGGCGCGCGGCGATCAACAGCACGGCGCCCTGCAATGCGGCAATACAGGACAGCACCAGGTTGAGCAGGATGAAGGGATATGGATCAAACCCCGTGCCCCTGTTGAAGCCCATCCAGACCGCCAGGAAAAGCAGGGCAGCCAGCACAAAAGCCCACGACCCCATCCCGTTTCGGAGCCGGTCGGCGGCCCGTTCGCCGAGGGTGAGTTGCTCATCGCTTCGGACTGCGGGGTGACTGCTCCAGATTCGACCTGCCAGGTGAATAGCCCAATCACGGTTCATGAGTAGCTCCTTTGTCGACCCGTCGGCCTTCGAGCCGACGCGAACAGATTCGCGACATCAACCCCATGCCGACTCTTCGAGCAATCGATCGGCACTCAGACATTAGAAGCGAGGAAGTGAGGAGACATCCAGCTGGCTCGAGTTCCACGCTCTGGACGGTCCGGTGAACCGAACAATCGCCCGATCGCTCACCGCTCGTCGAAGACGGTGATCACACCCGAATAGCTGGATACCCAGACCCGGCGGGTGGCATCGTCGAAGGTGATGCCGATCGGATGGTGCGCAACCGGCAGCGTCTGGAGAACCCGCATGTCTCCGGTGGCCACTTTGGCCATCGTGTCCGAGTTGTAGTTGACGACATAGAGGGCCGTTCCGTCGCCGGAGATTGCCATGCTGCGCGGGGCGCTGCCGGTGGCCACCCGGGCGGCGACCTCGCCGGTTTCCAGGTCGATCTTGATCACCCTCCCGTCGCCGTTCAGCGTTGCGTACAGGAAACGCCCGGAAGGGTCCATGACCAGATGGCGCGGGTTGGAGCCGACACCCTCGAGCCAGGCCAGAGAGAGTTCTGAAAGGTCCAGGACGGCGATCCGACTGGATCCCATCACGGCCACGTATGCCGTGGTCGAGTCGGGATCGACGGCGATACCGCGCGGGTGCCTGCCAACCTCGACCCTGGCGACTTCCGCACCGCGTTCGACATCGATCACGCTGACGTCGAAACTGCACCAATTCGACACCAGCAGAAGACGGTCGTCGGGTGTCACCGCGAGGTACTTGGGTACTGCTCCGACCGGAATGACCTGAGCGATCTCCAGCGTGGCGGTATCGATCCGGTAGACGAAGCTCTCGTCCCAACCGGCGAGGCCGCACCCGTCGGCACCTGGCCGGAAAAAGCCCGGGCCGTACATCTGGTAGTTGGAGACATAGCCAGAGGCTCCGTCACTGGTGAATGCCGCTTCGACCGGCGCTCCCCGGTACTCGCCCTCCAGTCCGAATTCGGTCAAGTCGACGGTGTCGGGAATGGTTTTCACCAGTTGGAGGGTCCGGTCGTACACCGTCACGGTGTGCCGGTACATCATGTTCTGGGCGAAGAACAAGCCCGTGCCGGAATGAACGATGGACTTGGGGGAGAGTGCCCCGGTGATGGTTCCCACCTTCTCCAGCGTCAACGAAGCCGCTTCCGGAAGGGGCACGGTCGTGGTCGTCGTCGTGGCGGTGGTGGTAGTTGTCGGAGCCGGGTTGGTCGTCGAGGTGGTGGCCGGGGCGGCGGTGGTCGTGATCGGCACGGTAGTGGAGGTTGGGGCCGGCTCGTCGGCTCGGGTAACGGTGCAGGCTCCCAGCAGCAGCAATCCGGCGGTCAGGCAGGCGAGTGAGCGACGACGCATGGTGCGAGCAGCGTAGACCGGATCGTGAGCAGTGCCGTGAATCGCCTCAGATCGCCTCAGATCGTCGCGAGATCGCGCAGGAGGGCCTCCCGGTTGGAATCCGCTTCGATTCGCGCGGCCACCTGTCCGGCTGCAGCCATCTGGTGCTCCTTCTCGGCCTGGTCGCCCGCGCCGGCCGCGGCCCGGGCAAGCGCCTCGTGGGCGTAGGCAAGGTAGAAAGCATCCAGGTGGTGGTCGCGACACAAGCGCAGCGACTCCTCCCCGTATCTGCGGGCTTGCTCCGGGTTGTTCACTACCGCATAGACGCGCGACAGCTGCCAGGCCCCCACTGCATAATTCTGTGCGGTTGCCTGCCCGGTCTGCCGCCAGTGCCAGAGAGAAGCGTGCGCCATGTGCGTCATCTCGGCCACATCCTCCTCCGACCGTTCTTCCTTGTCGAGCAAGTCCCAGACCCCGTTGAAGCACTCCGCAGCGAATCGTCGATGGACGGCCGGAAGATCTAGGTCGGTCATCGCTATCCCGCTCAGGCCGGAACGAAGTAGACGTCGGTCGGTTTCAGCTTGCTGTTGCGGAGGAACCGGGGCTGCACCTGCATTCCGATCCAGTCGAGAGACGCTTCGTCGGGATCGACCCCCATCATCCGGCTGAGAAACAGCGTGTCCACCCCGTCGTATTCAATCAGGGCCAGGACGTAGGGCGTCTCCGGCAGGAACTCCTCGGAACCGAAGTGGCACACCGTGAAAGCATGGATCCGGGCCGGCCGGTCGGTGATGTCGATCCACTCCGTTTCCTCACCCGAATACATGTCGTGACCGCGCGGGGTTGCGTAGGTGTAGCCCGAATCGGGATCCTGGCTCGCCAGCAGACGGCGGTTGGATGCGCCTGCGAACCAGGGACTGTCCTGGCCGTAGGAATGCAGGTAGGTGATCGAATACCCCTGCTCGATCTGGATCGGTGCCAGGCGCTTGAGAAACGCCAGCGCGTCCGGATCGGAGTCGACGGGGAAGGGGACTCCGTGGACGACAAACCCGCCGGGGGTCTCTTCTTTGCGGTCGGGAAGCTTCGCCATGTCAGTCCTCCTTCCGCAGAATGGTGACGGTGACGTAGGTGCCGGTGCCGGCGTGGGAGTGGATGGCCCCCTGCCGGGCATCCCGAACCTGCAAGGTCGGGTCGCCGAAATGCTGGTTCACGGTGCCTTGCAGCTGCCAGATGGCGAACACCCCCTGCATGAGGCCGGTGGCTCCGACGGGGTGGCCGCACGCAATGAGACCGCCGGATGGGTTCACCGGGAGAAGCGGTTCCTCCGAAAGATCGAGCCCGTAGTCGATGCCGGGCATGAACGCTTTCCCTGATGCAGCAAAGGGGCCGCCTTCGCCGTAGCGGCACAATCCCAGATCCTCATAGGTCTGGATTTCGCTCGACGTGTAGGCATCGTGCAGCTCGACGAAATCGAGTTCGGCAAGCGGGTCGACGATTCCGGCCCGCCGGTACGCGAGATTCCCGGCGGTCCGCCCCGCCCGGAAGGAATGAACGCCCGGATACCGGGTGCCCTTCTTCCAGAGGCCTTTGTAGTACGCCCGGGTGTCATCCGAATCTCGCTCGAGATCGGTCGCATAGTCGCGCATGAACGTGTCGTAATCGACGTGGGGCCGGTCGGACATCCGCATCGCGTCGGTCCCGCGCCCGATCCCTGCCACCTTGACCAACGGCCGGGGAATCGAGGCTCCTGCCTTTTCCAGCCGTTCCAGGCCCCCCTCGGAAACGAAGATGACGGCGGCCGCTCCGTCCGACATCACGCAGATATCGAGCCGGGTCAGCGGCCATGCCACCATCGGGGAAGACCGGACGTCCTCGATCGAATACCGGTTCCGCTTCTGCGCATACGGGTTGTGGTAGGCGTTGAGGTGGTTCTTGACTGAGACGTGGGCCATCTGCTCCACCGTCGTGCCGTATTCCTTCATGTGCCGGGTGACCATCATGGCGTAGTAGCCCGAGTAGAAACCGCCGACCGGATAGTCCCACGAAACGTCGGAGGCGAGGGCGATGAACTCGTTCCCCTTCCAGGTTTCGACGTGGCTCATCGTCTCAAAGCCGTAGGCGACGCAAACGTCCATGTCGCCGGAAGCCACCGACTTCCACGCTTCCTGAAAACAGAGACCGCCCGTCGCGCCGCCACCTTCCACCCGGTGACCCGGCTTGGGAATCAGGCCCAGGTAGTCCTGGGCCATGATGCCCGCCATCAGCTGACGGGAAAAATGGTCGGAGAAGTAGGAGGCAACCGAGCCGTCGACGGCTGCGGTGAAGGTGGGCTGATCGATGCCCAGGTCCGAAATCGCGTAGTCGTAAGCCTCCTTGATCACGGCCTGGAACGTCTTGTCCGGATGCGCTTTGGCGAACTTCGAAACGCCCCCCGAGATGGCATAGACCGGTCGCATGATGCAATCCTCTCCGCCGGCGGCTTCAACCATGCTACGTGGTCGGCATCCGGCCGGGCGGCGATCCGATTACGGCAAATGGCCTCTAGACCCGTCGCGTCGGGAGGCGTACGGTGGACCCCAGGAGCCCTCCGCGCGAGCGGAAACCTGGCCCGGGGAGGGGGTGACGCAATGGCAGTCGCCGTACTCGACAAGCACGCCATCGGTGCGATGCTGGATGGGTTCTTCGAGGCATACAACCTCCACGACATCGATGGGGTGCTCGCGAAATGCACCGAAGACATCGTCTGGGAGGACCCGACGGCCGGGGTCTTGCATGGAAAGGACGAGATCCGCAAGGCGCTCGGCAACGTCTTCCGGGCATTCCCCGATATGACGTTTGGCAAAAAGGACAAGGCGTACTACCTGTCCTTCGACGGGACGCATGCCGCCTCGAGCTGGCACTTGCTCGGCACCATGAAAGGTGAGCTCGACCCTCCCGGGTATGCCCCGACACATCAGCCGATCGAGATCAAGGGCGTGTGCCTCTACGAGCTCCGGGACGGGCTCATCTCGCATCACACGATCGTGTTCGACATGATCCCCCTGGGGAGGCAGATGGATGCCCTTCCTCCCGCCGGGAGCCTGATGGACAAGATGGTCGTCCGGCTGCAGCGGATGAAGGCACGCAGGAAGCGTCGGTAAGCGGCTGTTGGGTGCGGCCCGAACGAGCCGCACCCAACAAACGCTCCACGAAGCGGTAGCGTCCGGTCGTGGTCAGCGCAGGTATCCTTCTCTATCGCCGTGAGGCGGGTGTTCTCGAAGTACTGCTCGCCCATCCGGGCGGACCGTTCTGGGCGAAGCGGGACGAGGGGGCCTGGAGCCTCCCCAAAGGTGAAGCCGGTGAAGGCGAGGACTACCTCGAAGTTGCCCGGCGCGAGTTCCAAGAGGAGATCGGGATCCCGGTACCTTGCGACCTCCCTCGATCGCTCGGTTCGGTGACCCAGCGGGCAGGCAAGATTGTGCACGGATGGGCTTGCGAGGGCGATGTCGATCCCGCCCGCCAGCGCTCTAATACCTTCTCGATGGAATGGCCGCCTCGATCCGGGCGCACCGAGGAGTTTCCCGAAATCGATCGGGTCGCATGGTTCCCTCTCCAGCAAGCTCGCCGCAAGCTCAACCCTGCCCAGGTGGCGTTCCTCGACCGTCTCCTCGAACTCATCGAGGAGTCGTGATCCACTCCCCGGTGTGGGACAATTGATGAGCATGCTTCGTCGCCTGGCACTCTGGTGGGTTCGCCTGGCCGGGTGGAAAGTCGAGGGACGGCTTCCCCCCGAGCCCAAACTCGTGGTCATCGGAGCTCCCCACACCTCCAACTGGGATTTCGTCCACATGCTCGCCACGATGGCCTCCTTTGGCGTCAAGGCTTCCTTCATGGGCAAAGAGAGCCTCTTCAAGGGTCCGTTCGGTCGAATCATGCGGGGCCTGGGCGGTATCTCCATCCGGCGGGGCGTCCGGGAGAGCGTGGTCGAGCAGATGGCGGCCGCTTTCGCCGCAGCCTCTTCGCTGGTTCTGGTGATTGCCCCGGCTGGAACGCGGCACCATTCCGACCACTGGAAATCCGGGTTCTATCACATCGCCCAGACGGCCGGAGTTCCGATCGTTCCGGCGAAGATCAACTACGAGAAGAAGATCGTCACTCTGGGCTCGCCGCTGCGCCCGGGTCACGATCTCACAGCCGACATGGACGATCTGCGGCGGTTTTTTGCAGGCGGCGTCGGGAAGTTTCCGGATCAGGCATCCGTGATCCGACTGGCCGAGGAGGAGCAGGGCTCGAACGGGTCCCGAGCAACGTGACCAAGGACTCTACGCGTCCGCCTCCCATCGAGAGGACAATGGCCGCGACCATCGTTGGAGCGCGCCATGGCACACGAATTCATTGACGGGTCGACGGCCATCGTTCGCGGCGCGCTCGATGCAGGATGCGACTTCTTCGCCGGCTATCCCATCACGCCCGCCTCACCGATCCTGCAGATGATGATGGCCGAACTGCCGGCCCGGGGCGGGATCGCCATCCAGGGTGAGGACGAGATCGCTTCGATCGGCATGTGCATCGGCGCAACGCTCGGCGGGGCTCGCACGCTCACCGCCACCAGCGGACCGGGGATCAGCCTCTACAGCGAGAACATCGGCCTCGCCATCATCGGCGAGGTCCCGCTGGTGATCGTCGATGTGCAGCGGTTGGGGCCGGCCACCGGCGGGGCAACTACCGTCGGGCAGGGAGATGTCCAGTTCGTGCGGTGGGGCACGGCCGGGGGATATCCCATCATCGCCCTGGCACCATCGAACGTCGAGGAGTGCTACACGCTGACCATGCGGGCGTTCGATCTCGCCGAACGGTTCCGCTGCCCCGTGTTCCTGGTGACCGACAAGGACCTGAACCTCACGATGCGAACCGTCGATCCCGCCGACCTCACCGTTCAAACCGTACGACCCCGTGATCTCCGGCGGGGCGACGAAGGGCCGCACTACCGCTACCTGCCACCGGGCGGAGTGCCTCCGATCGGCCGGTACGGCGACGAAATCATGCGCTTCACCGGATCGTCCCACACCGAAGATGCCGTCATCACCAAGAACCCGGCCACCGTGGGAGCTTTGAACGCTCACCTGGCCGCCAAGATCGAGGATCACGTCGATGAGATCGAAACGGTCACCCCGGACCATCAGGAGGGAGCCTCGACGGTGATCCTCGCCTACGGGGTAACGGCCGGCGCAGCCCGGGCGGCCGTCCGTCGATACCGGGAGGACGGTGGGCGGGTATCGCTCCTCGTCGTGCAGAGCCTCTGGCCGGTCCCGGAACGGGCCATCGGAGAAGCGCTCGAGGGGATGCACAAGGTGGTCGTTCCGGAACTCAATCTGGGCCAGTACCGTCGGGAGATCGAACGGGTGGCCGCCGGACGCACGGTGGTCGGTGTCAACCGGGTAGATGGCAAGCTCATCACCCCCGAACAGATCATCGAGGTGCTGCCGTGAGCACCACCATTGTTCCTCTGGCCACCTACCGGAACGAAACGGTGTACCCCTTCTGTCCGGGCTGCGGACACAGCTCGATCCTCGACCAGCTCAACGCCGCGCTGCTCCGCCTGAATCGCGACCCGAAACAGGTGGTCCTGGTAACCGACATCGGTTGCTCCGGCCTGTCCGACCAGTACTTCACAACCAGCGCGTTCCACGGACTGCACGGGCGCAGCCTCACCTATGCCGCAGGAATCAAGCTCGCCCGCCCCGAACTCGAGGTCATCGTCATCATGGGCGACGGGGGAACCGGGATCGGCGGGGCGCACTTCCTGAACGCCGCCCGCCGCAACATCGGCATGACGCTCCTGGTCTTCAACAACCTCAACTTCGGCATGACCGGCGGCCAGCATTCCACGACCACTCCGATGGGGGCGATCACCTCGACGACGCCGGCAGGCAACCTGGAGCGTCCGCTCGATATCTGCGCAACCGCGGCCGTCAACGGAGCGGCCTACGTCTACCGGGGCACCAACTTCGATGCGGAGCTCACCGATCGGATCGTCGAAGCCATCGAGACGCCCGGATTCGCCATGCTCGACATCTGGGAGCTGTGCACTGCGTACTTCGTCCCGTCCAACAAGTTCGGGAAAAGGTCCCTCGAGGAAACCCAGCTGCGTCTCGGGCTGCAAACCGGCATGATCGAAAAGCGAGAAGTCGCCGAATACGCAGCCGCGTACCGCCGCGAGGCGGAGCGCCGCTCGCCGAGCCCTTGGCTCCAGCCCCGGATGCTCGAAGCGGCCTTCACGTCGAAACTCGATCAACCGTGCCGCCTGCTCGTCATGGGATCGGCCGGAGGAAAAGTCCGGTCTGCCGCCCGGCTGGTGGCGGAAGCCGCGATCCGTTCCGGACTCCAGGCCACCCAATCGGACGACTATCCGATCACCGTCAAGACCGGCCACAGCATCGCCGAACTCATCCTCAGTCCCGACCCCATCGATTTCGCCGGTGTCGATCGTCCCGATCTGATGGTGATTCTCAGCGAGGACGGGATGGCCAAAGCAATGCCCTATCTCGCCGCGATGGACAAGACCGGCAAGGTGGTGATGGTCCCCGGGCTCGTTGATGTGGAGACGCCGGCGCAGGTCGAGGTACTCGACCTCGACCGGCTGCCCGGTCGTGTCGCCAAGACGGAACTGGCACTCACGGTGCTGACGGCCGCGGCAGTCGGCCGGGGTCTGGTTCCTGCGGATGCCCTGCGGGCGTCGGTAGGCGAGGGGCGCTACGCCGAGAAGAACCTGGCGGCGATCTCGGACGGACTCGAGCTAATCAGCTGAGAGGGCTGCTTCGACGATTTCCCGAACACCGGCGGCCAGCGTCCGGCACCGGGCGACCAGTTCGCCCGCTTTGGTTTCGGTCTCCGTCGTCCAATTGTTCTTTGGCAGCGAACGGAGGTTGATCCGGACGTTGAGGGCGGCTCCTTCGGCGGCCGCCAGGGCACAGGCTCCGGCGACGCCGGCATCGGTGACGGCGCTGGGATTTCCATCCCGGGCGACAACGGAAGCGAGTTCTAGAGCTTCGGCGGACCGTTCGAGGACCTCGAGCGGGACCGTCGTCGCCTGGTGATTGGCCAGTTCCATAGCCGCGTTCCGGGCGGCCTGGTCCGCATCGGTCTTTCCGGGCAGGCGCATCGCAGCCAGGACTTCATTGAAGGCTTCCGTGTCCCGATCAACGGCCTGGAGGAACCAGTCCTTGGCCGCCTGGGCTCGCTTGCCGAGATCCTCCATTGCCCCCCGCTGTTCCTCCATGCCTTTCTTGGAGAACGTCAGGGCGGCGATCATCGCCGAGAGGCCCGCCGACAACGACCCGCAGAGCGCCGCCACACTGCCTCCGCCCGGTGCAGGCGAAGCGGAGGACAGTTCATCGGCGAAACCGGTGACCGTCTTCGAAACCAGCCCGGACGGAGGTCCGGCGTACCGGTATTCGATCACCTTGGCGGTCGGATCGAACCGGCCAAGATCGTCCAAACCGAGCGAGAGCACCGCGCTGTGAATTCGCTCGGTCTCGGGAACGCCGGTGGTCGCCCCCTGGCGGGCCAGGTAGTGGTCGCCGGCCGCCAGGAGCGCCTCGCGCGGCACCAATCCGACCAGCTCGCTGCCGGTAACGCGGAGGCCCCGCTCGGCCGCCTCCCGGCAGGCGGCATCGAAGACGGCGTGAAGGGGGGTCACCCGGTGATTGGTCAGGTTGAAGGAAAGCTGAGCCCGTCCGTACTCCTCGATGTACCACCCGACGCCGCGAAGCTCCTTGAACTCGCCCGGATCGCGCAGTGCAGTCCCGTCCGAATCCCGCAGGATGGTGCCGGTCGCATCCCGGCGGGGACGGCCCGACTCACGCAACATGCCGGCGATCTCGTTGGCGAGCCTGCGATCGCGGGTATTCAGGTTGACGTTGTACGCGATGAGGAATTCCCGGGCACCGATCGCGGTGGCTCCTGCCTTGGGGTTGAATTCGGCAGGCCCGAAGTCGGGGGCGTCGGTTCGGTCGGGCAGGCCCTCGTATTCCCCCCGGCGGACCTCCGCCAGCGAAGCGCGTTCCGCAGTGGTAGCGGCCGCCTCGTAGAGGAACACCGGGATCCCCAGTTCCTCGCCGACGCGCCGTCCCAGCCGGCGGGCGAGGGCAGCGCATTCTTCCATCGTCACGTCCTGCAGCGGCACGAAGGGACAAACATCGGTGGCCCCCATCCGGGGATGCTCACCATGGTGTTTCGTCATGTCGATCAAGGCTGCTGCCGTCTCGATGGCCCGGAAGGCTGCCGCTTCGACCGCCTCCGGTGAGCCGACAAACGTGACAACTGTTCGGTTGGTTGCCGCCCCCGGGTCGACGTCGAGGAGCACAACTCCTTCGGTCGCCGTGATGGCCCCGGTGATGGCATCGATGATGGCAAGGTCGCGTCCCTCGCTGAAGTTGGGAACGCACTCGATCAGTTTCACGAATCCTCCGTGCCTCGAAGTACCCCGCCGACACTACCGGAAGGGCAGGAGGTGTCGGTAGGGGAACCGGAGCGGCACAATAGATCCGTGATCGAAAGGACCAGACGATGAGAGCCCGGGGCTTCGGCCGCGTCGCAACGGTCCTCCTGCTGGTCGCTGCCGGTTGCACCACCGGGGGAGAGGCTCCCTCTCGCGCCGAGGGGTTGCCGCCGACGACCCTCCCCGCGACCACGACGTCCTCTTTGGATACCACGACCACCACCCTGCCGGAGGTACCGGAGGTTCCGGCCGAACCTGGCCCCGACCCGGCCCCGCCGGCTGCCGGACAGACACCACCAGACGGAAACACGGGGGTGGCCGTTGTGGCCGAAGGGGGAGCGGACCTCTGGGACGACCGATCGGGAAGCCCGTTCGTCACGGCCCGGGAGGGATTGGTGATGGCGGTCACAGCCCGGGAGGACGACTGGTTCCTGTTGCGCACTATGTGCGACACCCGGGCCTGGGCGAAGGCAGCAGAACTCGCATTCACGCCGACGGCCGGCCCGATCGACGTAGGGGCGGGAACAAGGTTCAGCGAAGCGGTTGTGGTCCTCGATCCGGGACACGGCGGAGCAAACCGCGGAGCTCAGGGACCAACCGGCTTGCGGGAGGAAGTGGTCAATCTCGACATTGCCCGGCGAGCCCGGGATCTCCTGGAGGAATCCCACATTGTCGACTGGACCACCGGAACGGTGTATCCCGGCGAGGACATCCCGCCGGTCGGCCGGGTTTGGGTGACCCGGGTCGCAGGACCTTCTGATGCCGACTACGAGGCCGGTCTGTTGTTTCGGGCAACGCTGGCCGGCAGCGCCGGAGCCAACGCGTTGATCTCCATCCACAACAATGCCTCGCCCGACGGCCCCTTCACAGGGCCGGGCAGCGAGACGTTCTACATGTTCAAGGATCCTGAATCGCGCCGCCTCGGGGGGCTGCTGGTTGAGGAGATGCGACGCTCGTTCAGTGCTTTTGAGATCTCCTGGGTGGGCGACCGGGACGCCGGCGCCAAGTACCGGCTCCAGGAGGACGGTGAGACCGACTACTACGGCATCCTCCGCCGGGCGCTGGTGCCGTCCGTCATCAGCGAAGGCGCTTTCATCTCGAGCGAGTCTGAGGAGGCTCTGCTGGCGACGCCCGGGTTCAGACAGGCATACGCCGAAGCCATTTACCGGGCCCTGGTCCGTTTCGTCACCACCGACGATCCGGGTTCGGGTTTTACGACCCCGTATCTGCGAACGACCGATGTCGGCAGCGGGGACGCCCGGCCGACCTGTGAGATTCCTTCGCAACCGTGACGCTTTTCCCCCCGAACGGGCGTTAGGCCTGGAATCCTGCTCTCGCCAGAAATCGCTCCCGGTCGAGGATTACCCGCGTGTGGGTCCCACCTGCGATCAGCCGCTCACCCTCGAAGGCCCGCACATCGAACTCGATCCGGGGCCCATCCACAGCACGGACTTCGGCGATCGCACGCACGGCGGCCCCCGCCAGCGTCGGAGCGCTGTGGTCGACGGAAACATGGATGCCGACACTGGTCGTACCTTCGGGCAGGTCGAGAGACGCTACGGCAGCGGCCTCCATCCAGGCAACGAGCCGGGGTGTCGCGAGGACCGGGACGTCGCCACTTCCCATCCGCACTGCGGTGTCTTCGCCGGACACTTCCGCGCGATGGGTTCCCGTGTCTCCGATGGCGACCGGTTTCATGGTGTCCTCCTCTGCAGATGACGGCCCTGTTCATAGAACGTTTGGAGGGGTTCTCGTCCCACCAGGACATGGACGGTCCCGTACTCCCATTCCGCGTACCGCTCTGCACACCGTTCGGAACAGAAATCCGGGTCCGTGGTCAGCCTGCCTCCGTCCCACAAACACTTGATGTGCAGGCGCCGAAGCCACGGCGGATCGTAGAGCGGGATGGGGTGGTCGATGACCAGCTTTGATGCGTCGCGCAGCTGATCCGATGCAGGCCGCTCCGTGATGTCGTCTGTTGGGGTGGTAGCCATCGCACGCCTTTGTTGCGCTGCACGTTAACCAGCGTGGTTCATCCGCTCGTCACCCGACGGACGAAAACGGGCGGTCGTGATCGGCGGCAAGCGCAGGCGCGACATGCCGGGATCTACTTGATCCGGAAGCCGTCGTGCTCGTTGGTCAGGATCCAGGCGGCGACCGTGCCGATCTGAATGTCCTCCGGCACGTAGGCCTCCTGACTGATCGCTGCCGAGCCGCGCAGTGCCTTGCCGCCGCGCGCCTCCCGCATGGCAGTGAACCGGTGCTGCCACACGGCGAAGTTCTCCGGGCGAAGGTCGATCCAACCCTTTTCAGCCCAGGCATCTCGTTCGGATGGGCCCATCGCCACCGTTGCCCGGCCCGGCACCTCGGGAATCCGCACAAACGGTCCGCGGGTCAAGCTGCGGCCGTCGGCCGCGAGGATGGGGAGACCCAGAGATGTGATGGTGTTGGCCAGATCGGGCCGACCTTCAATCAGGTACGTGATGGTGGTTGAGATCTCCGAAGGGGTTGCCGCGAGAACTTTGGGCAGGGAGTGGTACGTGAGCTTGAGCAACTCGGCTTCCCAGAGGAGTTTGGAGAGCTCCGGCGGTCCGAGCTGTCCGAGGGCAACGCTGTGCGTGCCGGTTTCAGCCTCGAGCCGCTCGAGTTGTTCCGTCGCTCCGGCTCGCAAGACCCCCGCCCGATACGAGGATCCCATCAGGGAGGCGTCGACGGCGGCGACGACGTCCCGGCCGGTGTTGCCGCCAAGGATTTCCTGCATGCAGGTGTGGGCGACTTCTTCGGGGGTGACGAACTCCATCTGACCGATGGCGGTGATGACTTCGAACTCGCCCTTCGTGAAGACCCCGTTCTCGCCGGTGTCGACCACCGGAAGCTGCAGGTCGGAGAGTCGCTCGAAACCATCCGATGCGAGTTTGAGTTCCAGGAGGCTGTCGAGCGGCACCGTCTGTGCGGCATAGAGATGGACGGGTTCGCCACGTTCGAGAACCGTGCGGTGGTCGACACCGGAGAACCCGATCAGCGCAGCAGGCTTCACCTCCTTCACGACCGGCTCGCCGTGCGTGCGGGCCATCAGGAACAGCAGCCCCGTGTGGGCAAAGGCAACCGACGTCTTGGTCATGAGCTTGGCAGACGGCCGGTCTTCGCTGTGGGTGTACGGGATGTTCAGTCCCATGCCGCCCGTTCCCGTGGTTCCCACCTTCAAGTACAGGCGGGTACCGGCGTCGTGCATGGCCCGGCTGAGGATGAGAACGTGGCGGATCAGTTGGGGCACCGATTGGGAGAGGATCAAAGCCTCGACATCGTGCCTGGTCTGTGCCTGCCAACCGGCGGCGTCCCGGTCGCCCGGAGCCTCGCTGATGGTCTGCTTGGCGACGATGGACGTTGTGTACACGTCCTGATAGCTGATGGCGGTGGCCGTGTTGATGCAGTCGACGATGACATCGGGGCGGTGGTTGAGGATCAGCCGGGCCAGGCTGGATCGTTCGTAGGCGTCGTCGAGGGGGCCCAGCAGGTCGGCGAAGATGCCTTCGCGGGCGTCCGGGTCTTCCAGGAGTTCGTTGCGAAGCCGTCGCGAGAAGGCTTCGCGCAGGAAGACATCGCCCCACTCGCCGACGATTTCTGTGGGCGAGGAGGGGAAGACGCTTCCCAGGTCGGCAACGGCACGGTCCGCACCGGCCTCATCCAACGATCCGATGACAACCCGGCGAGGCGCCAGATCCCCGATGATCCGGCGGGCTACTTGAGTTCCTACCAGGCCTGCTCCGCCCAGCAGCAAAAACGTCTCGTCCTGCACCCTCCAGAACCTACCCGGTCGGCGCCGTCGATGGTTGGCATCGACCGGTGCTTTCGGCTCGCTCGGGAACCCTCCTACACTTCCGCCTCATGAGCACCAACCCGGTCTACAAGAACAGCCCCTCCTACACGGAGCATCTGGGCCACAACCGCCAGTACCTGCGCGACATCATCCTCGGGGTCAACGATGGGCTGGTCTCCATGTTTCTTCTCGTGGCGGGCGTCGTGGGCGGCGGCATGGCTACTCGCAACGTGCTGCTCACCGGGGTAGCCGGCGCCATCGCCGGAGCCATCTCGATGGCTGCCGGTGAGTACATTGCCACGAAGACCCAGGAAGAAGTGTTCGAGGGAGAACTCGCTCTCGAGAAAGAACACATCCAGGAGTTCCGCGAGGACGAACTGCACGAGTTGGGCGATTTGCTGGAAGACATCGGGCTGAATGGTCCGCTCCGCGACGAGGTGGTGACTCACTTCGGTGAAGACGACGAAGCTCTGCTCAAGGTGATGAGCGCCCTGGAATTCGGCGTGGTCGCGACGGAACGGAGATCGCCCTACCGGGCCATGTTCATGTCCGGAGGGCTCTTCCTGGCAGGGTCCCTGCCTTCGGTGGTGCCGTTTGCCTTCGTGGAGCGCCCGTCGACGGGGCTCTGGATTGCCACCATCGGAGCCGTCCTCGGCCTGCTGGTGGTGGGGGCCGTCAAGACCTGGGCAACTCGAGGTGATCCGTTGCGCGCCGCCCTCGAGAACCTCCTGGTAGCTGCCGGGGGTGGCGGTCTCGCCTACGGCGTCGGGGTCCTCTTCGATACGATCGTGAACTGATCGCCTACCCGCTGCGAGAACCTCGGATGCGGTCCGCCAGACCAAACCGGGGAGACCGTACGTCGACGAATGCATTCGTCGCTTCGGCGAATCCGGTCGGATCGTCCGGAGTGACGACCATGGGATCACCCTCCACTACGACC
The DNA here is from genome assembly GCA_963707435.1 of uncultured Actinomycetota bacterium. Classification (GTDB taxonomy): domain Bacteria; phylum Actinomycetota; class Acidimicrobiia; order Spongiisociales; family UBA4744; genus UBA4744. Next base: position 576,875 of record CAVPPF010000007.1, on the reverse strand, counting down.
CGGAATCGGAACGGGGTGAGGCGCTCAACCTGCACCTCCTCGAGGGGCCACGAACCGAGCCGGTTGGCTCCCGCCCAGATACGCATGCGGCCGCCGTCGATCTGGATATGGATCGGCAACCCCCGGGCGTTGTCGCCCTGATTCTGGATACGAGCTTCGAATTCGCCGATGATGTCCCCCAAGTCGTCACATCTTACAGGCTCCACTGGACGGCGCTCCAACGCCCCGCCCGGGTGCCGCCCCCAAGATCGGGTTTCAGATTCACGACTCCACCGCCGATAAGACCAGTGAAGCCAACCGACGCAAGGAGTCCGAGAGCAGTGTTCACCTTCCAGTGCACCAGGTGCAGGAAGAAGCCGGCCATCATCACCAGGGGACGGCGCGTCTTTCTCTGTCCCGACTGCGCGACCGGATCACTGTGGTACGACATGGTCGGCTCGCTGATGGACCCGAACGCCCCGAGCGGGGTCCTGCCCGACGATCCTACGCCTGATGACGAGACCGTCGAGGAGTGGGCGGAAGGCCCGGTCGATCCCTGGCAGGCTTCCGCCTGAAGTCCCGGCTCCCAACCTGATCGGGCCGGGCGACCCATGCACATAGGCATAAGGTCCCTGCTCACGGGATTCCGTTCACGAGAGACTTGATACATGCACGCAACCAGCGATCGCGGGTTCGAGGTTCTCGAAGCCAGGGATCTGGCACCCGACGTCCGCTATCTCAAGATCCGGGCACCGAAGATTGCCCGGCGCCGCAAGCCCGGCCAGTTCGTCATCGTCCGGGCTTCCTCCGAAGGTGAGCGGATTCCTCTCACGATCGCCGACGCCCACCCCGACGATGGGTGGATTGCCCTCATTTGCCAGGGCGTCGGCAAGACCACCCACCAGCTGAATGCGGCCGTTGCCGGCGATCGCATACCCGACGTGGCCGGCCCGCTCGGCATGCCGTCGGCCATCAGGATGTACGGCAACGTGGTGGCGATCGGCGGCGGGGTCGGAACCGCCATCGCCTACCCGACCGCCGCAGCCCTCAAGCAGGCGGGGAACCGGGTGGTCGCCATCATCGGAGGCCGAACCCGGGAGTACGTCATTCTGGAAAGCGAAATGCGCGGGGTCGTCGACGACGTCTATCCCACCACCGACGACGGCTCGTATGGATACCACGGGCTGGTCACCGGGCGGCTCGCCGAACTCATCGGCTCGGGCCCGCCGATCGATCTCGTCCTCGCCATCGGACCCATTCCCATGATGAAGGCAGTGGCCGATCTCACGAGACCCCACAGGATCGAGACGGTGGTCAGTCTCAACCCGATCATGGTCGACGGGACCGGCATGTGTGGTGGCTGCCGGGTCGAGGTCGGTGGGGAAACGAAGTTCGCCTGTGTCGACGGGCCGGAGTTCGACGCTCACCTCGTCGATTTCGACCTGCTCACCAGGCGGAATCGGGCCTACCGGGACTTCGAGCTACGACGCCTAGAGGATTGGGTCGAGAACCGGCCCGACCGGACAGAGGTGCCGGCGTGAACCAATTGAGCGGCAAGGAACGGATGGCAATGACGCGGGTCGTCATGCCCGAGCAGCCCGCGGACGAACGCCGCAGCAACTTCACCGAGGTCAACCTCGGGTTGACGCCCGAGCTGGCCATGGCGGAAGCCAGTCGCTGCCTGATGTGCAGGCGACCGGTCTGTATCGATGGTTGTCCCGTTGGGATCCGGATCACCGACTTCATCGACCTGGTGGCGAACGGGGATTTCGATGAAGCCGCCAGGGTGATCAAGCACGACAACTCGCTGCCTGCCATCTGCGGAAGGGTTTGTCCGCAGGAACACCAATGTGAGGGCACCTGCGTCCTGGCCCGAAAAGACAAAGCGATCGCCATCGGTGCGCTGGAGCGTTTCGTTGCGGACTACGAACGAACCAATGGTCTGATGACCGTCCCGGCACTCGCCCAGCGAACGGGCAAGCGGGTCGCCATCGTGGGAAGCGGTCCGTCCGGCCTGGCCTGCGCCACCGACCTGGCCAGGCTCGGGCACGATGTGACCGTCTTCGAGGCCCTGCACGAGCTGGGAGGTGTGCTGGTCTACGGCATTCCGGAATTCCGGCTGCCGAAAGAGATCGTCCGGACCGAGATTGCCCAGCTCGAAGCCATGGGAGTCGAGTTCGTCACGAACGCCGTCATCGGCATGATCGACTCGATCGATGATCTCCTCGGGGAGGAGGGCTACGACGCAGTCTTCCTGGGAGTCGGGGCCGGACTCCCGCGTTTTCCCAACATCCCGGGTGAGAACCTCATCGGGGTCTACTCGGCCAACGAGTTCCTCACGCGCGTGAACCTCATGAAGGCCTACCGGCCGGATTCCGATACGCCGCTCCTCGACCTGCGAGGCCGATCCGTGGCCGTCTTCGGAGGAGGAAACACCGCCATGGACGCAGTACGGACGGCGGTCCGGCTGGGAGCCTCGCAAGCCTCGATCATCTATCGCCGGTCTGAAGAAGAGATGCCGGCCAGACGGGAAGAGGTGCATCATGCCCGCCAGGAAGGGGTGCGCTTCGAGATGCTGGCGACCCCCACCGAGTTCGCCGGAGACGCGGACGGGTTTCTCGAGACGGTGCGCCTGCAACGGATGGAACTCGGTGAGCCCGACGAAGGCGGCCGCCGGCGTCCGGTGCCGATCCCCGGGAGCGAGTGGGTGGAGCCCGTTGATGTAGCGGTGGTTGCAATCGGCAACAGTCCGAATCCGCTCCTTGCCAAAACGACACCGGACCTCGGTCAAACCCGCTGGGGGACTGTGGTCACCGACGAGAACACGGGCCGCACGAGCAAGCGGGGAGTCTTTGCGGGAGGCGACATCGTGACGGGCGGGGCGACGGTCATCCTGGCGATGGGAGCCGGCAGAACCGCTGCAGCTTCGATGGATGCGTACCTGCGCACCGGAGACTGGGAGATCCCGGCCGGGATCCCGGAACCGTAGGCTCGCGGTAACGTTGTCCGGTGTATCGACGTGGTGGCATCGCGATAATCCTGGCCGGCCTCGGACTCGGAATCCTTTTCCTTTTCTGGCCGCTTCAGTATCAGACCGGATGGGTGCGTTCGCGCTCGGATGTGACGAAGGTCTACGTCGCCTGCGGAACCCCTTCCGCCATCCTGTTCGGTGGCGAATTCAGCGACGAGGCCAGGACGCCGTGGATCCAGGAACAGTGCGTGCGTGCGGCGAGAACCCGGATGGTGAACGTGGTCGTCTTCTCGATTCCGCTTGTCATTCTCGGGGGTGCCGCATTCGGGCGTGGCCGGTACCGGCGAGTGCCCCTGGCCGACGTTCTCCGGCCGCTGCCCAAACTGCACTGGTGGCGAAGACGATCGAACCTGGGAGTGCGGTCACCCGACGTCGACGAGCCGGAGGATGCTCTCGAAGTCGATGCCCGGCGGGAGCGTCCCGAACGCCCGGCCCCACCCTGAACTGAACCGGGAGGCCATGAAGGCGTCGGCAACGGCGGGCGATCCGTGACGCACGACCAGGGAACCCTGCAGCGTCAGGGCCAGCGCTTCGACCAGACGCCGTGCCTGTGACTCCCCGTCCGTGAGATCCCCGACCGCCCCCTCGAGATGACCGATCGCTGCGTCGAGCCGGTCGTCGGCCCCGGACGCCAGGTTGATTTCGGCCAGGACGGCCTCGAGCGAGGCCGGGGACCGGTTGAGCGCACGAACCACGTCGAGCGCGATGACATTTCCGGATCCTTCCCAGACCGAGTTGACGGGGCTCTCGCGGTAGAGGCGGGGGAGGTTCGACTCCTCCACATACCCGTTCCCACCCAGGCATTCCAGAGCCTCACCGGACAGCATGGGCGTTCGCTTGCACACCCAGTACTTCCCGACGGAGGTAGCCAACCGCAGGAACGACGCCTCGAAGGGATCCTCGCTCCGGTCGAAGGATCCGGCCAGGCGCATCATGAGGAGCGTGGCTGCTTCCGATTCCACGACGAGGTCGGCGAGCACGTTCTGCATCAGTGGTTGACCGGCCAGCAGGGCCCCGAACGCCGTGCGATGGCGGCTGTGGTGGACGGCCTGGGTCACCGCCTGACGCATGATGGCGGCCGATCCTATGACGCAATCGAGCCGGGTGTGGTTGATCATTTCGATGATGGTGCGAACGCCGCGTCCCTCCTCGCCGACCATGCGTCCCCACGCACCCTCGAATTCGATCTCGCTCGAGGCATTGGAACGATTGCCGAGCTTGTCCTTCAGCCGGATGATCGAAATAGGGTTCGGCTCGTCCCCGGGGGTCCAGCGCGGAAGCAGAAAGCACGAGAGGCCCCCCGGCGCCTGGGCCAGCACCAGAAACGCATCGCTCATCGGGGCGGAGCAGAACCATTTGTGTCCGGTCAGCGCATACTCGCCTCCCGACCCTCCGCCGTTGATCGGCACTGCGGTCGCGAGGTTCGACCTCACATCCGAACCGCCCTGCTTCTCGGTGAGCGCCATACCGAGCAGCACCCCCGACTTCTTCGACCGCGGGGCAAACGCCGGGTCATAGGTCCGCGAGAGAACATCCGGTTCCCATTCGGCGGCCAGGTCCGGTTGCAGGCGGAGGCTGGGAATCACCGAGGTGGTCATCGAAATGGGACAGCCGTGTCCCTGCTCGATCTGGCTCATCAGGAAGAACCCGGCCGCCCGGGCGGCATAGCCGCCTTCGCCCCGGCCTTCCCAGGGCAACGAATGCAGACCGCGGGAGACCGAGAGTTTCATCAACGCATGCCAGGCGGGGTGGAAATCGACCCGGTCGATGCGATGGCCGTAGGGATCGTGGGTAACGAGAAGCGGCACGTTGGCGTTGGCCTGGAAGCCCCACTCGATGACCTCGGCCGATCCGGCTTCGGCGCCGAGAGCGATCAGATCATCATGTGCCCGCGATCCGCCCTCTCTGGCGAGCGCTGCCTGCAGGGTGGCATCACCGAGATAGGGGTTGTAGTCGATCAGTGGGGGCGGCTGGTTGACGACGTCATGCGTGGCCACGGAAGGCACCTCCGTTTCGACCAACGCTACCCGCCCCGTGGCCCGGTGAGAGCACCGGTGCCGGCGTCGTGGTGGCTTTGCTCGGCCGCAGCGTTCCACACCGTGGTGGAGATCAAGAACAGGGCAAACGCAACGATCAGAACGGGTCCGACGCGCACAATCGTCAGCAAACCAATCCGGTCGGCCAGCGCGGTGCCAAAGAGGGCTCCGAACGGCAGGGTTCCCCACGCAATCGCACGAGCCGTGGCGGTCACCCGGCCGAGCAAGTGTGCCGGCGTGTACAGCTGACGCATGGTCGTCATGGAAACATTCACCCAGACCAGTCCCATGAAGGCGCCGACCAGGACGGTCGCCACCATGGCCAGGCCCGTTGCGAACGTCATCGAGAACAGGCCCGTTCCGAACAGGGTCAGTCCGGCGATGAACGCGCGCCCGATGCCGATAACCCTGATCACGTAGGCCGCCGTGAAAGCACCGATGAGACCCCCGGCACCCATACCGAGCACAAAGAGGCCGAGCTGCGCGGGATCGTCGGTTCCCAGGATCTTGGCCCCGATCAGTACCAGCGCCGCCTCGATGAACCCGGTCACGAAGTTGCCGAGCGAGCCGGCCAGGGTGGTCAGCCTGATGCGGGTGTCTTGCCAGAGGTAGAGCCAGCCCTCGATGACGTCTGCGACGAACCTCCCCTCGGACGGGAGGGTGCGATCGACCGGAGACCGGACAAACATGAACGATGCAGCCGAGACGACAAAGGTGATGGCGTTGAACGTGAACGCCGCAGCGAACCCGAGCGACGCAACGATGAGGCCACCGGTGAGCGGGCCCAACAAGAACGCGATTTGCTGGGAGAGCGACAGGCGGCTGTTGGCGGAGGCCAGCAGACGTGGAGCCACAACCGCAGGTACGAACGACTGCAAACCGGCGTTGAAGGATGCCGCCAGGCTGCCGACGAGGAACGAAAACGGAAGCAGCATCCATACCTGAAAGTCCGCGCTGGTCGACATGATGGCGAGTACGACGAAAGCTGAAGCCCGCAGCAGATCACCGACGATCAGGATCGGCCTGAGCCGAAACCGGTCGAGGAGCACTCCGCCGAGGAAACCAAACAGCAAGGTAGGGATGTTCTCGGCGGCGGCGATCAAACCGAAGTCGAAGGCCCGCTTGCTCAGCTCGTTCAGGAAGAGCGGAATGGTGAGATAGGCGATGTAGTCGCCGAAGAGCGAAACGGTCTGGCCGATCCACACTGCGGTGAAATCGTCTCCCAAGCCAACTTCTCGATGCTTTCCGCGTTGTGCCATGGCGCAAATACCCTAACCACGGAGGGCGGCGATCATGATCGACCGGAGTGTGGTGGTAGCCTCACCTGGTCCAGACCGAGAGAACCATATGAGCAACATGAGCGAAATACCGCAACTAGCCGGCGAACTGGTTGAACTGTCGAAGGAGTACCTCCGTCAGGAGACCCTCGAGCCGGCCAAGCGGCTCGGAAAAGTTGCCGGGATGAGCGTTGGAGCCGGGATCCTGGTTGCCATTGGGGTCATTCTGCTGGCTACGGCCGGCATGCGCCTCTTGATCGAGGTCTTTCCCGAGGGTGGATTGTGGACGGCGCTCGCTCTGTTCTCATCGGCCCTTGTCTCGGCCGGGGTGGCCGGGCTTATCGTTTGGAGGGCAACTCGCTGATGGTGGAACGTGCCGACATAGAAGCAAAAGCTCGCCAGATCGAGCAGGCGCTCGTCGAAACCAAAGAGAGCGCTCAGGACAAGGCGGTGGTGGCGGCGGTCGCGGTCGTGGCGATCATCGTGGTTGCGTTTCTCCTCGGGCGACGCCGCGGCAAGAAGGGTGCAGCCATCATCGAGGTTTTCAAAGCCTGATCGGTCGGGTCAAGCCTCGTTGACGCCACGGGGCGTCAACCGGATCGTCACGGCGTCTCCCGGTCGGAGTTTCTTTCGGTAGACCCGGGCGGGCGCCGGTTTCGACGAACGCCACCAGACAATGAACAGCATGGCGGCGCCGAGCGCAAACAGGTTGGCGTCACCCGTGCGCAATCCGCGAAAGCTGTTCGTCAGGCCGCGCTGCAACAGGTTCATGCAAAACAGGATAGGCGACTTAGAGTATGGACACATGCGCAACGAAAAATTCGTGAGGGTGGTCGTCTGGCTGGTCGTGATCTCCATGGTGCTCACCCTGGCGATCAGCTTTGGATCACTGCTGTTCTCTTGAAAGTCGTGCTGCGGCATCCCAAACGAGAGATCACCGTGGAAGGACCAAAGCTGGTCCGCGAGCTCCTCGAACATCTCGAGATCGTGCCCGAGTCCGTTTTGGTGATCCGGGGGAATGAATTGCTCACGCGCAGCGACAAGGTCGAAGCAGACGACACGATCGAACTCCGCCCGGTGATCTCCGGCGGGGCCTGAGCTATGAACTGTCGAGTCTGCAAACAGCGCGCGGCCGTCGAGGTCCGGCGCCACAATGCCGCCTTCTGTCCCGATCACTTCATCGAACACGTGCAGCGCCAGGTGGCCCGCACCATTCACGATTACGAGATGTTCGGGCCCGACGACCGGTTGTTGCTCGGGGTATCCGGGGGCAAGGACAGCCTGGCCCTCTGGGATATTCTGACCGTGGCAGGCTACCGGGTCGACGGTGTCTACCTGCATCTCGGGATCGGTGCGTACAGCGCCGAGAGCTTGCGGCTCACGGAGCGTTTCGCCGCAGACCGGAATCTCGCCCTGCGGGTAGTCGACCTGCCCCTCGAATACGGCTTCTCCATTCCGCAGGCGGCATCGACGCAGGGCAGAAGTGCGTGCTCGGTGTGCGGGCTGTCCAAGCGGTATCTCCTGAACGAAGCGGCCGCCGGCTACGACGTCCTGGTCATGGGGCACAACCTCGATGACGAAGCTGCCACCTTGCTCGGCAACGTCCTGAACTGGAACACCGAATACCTGGGCCGCCAGGCTCCGGTATTGCCGGCGGTGCCCGGTCTCGCTCGAAAGGTGAAGCCGTTGATCAGGCTGGCAGAGCGCGAAACGGCGGCGTATGCGGTGCTGCGCGGCATCGACTACGAAGTGGAGGAGTGTCCGATGGTGGCCGGGAACACGGTCAACCGGCTGAAGGAACGCATGAATCTCCTCGAAGGCTCGTCCCCGGGCGTCAAACAGAAATTCCTCTTCGGGTTCCTCGACCGGGGGGCCGCGCACTTTGAGGACGCCGAAGACGTCGATCTGGCCTCCTGCGCCACGTGTGGCAGCCCGACGACGGGCGACGTGTGTGCGTTCTGCCGCGTACGGGAACGCGCCACCGGGCCGCGGCGGGAGCGTGACGCATGACCAGACCCCTGGCCGCCGGCGAAGATTGTCTGCTCATCGATGCCAAGGGCCGGTACTACCTGATCCGGCTCACCGAGGGCGGCGAGTTCCATTCGCACCTCGGAAGACTGTCCCATGCCGAAATCATCGGCGTTCCCGAAGGCGGTTCGGTCCGCTCGGAGAAGGGGAGCCGGCTCGTGGCGCTCCGCCCCCGCTTCTTCGACTACGTGCTGAAGATGAAGCGAGGGGCGCAGGTCGTCTATCCGAAGGACATTGGTCCGATTCTCGTCTACGCAGACATTGCGCCCGGATCCCTCGTGCTCGAGGCGGGTACCGGTTCCGGGGCCTTGACGATGGCGCTCGTGAGAGCGGTTGGCCCCGGCGGGCGGGTGGTGAGCATCGAACGGCGCGAAGATCACGCGCAGCACGCTCGCGAGGCGATCACCCGTTTCTTCGGAGAACTGCCCGCCAATCTGGATCTACGCATCGGTGACGTCGAGGACACGGTGGCCGACGTTCGCCCGGACCGGATCGTCCTGGATCTTCCCCAACCGTGGGACGTCGTGGATGCGGCTGTCGAATCACTTGAAGGTGGCGGAGTGTTCTGTTGCTACGTGCCGACAGTTCCGCAAATGCAGCAGACGGTGGAGACGCTCCGGGCGACTGGATCGTTCGTCGAGCTGGCATCCTTCGAGACGTTCCTTCGAACCTGGAACGTCGACGGCCGATCGGTTCGTCCGGATCACCGGATGGTCGGACACACCGGATTCATCACCGTGGCGAGGAAGATCCTCACCGACGCGCCGTGATGGCGGTTCCCCGGCTCACGGTTCGATGAAGATGCACTCTCCCGGGCATTCTTCGGCCGACTCGATCGTCAAGTCTTCCTGCCCGGCAGGAACCACTGCCACTCCGGCGGCGCCTTCCTCGTTCCCTTCGGAGGCGGCGAAGATCTTGTCCCCTTCACGCACGTAGGCGAGCCCGTCGTCGAGCAGCACGAAAACGTCGGGTGCGATTTCTTCGCACAGCCCATCTCCTGTGCAGAGGTCTTGATCGATCCATACCTTCATGGTCTGCTCCTGATTGCCAATGGTTGTGAGCGCGACGATGAATCTTAGCGACGGGGCCAGGATTCACGCGAACCGATGAGGCGTGAAAGACTCGAAGAGAAGTCCGGCGGGCTTCGTATACTGAAACAGACTGACGTTGAGGTGAGCCATGAATCCGGAAAACCAAGACCCGGGGCAGACAGAAGAGCTTTCCGCACTGCGGGCAACCGCCCGTTCGCTGCAGGAAGAACTGGTCGTGTTGCGGCGCCGCCTCCAGGACGCCCCGACCAGAATGCGCACGCTCGAGGAGCGGCTCGCTGAAACGAAGGGCCGGCTGGCCCAGGCGGTTGCCCAGAACGACAAGCTGTCGGCCGTGCTCGAGGAAGCCAGGCAGCAACTCGCCGTGCTTCGCGAAGAGGTCGAGAAGCTGTCTGCACCCCCGAATGCGTTCGGGGCCGTCCTCGGCATCAATGAGGACGGGACCGTCGACGTCATGATGGGTGGGCGGAAACTCCGGGTCAACGCCCAGCCGAACATCGAAGTGAAGCAGCTCCAGGTCGGTCAGGAAGTCCTGCTGAACGAGTCGATGAACCTCATCGATGTGCGCGATTTCGAGCCCACCGGTGAAGTGGCGGCCGTCAAAGAGAACCTGGGCGGCGGACGCTTGCTGGTACTGGCTCATGCCGACGAGGAGCGAGTGGTGGAACTGGCCGACCCGATGGCCGCAGAGCCGCTTCGAGCGGGCGATCACGTGCGGATCGACTCGCGGACCGGCCTGGTGCTCGAGCGAATAAACAGGCCCGAAGTCGAGGAACTGGTCCTGGAAGAGGTACCGGACGTCACCTACGAGCAGGTCGGCGGGCTGCGCGGTCAAATCGAGACCATCCGCGATGCCGTCGAGTTGCCGTACGTGCACAAGGATCGATTTGATCGCTACGGGTTGGAAGCCCCCAAAGGCGTGCTCCTCTACGGGCCTCCCGGGTGCGGCAAGACGCTCATCGCCAAGGCCGTTGCCAACAGCCTGGCGAAGGCGGTGGCCGAACGGATGGGCCGTGACGACGCCAAATCGTATTTCCTGAACATCAAAGGACCGGAGCTGCTCAACAAGTACGTCGGCGAGACCGAACGGCAGATCCGCTTGATCTTCCAGCGCGCCAAAGAGAAATCTGACGAAGGTGTGCCGGTCATCGTCTTCTTCGACGAAATGGACTCCCTGTTTCGGACCAGAGGAACCGGTATCTCATCCGATGTCGAATCCACCATCGTCCCGCAGTTGCTATCTGAACTCGACGGTGTCGAAAGTCTCAAGAACGTGATCGTCATCGGCGCATCGAATCGGGAAGACCTCATCGACCCGGCCATCCTCCGCCCCGGCCGGCTGGACGTGAAGATCAAGATCAGTCGACCCGACGCCGACGCCGCCCGGCAGATCTTCGGCATCTATCTCCGGGGCGACCTCCCACTCGACGAGAGCGAAGTGGCGCGAGCGGGCGGCCGCGACCCGCTGGTCGCGAAGATGATCGACGACACGGTCGAATTGATGTACTCGACGGAACCCGAGAATCGATTCCTCGAGGTCACCTACGCCAACGGGGACCGGGAAGTCCTCTTCTTCAAGGACTTCTCGAGTGGTGCCATGATCGAGAACATCGTGCGCCGCGCTAAGAAGGACGCCATCAAGCGCGAAATCTCGGGTGGACCGAGCGGCTTGCAGGTAAAGGATCTGCTGACGGCCATCAAACAGGAGTTCGCCGAGCACGAAGACCTCCCCAACACAACCAACCCCGACGACTGGGCAAAGATCTCCGGCAAGAAGGGCGAGCGGATCGTCTACGTCCGCACCTTGATCGAGGGAGAAGCCGAGGGCAAGTCGATTGAGGCCATCACGACCGGTCAGTACCTCTGATCGTGACCGTCCACAAAGTCTGCGGGATCGAGACCGAGTACGGGATCTCGGTTCGCAACCGGGCGGACTTCAATCCGGCGATCGCCTCCGCCCAGGTGGTCAATTCCTATGCGGGAAACCGGGCGAGGGTGCAGTGGTCGTTCGAGGAAGAGTCTCCGGGCCGTGATGCTCGCGGGTTCGGGGTGGAGGGAGCGGTCGTCGAGGACTACGACAGCGCCCTCCTCAACGTCGTACTTTCCAACGGTGCCCGCCTGTACGTCGATCATGCCCATCCCGAGTACTCGACACCGGAGTGTTTCGATCCGCTCGAGGCGGCTCTGCACGACAAGGCCGGAGAGATCGTCATGGCCCGGGCGGGAGCATCGGCGGGTGCCCTGCTGGAGCCCGGGCAGCGGATGGGTCTCTACAAGAACAACAGCGACGGCAAGGGGAACTCCTACGGAACCCACGAGAACTACCTGCTCTCGCGTGAGTTGCCGTTCGCCGACGTCATTGCCTTCTTCACCACCTTTCTGGTCACCCGGCAGATCTACACCGGCTCGGGAAAGGTCGGTTCTGAGAACGGCCGGCCCGCCGTGCCGTTTCAGCTGACGCAACGGGCGGATTTCTTCGAGGAGCGAGTCGGTCTCGAGACAACACTCAAACGGCCCATCATCAACACCCGGGACGAACCCCACGGTGACCCGGTAAAGTACCGGCGCCTGCACGTGATCATCGGCGATGCGAACCTCTCGGAGATCCAGACCTTCGTCAAGCTGGGAACTGCTTCGCTCTTCCTGGCCGCTCTCGAGGATGGGGCGTTGCCGGATCCCGTCGAGCTGGAGGATCCGGTGTCCGCCACCTGGCAAGTCAGCCACGACCTCGACTTGCGGCTTCCCCTCTCCCTCGCCGATGGTGGCTCTGCGACGGCGCTGGAGCTCTCCTGGCAGTACCTCGAATGGCTGACCAAGTACGCCGAACAGATCGCGCCGAACCCAACGTACGAACGCGTGTTGGACCTGTGGGAGCGGATCCTGACCGACCTCGAGACCGACGCGGTCCTGCTGGCCGACCGGCTGGATTGGGCCGCCAAGCTGCGAGTACTCGAAGGATTCCGGGACCGGGACGGCCTGGCGTGGGATGATCCGAAGCTGCGGGCGCTGGATCTCCAGTACCACGATGTCGATCCGGAGCGCGGCCTCTACCACCGGCTGGCCGGGCGGGGTTCGATGCAGCGGCTCTTCACCGACGACGAAATCGCGGCTGCGGTTGTCGAGCCACCCACCCGCACGCGCGCCTACTTCCGGGGCCGGTGTGTGAAGAGATTCGCCTCGTCGCTCGTGGCGGCCAACTGGGACTCGCTGGTGTTCGAAGTAGGGGAAGATACGCTGAAGCGGGTGCCTATGATGGAACCGCTCCGCGGCACGAAAGAACACGTTGAAACCGTGCTGGAACAGGCGGCCGATGCCGCCGAACTGGTTCGAGCACTAGGAGGTAGCAATGGCCGAACAGGAACGGAAGAAGGTCCAGCCGAAGGGAACTGAAGCTGAGTCCGAGACCGTCCACCCTGTCTCTGGCGAGACGGCTGCCGAGACCACCGAGAAGATCGATGAGTTGCTGGACGAGATCGACGAAGTCCTCGAAGAGAATGCCGAGGAATTCGTGAAGAACTACGTCCAGAAGGGCGGACAATGAGCGTCGACCGATTCACCGGCGGATTGCCCGCCGGTGCTCCGTCGCCGGGCACCAGCTTCACCGACCTCCTGCGATCCCTGGATCTCGCCCCCGTGTGGAAAGGAGCCGGCGCCGGCGGTACCGTTCCGGCCCCGGAAGGCACCACCGTGCTGGCACTGCGCTACTCCGACGGGGTCGTGATGGTCGGCGACCGGCAAGCAACCGAGGGACACCAGGTTGCCCACCGCAGAATTCAGAAGGTCTTCCAGGCGGACGGCTATTCGGCCGTTGCCATCTCCGGAACGGCCGGTCTGGCGATCGAAATGGTGCGTCTGTTCCAGACGGAGCTGGAGCACTATGAGAAGCTCGAAGGAGCCAGACTCAGCCTCGAGGGTAAGGCCACCTATCTGGCGCGGATGGTGCGCAATCAGCTGCCGATGGTCTTTCAAGGTCTGGTCGTCGTGCCGCTCTTCGCCGGCTTTGACGAGGCCGCCGGGGAAGGGCGCCTCTACACCTTCGATGTGGTCGGCGGGCGCTACGAAGAGCACGATTTCGGGGCAACCGGCTCGGGTGGCCGGGACGCCAAGTCCTATCTGCGAAGCGCCTATGCAGAAGGTCTGGACGAGGACCGGGCGCTCGACGTGGCCCTCGGGGCCCTCATCGCCGCCGCCGAGGAAGATACCGCCACCGGCGGTCCGGACGTCCAACGCGGCATCTACCCGAATGTCGTGACGGTCACCGCGGCGGGGTTCCGTGAGGTTCCCGACGAACGGGTTGCGGCGATCGCAGCAACGGCGATGGAGGCAACACGATGACGATGCCGTTCTACGTCCCACCCGAACAGCTGGTCAAGGACCGGGCGGAATACGCCAGGAAAGGCATTGCCCGGGGGCGATCGATCGTTGCGATGGAGTACACCGACGGGGTCTTGCTCCTTGCCGAGAACCCGAGCAGAACCCTCTACAAGATCAGCGAGATTTACGATCGGATCGCATTCGCCGGAGTCGGCAAATACAACGAATTCGAGGCGCTGCGGGTCGCCGGGATCCGGCATGCCGATCTCAAGGGCTACATGTACGGGCGGCCCGATGTTGCTGCGAAGGGGCTCGCCAACGCCTTCTCCCAGACGCTTGGCAACATCTTCACCCACGAAATCAAGCCCTACGAGGTGGAGATCCTCGTTGCCGAAGTGGGCAGGAACGGGGCAAGCAACAAGCTCTTCAAGGTCACCTACGACGGCACCCTCTACGACGAACGAGGGTTCTGTGCAATCGGTGGCCAGGCAGACATCCTGACGACCAACCTCGCCGAGCGTTACGAAGCACCGGTGTCCTTGAACGAAACGGTCCGCATGGTGGCCGGTGCGTTTGCCCAGGTTGAACAGCGGGAGATCGACGGTTGGGAAGCCGCGGTCCTCGACGGTACGGGCGAACGCCGCACGTTTCGGCGGCTCACCCAGGAAGAGATCACCGGCGCGGTGGGCTGAGCACCCTGCTCCGGGTGGTCGGGACTAGACGCCCAGGATGCGGGCGAGACCGAAGACGGCGACCATCAGCGCGGCAACCAGCCACCACGCCCACGAACGCACAGGATGAGCCGAAGGTCCCGGCCCGATCTGCTCGACGTCGGCGACGATGGCGTCGACATCGGCCGCCAGGAGGATCAGGCGCGCCTCATCCATCCGGTCGGGCGCAATCCAGATTTCGGTGACGGCCATGGCTCCGATGTTCAGGCGATAGGGGCCGAGCGCCTCGCCGCTCACCCGAGCTGCGATTCCCTCGGACTCCAGGCGCGCCCGGAGCAGCATGGCCTGGTTCGGGTCGCTCACCTTCGCGAGGAGCACATAACTCGTTTCCATTGCACCCATTCTGTGGCATTCGCGCACTTAGCAACGGGTCCCCGGCGATGAGCCGGGGCCGGGTACGCTGATCGCGTGCAACGAAGAATCTTCGGGATCGAAAATGAGTACGGCGTGACCTGTACGTTCCGCGGGCAGCGGCGGCTCAGCCCCGACGAGGTCGCGCGCTATCTCTTCCGGCGGGTGGTCAGCTGGGGGCGTTCCTCAAACGTCTTTCTCGAGAACGGGGCACGTCTCTACCTCGACGTCGGAAGCCATCCCGAATACGCCACACCCGAATGCGACAGCGTCTACGACGTCGTCGTCCACGACAAGGCGGGGGAGCGAATTCTCGAGGAATTGGTTGTCTCCGCCGAAGAGCGCCTGGCCGAGGAAGGGATCCGCGGCGAGATCTTCCTGTTCAAGAACAACACGGACTCGGCCGGCAACTCGTACGGATGCCACGAGAACTACCTGGTCGGGCGGCACGGTGACTTCCAGAGGACCGTGGACACGCTGATCCCGTTCCTGGTAACCCGGCAGATCTTCATCGGGGCGGGGAAGCTGCTCCAGACGGCGCGGGGGACCGTGTACAGCGTTGCGCAAAGGGCCGAGCACATCTGGGAGGGTGTCTCGTCTGCGACAACACGTAGCCGGCCCATCATCAACACCCGGGATGAGCCCCACGCGGACGCCGAACGGTATCGCCGACTGCACGTCATCGCCGGCGATTCAAACATGTCGGAGTACGCAACGTACGTGAAGCTGGGGACGGTTGCCGCTCTGCTGCAGATGCTCGAAGATGATGTCGTGTTTCGCGACCTGAGCCTCGAGAATCCGATCCGGGCCATCAGGGAGATCAGCCACGACACCACGTGCCGCCGCAAGATCCGTCTCAGCAACGGCCGGGAGTTGTCCGCCCTCGACATCCAGTGGGAATACCTCGACCGGGCGATCCGGTACAGCCGCAGCCCGGGATTCCCGGCTCCTGTGCAGCGTGCCGTGGAGATGTGGGAGCACCTGCTGACCGGTTTGGAGAAGGACCCGATGACGCTGGAACGCGAGGTCGATTGGGTGGCGAAGTACCGGCTCATCGACCGTTACCGCGCCCGGTGGGACCTGTCGCTGTCCGATCCCAAGATCGCGCTGGTCGACCTCTCCTATCACGACGTCAACCAGCAGCGGGGCCTCTTCTACCTGCTGCAACGCAAGGGCATGGTCGACAGGGCGGTCACGGATGAGGCGATCGACGACGCAATGATCCGTCCTCCCCAGACCACCCGGGCCCGGCTGCGGGGCGAGTTCATCAAGGCAGCCAAAGCGAAGAAACGAGATTTCACCGTCGATTGGGTTCACCTGAAACTCAACGATCAGGCCCAGCGGACCGTCCTGTGCAAGGACCCTTTCAAAGCGACCGACGAACGGGTCGAGAAGCTGATCAGCAGTCTGTGAGCAACCGGCATTGACCGCGGCTCCATGATCCTTCCCCGCTGAACACGCTGCCCATACACTGGTTCCCGGAATGAAACGTGTCATCGAACGCCTGCTCAACCTCCTGGCTTATCTGCTCACGACCGGTCGGCCGGTCTCGGCCGACGAGATTCGCTCG
This sequence comes from uncultured Actinomycetota bacterium, assembly GCA_963707435.1. Taxonomy (GTDB): domain Bacteria; phylum Actinomycetota; class Acidimicrobiia; order Spongiisociales; family UBA4744; genus UBA4744. The sequence goes on along the minus strand of CAVPPF010000007.1, from coordinate 560,509 downwards.
ACGGTCGCCGGCTACGACCAGGACAACGACGAAGCATTCCGACGGATGTTCGAGCGCGACAAAGACCTGCTCCGCAACATGGGCATACCACTCGAACTGCGGCCCACCGATGTGTGGGAGGTGGAATTTGGCTACGTGGTTCCCCGTGACGAGTACGAGCTTCCCGATCCGGGTTTGACCGATGAAGAGCGGGCGGCCCTCTGGTTGTCGGCCCAGGTAGTGCGCCTGGGAGGGCAACCGTCCGGACCGGAGGCGTTGCTGAAGCTCGGCGGTGGGGCAATGTCCGGTGCCGGTGAGCCGCTGGCCGCCGACCTCGGCCGGTCGGCCGCTTCGCTGGCAGTGGCCTTCCAGGCAGTCACCGAACGGAGGGTCTTGCGGTTTTCCTATCGGACCCGTGCCCGTGTGGTCCACCCGTACGGTCTCGTGCACCAGCGAGGGCACTGGTACCTGGTTGCCGGCGAAGGCGGCGAGGTGCGGGCATATCGGGTAGACCGCGGGTCCGGATACGCGGTGGAGGGCTCGCCGGGTGCGTTCGAGCGGCCGGCGAACTTCCGGCTCCGCGAAGCGCTTCCTTCGCTTCCCTGGGAGGCGGGCGAGGAAGACCTCGAAGCGATCGTACGGTTCGATCCCGAGGTCGCCTGGTGGGCGCGGCGCCAGCTCGCCGAACCGCCGACCGAACTGCCGGATGGCAGCCTCGAGGCGCGAATCCACGTCGCCAATCCGGCAGCGTTCATTGGATGGATGCTCGCGTTCGAGGATCACGCAGAGATCAAGAGTCCGGCCGCGCTCCGCACCCAGTTGCTCGATCTGGTGAGGGGTGAACGCGATGAGTAGGACCGCTCGCCGGCTCACGCGGATCCTGTCGATGGTTCCCTGGGTGATCGCCCACCAGGGGGCGAGTGTGCGCGAAGTCTGCGAGAGGTTCGGGTATACCGAGCGGGAACTGCTCGAAGATCTCAACCTGGTGTTCGTGTGCGGACTGCCCGGCTACGGACCGGGCGATCTCATGGTGGCGTACGTTGAGAACGATGAGGTCATCGTGGATATGGCCGAGTATTTCTCCCGTCCGTTTCGCCTCACTCCCGCCGAGGCGCTCGGTTTGCTGGCATCGGGCTCTGCACTGGTGAGCACTTCACAGGCGCCCGAAGGTCTCGAACAGGCCGTCGGCAAGCTCGCCTCGGCCCTCGGCATCGACCCCGACGAGACGGTGGTTGTCGACCTGGCGGGGGAGTCGGAGCTGGTCACCGTACTTCGCCGGGGCGTGAGCGCCCAGCGAGTCGTTTCGCTCACCTACACGTCGCTCGGCAAGGGCGAGACCCGGGAACGGCTGGTAGAACCGTGGTCGGTGTTCTCGACCCTCGGCAACTGGTATCTCTCCGGCTACTGCCGGACGGCCGGCGCCGAACGAGTCTTCCGCGTCGACCGGATCCAGCAGGCGCACCTCACCGACGAGCCGTTCACACCACCGGAGGAACCGCCCCCTCCGGAGGTCCGCTACACCCCCTCCGAGGACGATGTGCGGGCCACCATCGAACTCGGAGACCGGGCCCGATGGGTGGCCGAGTACTACCCCGTCGAGGTGCTCTCGGACTCCGGGTCGAAGATGGTGATTGAGTTCTCGGCGGCAGATGCTTCCGTTGCCGCCCGCCTGCTGCTCCGGCTGGGGACCGATGCCCGGTTGGTGAAAGGGCCGGAAACGGAAGCCGCTCTGGAAGATCTCCGCGGCCGCATACTCGCCCGCTACCGGGGCGGTTGAGCCGCTCCGGGCCGGTATTGCTCGCCGTCGGTCCGGTTCCGTTACTAGTGCGGTAGGACTATTTCCCAATAGCCCCTTCAGCCCGAGGCTCATCTCGCCGATAACCCGTGTGTACGAAACGGTTAGCGGAGAAAACCGAATGACCACCATCAAGACGACATGCGAACGGTGCGGAGACGTCGAACTGGAACCCGACGATCTTGCCCTCGAACTCGATCCCACCCAGGAATCCGGCGTCTACGTCTTCACATGCCCGTCGTGCATCGGGGTGCAGCGGCGACCCGCCAACCCCCGGGTGGTCAACGTACTGCTCGCCACCGGGGTCAGCTACGAGGTCGTTGCACCTTCCCCGCTCGACGATCCGATCACCGAAGCCGAGATCGACGCCTTTGCCAGCCGGCTCTACGGAGAGGAAGATCTCTTCCGGCTCCTCACCCCCTAAGCGAAGCTCGGCGCTCTCGATTCCGTATAGCCCTGAATGCCCGGACGCCGCACGGCACTAGCATGCCGCCCGCGCCATGTTCGACTCCATCAGCTTCACCGAACTCATCACGATCTTGCTGATCGCCCTGATCGTGTTCGGGCCCGAACGGCTCCCGGAACTTGCCCGGAAGGCCGGCACGTGGGCCAGAGAGATCCGTCGGACGGCGAGTGAGTTTCGCCGCGGACTGGATCGGGAGGTCGGTGACCTCAAGCAGCCCTTCACCGAGATCAAGACCGACCTCGACCAGGCACGCGACGAGTTGAAGGCCGCCGGCGACGAGGTCAAGAAATCGGTTGAGTGGATCGGTCCGCCCCCCGTGGTTGGTCCCTCGCCCGACGAAGCGACCGCCGTGAAGCCGGACGAGGACGAGCCGCCGGAGGCGAACGAGTGACCGAAGAAGAGCGGCGCCAGCCGATCCTCGAACACCTCAACGAGCTTCGCTGGCGCCTCGTCAAGAGCGCGGTAGCGCTGACGATCGGGGCGATCATCGCCTTCTTCTTCCGTGACTGGTTGTTCGAACTGCTCGAGAGCCCGTACCGCCAGGCTATCGGCAACACCGATGCCCTCGCCCAGTTCCAGGTAACCGAAGGCTTCTCCGTTGCGATGCGCCTGGCCCTCTTCGGCGGAACGTTGCTGGCCAGCCCGATCCTGCTCTATCAGATCTGGGCGTTCGTCAACCCGGCCCTCACCCGGCAGGAACGGAAGTGGACGGTGCCGATCGTGATCGCTCTGGCGGTGTTGTTCAGCGGTGGCGTGGTGTTCGGGTACATCATCCTGCCCCGGGGCCTCGAGTTCCTGCTGGGCATCCAGAGCGGTCTTGAGCCAATCATCGGGGTGAGCAGCTATATCTCGCTTGCCCTGCGTTTCCTGCTGGTCTTCGGCTTGGCCTTCGAGTTTCCCGTGTTCCTGTTTGCGGCGTCGGCGGCCGGGTTGTTGTCATCGGATCAACTCGGCCGGGGAAGGCGGTGGGCGGTGCTGCTGATTGTGACCATCGGAGCAGTCGTCACGCCGACCGGAGACCCGCTGACGCTCCTCGCACTATCCATACCTCTCTACCTTCTGTACGAGCTGACGATCCTGCTGGTCAAGCTCATCCTCCGGAAATGAGCGTCCCGGGCTTCTTTGCGAACCTGCCGTTTCGCCCGGACGCATTCCAGGTGGTCGCCGCCGAAGCCATTGAGCGGGGCGAGTCGGTCGTCGTGGCAGCGCCTACCGGGTCCGGGAAGACCCTCGTGGCAGAAGTAGCGGTGCACCTGGCCCTGGAGCGGGGCAGGCGGGCCTTCTACACGACGCCGATCAAGGCATTGTCAAACCAGAAATTCGCCGATTTCCGAAGAAGCTACGGCGAAGAGCGGGTGGGTCTGTTGACCGGCGACAACTCGGTCAACGGAGACGCCCCCATCGTCGTCATGACTACCGAAGTGCTCCGCAACATGATCTACTCGGATTCGCAGAGCCTCGACGACCTCGACACGGTGATCCTCGATGAGGTGCACTACCTCCAGGATCGCTTCCGGGGTGCCGTCTGGGAGGAGGTCATCATCCACGCTCCTCCCCATATGCAGCTGATCTGTCTTTCCGCGACCGTATCCAACGCCGATGAGTTCACCGACTGGGTCCGTTCCAGGCGGGGTCCAACCACGCTGGTGCTCGAAGACACCCGGCCGGTGCCGCTGGAAAGCCTCTATACGCTGAAGGACCGGTTCTCGGACAACGGCCTGATTGTCGAGCCCATGCTCGTACGGCGGAAGGGTCGGTCGGAGCCGAATCCAGAGATTGTCAGAATGCTGGCGCGCAAGCGCAGCACCAGGCGATTTGCCACACCGCGCCGGGGCGAGGTCGTCGACTCCCTGGCGGCTCAGAACATGCTTCCTGCCATCTACTTCATCTTCAGCCGGGCCGGTTGTGAAGATGCGGCCGAACGTCTCATGGAATCGGGAATCCGTCTCACCACGACCGATGAACGTGCCGCGATTCGGCTCCACGCCGAGCAGCGAACCGGTCACCTCGGTGAGGAGGATCTGGCAGTCCTCGGGTACGACCGGTGGGTTGCCCTGCTGCAATCCGGGCTGGCCGCCCACCATGCCGGACTGGTACCCGCGTTCAAGGAGACGGTGGAAGAACTGTTCCTGGGGGGCCTCATACGGGTGGTGTTCGCCACGGAGACACTCGCGCTTGGCATCAACATGCCTGCGAAGACGGTTGTGCTCGAGAACCTTTCCCGCTTCACCGGGGAGACCCACGAGGTGCTCCGCCCGGGTGACTACACGCAACTCACGGGCCGGGCCGGCAGGCGCGGCATCGATATCCAGGGCTACGGAATGGTGCTCCACTCGCGGTTCATCCCGTTCGATCGGGTGGCAGGCATTGCATCCGCCGGCTCGCATGCCCTGCGGTCGAGTTTCCGCCCGACCTACAACATGGCGGTCAACCTGGTCGCCAACTATCCGCAGGCACAGGCGGAGCGGTTGCTGAATGCCTCATACGGGCAGTATCAGCGGAAGAGAAGCATCACGTCGCTCCGCCGTTCGCTCGACCCGAAGGAGCAGCGTCTCGCCGAACTCCACGAGGAGGCGAAGTGTGAACGGGGCGACGTCAACGAGTATCTGCGTCTGCTTCAGGAAGCCGACGGATCCGGGCTGAGGAAGGCCGCCGGCGAGTTCATCCGCACCTTGCAACCGGGCCAGGTGCTCGAGATTCCCGGCGGGAAGCGCTCCGGTCGATACGTCGTCGTCAAGCAGTGGCGCGGAGCCGATCCACCGCGCGTTGTCGTCCTGTCGGATCGCGGGAACGTCGCCCAATTCCGTTCGGCGGATTTGAGTCCGGGAACGGCCCGGCTGGGTGCCCTGGCCCTGCCCAAGCCGTACCGTCCACGAGACCCCCGATTCCAGCAACTTGCCGCCCGGGCATTGCAGGGCTTTTCATCGACGAGCACGGAACCGATGGTGCGGCGCGGGTCCGATCCGGCCGTGGATCACCCGGTTGCGGGGTGCCCGGACCGCGCCCGGCACGTCAAAGCCGCCGGCCTGATCGAGCGAGCCGGGCGGGAGGTCGACCGGCTCCGTCACCAGCTGACCGTCGAGGGGGAGGGGCTCGTCGGGGAGTTTCGCGCCATTCTTGGGTTGCTCTCCGATTGGGGGTACGTCGAGGGTTGGGGGCTGACACCTGCAGGAGAACGGCTGCGGTTCATCTACAACGAGCTCGACCTGCTGCTGGCCGACACCGTTGCTCGCGGTGTGTTCGATGATCTCGACCCTGCGGAAACTGCTGCGCTGGGGTCGTGCTTCGTCCACGAGCCCCGGTCCGAGCAAGCCGAAGGCCACATGCCGACGCCCCGTCTTGCGCAGCGGTGGACGGCGGTTGTCGAGCGCGGAAACGCCTTGAATCGCGCGGAACGCAAGCTCCGCCTCCCCGAGACCCGCCCACCCCATTCGGGATTCGCCGAGCTCGGCTTTGCCTGGGCGCATGGCGAGGATCTCGAATCGCTCCTCGAGGACGACGACCTGGCGGCAGGCGATTTCGTCCGTACCTGCCGCCAGCTGCTCGATCTGCTGCGGCAGCTTCGGGACGCCGAACCGTCGTTGCGCAAGCAGATCTCCGACGCGATCCGTATGCTCGATCGCGGCGTTGTCGCGGCGGGAGGTTTGGTGTGAACGAGTGGCTCGTGATCGCAAACCCCTACGCGGGCCGGCGAAGAGAGATCGAGCAACGGACCCGCAAAGCTCTCGCAGCTCTCCGAATCGAGGCGGAGATCGTGGCCCCCTACGGGGAAGCGGAGGTGCGAGCCTGCCTCGATGAGGCAGTGGCAGCGGGTCGGGACCGGGTCGTGGCAGTCGGAGGTGACGGAACCATCAACCTCGTAGTCGGAGCACTGATGCAACACCGGTGGGAGCACCCACCGACGCTCGGTGTGCTCCCGGCCGGCTCGGGCTCGGACTTCATACGAACCTTCGGGATCTCGCAACGCCTCGAAGACGCCGCGAGCCATTTGAGCGGGGATCTGGTCTACTCGTGCGATGTCGGTCTTCTGCGGGGAGTCTGGGGCGAGCGGCACTTCATCAACGTCGGCGATGCCGGTGTTCTGGCTGCGCTCGTGCAACGGGCGGAACGACTCCCGCGCTGGCTGGGGATGGCGCGCTACCACGTTTCCCTTCCGCTCGTCTATCCCCGGTTTCCGGAGGCGGAGATCAGGCTGGTGGCGGGAAAGCGAACCTACGAGGGACCCGCTCTGCTGGTCGTGTTCGGCAACGCCCAGTTCTTCGGCGGTGGGTGGAATATCGCGCCCCGGGCGACGGTTACCGACGGGCTGTTCGACATGCAGGTGTTCAACGGCTCGAAGCGCGATATTCCCCGGCTATGGTTGCGCGCCAAGAGCGGGGATCACCTCCGGGACAAGAAAGTGCGAAGATTCTCGGCCGATCGATTCACGCTCGAGACCGAACCGGAATGGCCGGTTGAGGCCGATGGAGAGTTTTTCGGGTCCGGCAGGGTGGAGGGCGAGATCCTGACGGGAGCGATCAACATAAAGATCTAGGAAAGCGCCGCGAGTCAACGAGTGAACCGCGAGGACGGTATATACTCCCGCCGCTTTTGGAACCGGAGGAGACATGGCCCGCAAGCCCAAAGTGGTCGACGAATCCGATGTCGGTGCCGACGATGACGTCGACGTGGACGAGCTGGACGACACGGAACTCGAGATCGACGATGACATCGACGTGGTCGACGACATCGATGACATCGACGACATCGATGTGGTCGACGACGATGAGGTTGATGTGGTCGACGACGACGAGGTTGATGTGGTTGACGACGACGAAGCCGACGAAGCGGACGATGACGACGACGAAGCCGACGAAGCTCTGGAGGAACTCGAGGCCGAGGAACTCGAGCTTCTGGCCGAGGAAGCCGCCGATTCGCTGCTGGTCGACGAGGCAACCGAGCTGCGGGAGATCCGCCGCGCCGAGCTCGGCCTCAACGTGGGAGCCCAGGCGGCTCGCGTCGACGAGTTCGTCTGTTCCTCGTGTTTCCTGGTGAAGCGCACCAGCCAGCTGGCCAACAAGCGGAAGCTCATCTGTCGCGACTGCGTGTAGCGGCGCGGAGACCCCGATGCGCTCCGATGAGGTCACGGTGGTCGTACCCACCTACAACGAGCGTGAGAACCTCGAATCACTGGTGGATGCGCTGCTGCCAAACGGCTACCGCCTGTTGATCGTGGATGACGATTCCCCGGACGGCACCGGTGCACTCGCCGACGGGCTGGCCGGCATTCACGACCTCGTCGAAGTCCTCCACCGGCCGGTCAAGGAAGGGCTCGGTCCTGCGTATGCAGCCGGATTCGGGCACGCGCTCGCCGGCGGCGCCCGTGTTATTTGCGAGATGGACGCAGACTTCTCCCACGACCCGAACGATCTCCCGCGCCTGGTCGAGGCCATCACGTCCGGGAGCGCCGATCTGGCCATCGGCAGCAGGTACGTGCCGGGCGGTGCAACCCCCGATTGGCCGATCCATCGCCGGATTCTCTCCCAGGGAGGGAACCTCTACGCTCGCCTCATGCTCGGTTTGGCGGTACGGGACGTCACGGCCGGCTTTCGAGCGTATTCCGCCGACGGTCTGGCCGGGCTCCGTGCGGAGACGTGCCAGGCATCCGGGTACGGCTTCCAGGTTGAAATGGCCTGGCGAGCCGACCGCGCCGGTCTGCGGATCGTTGAGGTACCGATCATCTTTCGCGATCGCGTTTACGGTGAGTCGAAGATGCGCGGCAAGATCGTGATCGAAGCCATGTGGCTGGTCACCAGGTGGGGAACCGGCCGGTTGCTCGGCCGGGACGGAACCGGCCGATGATCGTTGCAGCGCAACGCGCAACCGTGGAGGATCTCCCCGAACTGGTCCGGCTGTACCGGCTCCTTGCCGCCGAAATGCGCGAGTACCACAACATGTGGGAGCTGGCCGATGGGTTGCCGGAACCGGTCGAGGCGGCGCTCGCCGCCGCGTTGGACGATGAGAACACGGCCGTCTACCTGGGGACGATCGACGGACTGGCTTTCGGATTCATCCTGGGGCGATCCGAGCCGCTGCTGGCTCAGGCCGGGGGCGAGCGGATTGGCTCCATCCGGTTCGTCTTCACAGAAGCGGATGCACGCGAGGTCGGGGTCGGCGAGGCCATGCGCGAGGCCTTGCTGCAGGACCTCAGGGATCGCGGGCTGCGACGTTTCGACGCTCACGTGCTGCCCGGACACCGGCTGGTCAAGAACTTCTTCGAGTCCGGAGGGTTCTCGGCCCGGACGATCGTGATGCACCACCGCGATGACTGATCAGCGGCCCATCCCGGGCGTGGGGGTTGCCGTGATCAACCGTGGAGCGCTCCTGCTGATCAGGCGGGGAAGGGGCCCCAACGCCGGTTTGTGGGCCGTCCCCGGCGGGAAAGTGGACTACGGCGAATCCATGCGGGATGCGGCGGTACGGGAAGTCCGGGAGGAAACGGGCATCGAGGTGGAACTCGAAGGCGTGGTGTGGGTTGGCGACGCCATGGGGCCGGGCGACCCGCCTGCATGGCACTACACGCTGGTCGACTATCGCGCCAGAATGACCGGAGGCGTGCTCCGGGCCGCCGATGACGCCGCCGAGGCCGCCTGGGTTCCGCTCGACCAGGTGCTCGACCTTCCCTTGACATCGACCATGCCGGGTTTGATCTCGGCCCTTGACGTGACCGGCAAAGGAGACCGCCAGCATGACATCGGGTGAGATCGCCGAACTTCTCCAGGTTCTGATCCGCAATGCCTGTGTCAACGATGGGACGCCCGACAGCGGCCACGAGGCCCGTTCCGTGGCAACGTTGCGCGACTACCTCGGTCAAGCGGGCCGCGAATACGAGCCGCATCCGGGTCGGACATCGGTCCTCTACGACCTCCCCGCCACTGATCCGAACGAGCCCAAGCTGCTCCTGATGGGACACCTCGATGTGGTTCCTGCCACCGCGGACGGGTGGCGGCATGATCCGTTCGGTGGCGAGCAGATCGACGGGTTCCTGTGGGGTCGGGGAGCCATCGACATGCTCAATCTCACGGCGGGGATGGCCGCAGTGTTCAAGCGGTTCCTCACCGGGACCTCGAGGCCGCCTCCCGGTGGATTGGGGTTTCTGGCCGTGGCAGACGAAGAGGCAGGCGGCCGGTGGGGCGCGCACTACGTGACCGCGCACCACTGGGAAGACGTCGCCTGCGACTACCTGTTGACGGAGATTGCCTATCCGCCGATACGGACACCCACCGGGCCCGCCTACCCCGTGAACGTGGGGGAGAAGGGTCCATTCTGGCGTCGCGTGAGAACCTCCGGAACCCCCGGGCACGCCAGCCAGCCGTACGGAGCCGAGAACGCACTCGTACCGCTCGTGCGGGCGCTCACGAATCTGGGTGAAGCTCGCTCCCCGGTTGTCATCAGCCCCGAGTGGGCGGAATTCGTAGCCGGTCTCGAGTTGTCACCCGAAGACGCTGCAGACCTTACCGACCCCGACCGGGTCGACCTCGCCATCGAGTCGCTGTCCGGTGACCGGCCGGGGTTCGCCCGATACGTGCATGCCTGCACCCATTTGACGGTGACACCCACCGTTCTGAATGCTGGCACGAAAACCAACACGATCCCCGATGCGGCCGTCGCCGAAGTCGATGTGCGGGCGCTTCCGGGTCAGGATGAGCGTACCGTCGACGAACACTTCGCCAAAGCCACCGGACCGGACTACGAGCGGCTCGAACTCGAACCCATAGCCGACTTCCCGGCGACCGCGAGTGTCGCATCCGGGCCGCTCTGGGAGGCGGCAAGCTCCGCCATCGAGAGCGTCACCGGATCGCGCCGTGTTCTGCCAACGCTGACTCCCGCCACCACCGATGCCCGGTTCTTCCGGTCGCGGGGCACCCTCGCCTACGGCCTCGGCCTCTTTGACCAGCACATCGACTTCGACGACTTCCTCGGTATGTTCCACGGCAACAACGAGCGGGTGAGCATCGAGTCGCTCGGTCTGACGGCTGAGGTCCTGGCCAGGACGATTGCGGCTCTCTAGCGGTTGTTACCCGACTGAACCGTCCTCATCGTCCTCGAAGCAGCGGATCACGAGACCCGAACGCGGTTTGGGGACGAAAAAGGTGCTCTTCTGAGGGAACCGCAGCTTTGCCACAGTCGCAGCGTTGATGGCATCCTCGGACACGGTCGCCATCAGGGCGACGGCTCCGCGAGTCTGCAGGTTCCCGGCCTCGAGCGCCTCGAGCGGATCGGCGAAATAGGCCGCCTGGCTCTCCTCGACCTCGAGGAGCGGGTACAACAACTCGCGGGCCACCGCCGGACTGGCGAGTCGCCACGGTCCGGGCAAACCCTCGAGTGCCTCGACCCGGGGGGTGAGCGACATGGGGCCGGATGCATGGTTCACGCCCGGCACGAGCACGATCGTGCCCGGTACCTGCGGCGGGATTGCCCGGCCCGATTCGATCATGAATCGTTCGCCCAGCAGATCAATGTTGAGCGACGCCCGGGGGAAAACCCGGTGGGTAGGTCCAATGGTGAGTCCGCTGCCCTCGGCGGGAACGAGGAAGGTCATGATCGCATCCCAGGAACCCGGACCCGATTGGCCGGCCTGGTAGGCCAAACCGGTGGTGTATCGGTGGTGGCCGTCGGCGATGGCTACCGGATGGGCTGCCACCGTCGACGAGATCGCCGTGATGGCCTCCGGATCGGTGATGTCGTACAGGCTGTGCGCGGCCCCCTCGATCTCGAAGGACAACCTGGCCGGTCCCGGCACCTCGAGCAGCTCCTGGAATTCCGGGGACGGGGTCAGCGCGATGATCAGGTCGAGATTGGCCCGGGTGGAACTCAAGACTGCTAGTCGGTCGGCGCTGGTCTTCGGCATCGTCTCTTCGTGCGGGAGAACCTTCTCGCCGAGCGGCAACAACTGCAGGGCACCGACAATGCCTGCGGCTGTTCGCTCGGTCCCTGTCCGGTCGACGTACTGCATGGTGTAGAGGTAGAAGCGCCGGTCGCCGTCGGTGCGGAGCGTGCCTTCTGCCCGCCACCCGGTGAGCAAGCGAGCCGCTTCTCGATAGGTAGGATCGCCGGGACCCGCCAGCAGCAGTCTGACCATGTTGTGTTCTGAGCTGTTCCGGTACCGTTGCTCGGCGGCTTCGTTGATGACGTCGTACGGCGGGCAGGTTGCCGCCGGGATATCAAGAACGTGGGCTGGATCAAAAAGCGAGCCACGGAATGGTGCGAAGAACATGAGGGAACCAGTTGTAGCTGCCCGACCGCGAATCGGCAACGTTGTGTGCGATCTCGACGGCGTCGTGTATCTGCTCGGGACCCCGATTCCCGGCGCAGGGCAGGCACTGACCGACCTCGATGCGGCGGGCTACGCAATCCTCTTTGTCACCAACAACTCAACCCGGTCTCCCGGGGAGACGGCAGGACGGATCGAACAGCTCACCGGGTACCCCGCCGAACCCCGCCAGGTTATCGGCTCGGCCCAGGCGGCCGTGTCGCTCCTGGGCGTCGGGTCCGGTCCGGTGCTGGTCCTCGGAGGGGTGGGAATACGGGAGGCCCTGGCGGAGGCCGGGGTTTCCGAGACCGACGATCCCCACGCCGCAGAAGCAGTGATCGTCGGCCTCGACACCAGCATCTCGTACGGCAAGCTCCGCGACGCGGTGACGGCCGTGCGGAACGGGGCACGGTTCATCGCCACAAATACCGACCCCACGTTCCCGACTCCGGATGGCCCCTGGCCGGGAGCAGGGTCCATGGTCGCCGCCGTTGCGGCAGCCGCGGGAACCCAGCCGGAGGTCGCCGGCAAGCCTCATGCCCCGATCCGCACGCTGATTCACCGGTACCTCGGGCCCGGACCGGTGTGGGTGGTCGGCGATCGGCCGGAGACGGACCTGGCGATGGCACGGATGGAGGGCTGGAACTCGGTGCTGGTGTTGACGGGCGTTGTGCCGGGGGTCGAAGCAGTTGCCGCCGAACACCTCCCGGACATGGTCCTCGCCTCGCTGGCCGACCTACCCGAAGCGCTGCAGCCCTGAAGTTTGACGGGCCAGCCTTCTCCGGTGGGTGGCCACCCGCCGCAGCAACGGGCCGCGCAGCATGAAAGCTACGGCGGCACCAGACACGAATCCTCCTACGTGGGCCTGCCAGGCGATCCCCGTGGCCTCGCCGATGAGGGCAAACTGGCCGGCAAACCACAGAATCAGGAATACCGAGGCGGGAACGGCCACCGGTATGAAGAAGAAGATCGGAAATACGGACACGACGCGCGCCCGGGGGAAGAGAACCAGGTAGGCGCCCATCACGCCCGCGATTGCCCCGGATGCGCCGACGAGCGGCGTCAGTTCTCCCGGATTGGTCACAACAAAGGCCGCGGTTGCGGCCACCCCCGAGGCCAGGTAGAGGAGCAGGTATCCGCCCGATCCGAACGCATCCTCCACGTTGTTGCCGAAGATCCACAGGATCCAGAGATTCCCGAGCAAGTGGACCAGGTTCGCGTGCAGGAACATCGAGACGACGGCACTGGCCAGGACGTTCTTCGCCGGATAGAACGGCGTTCCCGTGTCCTGAGCGTTGCAGGCCTGAATATCGCCACGATCGAGCGGTGACAGGGTGGTGAGTTCACACGGCACGGCCGCGTACTCGTAGAGGAATTCGCCGAACTCGTCCTCACCGGCCGGTTGGATGGCGAAGAAGACGTAGGCGCAGGCGGCGATGATCAGCCAGGTGATCACGGGCCTGGTCAGGGAGGGGTTGGCATCGCGGATTGGGATCAAAGACTGGTTCCAGTCGCCGGTGCGGTGATAATAGGGCTATGGATACTACGGAACTCGAAGAAGCAATAGCCGAACTCGCTGAGATGGATCCTGCCGAAGCACCGGATCCGGCCGATCGAATCGCCGAAAGCCTCGCGGCCCAGCTCGAAGCATCTGAGGAACCCGATCCGCCCCCGGCCGGGTGAATCGGTGGCGCTCCCGGTGATGACCTAGCCGTGTCGAATCCCGCCCGGCGCCGTCTCGACGTAGAGCTGGTTCGTCGGGGTCTCTTCGATAGCAGGACCGAAGCGCAGCACGCCATTGAGGCCGGCCGGGTGGTTGTCGGCGGGGTACCCTCACCGAAGCAGGCGACGATGGTCGACCGATCCGTTTCGATCCGGGTATCCGGCTCGCCCGGAACGTACGTGTCGCGAGGGGGAGACAAGCTCGCAGGCGCGCTGGGGGAGTTCGGTGTCGTGGTGCGGGATCGCCGGGCGCTCGATGCGGGAGCGTCCACCGGCGGCTTCACCGACTGCCTCCTCCAGGAGGGCGCCGCTTCTGTAGCGGCCGTGGACGTCGGGTACGGCCAGCTCGACTGGTCCCTCCGCAACGATCCGCGGGTTTCGGTCCACGAGCGTGTCAACCTTCGGCACGCCGATGTCGGTTCCCTGGGCGGACCTTTCGAAGTGATCGTTGCCGACCTGTCGTTCATTTCGATCTGCACGGTTGCGTCCCGTCTCTTCGAGCTGGCCGGCGCCGGCTGCGATGTGGTGCTTCTGGTCAAGCCCCAGTTCGAAGTCGGAAAGGGACAGGTTGGCAAGGGTGGGATTGTGCGCGACCCTGACAAGCACAGGGCTGTGTTGGTGCGGGTCATCGAATGCCTGGAGATGGACGGTCTGGGAACTGTGGGGGTGGCCGCATCGCCCATCACGGGAGCCAAAGGGAATCGCGAGTTCTTTGTCTGGGCCAGAAAAGGAGCTACAACGGTGCAGGATGTCGACCTCGACAAGGTGGTGGGACGGTGAGTGTCCAAACGATTGGGGTGGTGGTTCACGGCGATCGACCTGCGGCAATCGAGCTGGCCGAACGTCTGTCCGATCTGGCCGGCAAGCGGGGAATGCGGGTAGTTGCGGTGGTCGACGGAGCCGCAGCAAGCGCAGACGTCATCGTGGCGATCGGTGGAGACGGAACCGTGCTGCGAGCGGCCCGGACCGCCCTGGCTGCAGATCTCCCGCTGCTCGGCATCAATGTCGGGCGGAAAGGATTTCTGGCAGACATCGAGCCCGGCGGATTGGAGGATGCCCTCGACGACCTGGCCGCGGGGTCGTGGCGCGAGTCGCCGAGGATGACCATCGAAGCAGTGCTCAACGATCGGGAGGCCGTGACGGGTATCAACGACGTGGTCATCGAGAAGGTGCTCAGCCAGCGGCTCATCTCCATCGAGGTATCCCTCGACGGCGAACGGTTCATCACCTACTTCGCCGATGGTTTGATCATTGCCACCCCGACCGGGTCGACCGCGTACAACCTCTCGGCCGGCGGACCCTTAGTGGCTTCCGGAGTCGCCGCTCTGGTGCTGTCGCCGGTTGCTCCCCACTCGCTGTTCTCGAAAAGCCTGGTTCTCGATCCGGCTACCGAGGTTCTCTGCACCGTGGTGCAGGATCGCTCGGCCGGTGTCAGTGTCGACGGCTACGATCTCGGTACCGTGGGTCCCGGCGACGAGATCCGCGTTCGCCGGGGCAGTGGCGTGATCCGCTTCATCGAGATATCGGGGAGATCGTTCGGCGCCCGGGTGAAGGAGAAGTTCCATCTTCGAGAAGATCTTCGTTTCTACGGGGGTAGCTGAGCCTTGCTCGACGAACTGAAAGTCGAGAATCTGGGAATCATCGAGCGTGCTCACGTGCGCCCGGGTCCCGGCCTGGTCGCGTTCACCGGCGAAACCGGAGCCGGCAAGACCATGCTGCTGGGAGCACTGCGCCTGCTCCTGGGAGGACCGGCCCGTGGAGACCTCGTGGGGCCCTACGGCGACGAGACGTTGGTCGAAGGGCGGTTCCTCAGAGGCGAGGGCGAGGAGCAGGTGTTCGCCCGGTCCATCTCCTCGGGACGCAGCCGGGCCTACCTGAACGGCAGACTGGCGACGGCCGCCGCACTCGAGGAGGGCGGGACCGGATTGGTCGAGATGGTCGCCCAGCACGAGAAACACGGACTCACCAGACCCGCCGAAATCAGAGCGATGATCGACCGCGTGCTGCCGACCGAAGGGAGAGAGATCCTCGGGGAGTACCGGCTTGCCTGGGACAGGCTCACCGGACTGCGGGCCGACCGCGACCGGATCGGCGGCGACCGTCGCTCGCTCGAGCGCGAACTGGATCTGATTTCCTACCAGGCCGACGAGATCAGTGCGGCCGGGTTCTCCACCGGAGAAGATGAGGAGTTGGCCAGAGCCGCGGCACGTGCCCGGCATGCCGAAGAGCTGATCGGACGTCTCGGAGAGGCGCGCACGGCCATCGACGAAGCGGCCGACCGGGCCGGGGAAGCGGCCGCGCAGCTGGGAAAGGCCGCCGGCCTCGACCCGGGTCTGCAGGAGCTGGCCGATCAGGCGTCCGCGGGTCTGTCGGTTCTGAGCGAATTGGGATCTGATCTCCGTGTGGCGTTCGAGGCCGTCGACGCCGATCCGGCACAAGCGGAAGCCATCGAACAGCGGCTCGCGCTGCTGGGCGACCTCCGACGGAAATACGGGGACACGCTGGAAGAAGTCCTCGAATTCGCCGACGGGGCCAATCGCCGCCGCGCAGAGCTGGGAGCCCTCCTGGCCGGCGCCGAGCAGCTCGAGACCGATCTGGCGCTGGCCGAGCGGGAGGTAGCCGATGCAGGCGACCGTCTCCGCACCGCCCGGGAGGCCGCCGCCGAACACATTGCCGGGGCGGCGACCGGCCACCTCCAGGACCTGGGACTTCCCGACCCGGTCATTCGATTCGCTCTTGAGCCTGCCGACCCCGGACCCTCCGGCGCAGACAAGGTTGGTCTGTTGTTTTCGTCCGACCGTCGCCTCGAGCCGGGCCCCGTCGGCCGGGTCGCTTCCGGCGGAGAGCTCAGCCGGTTGGTGCTCTCGCTGCGTCTCGCCGGAGGGTCCGGCCGGACGCCCATCCTCGCGTTCGATGAGATCGATGCCGGGGTCGGTGGCAGGACGGCGCTCGAACTCGGCCGGAAGCTGGCCTCGCTGGCAAAGGACCGCCAGGTCCTGTGCGTAACCCACCTTCCTCAGGTAGCCGCCTTTGCCGATCACCACTTCGTGGTTGCTCGAACCGGGACGACGGTCACCGTATCGGCGGTCGACCAGGAGTCGCGGATCGAAGAGCTGTCGCGGATGCTTGCCGGTATGCCCGCCAGCGAACAGGGCCGGAACCATGCGGAGGAACTCATGGCTATGGCCGCTCGCGAACGGGCGTAGCCGCCGCGGGCGCCGAGCGGGGCCCGTGCGGCCGGTCCTTCTCGGGAGTGGCCACGACTGCTACCATGACCTCCCGTGGCGAAGTATGTGTTCGTAACGGGCGGTGTGGTCTCCAGTCTCGGCAAGGGGATCACGGCCTCTTCTCTCGGCAGACTCCTCAAAGCGCGCGGCTTGAAGGTCGTCAACCAGAAGCTCGACCCGTACATCAACGTCGACCCCGGAACGATGAATCCCTTCCAGCACGGAGAGGTCTTCGTCACCGATGACGGGGGCGAAACCGATCTCGACCTGGGCCACTACGAACGGTTCACCGGCGAGAACCTCCGCCGCGATTCCAACGTCACGACCGGTTCGGTGTACCAGGCGGTCATCCAGAAGGAACGCCGCGGCGACTACCTCGGTGACACGGTCCAGGTCATACCCCACGTCACGAACGAGATCAAAGCACGCATCCGCCGCCTCGGGGCCCACGAGGATGTTGATGTCGTCATCACGGAAGTCGGTGGAACGGTCGGCGATATCGAGAGCTTGCCGTTCCTCGAGGCCATTCGCCAGATCCGCAAAGATGTCGGCCGGTCGAACACCGTCTACTTGCACGTGACCCTGGTTCCCTACATCGCTTCGAGCGAGGAGATGAAGACCAAACCCACCCAGCACTCCGTTGCCGAACTGCGCAGCCGGGGAATCCACCCGGACGTGATCGTGGTGCGGTCCGACCGACCGGTCGACGATTCGGCGGTACGGAAGATCAGCTTGTTCTGCGACGTCGATGCCGATGCGGTCATCAACGCCACGGATGTCGGGGATATCTACGCCGTGCCCCTGATGCTGCATCGGGGCGGACTCGACGACGTCGTCTGCAGGATTCTCGAGTTGGAGACCGAGCGGCCCGATCTGGCTGCCTGGGAAGCGATGGTAGAACGCGCCCGGGGCGCTTCACAGCAAGTGACAATCGGCCTGGTCGGCAAGTATGTGGATCTTCCCGACGCCTACCTGTCGGTGGTCGAGAGTCTCCGGCACGGCGCCCTCGACAACGACGTGAAACTCGACCTGCGGTGGATACCCAGCGACGACATGGACGGTCTGCTGGCGGCCGACCACCTGATCGGACTCGACGGGATCGTCGTGCCGGGCGGCTTCGGGATTCGCGGCATCGAAGGCAAGATTGCTGCAGCACGGCACGCCCGCGAGAACAAGATCCCGTTCCTGGGCCTGTGCCTCGGGCTGCAGTGCGCCGTCATCGAGTTCTCCCGGTCGCAACTGGGGCTGGCCGGTGCGAATAGCTCCGAGTTTGATCCAACCTGCCCGCACCCGGTCATCGACCTCATGGAAAGCCAGCAAGACGTGTCCGACAAGGGCGGAACCATGAGGCTGGGGATCTACGCAGCCAAACTGCGCGAGGGCACCCTGGCCAGGACCCTCTACGGGAAAGAACTCGTATATGAACGCCACCGGCACCGGTACGAGGTGAACAACCGGTACCGGAAAGACCTCGAGGCTGCCGGCATGCGCCTGTCGGGTACGTCACCTGATGACAACCTCGTCGAAATCATCGAAATACCGTCCCATCCGTTCTTCGTAGCCAGCCAGTTCCACCCCGAGTTCAAATCGCGTCCGGACGCTCCCCATCCGCTCTTTGCAGGATTCATGGCCGCAGCCGCCCGGCACCGGGAAGGAAGGCTGCCGGACGAGGATCGCGTCGGCCAACCGACGGCGGTCGGCGACCTGCCCCATCGGTGAGCCGCGGTCTCCGCTACCTGGGTGAACGGCTCATCGCCACGACATCGTTCATGGAGGTCGCCCGGCGGCACTATGTGGATCCAGAGGGTCGCCCGCTGGGGCGTGAGATCATTCGCCATCCCGGGGCCGTCGCCGTTGTCCCCTTGATCGACGGCGATGTGGTGCTGATTTCTCAACACCGGGTGGCCATCGACTCCGACGTGCTCGAGATCCCGGCGGGGAAGTGCGACGTCGCGGGGGAAGATCCGGAAACAACGGCAAGGCGGGAATGTGAAGAAGAGGTGGGCTATCGGCCGAATCGGCTCACGCTCCTGCGCACCTTCTACACAACCCCGGGCTTCACGGACGAGCGTATCTGGTTGTATCTCGCAGAAGACCTCGTGCCCGTGGAGTCCCGTCCGCAGGGCACCGAAGAGGAGCATGCAGAGATCGTGCGTATACCGGTGGGTGAAGCATTGCGTAGGGTTCGAGATGGCGAGATTTTGGACGCCAAGACCCTGATCGGTCTCATGGCGCTAGCAAAGGAGCGACGCACGTGATTATTGGTGTTCCCAAGGAGATCAAACCGGCCGAATATCGGGTCGCCATCACACCCGTCGGTGTGCGCGAGCTGGTCGACCACGGTCATCAGGTGATCATCGAAACCGACGCAGGAGAAGGATCGACGATCCACGACGAGGAGTACGTCGCCCAGGGAGCCGTGATCGTGCCGGACGCGGACGAAGTGTTTGCGGGCGCCGACCTCATTCTGAAGGTCAAGGAGCCGCAAGCGGTCGAGGTTCCCAAGTTGCGGCCCGGCCAGCTGCTCTTCACCTATCTTCACCTGGCGGCGTACCCGAAGCTGGCCGAAGGCCTGCTGCAACGGGGGATTGTCGGGATCGCCTACGAAACGGTGCAGCTGCCCGACCACAGCCTGCCGCTGCTCGCTCCGATGTCGGAGGTCGCCGGCCGCATGGCAACTCAGGCCGGGGCCTACTACCTGGAAAAGGCGCACCAGGGTCGGGGAGTTCTGCTGGGGGGAGTCCCGGGTGTGATGCCGGCCAAAGTCGTGGTCATCGGTGCAGGCATCGCAGGTACCAATGCAGCGGTTATGGCGATGGGGCTCCAGGCGACGGTGGTGGCGCTCGACAACGACATCTCCAAGTTGCGGGCGCTGGACTTGCTCTATGGAGGGCAGATCCTGACCCTGACCTCGAACCAGCTCACGATCGAGGAACAGGTGTGCAACGCCGACCTGGTCATCGGCTCGGTGCTGGTCCCGGGCGCCAGCGCCCCCAAACTCGTGACGGAAGGAATGGTGCGGTCCATGAAGCGAGGATCGGTCATGGTCGACATCGCGATCGACCAGGGCGGCTGTTTCGAGACGAGCCGGGAAACGACGCATGAGCATCCGGTCTACGTGGTTCACGACGTCGTCCACTACGCGGTTGGGAATATTCCGGGCGCGGTGCCGCACACGTCGACCTATGCACTGACGAACGCCACCTTGCCGTACATGCTCACCATCGCGGATGAGGGCGTCCGGGCCGCCGTCGCCAACCATCCCGAGCTGCTGCCCGGCGTGAATGTGGTGGGAGGATCGATCGTCAACCGGGCGGTCGCCGACAGCGTCGGACAGCCCTACGAGGAGCCGACCAAAGCCCTGGCGGCATTTGCCGGATGACGTCATCGCTGGCGGTTGGCGTGGAGGAGTTCCTCGCGTCTCTCAGCGCCGAACGCGGTCTGTCCGCCAACACCCTCGCTGCTTATCGACGGGATCTTCGCGACTACCTCGCCTACCTGGGTGACGACGAACCGTCGGCCGGACGGGCCGTTTCCTACATCGCTCAACTCCACGCCGCAACGCTGAAACCGGCAACGATCGCTCGCAAGATCGCGGCAATGCGCGGCCTTCACCGGTTCCTCGTCGCCGAGCAATTCGCCGCGGAAGACCCGACCGTCCTGCTCGACAGCCCGCGCCTGGGAGCGCCGCTGCCCAAAGCGCTGAACGTGGATGAGGTTGAGCGACTGATGGCAGCCCCGGCGGAGGACACCCCGCTCGGGGCTCGCGACCGGGCGCTCCTGGAGTTCATGTACGCCACGGGCGTGCGAGTCACGGAGGCTGTGAATCTCGATCTTTCGGCGATCGACCTCGAAGAGCGGAACGCGCTCGTGACCGGCAAGGGGAACCGTCAGCGCATGGTGCCGGTGGGGCGTCTCGCCGTGGACGCCATCGTGGCCTACCTGCCCCACCGCATGGCGCTCAAGGGCGACCGGCTCGATCCGGGAGCTGTGTTCCTCAACGCCCGGGGCGGGAGGCTGACGCGGCAGGGTGTCTGGGGCGTCGTCCGCAAAGCTGCTCGGCAGGCGGGCATCGAACCGGAGAAGGTCTCCCCGCATGTCCTCCGTCAT
The DNA here is from genome assembly GCA_963707435.1 of uncultured Actinomycetota bacterium. Lineage (GTDB taxonomy): Bacteria > Actinomycetota > Acidimicrobiia > Spongiisociales > UBA4744 > UBA4744. The sequence continues at coordinate 539,918 of CAVPPF010000007.1, read as the reverse complement.
TCCGCCGCCACGCACATGGTGGAGGGGGGCGCGGACTTGAGAACCGTCCAAGAAATGCTCGGTCACGCTAACATCAGTACCACACAGGTGTACACCCGGGTTTCACCGCAGCATCTCTACGAGGTGTACATAACGTCCCACCCACGGAGCAGGTGAACACAGAGATGGATTTTGACGGCGCCCGTACAACTCTGGCGAACGAGCGGGAGAAGCTCATTCGCCAGCTCGATGAGCTCGGAGCAACCGAGACCGGTGATCTGCGTTCGGATCTCGAATTCAGCGACGGTTTCGCCGATGCCGGTGCCGCCACCGCGGAACGGACCGAGGTCCTCGGCCTGGTCGAGTCCCTGAAGCGGCAGCTCAACTCCGTCGACAAAGCTCTCGTGAAGATCGACGACGGCACCTACGGTTCCTGCGACAACTGCGGCCGGCCGATTCCACCGGCCCGCCTGGAGGCCCGCCCGGCGTCGATTCTGTGCATCGACTGCAAGAACCAACGGAGATAGTCCTCGTTGACCCTGACCGGCAACCGGATCCTCGATCCGGTCATCTTCATCGTCCTGTTGATCGTCTCGGTGATCCTGCACGAGGTATCGCATGGCCTGGTGGCCCGCCGCCTCGGTGACCGGACCGCCGAGACGGCCGGTCGACTGACCCTCAATCCGATCCCGCATATCGATCCGTTCGGGTCCGTGCTGCTGCCGGCCATGCTCGCTCTGAGCGGGGCGCCCGTCTTCGGCTGGGCTCGACCCGTCCCCGTGAACCCGCGCTCGTTCAGCCGTCCCACGGAGGGTATGGCGCTGACGGCACTCGCCGGTCCGGTATCCAACCTCGCCCTGGCGCTCGTCGCCGGACGGGTGCTCCTGCCGGCCACCTCAGGCCTGGTTGCCGACCTGGTGTGGGCGTTCGGTGTCATCAACGTGGTTCTGGCGGTCTTCAACTTGCTTCCCATACCGCCGCTCGACGGCAGTCGCATGCTCCCGCTCTTCCTCGGGGATCGAGGCCGGGCCGCGTACGCCAGGGTCGAGCCCTACGGGTTCCTGATCCTCATTGCGTTGCTGTTCATCATTCCGGGAGGGACCCGCTGGCTGTCCGTGCCGATATCGACCGTAACCGAATGGATGGGTTTGCGCTGATGGAACTGGGTAGCTGGTCCCACCTGGTGGCGCGTTTCTTCGGTTTTGTGGCAGCCGCCCCGCTCACCGATGATGAACGTCGGGAAGTGGAGTCGTGGCTGGACAACGCCGGAGAGGCAACCATCTACTGGGAGCAGCCGGTTGCCGACCAGCGGCACGGGTTGGAGTCGGCGCGGAGGATTGCGGGAGCGCGGGAGGGCCGGCGGGATCTCGTCCGGGCGGCGCTGCTGCACGATGTGGGAAAACGGCGGTCCGGACTCGGCGTGATTGCACGATCGCTGGCGAGCGCGCTGGCCAAACTGCGGGTACCCGTCCGAGGATCCTGGCGGCGGTACCTCGACCACGGGCCGCAGGGAGCCGAGGAGCTTGCCCGGTTGGGTGCGGAACCTCTCGTGGTCGCATTTGCCCTCCACCATCACGATCGGCGGCCGGCCGGCTTCCCGGTCGACGAATGGGAGGCGTTGCAGAGCGCCGATCGATAATGCTGCGCTTGCACCCGCGCAGCCAATACCATGCATCGATCGCAACCAACGCAGCGCTATGACCTATCAAGTCAAGACGGCCGTCTTCGAGGGCCCCCTCGACCTTCTCCTGCAGCTGATCACCCGCAGGCAGGTTGAGATCACCAAGCTGAGCCTGACAGATCTCGTGTCCGAGTATCTCTCGTTCCTCGACGCCATGCGCGAGCTGGATCTGGAGGTCACGAGTGAGTTTCTGCTGATCGCATCAACGCTGATCCAACTCAAGGCACGTCATCTGCTTCCCGACGATGCGTCCGTCGATATGGACGAGGAGCTCGAGTTGATGGAGGAACGGGACCGCCTGCTCTCCCGCCTGCTCGCCTGCGTGACGTTCAAGGACGTGGCAGCGGTCCTGACCCACCGCATGCAAGAAGCCACCCGCTTCGTGCCGAGATCGGTCGGGATCGATCAGGCGATCACTCCCCGGCCTCCGGACGTCACCATCCCCGTCGATCGAGTCGGACTGGCTGCCATCGCCGCCCGGGTTCTTGCCGCCCCGCACCGGGAGGTGGATCTCGATCATCTCGACCTCGAGCTGCCCTCCGTGGAAGCAGCCATCGGGGACCTGCGATCGAAGATCGAGTCGCTGGCAGAGACGAGTTTTGATGACATGGTTGCTCATACCACTCGGAAGGTCGAGGTCGTTGCCTACTTCCTGGCCTTGCTCGAGTTGGCTCGCTGGGGACTTGTCGAGGTCAGCCAGCGCGACTGGCTGTCCGCCATCGAAGTTCGACGGTCCGGTGACGAAGCGCCCGAGCACCTGACCAGCGAATGGAGCCGCACGCCATGAACCATCGCAGCATTCTGGAAGCGATTCTGTTCGTCGCAGAGCAGCCCGTGCCCGTCGAAGAACTGGCGGAGGTCCTCGAGGTGGCGGTCGAGACGGTGCAGGCGGAACTGGAAGCCTGGTCGACCGAACTGGCAGAGCGCCCGAGCGGCATCACGCTCCGGCAGGTGGCGGGAGGATGGCGCTGCTACAGCCATCCGGACGCCTTCCCCTACCTCGAGCGGTTTGCCTCCACGGCCAGTGCCAGCCGCCTCTCGAATGCCGCGCTCGAGGTTCTGGCGGTCGTTGCCTACCGTCAGCCCGTGTCCAGGAACCAGATCGCCGAGATCCGGGGCGTCGACTCCGACTCGGCCATCCGCACCCTCGAACGGCGCGGCTTGATCGAAGAGAAAGGCAGGCTGCCGCTGCCCGGCACCCCGACTATCTACGGAACGACCAGCTTGTTTCTCGAGAAGCTGGGGCTGCGGTCGATGGATGAGCTACCGCCACTCGCCGATCACGTCCCGCCTGCCACCATTGTGGAAACCCTCGAGGAGACCTTCCGGGCAGACGCGTGACCGAGCCGGACCGTCTGCAGAAGCTGATCGCCCACTCCGGGATCACGTCGCGCCGGGGCGCCGAGGAGATGATCAAGGCCGGACGGGTGACCGTCGACGGCGAACCGGCGCACCTCGGGCAAAAAGTCGAGCGGGAGAAGGTCCGCGTGGAGGTGGATGGGGTGCCGCTTCCGATTCGACCCGACCTCGTCTACTACTTGATCAACAAGCCGGCCGGCGTGGTGAGCACCGCGGCCGACCCGCACGGGCGGGCAACGGTGACCGACATCGTCCCCCCGGACCCGCGGGTGTACCCGGTGGGACGCCTCGACGCAGATTCCGAAGGCTTGCTGGTGCTCACCAACGACGGTGATCTGACCAACCTGATCACCCACCCGAGCCACGGCGTCACCAAGACCTACTCCGTCCTGGTCGACGGAATGCCATCGCATGCGCAGGTGGGGCGGCTCGTCTCGGGAGTCGAACTGGACGACGGTCCCGCCCGCGCGGTCTCGGCCCGGATCGTCGACGCTTCTCGAGATCGGTCGTTGCTGGAAGTGACGATGCAGGAAGGGCGCAACCGGGAGGTCAGACGCATGTGCGACGCCATCGGGTTCCCGGTGCTGAGCCTCTTCCGGACCGCCATCGGCCCGCTCAAGGATCCCTCGCTCAAGAGCGGCGAGTGGCGGGATCTCCGCATGGAAGAGGTCCGTTCCCTCTACGCAGCAGCGACGAGTTCCTGAGCGCATGCCAGACTCGCCGGTGATGGGACCCCCAAAACGATTCCCCTACAAGGTGGCGATACGACCGGGGGGTCCGGTCGATGGCACGATCCGGCTGCCCGGCTCGAAGAGCCTGACGAACCGGGCCCTCCTGTGCGCAACGCTGGCCGGCGGAACCAGCACCCTGACCGGGGTGCTCGACGCAGAGGACACCAGGGTGATGATGGAGGCGCTGCGCCAACTCGGCGGCTCGATCCGCACCGCCGGGGATGTGGCAACGGTGGAGGGGACCGGCGGACGTTTGCGAGGTCCAGCCGAGCGAATCGATGTTCGTGCTTCGGGAACCAGCGCCCGGTTCGTGACCGCCGCAGCCACCCTGGCCGATGGACCGTCTCTCATCGACGGAACCGCCCGGATGCGCCGGCGTCCCATCGGAGAACTCGTCTCGGCTCTGCGCGCCCTCGGTGCCCAGGTCGAGGCACAGGGCGACGGCGGGTGCCCTCCGGTGCTGGTTCGCGGGGGAGGGCTCCCCGGGGGTCACGCCGTCATCGACGCCCGCCGGTCCAGCCAGTTCGTATCGGCCGTCGCCCTGGCCGCCCCGTATGCCACCCGGGACGTGTCGCTCGAGTACCTGGACGGCGTCGTGGTGTCGCGACCGTACGTGGAGAACACCGTCGAAGTGATGCGAGCGTTCGGCGGGCAGGTGGAAGTGTCCGCGGCGGGTCTGGATGTGCGCCGCGGCGGGTATCGGGCTCGCACGTTCCACATCGAGCCGGACGCCTCGGCGGCTGCGTATCCGCTGGTGGCGGCCGCCATCACCGGCGGCCGGGTACGGATTCCCGGTTTTCCCCCCCACTCCCGGCAAGCAGACCTCGGCATTCTCGACGTGCTGGCCGCCATGGGATGCCGGGTCATCCGGGACGACTCGGGGGTTACCCTCGAGGGGCCCGGAGGCGGGTTGCGTGGGGTCGACGTCGACATGGGCGACATGCCGGACGCAGTCCTGGCGGTAGCCGTGGCGGCAGCGTGTGCGGCGGGGCCTACCCGGATCTCGAATGTCGGGAACCTGCGTATCAAGGAGTCGGATCGGCTTGCCGCCCTCGAGACGGAGTTGCGAAAGCTGGGAGCGGATGCGGAAGCGGGCCCTGACTGGCTGATCGTCAGATCCCCGGCAGTGCACGGCGCCGAGATCGACACCTACGACGATCATCGCATGGCGATGGCCTTCTCGCTAGCCGGTCTGATTCTCCCGGACCTCGTCATCCGCGATCCCCGGTGCGTCGCCAAAACCTGGCCGGGGTTCTTCGAGGACATGGGTCAACTCTGGCCGGGCGGCGGATCGATGGCAGAAAGACGGCGTGAGGAGGAGCCTGGGATGGTTGGTCTCGTGGTGGCAATCGATGGTCCCGGCGGCGCCGGGAAGACGACGGTCAGCAAGGGGGTCGCGGACCGTCTCGGACTTCCCCATCTCGACACAGGAGCTTTCTACCGGGCGGCGGCGCTGGCGGTGCTTCGATCCGGAGCCGATGTGGACGACCCGGAGGCTGCGATCGCGGCCGTTCGCTCCGCCACCTTCGACTATCACGCGGGAACCATGGTCCTGGACGGCGACGATGTGAACGAAGCCATCCGCAGCCCGGCCCTGTCGGCCAGCGCCAGCAAAGTGTCGGCCATCCCGGCCGTGCGCGAGGTGCTGGTGGCGCGCCAGCGGTCCTGGGTGCGGGACCATGGGGGAGCAGCCGTGGTGGAGGGCCGCGATATCGGCACCGTGGTCTTCCCGGAAGCCCCCGTCAAGATATTCCTGACGGCCCGACCGGAGGTCCGAGCCGCCCGGCGAGCTCGCGAACTCAATGAGGACTCCGGTTCCCTGGAGGGTGTCGCCGAGGAACTTGCTCGCCGCGACCGGCGCGATTCGACGAGGAAAACGTCACCGCTGCGACCGGCCGAAGATGCCGTTGAAGTCGACACCTCGGACCTTGCGATCGACGAGGTGATCGGCACCATTGTTCGTTTGGTTCCCGGCGAAGGCCGGCGGCACTAAGGGCGGACGAGCTGCAAGGCTTCGGTGGCAGTCCAGTCCCGGTCGTGCTCGAGGAGCCCGGGCCGTCCCGGGTTCCGGGCGGTGAAACCCCCCTCGACGGCCGCTTGCAGGGCCGTGAGGAACCCCCGCAGCTGCCGGGGGAGCGGGAAATACTCCTCTTCGTCGGTGACGCTGAAGAGCTCAAAGCCGTCGGCAGGCCCGATCCGGTCGATGACCTCTTGCACGAGGTGGTCCGGCGCCGAAGCCCCGGCGGTGAGTCCGACGATCCGGGCGCCGGTGAGCCACTCCTCCCGAATGTCGCCGGCATGATCGATCCGTTGGGCGGCCGTTCCGGCTTCCCGGGCGACCCGGACGAGCGCCTGCGTGTTTGACGAGTTCTCGGATCCAACCACGAGGATCAGGTCGGCTTGTTTCGAGAGCTGCTGGACGGCTTCCTGGCGGTTGGTCGTTGCGTAGCAGAGGTCGCTCTTGCGGGCCGTCCACAGGTCCGGATATATCCGGTTCGCTTCGCCGAGCACCTCTTGCCACTCGTGGATTCCAAGTGTCGTCTGCGCCAGGAGGGCAACGCGCTTCGGGTCGGACGGGTCGAATCCGGCCAGGCCGGTTTCCGGTTGGACCAGTGCGATCGCCTCCGGAGCCACCGCCACCGTTCCGATCGCTTCGTCGTGACCCTCATGTCCGACGTAGATGATGTCGAACCCCTGCTGGGCCATTCGTTTCACTTCATGGTGCACCTTGGTGACCAGCGGACAGACGGCGTCGATGACGACTCCGGCGCGTCTCCCTGCTCCCTCGACCACATCCGGCGCCGATCCGTGAGCAGACAGCATCACGGGTGCGCCTTCCGGGACTTCTTCGATGTCGTCGACAAAGACAACTCCGACCTGCTCGAACGCCTTGACGACCCACTGGTTGTGAACGATCTGGTGATAGCAGTACACCGGCGGTTCGAAGACCCGGACCATCCAGGTCAAAGCCTTGATGGCCATTTCCACCCCTGCGCAAAACCCTCGAGGCTGGGCGAGCAACACTTTGTCCGGCATGACGCCATGGTAGAAGCAGTTTGATACTGCGGGCCGCTTCGCAGCGCCAGCTCCTTATGCTGGGGGTGTGCACACCTTCTCTCCGAGCAAGTCCCCATGAGCCGGCTTCCGGTTGTTGCCGTGCTGGGCCGCCCCAACGTCGGGAAGTCGACGTTGGTCAACCGCGTGCTCGGCCGCCGCGAGGCCGTCGTGCAGGAGCGTCCGGGCGTTACCCGCGATCGGCGCGAGTTCCGGGCCGACTGGGCAGGCCGTGACTTCATTCTGATCGACACCGGTGGATGGGAGCTTGCTTCGGGGGAGGAGCTCACGTCCGGGATCACCGCCCAGGCTGAAGCGGCGCTCGTCGGAGCCGACGTGGTGCTGCTCGTGGTCGACGGCACGGTCGGGCTGTCGGACGATGACGCAGCAGTGGCGAACATCCTGCGCGATACCGCCGCCACGGTCATTCTCGTTGCCAACAAGGTCGACGACGCAGGCAAGGAACTGCTGGTCCCTTCCTTGTGGAAGACGGGCATCGGTGAGCCCGTGCCGGTCAGTGCCCTGCACGGCCGCGGGATTGGAGATCTGCTCGATCGGCTGGTGAACGCGCTCCCCGAGGCGGAGGAAATCCACGAAGATCGGATGCCAACGCTGGCCATCATCGGGCGGCCCAACGTCGGCAAATCGACCCTGCTCAACCGGCTGACCGGGGAGGAGCGGGTGCTGGTTTCCTCGACCCCCGGCACGACTCGAGACCCCATCGATGTCGAGGTCATGATCGGGGACGTGCAGTACCGGGTCGTCGATACAGCCGGGATCCGGCGCAACCCCAAGGTCAAGGACAGCGCGGATTTCTATTCGATCATCCGGGCGCGCCAGGCGCTCGATGAGGCGGACGTGGCCCTGCTCCTCGTGGATGCCACCGAAGGCGTGACCCAGCAGGACCAGCGGATTGCCGAAGAGGCTGCCGAATCGGGGGCCGGGCTGATTCTGCTGCTCAACAAGTGGGACCTGCCGGACCTCGAACAGCGCGAAGCCACGACCTTCGGGGTCGGTGACCGGTTGGGGTTTGTCGGCTGGGCGCCGGTGCTCCGCATCTCGGCCTTGACCGGTGCCCGTTTGCACCGGTTGGCAGCGGCTCTGGACGTCGTCCTGGAGAACCGGGCGCGGCGGATCCCGACGGGCCAGCTCAACCGGCTGATCCGGGGGTGGCAGGGTGTCCATCCGCCGCCCGTTCGGAAGGGCAGGCGTCCGAAGATCCTGTACGCGGTTCAGGCGGGCGTCAACCCGCCCACGATTATCCTCTTCGTCTCCGGCGGCGAGATCGGAGACGACTACGTGCGGTATCTAGAGAACCGGTTGCGGGGAGAAATGGATTTCGACGGCACCCCGATCCATTTCATGACGCGCGCCAAAGAGAGGCGGGCCGGCCGTGGCTGAAGGGCGGCGGGAGCGCATCCGCTCGGCTGATAGCCGGTCGAGAGGCGGCGGCCCGGAGAAGTACCGGGAGCGGTCTGCGGCCGCCGGGAAGCTGTTCGTACGCGACCGCATCGAGCTGCTCTGCGATGAGGGATCGTTCGTCGAAGACGGCCTCCTGGCCAACGCCAACACTCCGGATCTGGCTGCCGACGGAGTGGTGACGGGGCGAGGCATGGTTGATCGCCGGCCGGTCTGGGTTGTTGCCAACGACCCGACGGTGAAGGCGGGAAGCTGGGGGCGCGAACCGTAGAGAAGATCGTACGCGCCCTCGAGTCGGCCTACGACGAGATGTTGCCGGTCTTCTATCTAGTCGACTCGGCCGGCGCCCGTATCACCGATCAGGTCGAGTTGTTCCCGGGACGGCGCGGCGCCGGCCGCATCTTCTACAACCAGGTGCGTCTATCCGGGCGGGTACCGCAGATCTGCTGTCTGTTCGGGCCATCGGCGGCGGGCGGCGCCTACATCCCGGCCTTCTGTGATGTTGTCGTCATGGTCGAGGGCCGGGCTTCGATGTACCTGGGTTCGCCGCGCATGGCCGAGATGGTCGTCGGTGAGACCACCACCCTCGAAGAGATGGGCGGGGCACGCATGCACTGCACCGTGAGTGGGTGCGGGGACGCTCTCGTCGAGAGCGACGAAGAGGCGATCTCCTGGGCCCGGGCGTACTTCTCCTACGTCGCGGACAACACCAGGGTCTTTCCCCACCGATTCGAGTCCGTCGGACCAGACATGAGCGAGGACATCGCCCACGTGGTCCCGGACGACCCTCGCCTCGTCTACGACATGAAGCAGTTCATCCGGGCCCTGGTCGACGGGGGGAGCGTCTTTGAGATCAAGGAACTCTGGGCACGAGAACTGATCACCGCTTTTGCACGGATCGACGGGCGACCGGTCGGCATCGTCGCGTCGAATCCCCAGCATCTCGGCGGGGTGCTGTTCGTCGATTCGGCCGACAAGGCGGCTCGTTTCATCTGGTTGTGTGACGCATTCAATGTGCCGCTCATCTTCCTCGCCGATGTTCCGGGTTTCATGATCGGCTCCCAGGTCGAACGGCAGGGGATCATCCGGGCCGGAGCGAAGATGCTGACCGCAGTGGCCGAAGCAACGGTGGCGCGCATCAGTGTGATCGTGCGCAAGGCGTACGGTGCAGGTTTGTATGCGTTTGCCGGTCCGGGACTGCGTCCGGATGCGACCCTGGCGCTACCCACCGCCGAGATCGCTGTGATGGGGCCCGAGGCGGCCGTCAACGCCGTCTACTACAACACCATCCAGGAGATGGAAGGCGAAGAGCGGGAGGCCTTCGTGGCGGCCAAACGGCTCGAGTACAGCGAAGATGTCGATCTGCTCCGGCTGGCCGCTGATCTCGTCGTCGATGCAGTGGTGCAGCCAGAAGATCTTCGCCGGGAACTGTCCACCCGGCTCGACTATCTCGCCGACAAGCAGCGCCGCTTCTCCGACCGCCGCCACGGAGTTCCGCCGGTGTGAACGAACAACCACAGGAGAAACGCCCGGTGTTCTACTGGTTCATGGTGATCGTCGTCGGCCTCTACCTGGCGGTCCGGCTCGTTGAAGGGCTGCTGTGCGTCGGGGCCTGGCTCGGTTGGGGCAGCTGTCCCTGGAGTGCCTGAGCGCAACGCTCGTTCCATCCGGTTTTCGATTGCGCGGTTAACATCCCCATCCACGGGCTGTGGCGCAGTTTGGCAGACGCGCTTGACTGGGGGTCAAGAGGTCGGGAGTTCAAATCTCCCCAGCCCGACGAACAGAATCCCCTGTTGTACGGGGGATTCTCATCGTCTTGCACCGGGATAACTTCAACGCAACGCCAGAAGAGGAAGCCAGAGCCCTGTATCGTTCGGCCCAGATGCGCTGGGACTTCGTGGACGCCGAGAACAGCATGGGCTTCCACAACCCTCAGGAGGCGGCCCGGATCCTCGGCCATGCGGTAGACCTTGCCCGCCAGGCTCAACTCAGCGCCACGGAGACGATGAACCGGTAGCCGGGACCGGGCAAGAGAAGCCGTCGGTGAGGTGTTGCGCTGGGCGGCGTCCTCTTGATCGAGGCTGGCAGCCACGAGGTCGGGAGGCAGCGATGCTGTTGGATATGGAGACAAGGTCCATGTGATCGAGCGCCGCCAATTCGACTCCGATGTGCGTCGCCATTTCTTCGGGGTAGTCGAGCGGGTGGACGTCTCGGCCATGCGAATCGCCGGCTACACCTTTGTCTACGATGCGCGTTCCTCGAGCTACGTCCGCGGCAATACGCTCCGTACCCGGATCATTCCGATCGGGTCGGCCGGATTCGTCATCAACGTCGCCCCACCCGAGACCGTGGTCGACAATGTTCGGTACGTTGAGCGGACCGGTCGGCTCACGGTCACGGACGGCGGAGCGTTCGCTCTCGATATCAATGAATTCGGCCGCATGCGCTGAACGGCGTCGGCGCGAACCCGCCGCCCGACAAGTGGCACTCAGGTATCGTCCTCACGGTTCCGATAACTCCTGTGACATGACACGTCGCAGCATGCTCTTGCGGAGATGGACGGTCGGCGGTTTCGTATTCGGGCTGCTGTTTCCGGCGGCCGGATGGCTGCTGGCCGGCGGCGGGTTGGCGCTCGACGCCATCACCCTCGCCCACGATGCGCAACCGGTCCTCTGGATCGTCGACCTTGCCCCGATAGTCCTCGGCATCGCCGGTTGGTTGATCGGCAAGGAGTATGCGAACGTCGACGCAGCCTTGCGGGCTACCGACGAAAAGGTCAAACAGAGAACCGCTGAATTGAGCCGGGCCAACGATCGGCTCGAGAGCCTGCTGCGGTCAAAGGACCAGTTCGTGGCCACGGTGAGTCACGAGATTCGCAATCCGCTCACGGTTGTCCTTGGATTCGCCGATGAGCTTCGCGACGGCCTGCTGCGAAGCGGCGATGTGGAGTCGGCCGAACTGGCGGAACTGGTCGGCGACCAGAGCCGCGAGATCAACAACATCATCGACGACCTCCTGGTTGCCGCCCGGGCCGAGCTGGGATCGATGACCGTCGTGCCGGATCTCATCGACCTGGCGACCGAGGTTCGCACGGTCGTTCGCGGGTGCGTTTGCGCCAAGGATGTCCGCGACGCCATCGCGCTCGATCTCGAGAGCGCTCCGGTGTGGGCGGATCCCTCCCGCGTCCGCCAGATCGTCAGGAACCTTCTGACCAACGCGATCCGCTACGGAGGACCCTCGATCACCGTGGTTGTGCGAGCGAATGAACACACGGTGACCGCCTGCGTGTGCGACGACGGTGCAGGCATTGCTGAGGAAGACCGGGCGACCGTCTTCGAGGCATACCAGCAGGGACACACCGATACGCCGGTTTCGGGGTCGGTCGGCCTCGGACTCCACGTCTCCCGCAAGCTCGCCAGGCTGATGGACGGCGACCTCGTGTACACCTACGAGGGCGGCGTCTCCACCTTCGCACTCACCCTGCCTGCGGCGAAGTCGCCCGTCACAGCGGACTCTTCCGCGCTTGGCTCCTTGGTCGGTTAGCCAGATATGGTAATAGCTGGGAGGTAGGTATTGGCTCGCGCCCTGCCCGTGGCTATCCTATTGTCGTTCTCGAATCAGGGTTCCCGCCGCTGCCAGCGGACGCGGACCGCGAGGGACTGGAAACCGAAGGAAACATGGAGGGTTAAACTGTGAGCACATCACGGAAACTCTCGAAGTGGCGTTGGCTTGCTGTAGTGGCCGTTTTGGCACTAGTAGCAGCAGCGTGCGCGGAGGGAACCACCGATACAACAGCAGCGGGAGAAACCACCACGACGGCGACTCCTACTGACGGTGAGACCACCACGACCGCAGCGCCCACTGTCGAGGGGTTTACCTACAAGATCGGCATCTTTAGCGACTTGACGACCGACAACTTCTGGGCCTACCTGGGTCCGGAGGCGGACGTCTACAACGGCTACGTCTTGGGCAGCAGCCACCCGGCGCTGTTCACGCTGGCGTTCCCGAACATCATCCTGGTGCCATCGCTGGCCGAGGGTGATCCGATTCCTGCAACCCAGGACGGAGACGTTTGGGCCGTTGAGCAGACCATCCGTCAGGGCATCATGTGGTCCGACGGTGAAGAAGTCACCGCCAACGACCTCGTGTTCACCTACAACGTGATGAAGGACTTCGGACTCGGTGGCAACTGGCCCGGATACTTCTCGCTGCAAGCCGATGAGGTGCTCGATGATCCGGCGACCGAAGATGTCGACGAGTCGTCACCGGCCCGCGAGGGTGTCACGAATATCACGGCTGTGGACGACTACACCGTCCGCGTCGAATTCTCCGAGCAGCCCGGTCTGGCGATCTGGAACAACGGAGTCGGTTTGGCACCGTTCATGCCCGAGCACTTCTGGGCCGACAAGGTCGAGGAAGCCCGCGCCAGCGACGATCCGTCTGCGACGCTATATGCCTTCAGCGGCGAAGGCGAGCCGTCTGCCGGGTCGATGATCTATTCCGGTCGTGAGCCCGGCGCCTTCGCCAACAACCAGATGAACGCCGGCGACTACTACGCGGGCACCGAGTACACCTTCTATGCCGATGGCTCGTTCCGTCAGAAGAACGATGCCAAGGGCTTTGATGAGGTGTACAACGGCTCCGGTGAGGGCGAAGTCACGACGCAGTGGACCTCCGGTCCCTTCGCCAGTGATGTTCTGTATTCGATCTACTCCGACCAGAACGCGGCCATCCTCGCTCTGCGCAACGGTGAGATCGACTTCATCCTCAGCTCCCTGGGTCTCCAGGCGGGACTGAAGGACCAGATCACGTCCGCTTCGGACCTGAGCCTGATCGCCAATGCGTCGAACGGATTCCGTTACCTGGCATTCAACATGCGCAAGGCACCGATGTCGGAGCTGAGTTTCCGGCGGGCGCTGGCGTGTATGACCGACAAAGAGTTCATGCAGACCCTGTTGCAGGGTGCGGCCATCCCGGCGTACAGCCTGGTGCCGTCGGGCAACGCGTTCTGGGCCAACCCGGACGTCGAGCAACTCTGTGCCGGCCTGAGTGGTGAAGAGCGTTTCACCGAAGCTGTGAAGCTCCTCACCGACGGTGGCTTCACCTGGACGGTCGCGCCCGAGTGGGACGCGGACAACCAGGAACTGAAGGACGGCACCGGTACGGGTCTCAAAGACCCGAACGGAACGACCGTACCTGAGCTGGAGCTGCTGGCTCCCGGACCCGGCTACGACCCGCTCCGGTCGACCTACTCGGTGTGGATCGCCGAATGGGCCTCGAACCTGGGCATCCCGGTCAAGGCCAACCCGACCGGCTTCTCGGTGATCGTAGACAAGGCCTTCGCGCTGGGCGACGAGGCGCTCAACTGGGATATGTACATCCTGGGTTGGGGTCTCGGTGACCCGTCGCTGCCGACCTTCCACGAGTCGTTCTTCGCCTCGTACCAGGACTCGGCAGAGGGTGGCTTCAACACCCCGGGCTACGCCAACGATCGGGTCGACGAGCTTGCTGCTGAGCTGCTCGCCGCCACCGACGTGGATACGGCCAAGGCTGCGGTCCAGGAGATGGACCGGATCATCGTCGAGGAAGCGCCCTACATCGTGCTCTTCCAGACGCCGATCCTCGAGGCCTACCGGACCACGCTGGTGTTCCCGTTCACAGATAGCTTGGACGGAATCCAGAACCTGTCCGGTCTGCCGGGAGACGTCAAGGCAGTCGACTAGACACAACCATCGAACGCGATACAGATGGGGAGGGCTCCGGCCCTCCCCATCTACGCGAACTGGTGCTTCCTTTGCTAACCTGCCTCGACCGACTCCCCGGCAGCCGGAGGGCACTGCATGTTCAAGTACATCGGCCGGCGAACACTGCAAAACATCCTCGTGTTCGTTGTGTTTCTCTCGGCCACGTTCTTCCTCCTCCAAGCACAGCCCGGTGACATCAGCCAGCAGTTCCTGGCAAATCCGAAGATCACCCCCGAGGTCCGCGAGCAATTCCGCGAGCAACTCGGCCTCACCGGGTCCGTGTGGTCGCAGTACGTCACCTACATGAAGAACTTCTTCACGGGCAACCTCGGTATCTCTTTCTCCGAGTATCCCCGCGAAGTCACCTCCATCATCGGGGAGCGCTTGCCGAGGACGCTCGCCCTCTTCCTCTTTGCCACGCTGCTCTCGTTCTGGATGGGCTTCAAGTCGGGCAAGATCATCGCCTGGCGCCGCGGTTCGAAGGTCGAGTCGGTGATGACCACCACGGGTGTCTTCTTCCAGACCGTGTTCTACCCGTGGTTTGCCTTGATGATGATCTGGGCGTTTGCTTTCGGGCTGGGCTGGTTCCCGATCGGCAAGTTCCTCACGGTGGAGACCTGGCTGGGAGCGCCGGAAGGGGTCGAAGCCAACGGGGTTTTCAACCGGATGTTGATCACGACGCTGATCGTGGGGCTCGTACTCGTTGCCGTCGAGATCTTCGGACGCCGTGCCAAGGACCGCCGCAGAGGCAAGCAGATGATCTGGGCGGGCCGGATTCTGCTGGTCGGCGGTCTGCTGATCTGGTGGACCACCGCCTGGAGCGAACAAGTCCCCTACGCGCTCGACATCGGGTGGCACTTGATGCTCCCGACCATCACCCTGGCCCTGATCGGCTACGGGGCGACGATGCTGCTCACCCGGGCTTCGATGCTGGAGACCCTCCGGGAGGACTTCATCCTCACCGCCCGGGCCAAGGGTGTGCCCGAAAAGATCATTCGCGACAAGCATGCGGCCCGTAATGCCTTGCTGCCGGTCACGACGTCGCTGGTGCTTTCCCTGGCTTTCCTGATTGGAGGCGGGGTCGTTACCGAGACCGTCTTCTCGTGGCCGGGGATGGGCGCCACGCTGCTCTCGGCCGCGATCCAGGAGGATATCCCCCTCACGATCGGGGCGTTTGCCTTCATCGCGGTTCTGGCGCTGATCGCTCACCTGATCATCGACATTCTGTACATGTATCTGGATCCGCGGATCCGGGTGTAGGGAGAGGAGAGCTCAGTGACCGACCGACTGCTCAATCCCGACCCGGCGTCGGCCCTGGAGATCGCCGACGTTGTTGCCGAGCCGCTGTGGCGAGTTCGGCTCCGCTTGTTCTGGCGGGGGTTTCGAAAAGGATGGTCGAGTTTCGCCGAGAACAAGATCGGTTTGGTCGGACTGACCATCATCATCCTGTTCGGGCTCATGGCCCTCGTTCAGCCCATCCTGATCGGGACGGTGTGGGAACCGTCGGTCTACGACCCGGTGGTCGGATACGAGGCCGTGGTCGTCGAGAAAACGATCGTTCCCGACAACGAGGTCACGGATCCCGCCTCGCAGATCGACCTATTCTCAGCCCGGCTCATCAACCCGTCGCTCGGTGTAGGGGACACCCTCGGGGTTTCCGAACAGCCGGCCCGTCCGTCGTCCCGGCACTTGCTGGGGACCGATTCGCTCGGTCGGGACGTGCTCTCACAATTGATGTTCAGCAGCAGGGCAGCGTTCATGCTGGGAATTGTCGCCGCCCTCGTTTCGGTCTTCATCGCTACGACCGTCGGGGCGGTGTCGGCGTTCTTCGGCGGACCCGTCGACACTGTGTTCATGCGGTTGGCCGACCTGGTCATCCTGGTGCCGTTTCTGCCGATCCTGATCGTGTTGAGCGCCCTGATCGATTTTCAGCTATTCCATCTGGCGTTGCTGATCGGGGTTTTGGGCGGCTTCGGGGGGACGGCCATCATTCTCAAATCCCAGGCGCTCTCCGTGTCGGTGAAGCCGTTCATCGACGCTGCCCGGATTGCCGGAGGCGGGCGCATGCACCTCATCTTCCGCCACATCATTCCCAACGTGCTCCCGCTCAGCTTCCTGTTCATGATGTTCGCAGTGACCGACGCGATCGGCGCCGAGGCGACCCTCTCGTTCCTCGGGCTGCTCAACATCGACATGAGCTGGGGCATCATGATCTACCAGGCGCGGGTGCAGGGGTATCTCCTCGACCCGAACTACTGGTGGCTGATCGTTCCCGCCGGGCTGGCGGTCTCCTTGCTGGCCGGATCGTTCTTCCTGGTCGGTCGGGCTATGGACGAAATCATCAATCCTCGATTGCGGAGACGGTAGGAACCATGACGGCAACGTCCTCTGAGCGGCGCAGCGGCGAGTTGAGCGGCAGACCGGTCCTCGATGTCGACGGCCTGGTCATGCACTACCGGACCAAAGCCGGCGACGTATCGGCTGTTGAGAACGTGAGCTTTCAGCTCGCGCACGGAGAAGCCCTCGGGTTGGTCGGCGAGTCGGGGTGCGGGAAGACGTCCATCGCAATGACGCTGATCAGGCTGCTCGCAGACAATGCGATCATCAAAGAAGGCTCGGTCGTGCTCGACGGAGTGGACATCGTCAAGCTCTCCCATGAAGAGATGCGCAAGCACCGCTGGGCCGACATATCCATGGTGTTCCAGGGGGCGATGAACGCCTGGAATCCGGTCTACAAAGTTGGCGATCAGATCATGGAGGCGCTCGAACAGCACTTCCCCGACATGACCGAACCCGAGGGTCGGGCACGAATCGCCGACCTGTTCGAACTCGTCGGGTTGACGCCCGCCATGATGGACCGGTATCCCCACGAGTTCTCGGGAGGCATGCGGCAGCGGGCCATCATCGCGATGGCGCTGTCCTGCAACCCGAAAGTGATCATCGCCGATGAGCCGACGACGGCGCTCGATGTCATCGTCCAGGATCAGATTCTCAAAGAGCTGAAAAAGGTCCAGGAGGACCTCGGAATGTCGATCATCTACATCTCTCACGATGTCGCCGTGATCGCAGAGGTGAGCGATCGGATCGGCGTCATGTACGCAGGCAAGCTGGTCGAGTTGGGTCCGACCGATGAAGTGTTTCCCCGCCCCCGACACCCCTACACGTATTTGTTGCTCTCCTCCACCCCGAGCGTCAAAGGTCCGCGTCGGAAACTGGCCCCGCTCGAGGGCGAACCACCCAACCTGCTCGCCCCGCCGACCGGGTGCCGCTTCCATCCCCGCTGTCCCTTTGCGACCGAGATCTGCGCTCGAGAAGAGCCGGTCTACCAGGACGCTTCGCCGGGACATCAGGTGGCCTGCTGGCACTGGGAAGAAGTCCCCGAACTGGGAAGGCTGGAAGCATGATGGAGCCGCTGGTCAAAGTCCAGAACCTCAAGAAGCTCTACCCGGTCCAGCGCGGCCTCTTCCGCAAACCGACCGACTTCATCCACGCCGTTGATGACATCAGCTTCGAGATCGCTCCCGGCGAGAGCCTCGGACTGGTGGGAGAGTCGGGATGCGGCAAGACCACGACCGGCCGGATGCTGGTCCGGCTCACCAGCCAGACCGAGGGCCAGATCCTGTTGCAGGACAATGGTTCGATGATCAGAGTCTCGGAGATCGATCGCGAGGACATGAAACGGTTCCGCCGCCGGGTCCAGATGATCTTCCAGGATCCGTACGAGTCGATGAACCCGCGGCGCACGATCTACGACACGATCTCGGAACCGCTGCAGGTGCAAGGCATCGGGACGGTCACCGAACGCGAAGAACGGGTGGCCGAGTTGCTGGAATTGGTCGGGCTGCTGCCGGCGGCGACCTTCATGTTCCGGTTCCCGCATGAGCTGTCTGGAGGACAGCGCCAACGCGTGGCCATCGCCCGGGCTCTCGTAATCGATCCGTCGTTCGTCGTCGCCGACGAACCGACCTCCATGCTCGATGTGAGCATCCGCATCTCGATCATGGAGTTGATGCTCAGCCTCGGCAGGGAATTCGACGTTTCCTATCTCTACATCACACACGACCTCGCGGTTGCTCGCTACATGTGCGATCGCATTGCCGTGATGTACCTCGGCAAGATCGTCGAAATGGGACCAACCGAGGAACTGTTGCGAAACCCGCAGCACCCGTACACGCGCGCCCTGCTGTCGGCGGTGCCGGTACCCGACCCGAGCTTCGTTCGACCGAAGGTTGAGATCGAGGGAGGCATCGGGAAGGCCATCAATCCGCCCCCGGAGTGCCGGTTCATCGACCGGTGTCCGTGGGTGCAGGACGTGTGCCGGACCAGTGATCATCCCGCGCTCGAAGACAAGGGGAAAGGCCATTTTGTGGCCTGTTATGTTGTCAAGGAGTCGGCCTGACCACCGACGCCGGCCCTTTCACAATCCCCAATCTGATTTCTCTCATTCGGCTTGGCGGCATTGGAGTTTTCTGGTGGCTGCTCTTCGGTCGTGACGACCCGGTAGCGGCGGGCGTGCTCATCCTGGTGATCGGTTGGACCGACTGGCTCGACGGCGTCTTGGCCCGCAAGCTGAACCAGGTTTCCGAGATCGGCAAGTTCCTCGATCCACTCGCCGATCGGCTGGCCATCGCCGCCGCGCTGATCGGCGGGATGATTGCCGACGTTGTCCCACTGTCCCTCGGCCTGGCCCTGATCGCCCGGGAGGCCGCCGTGGCCGTCGGCGCCCTGGCGCTGGGAGTGCGGCTCAAAGACAAGCTCGATGTTCGCTACCTGGGCAAAGTCGCCACGTTCATTCTCTACGGCGCCATTCCATCGTTCTATCTCGCCGCGGGTGGCGTTGCCGGGGACCTGTTCCTCTATCTGGGATGGTTCTTCGGTGTCGTCGGGTTGATCCTCTATTACTGGGTGGCGTTCCAGTACGCGATCGACATTCGTGACAAGTTGCGTCACAGGTGAGCCGCCGCACCGGTAATCTTGAGACCCAGACGAGAGAGGATGTGTTCGGATGAACGTGCCCGACGACAGGCGATACACCGAAGAACACGAGTGGGTGATAGTCGGCGAGGGAGGGAAGGTGCGGATGGGCATATCGGACTACGCCCAGGACGCACTGGGGGACGTGGTCTACGTTGAGCTTCCAGCCGTTGGGAAAACCGTCGCCAAAGGCGATGCCATCGCCGAAGTCGAGTCGACCAAGTCGGTGGCCGACGTATACGCCCCGGTGGCCGGTGAAGTGTCGGCCGTCAATGAAGCACTCTCGGCGGAGCCCGAGCTGGTCAACAGCGACCCGTACGGCGACGGGTGGTTCGTGGAGATCGCGGTCGGCGACGCCGCCGGGCTGGACAGCCTGCTCTCTCCCGACGCCTATCGAAGCCTGATCGGGTAACCCGGCTGAATCCCAGTACGATGACGTTTATGGAGTGCCCCAACTGCCACGCTGAGATCGACGAGCACGTCGCCGCCTGTCCGTCCTGCGGAGCGGCGACCGAGCACGAAGCGACGATCACCTTCGTTCCGGTCTCACCGGTCGCCCATCCGGCGCTCAGCCCCGATGAAGCCGCCCACGTGCCCGGCCTCGTCGGGTTCGCGCTCGTGGTTGAACGCGGGCCCCGGGCGGGGATGACGTGGGTAGTCAAGGAAGGCGCGACGACCGTCGGGAGACATCCCGACAGCGACATATTCCTGGACGACATCACGGTCTCGCGACACCACTGCCGTTTTCGGAGCGAGGGTGGCATCTTCAGTGTCGAGGACTCGGGTTCGACAAACGGCACGTACGTCAACGGTGAGAGGGTAGATCAGAGTGCTTTGCAGCCTGGTGACGAAGTCATCATCGGCAAGTTTCACCTGATCGTGGCGCTCGGTGATGAGTGACGGCATATCCATCGGCGAGGTCATCAACCTCCTCAAAGATGAATTCCCGGATGTGAGTGTCTCCAAGGTGAGGTTCCTCGAGAGCCAGGGTTTGGTCGACCCGCACCGCAGCCCATCCGGCTACCGCCAGTTCTTCGAGGATGACATCAAGCGTCTCCGATTCATACTCCAGCAACAGCGTGACCACTTCCTCCCACTGAAGGTGATCAAATCGAAGCTGACCATGTGGGAGCGCGGTGAGGAAACGGTCATGCCCGCCCCTTCGGGACCTCCTCCGGAAAAGCTCTTTGCACCCTCGAAAACACCTCTGGGACTCGATGAACTGGCCCGCGCCAGCGGGCTCTCCCGCCGCCAGGTCGGGGAGCTGATCGACCACGGCATGCTGCGACCCGGCGACGAGGAAGGTGACCCGACCTTCAGCCAGGAAGAACTGGCCGTCGCCCGGGAAGCGCAACGTCTCCTCGCGTACGGCTTCGAGCCCCGGCATCTGCGGTCGGTGCGGATATCCACCGAACGCGATGCAGCGCTCCTCGAGCAGTTGACGGCGCCCCTGCTGCGCAATCGGAGCCCCGAAGCCCGCCACCGGGCCGGTGAGATTCTCGCCGGGTGTGCGGACGCGATCGGGAGAATGAGGGTTGCCATCCTCACCGAGGAGCTGCGCCGGCTGCTGGAGTCCTAGTGCTGCGCAGGCCTTCCATCGTCCGGCGATTGGCCCTTGTGGCGCTCACCATGGCCTTTCTCGGGGGAGTGGTGGCACCGGTTGGGGCCACCATCGCCCCGACCGTGTCGGTCCAGCTGCCGCCTGTGCCCGTCGACGGACTGTTCACCGGGTCGCCGCCGGACGTCAGCGCCCAGACCTGGATTCTGTACGACGCCACATTCGATCGGGTTCTCGCAGAGGGGGATGCCGATCAGCGCCGCGCCATGGCATCAACCACGAAAATGATGACCGCGCTCCTGGTCGTCGACCGCGGATCCCGCTTCGACCGCGTCACGATCAGCGAGACCGCACCGGAGGTTGGCGAAGCGGAGATCGACCTCGTGGCAGGCGAAGTGTGGACGGTCCAGCAGCTCCTCTACGCAATGCTGCTGGGTTCCGCCAACGATGCGGCTCTGGCAGCAGCCGAGCATGTCGGCGGGACCGTCGAACGGTTCGTTGAGCTCATGAACGATCGGGCGGAGCAGCTGGGGATGGACAACACCCGGTTTGCCAATCCGCACGGACTCGACGAGCCGAACCATTTCAGCTCGGCCCGCGACCTCCTGACGTTGGCTCGTGCGATGATGGCGGTCGACGAACTCGCAACCATGGTTGCGACCAGAGAGGCCCCGCTGCCTCCCACCGTGGACGGCGAGGAGCGCACGGTCCGAACCACGAACCGGTTGCTCTACGAATACCCGGGAGCGAACGGAGTGAAGACGGGCTACACCGATGACGCCGGATGGACGCTGGCGGCCTCGGCCGAGCGCGACGGGCGAGTGCTCTTCGCCATCGTGATGGGATCGCCGACGGTCGACCGCCGCTTTGCCGATGCCTCCGCCTTGCTGGACTACGGGTTCAGCGCATTCGGCGTGGTCGAAGTCATCGTCGCCGGGGTCGATTATGCACGGCGGAGGCTGCCCGACGACTCGGAAACGGAGGCAGCGGCCACGGAGACGATCTCACTCTTCGCCAATCGGGACGATGCGGAACTCATCGAGCTGACGCCTGCCTTTTCGGGGGACGAGGCGGTGGTGATCGCGACGATCGGGGAAGAGGAGCTGGCCAGGGTTCCGCTGGAGACGGCGGCAGCTCCGCGTCTGCCGGATATCGCCGAAGCATTCTCCTGGGCGAGCAAGTACTGGGATTGGCTTTTCGCGAATGACTGATCCTGTTGGTTGCCGATCCGCGGTGCGTTTGTGACCACCGCCGCCGAGCCGTTTGTTGAGGTGATCACGGCCGGCGCCCTGGCCTCCCGGGCGCAGGAACTGGGTGCGCAGCTGGCCGAGGACTATCGGGACAAGGTTCCCGTCCTCGTGGGGGTGCTCCACGGCTCGCTTCCTTTCCTTAGTGACCTGGTCCGGCAGATGGACGCCCGGCTGGAAATCGACTTTCTCGCCCTCAGCCGTTTTGGGGAGGGAGGCAGGGTCCGGATCGCCATGGATACCGAGATCTCGCTGGAAGGACGTCACGTGGTTCTGGTCGAAGACATCGTCGACACGGGACTGACGCTCTCCTACGTGCGCCGCTTGCTCGAGACGAGAGATGTGGCCAGCCTGGCGACCGTGACCCTGATCGACAAGGCGCCGCGCCGGATCGTTGAGGTACCGCTCGAATACCGGGGGTTTGAGGTCGGCGATGAGTTCCTGCTCGGCTACGGCCTGGATTGGGAAGGCAAGTACCGCAACCTGCGGTCAATCTGGATGGTCCTCGACCTGGCGACGTTGCAGTCGCATCCCGCATCGCTCGGCGAGCGGGTGTTCCCGGGTCACGGTGATAATCTGAGCCCATGAGTGATCCAAACGGCGGCGACGGCGAAGGGATCCCGATGGACCTGATCGGGGTTCGGATCGAACTGCCGACCAACCAGCCGATCGTGCTCCTACGGGAAACCGATGGCTCCCGGTATCTGCCCATCTGGATTGGAGCGGTTGAGGCTACTGCGATCGCGTACGCTCTCGAAGGTGTCGTCCCGCAGCGCCCGCTCACGCATGATCTCCTCAAACTCGTCTCCGAATCGTTGGGGGCGAGCGTTGCCCGTGTGGTGGTCACCGAGCTTCGGGACAGCGTCTACTACGCAGACCTGGTGCTGACCAGAGGCGGTGATGAAGTGACGGTTTCTTCGCGGCCCTCCGACGCCATTGCCCTCGCCGCCCGGATGGGAGCGCCGCTCTTTGCCACGCCGCAGGTTCTGGACGACGCCGGTATCGAAATACGGGACGACGATGAGGAAGCCGAGATAGAGAAGTTTCGGGAATTTCTCGACGACATCACCCCCGAGGACTTCGAGGCCGGCGAGTCGTCCAGCTGATGAAGGGCGTCACGCGGGTACGCGTCGCGGCCGCCATCCTGGGAAGCATCATCGTCGCCGGGACCATCGGGTTCATCTTCATCGAGGACGCGTCCGTTCTGGACGCCTTTTTCATGACCATGATCACAATTTCCACGGTCGGCTACTCGGAAGTTTTCCCGCTCTCGGAAGCCGGGGAACTCTTCACGGTTGGCTTGATCATCGTGGGGGTCGGTACGCTCTTCTACACTGCCGGTGCCGCTCTCGAGGCTGCATTCGAGAACCTGAGTGGCCGGCGAGGAATGACCAAGATGACCCGGACCATCGGACAACTGAACGATCACTACATCATCTGCGGCTTTGGACGGGTGGGCAGCGCCACGTGGGAGCTGATGGTCGGTCGGGGCGCGGAAGTCCTGGTGATCGAAGGTGATCCTGCGGCTGCTCAAGAGGCCAGAGATGCCGGTGCCCTGGTCCTCGAGGAGGACGCAACGCACAACGAGACGCTGGTGGATGCCGGGATCAGCCGGGCTCGCTCACTCATCGCCTGCGTCACGGCCGACTCTGACAATCTGGTCATCGTGCTGTCCGCCAAAGCCCTCCGCCCCGACCTCCTCGTCATCGCCCGGGCCGCCGAAAGCGAGTCGGAACGCAAGCTCTACCTGGCCGGAGCGGACCGGGTGGTCGCCCCCCAGCGGGTCGGCGCCCACCGATTGGCTTCGATGGCTTTCCAGCCGGAACTCGCCGACTTCGTCGATCTCGTCCTGCAGGGCAATCACGTCGAGTTCCGCGTCCAGCAGATGCAGATTCACGAGGATTGCATCCTGGCCGGGATGTCGCTGCGCGAGGCCGCCATCCGGCAACGCTCGGGGGCCATGATCCTGGCCGTGGAAGATGAGTCGCGCCGCCTCTACTTAAATCCCGATCCCGATCTGGTCATCACCCCCGGCCAGGTCATGGTCGGGATCGGCACCAACGATCAGATCGAGAAACTGATCCTCCTCATGACCGGAGCGACCTGACGACCGTCCGGAAGAGTTATCCACAACTATCCGTCGCCTCGAAGTTATCCACAGATAC
The DNA here is from genome assembly GCA_963707435.1 of uncultured Actinomycetota bacterium. Lineage (GTDB taxonomy): Bacteria > Actinomycetota > Acidimicrobiia > Spongiisociales > UBA4744 > UBA4744. The sequence goes on along the minus strand of CAVPPF010000007.1, from coordinate 516,007 downwards.
TGTTGACAACTCCACGGCGTTTTCGGTAGGTTGTGGCTCCGTAATTACGAACGTGTAAGCTACGACGGCTAACAGAGGAGCGCGGCGTGACGGATTCTGGTTATCGAGCCCCGCAAGTGTGCAATCTGGTGGGCATCACGTACCGCCAGCTGGACTACTGGGCACGGACGGGCCTTCTGCGGCCGTCCATTCAGAGCGCCCACGGCTCGGGGTCACAACGCCGGTACTCATTCACCGATGTCGTGCAACTCAAGGTCATCAAGCGATTGCTGGACGCAGGCATGAGCCTCAAGAAGATCCGCCAGGCGATGGAAATCCTGGTTCAACAACTGCAGAGTGATCAGCCCCTGGTCGATGTGACGCTTCTTTCGGACGGCCAGACCATCTACGCAGCCCATAGCGCCGACGAAGTCGTCGATGTGTTTCGACGCGGTCAGGGTGTTTTCGGGATCGCGGTTGGTCCCGTTCAGGCGGAACTCGAAGGCCAAATCCACCAGTTGTTCCCCGAACTGGCCGAGACCGGGACGCCGGCTGCGGTTGCGGCAACCGGGGAGGTTGGGGTCAACTGACCACGCACGACGTTTTCGAGAACGGTCCGGCAGACGTCACCGAGTTTGCCCACAACAGCGAGCGCCAGTTCGCCCGCTTGCTCGACTTCTACGGCATTGCCTGGGCCTACGAACCACGTTCCTTTCCGCTTGCCTGGGACGAGGAAGGAAGACCTTCCCGGTTCTTCACCCCCGACTTCTACCTCCTCGAAGATGACCTCTTCATCGAGATAACGACGATGAACCAGAAGCTGGTGACCAAGAAGAACCGCAAAGTGCGGCGGCTGAAAGAGCTCTACCCCGATGTCAACTGCAAGGTCTTCTACCAGCGCGACTACCTCCATCTTCTCGTCAAGTACGGCCTCGAGGAACCGGACCACATGGACGAGGTTCCCGCTCCCACCAGGATCCCCGGGCCGCCGCAGGTGACCAGAGTCGCCGACGGCAGCCTCGGCGGCCGGGCGGCCGGGTAAGGGGCCAAAAGGGCCCGGGAACCTGCCGTTCTCCCTCACGTACCCCACCGCACCCTCGTCTAGTCTGCGCTGGTGAGCAGTCTCTTGTGGAGAGGAGTGACCCATGGCCCAGTCCCCGCTCTACGATGAGCACGTGCGTCTCGGAGCCCGGTTTGTGGATTTCGCAGGCTGGGAAATGCCGGTCCAATATGCGGGCGTGCTGGCGGAGCACGAGGCCGTGCGGAGCGCCGCCGGAGTCTTTGACGTGTCCCATCTCGGCCGATTCCGGCTCGAAGGGCCGGGGAGTACCGACCTGCTTCGCACCTTGCTCTGCAACGACGTGATCGCGATCGAACCGGGGCGGGCTCAATACACGATGGCGCTCAACGAGGACGGCGGCGTCGAGGACGACATCATCGTCTGGAGATGGGAAGACGAGCGATACTGGGTGATCCCCAATGGAGCCAACGACGACAGGATCCGGGCCGTATTCACCGAGGCGGCCGGAGACGGCATCATCATCGAGAACGTACGGGAGACGACGGCGCTCATCGCAGTGCAGGGACCCGCAGCCCCGGCCGCCATCGGGGCGATTCTCGGGAAGAGCCCGGGCCGTTTCCGGCTCTTCGAGGCAGAGTTCGACGGATACCCGGTTTGGGTAGCAGGCACCGGCTATACCGGTGAGCGGGGCGGGGAGATCGCAGTCCCGTCCGAGGCGGCCGCCGGGCTCTTCCATGCGTTCCGCGAGGCGGGCGTGACGCCGGCCGGACTGGGGTCGCGCGACACGCTCCGCCTGGAGATGGGCTATCCGCTCTGGGGGCAAGACCTCGACCCCCGGACGACGCCACTCGAGGCCGGCCTGAGCTGGGTGGTCAATTGGGATCACGACTTCACCGGCAAGGCGGCGCTGCTCCGCCAGCGAGATGCCGGGGTACCCAGGCACCTGGTCGGGTTTGTGATGGAGGGCCGTCAGATTGCTCGACACGGCTACCCGCTCCGGGCCGGGTCGTCGCGCGGCACGGTCGCCAGCGGCAACTTCAGCCCCACCCTCAAACGGGGGATCGGCATGGGGTATCTGGCTCCGCCGCCAGGGCCTGAGGTTCAGGTAGAGATTGAGGTTCGCGGGAGCTGGATGCCGGTCGAACGGCGTGACCCGCCGTTTATCGAGAGGACGTGATCGTGGATTTCACACCGCATACCGACTCGGACGTAGCCGTCATGCTCGAAGCACTCGGGCTGAATTCCCCGGCCGGTCTCTTCGCCCATATACCGGCCGGTGCGCTGCTGGACCACGATCCCGGACTTCCCGAAGCCCTCTCGGAACTCGAGTTGATGCAGATGGTCGATGGGTTGGGGCGCCGGAACCGGTCCGACCTGGTCTGCTTCGCCGGCGGCGGTTACTACGACCACTACCTCCCCCCGGTGGTGACGGCGCTCACGATGCGCCCCGAGTTCGTGACTGCGTATACGCCGTACCAGCCTGAGGTTTCCCAAGGAGTCCTGCAGGCGCTCTTCGAGTTCCAGTCGATGGTCTGCGAGTTGACCGGGATGGATGTAGCCAATGCGTCGCTCTACGACGGCGCCACCGCAGCGGTCGAGGCGGTCAATCTGGCAGTTGCGGCCACCGGCCGCAACGCCGTGTGGTTGTCGCGGGGCGTGCACCCGCGTGCCAGAGAAACCGTCGCCACGTTCGCAGCCGCACGCGGCATCGCTGTGGTCGAGCACGAACTGGTCGACGGGAGAACGGTCTGGGACGAGTCGGTGGAACCGGCTCCGGCGGCCGTGATCGTTGCGCAACCCAACTACCTCGGCGTTGTCGAAGACTACGACCGGGCGGCGTCACTCGCCCATTCGCTCGGGGCCCTGGCCGTCGCCTCCGTGGATCCGATGACGCTCGGCCTGCTGCGCAACCCCGGCTCTGCCGGGTTCGATCTGGTCGTGGGAGAGGGACAGCCGCTGGGGAACGCCCTGTCGTTCGGTGGACCGGTCGTCGGCCTGTTTGCAACCACAACCGCGTTGATGCGCCGGATTCCGGGCCGGTTGGTCGGAAAGACCGTCGACCGGGACGACGCCACCGCCTACGTTCTGACGCTGCGCGCCAGGGAACAGGACATCCGCAGAGCCAAGGCGTCGTCCAACATCTGCACCAATCAGACGCTCAACGCTCTGGCCGTGGCGATTCATCTGGGCTGGCTCGGACCCCAGGGCCTGCGCGAGGTTGGCGACCAATCGGCGCAGAAGGCTCACTACCTGGCCGACCGGCTTGCAGAACTGCCGGGAGTTGAACCGGCCAACACCGCAGCTTTTGTTCGTGAGTTCGCCGTCCTGCTGCCAAAGGATCCCGATGAGGTCATTGCCGCAATGGCCGAGCGAGGATTCCTGGCGGGGATCTCCCTCGGCGCCGACTATCCGGATATCCGGCACGGGCTGCTGGTGGCGGTCACCGAAAAGAGATCGAAGGCCGAACTCGACGGCTACGTCTCAGCGCTGAAGGAGGTGCTGGCTCATGGCTGAACCTGGAGGCCGGGCGTCGGCTGCGCCCCTCGTGGGCGGCGATTCCGAACCCACCCTTTCCGAATTCTCGAGCCCCGGCCGGCGAGCCTCATCGCTGCCCGCGTTGGACGTGCCACACCGGCCGCTCGATCTTCCCGAAGCGGCGCCGGAGGTGCCCCGGCTGCCGGAGGTGTCGGAACACGACCTGGTGATGCACTTCACGCGTCTGGCCCAACGGAACTTCGCGGTGGATCTTGGCGCCTACCCGCTCGGCTCGTGCACGATGAAGTACAACCCCAAGATATGTGACTGGGCAGGAGCCCATCCGGCCTTCGCCGGGCTGCATCCCACCACGCCGGCCCACCTGGTGCAGGGAGCACTCGAGGTGCTGCTCGAGACCGAGCGGATCCTCTGTGATCTGACCGGAATGGCTCGGGCAACGTTTCAGCCGCCGGCCGGCGCAGCGGGGGAGTTGACCGGCTTGATGATCATGCGGGCCCATCACCAGGCAAACGGGGATGCCCGCAGCACAATCCTCATCCCGGACTCGGCCCACGGCACGAATCCGGCTTCGGTCACGTTGTCGGGCTATGAGGCCGTCGAGGTCCCCTCAAATGATCGCGGCATGGTCGACCTCGAAGCACTCCGGAAGGCCCTCGATGATCAGGTTGCCGGCCTCATGCTCACCAACCCGAACACGCTCGGCTTGTTCGAGGAGGAGATCCTCGAGATCGCCGAGGCCGTTCACGAAGTGGGGGGCCTTCTGTACTACGACGGAGCCAATCTCAACGCCATCATGGGCATTGCCCGCCCGGGTGACATGGGGTTCGACATTGTGCACTCCAACCTGCACAAGACCTTCGCCACACCGCACGGCGGTGGCGGACCGGGATCCGGGCCCGTCGCGGTTTGCTCCGACCTGGTTCGCTACCTCCCCGGTCCCCTCCCGACCCGCGATGATGCGGGCACGATCGGTTGGGAGATGCCGGCCGCCAGTGTGGGACGGGTGCACGGCCACCACGGCAACTTCCTGGTGGTGCTGCGCGCGCTCGTCTACATGCGAGGTCTGGGCGGGGAAGGGCTGCGACGGGCTGCCGAGCGGGCGGTGTTGAACGCCCGCTATCTGGAGCACCTGCTCGGCGAACGCTACGACCTGCCGTATCCGAGTACGTGCATGCACGAGTTCGTCACATCGGCCAGAACGATCAAGAAAGACACCGGGGTTCGGGCGATGGACATCGCCAAAGCGCTCATGGACGGCGGCTACCACGCTCCGACGGTCTACTTCCCGCTGATCGTCGACGAAGCGCTCATGATCGAACCAACGGAGACACAATCCCGGGAGACCATCGAGAATCTCGCAGCCACGTTGGTAGCGATCGCCGAGCGTGCCTACGCCGATGCCGACGCGGTGAAAGAGGCACCCCTGCGGACCCCGGTCCACCGACCGGACGATGCCCGGGCGGCTCGAAATCTGCACGTGACGTGGGCTGCCAAGGACGAGGAGTGACCATGGTTCAAGCCACAGACGAAATCGGAGTCTCTGCTTCGGGCGAGCGTCAGCTGCGGAGACACTGGTCGGGAGACACACCGCCGTGGGCGACCGTGTTGATCGTTCACGGAGGCGGTGAGCACAGTGCCCGCTACAACCACGTCGCCACCCAGATGGTCGAGGCAGGCCTCGATGTGCACAGTTTCGACTGGGCCGGCCACGGCGGGTCGGGGGGAAAGCGCTGGCATATCGATGTCTACGAGACGTACTACGACGATCTCGCCGAGCGGATTGCCGCGACGCGATCGCAGGATGTGCCTTTTGTGCTGTACGGACATTCGATGGGTGGGCTCATCGCGCTCGGCTATTGCCTGAGCCGGACCGATCTTCCAGACCTTCTCGTGGCCACGTCTCCCTGGTTGGAGACGGCAGCCCCGGCGTTGCTCAGGGCTGCCGTTCCGCTGCTGGCCAGGGTTGCGCCCAATCTGAGGTTGGATGGCGGACTCAAGGGCGAACAACTGGCCCGGGACCCCGGCGTGGGTGAGGCCTACTTCGCCGATCCGCTGATCGAAACGAAGATCACCGCGGCTTGGGGCGCGGCCAGTTTGCGGGAACAAGCTCGTGTGCGGGCCGGACTGAGCAGGCTCTCCGTGCCGGTGTTCGTGGTGCACGGCGGAGCCGACACCATCGCACATCCCCGCGCCAGCGCCCCCCTCGGCGAGTTGCCGAACGCCGAACGCCGGTTGTACCCAACGCTGCAACACGAGACGCACAACGAACCGGAGGGACCGGAAGTCGTCGCAGCCGTCATTGCATGGCTGCGAGAGCGGATCTCTCCCTAGGCCCCGGCGATCTCGTAGCCCGGGCGGATTCGCTCGGTGAGGAGCCGCTCCTTGGCGGGGAGCGAACAGAAGGCCGCCATCATGGCCGTCTCAGTGACCTGCCGGAGATCCCGGACTGAGAATTCGTGATGTTCGGCGACGAGCGCGAACTCCTGGGACATCGAGGTCCTGCTCATCAGCCGGTTGTCCGTGTTCAACGTTACGGCGAAGCCCGCTCGATAGAGTGCACCGACCGGATGGTCGGCCGGGTCCGGGTAGTCACCCGTATGGAGGTTCGACGTGACGCAGATTTCCAGGGGCACCTGGTGGTCACGCACGTAGGACGACAGTTTCCCGAGTGCCACGATCTCGCCGTCCTCCATGCGGCAATCCTCGACGAGGTGGACGCCGTGTCCGATGCGATGGGCGCCGCACCGCTGGAGGGCCCGCCAGATGCTGTCCGGTCCGTCGGCTTCACCAGCGTGGATGGTGAGCGCCATCGAGGCCTCACGCACATGACGGCAGGCAGGCAGGTGATCGTCGGCCGGAAAGCCGCGTTCTGCTCCGGCCAGATCGAAACCGACGACCCCCTGCTGCTCGAGGCTGGTTGCCAGGCGGGCCACATCCAGTGAGTCGTTCCCCGTCCTCATGGCGACCAGGATCAAGCCGGTCTCGAGGCCTGTCTCGCTTCGGCCCAGACGCAGGCCGGAGAGCGCTGCCTCCACCACCCGGCGCCCATCGAGACCGGCGGCCGTGCACAGCGAAGGAGCGAACCTGATCTCGGCGTAGACCACGCCGTCGGCGGCGAGGTCGACCACCGATTCGTAGGCGATTCGCTCGATGGCCGGCATGGTCTGCATGAGCGCGGTCGTGTGTCGGAAACACTCGAGGTAACGTTCCAGCGACCCGGACCGACCCTGATCAAACCATTCGGCCAGTTCCTGATGGTCGCTGCCGGGCAGTTCCTCGTAGTCCAGGTCCGCAGCGAGGTCTCGGACGGTTTCGATCCGGAGACCGCCGTCGAGGTGCTCGTGGAGGAGAACTTTGGGTAGCTCAGAGAACAGCATCGAGCCAGATTATCCCAGAAGCCGGCCGACGGATTGGCGATCGACCGGGGTTGCCTGCGGTGAGGCTCCCATCCACCAGCGCCGTTCGATGATGCGCTCCCCGTAGAGGGTCACCTGGATCGTCTCGCCCGGTACGAAACCTCTGGCCTCGTAGAAGCTCTCGGCCGCCCGGCTGCCGAGGACGACATCGGCGATGATCGGCAGGGGAGGAGCCAGAGAGCGAATCCAGTCGATCAGCAGTCCGCCAGCCCCACGTCTCCGATAGTCCGGATGGGTGCAGAGAGCGCTGACCACGATCTGGTCGTCCTCGATGAAGGCGTCGGCGAACGCCAGGATCACGTCGTCCTCGAGCACGAGATAGATCGGGTGGTCCTCCCAGCGTTGCCGGAGAGCAGCAGGGGAATAGGCCGCTGCCAACCATTGCGAGACCGTATCCTCGCGGAGGAGACCGGCGTACGCGGCGTGAAACGATCCCGCCGCAATCGCGGCCACATCGACGAGATCAGAAGGCTCGGCTCTGCGGATGATCACCCATCCCAACCTAGTCCCACCTGCGGAGCCACGGGGGCAGTCGCCCGGAGGTTCTGCAACCGGCGCTCGATCCACTAACGTCGTGCTCATGCCCTCATTTGACGTGGTTTCAGAGGTTGACATCCAGGAAGTGCGGAACGCCGTCGACCAGGCTGCCCGCGAGACCAGAACACGGTTCGACTTCAAAGGAACCGACACCGAGGTTCGCCTCACCGAGACGGGGATTGTGGTTGAGTCGTCGTCGGAGGCCCGCCTCGAAGCTGCAATCGTCGTCCTGAAGGAGAAGCTGGTCCGTCGGAAGGTATCGATGAAGTCACTGTCCGGGGGTGAGCCAAAGGAAGTCGGCAGGGCCAGGTTCCGGGCGGAGTTCTCGCTCAACCAGGGGATCGACCAGGAGTCGGCCAAGGAACTTGCCAAACAGGTCCGGGATCTCAAAATGAAAGTGCAGGCACAGGTCCACGGCGACCGCGTCCGGATCACCGGCAAGAAACGAGACGATCTGCAGGACGTCATCGCGGTGTTCCGAGACCTTGACTACAAACTGCCCCTCCAATTCATCAACTTCCGGGACTAGGAACGTGCGACCCGGTTCATGAAACCTTTCCACCGATGCCCGTAACGGAGATCATCGGGTACCTCGCTTCAGCAGTCATCGTCACGTCGTTGACGATGACCTCGGTATTGAAGCTGCGCATCATCGGGCTGGTCGGAGCGACCAGCTTCGCTCTCTACGGGGTGCTGATCGGAGCGATGCCGGTAATCATCACCAATGTGGTCATCATGGGAGTGCACGCCTTCTATCTGCGGGAGATGCTCGGCGTCGAGGAGTACTTCACGTTGCTCGAAGTGCGGGCCGATTCGGCCTATCTCCGCTACTTCATCGAATTCCACGAGGACGAGATTCGACGTCGCCTGCCCGGATTCAGTCTCCGGGACTCGCCAACGCATTTGCGCCTCTTCATCCTGCGGGATGCGGTGCCTGCCGGGCTCCTGATTGCCGATGTCCGGCCCGACGGGTCCATGATCGTGGATCTGGACTTCGTCATCCCCGAGTATCGAGACTTCAAGAACGCCCGGTACCTGTTCACTCCCAGCTCGGGCGCTGTTGCGGGGCGAAGAATCTCGAAGGTCTACAGCCCGCCCGGCACGGAGACACACCAGCGCTATCTGCGCCGGATGGGTTTTGTCGAGACCCGGTCACCTGCATACCCCGGCTATTTCGAGCTCTCGGTAGGAGGAGCGGCGCGCCCGTAGGGCGCGCGTGGCAGGATGATCCCATGAGCGAGGATCTGACCGGCAGGCTGCTGGTTGCCGTTCCGCACATGTTCGACCCGAACTTCGCTCGTGCGGTCGTGCTGGTCTGTGAGGCAAACGAGCAAGGAGCTCTGGGCCTCATCATCAATCGGCCGACCGGTGCGGATGTCTTTGACTACCTGCCGGACTGGATGTTCCTGGTCGCGGAGCCGTCCGTCGTTTTCGAGGGCGGTCCCGTTCAGCGGGAGGTGGCGATCGGTTTGGCAACCTGCACGCTCGATATTCTGCCCGTCGGGTACACCCCGATCGTCGAGGGGCTCGGCTTGCTGGATCTGGGGTCGGACCCGGCGGCGGCAACGGGCATCGAGCTCCTCCGGGTCTTCAGCGGCTACGCAGGCTGGGAAGCGAATCAGTTGGAGGAAGAGATAGCTGCCGGAGGATGGTTTCTGGTGCCGTCTGAACCCGGTGATGGCTTCTCGTCTCTTCCGACCGGGTTGTGGCGTAGCGTTTTGGCTCGCCAGGGTGGCCGGCTGGCGATGTACGCAAGCTTCCCGCCCGATCCCAACCTGAACTGACGCTCCGGAAACCCCGAACAACGGCCGCCGGTGATTATGCTCGCCGGGTGTCCACCACCGTGCCCCGCCTTCGCAAGTCGCTGAAGAAGCATTCTCCCAACCTGGCAGTTGAGCGCCGCATGTGGAGCCTCGGTCACGAAGTGGTGGTCGGTGTCGATGAGGTGGGTCGTGGTGCCTGGGCCGGACCGCTGAGCGTCGGGGCTGCCGTGGTGCCCCGGGATTCTCGCGTCTACAAGATCCGGGACTCCAAGATGCTCACCGAAATCGAACGTGAGGCTTTGTTCGATCGTGTTTCCAACTGGTGCGTCGCCTGGGCGGTGGGACACGCCAGTCATGAGGAGTGCGATGAGCTCGGCATGTCTGCAGCCCAGAGGCTGGCGGCCCGGCGGGCTATCGATGCGCTCGGTCTCCGGCCGGACCGGGTCCTGATCGACGGCAACTGGGACTTCGTCGGTGGTGGGCGGACCAGCATGATCGTCAAAGGCGACGCAACCACCGTGTCGATCTCCGCCGCTTCGGTCCTGGCCAAGGTCACCCGGGATCGCATCATGCGGTCCGAAGCCGCCAACTATCCCGCCTTCAACTTTGAGGGAAACAAGGGGTATCCATGTCCGGTTCACAAGGCAGCGCTGCAGGCGTGGGGGCCGACCACCCTGCATCGCCGCTCCTGGGCGTTCATGGACGGTCTGATCTGGCCGGGGATTCGCCGATTTCACCGGCCTGATGCCCAGGGATCATTGTTCGACTGAATGCCGCGACATCGCGACACCCGGCCGGTACGCTCCGTGCGTCATGCGATTTCGACGCCTTGTGCCGTTCCTTCTCTTCGGACTGCTGGTACCGGTGGTGGTAGCGGGAGGCCGGCCCGCCGCCGACGCACAAACTGAAGTAGATCGCGCTGCCGAGGAGGTGGCGCGGGCAGCCGAGCAACGGGCAGCCGCCCAGGCTGAGGTTGACGCATGGGCGGCCCGGCGCGGCACGGTTGAAGACCAGGTGCTGGCCGCCCTTTTCTCATTCCAGCAGACCAACCAGGAACTCGAAGGCGCCGCCTTTGGCGTCTTCGACTTGCGTGAAGCGATTTTCGACGCCGAGGCCCGGGTTCGTCGCCTGAGAGAGGTGACCGAGCTGCGGGCCGTGACGGCCTACATGAACGGAACAACGGCCGGCGTCCTGTCGATCTGGTCGGCTGCGAGTTTTGAGCAGACTGTCATGCTCGAGGAAACAGCGGCGTCGGCGCGGCGGGACGATGCGCTCGAACTGGCAAACCTGGCGATCGAGCGGGAACATCTCGCCGAACTGCAAGACGGCTATGAGCAAACTCAGGAGCGGTTGCGAACGCTTCGCGCCGAGATCGAGAGCGAAGGTCGGGAACTCCAGAGTCTCTTCGCTGCTGTCGATGCCCGGTTCATCTCGTCCTACGAGGGGTTGCGGCAAGCCGACGCCTCGTATCTGCAGGCGGTGAGCGAGGCGGAGGCGGCGGAGCGGCGCCGGGCGGCCCGGGCAGGTGCCGAGACCTGGCGATCGCTCGTCGAGCAGTACTTCCCGGCAAGCCTGGTCGAGGAAGCCTTGACAGTGATGCAGTGTGAGAGCAGCGGCAACCCGGACGCAGTACACCCGGAATCAGATGCGACCGGGCTCTTCCAGTTTCTGGCCGGCACCTGGGCATTCTCCAGCGTCCAGGCCGGCTTTGCAGGTGCGAGCCGGTTCGATGCCGAAGCCAACGTGGCTGCAGCAGCATGGCTGGTTGATTACTCCATCAGAACCGGGCACCCGCGCGGGTCGTGGGGACATTGGGTGTGCCAGCCGTAGGCCGGTCCGGCCGAGGTGATCACTCGTTGGAGGCGTGGGCCCCTCGCTTCGCCTTCCGGAGGTTCTTCCACCGGGTGGCCAGGTCGCCGCCGTCGATGTCGTCGATGTCGAATTCTTCTTCCGCCTCATCCGCGGCGGGCTCATCGTCTTCCTCGGGCGGTTCCTCCGCCCGGTGCCGGTCGGCAGCTTCGGCCTCATGGAGCCGGTGCAATTCTTCGAGCAGCGGAACCGGATCATCATCAATCTCGGCCGATGCTTCGGGCTGCTCGGCTTCTTCACCGTCGACCGGCAGCCAGGTCGGGCCTTCGCCGTCTTCCTCAGGCTGGTCTCCGGGTTCCTGCCCTGCGTCCGGCGCCGCTTCGAGCATGTGCTGCTGTGGTTCCAGTTCGATCGTTTCTTCGACCGCAACGGCCTGGACGATGTCGTCTTCGTGGTGGACGCCGCCGGCTTCTGCTACCCCGGCGAGCAGTTCGTTGGCCGCAACCGAAGCGTGCGAGATTTCTGTGTTGATGAATTCGATCAAACCGCGCTGGGTGAGTTCTGCGACCTTCTTGGCGGCAGCGAACTCGAAGATCTTCAGCTTCCGGGCGATCTCGTCGATGGTCGTCGAGCCTCCGGTCACGGCCAGGAGGGCCCAATCGCGGCGGCCGAGGGTGATCTGGTCTGTTTCATGGAGGCGAGGCGCCATCCGCAATGGCGCAGTGGCCGAGGGCACCACCTCAAAGACGCGAGCCCAGGCCTCAGATCGAGCTTCTGACTGGTTGATCATCTCTTCGATGTCGAACGAGTAGGGGATCTCGCGGCGACTGCGGATGTCGACGTCAAACCGGAAGCGGCCTTCGCTCACCCGGAGGAGGCGGCTCATGACTTCGACGACCATCTGTTCGAGAAACCGGTTGAACGCCTCAGGGTTGTTCTCGAGCAGCTCGTTGAGGTCCACGACCCGGCGGTCGTCCGCCGAACCAACATAGTCGGCCCGGTACTCCATGTGGAGGAGATCTTCGATCGGGTCGTTCTCGTTGCGGGTCGTGGCGAAGGCAATTCGGCCGTCGACGATGAACACGCGACCCGAAGGCGAGGCATCTTCGATCCGCAGCAGTCCCGATTTTCCCGACGAAGCGATGAGTCGGAGCACATCGGGCAACGCTACGGTGTCAAGGCTGCCATTCAGCATCGTCACGGCGGAGCATCTCCTCGATTGAACGACTTCTCTCTGGTTCTATCGGCTGGTCAACCTCCGACCTGAAGCAAGTCAATCCAGGCGATTTCACCCGGATCGGGCTGCGCGTTTCGTAGAATCACCGCATGGCTCTGGATTTCATCGCCGGCTATGTGCTCGGTCAGCGGGGCGCGGCCCGCGCCGCAGGCCTGGCCTCGTCGGCATCGACTTTTGCTGCTTCCCCGACGGCCAAGTTCCATGCTCTGGACGACCGAATCGATCGGCTCATGCTGGTCGTCGAGAGCATGTGGTCCTTGCTCGAGGAGAGCGGTTACACCACCGACCAGCTGATCGCCAGGATCAAGGAACTCGATGGCAGCGACGGCGCTCTCGACGGGCGGACCACAAGGTCGGCCGGTCGCTGCGCCGAGTGTGGTGCCATGCTCGGGCGCGGGCTGGCCAACTGCCAATTCTGTGGCCATCCGACCGGCGCAGTGGATCCGTTCGGCGACGTCTGAAACGCTTGCCTCATCGGGCGTCGTAAGCTGCCCGTGTCGCCACCACGGGAGTAGCAGGAAGCATGAGCGAACCACGTCGTACCGCAGTTGTTACCGGCGCGAGCTCCGGTATCGGTGCCGCCACTGCACGCCGCCTGGTCGGGGAAGGATTCGCCGTGGTCATGGGAGCCCGGCGCCTCGACCGCCTGGAAGCAATTGCCGCTGAGACCGGCGCGATGCCTCTCCACCTCGATGTAGCAAACCCGGCCTCGGTCGTTGAGTTCTGTGGCGCCGTCGAGACCTGTGATGTGCTCGTCAACAACGCCGGGGGAGCGTTGGGGCTCGACTCCATTGCCGAGGCTCAGGAAGAGCGTTGGCGCGAGATGTACGACGTGAACGTCCTCGGGACCCTGCGCATGATCCGGGCTCTGCTTCCCAAGCTGCTCGCCGGCGGCAACGGTCACGTTGTCGTGATCGGTTCCGTGGCCTCCACGGATACCTATGTTCGGGGCGGAGGCTACAACGCTGCCAAGTTTGCCGTACGCGCGCTCCGCGAGGTGCTGCGCAAGGAAATGCTCGGCACTCCTCTGCGGGTGACCCAGATCGATCCCGGCCTGGTCGAGACGGAATTCAGCCTGGTGCGGTTCCAGGGCGATGGCGAAGCGGCGGCGCGCGTCTACGAGGGCATGACTCCCTTGACGGCGGATGATGTGGCGGATTGCGTTGCCTGGGCGGTAACCCGGCCACCCCATGTCAACATCGACGAGATCAAGGTGTTGGCTCGAGACCAATCGACCGCTACCACCGTGTTCAGGCGGCCTGCCGGCTCCTAGACTGCGGCAGGCGCCGGTGCGAACAATCGGCGGAACCAGATCACCGAAAAGGCGATGGCGATCCCGGTCATCACGACGGAGGCGGCGGTCTTCGAGATGACGAAGACGGAGACGGGGAGCTGGAACAGCATCCAGGTGGTCACGCCGGCATTTGCCAGCATCACCATGGCCCACAGCAGCGAGATCCTCATGAAGAAGTGTCGGACGAAGGGGTTGGTGAGGAACTCCGGGGAGATCGGCAGGAAGTCGCGGGCCAGTCGCTGAACGAGCGGCTGATCGGCGCTCATCGAAGCCAGGAACGCGAAACCCAGGAGGGCGGTCGCCAGGCTCGGCTGCAGGAAGTACACGAACACGCTGCCGGTCGCCAGTGCCAGTGCCGTCCGGAACGTCAGGGCCAGGGCGCTCAGAAGAACCAGGCCGGGAATCGGCTGCTTGGTAAAGATCCGGCGGGCGATCGCCAGGTAGGACCAGGTCAGGGCGGCAATCAGGGCGCCCCACATGCCAATGGCCCACAGCGCTGCGTAGAAGATGGCGAGCGGCACGAACGTGCCTTCGATGAGTGCAGGCAATCCCTGCTTGGCCAGCGAGCGCAGTCTGGGTGTTTCGAATGTGGTCGCTGGCATCTCTACTTCGATATCGGAAAAACCGGGGGGAATACTTGAACCAGTTCTTGTCGACTCCGCAGCATGGGGATGGTCGACCGGAGAACCCTAGCCGGATCTCCCTGGCATGCAATTATCTGAATATGTTGGCGATCCTCGATCACGCTCGAAAGAGGCGCCGGGACGATCACCGATCAGCCGCCCAGGACGTAGCAGGGGCCCTGGAAGTCGTAATTGGTGGCGAGATCCGACGAGAAGAAATCGGCGACCTTCACGAGGGCGGAGATGCCGTCGTTGCCCAGGCTGGCTCCCAGGCCGCCCTGGGCTTCGAACATCGCTTTATCGGGCTTGTAGATGGCTGTGGCCCTCGTAACGGTGGCGTTGGCGTCTCCACTGAACAGGTTGGAAGGGGAGAGCCCTTCATAGGTCAACGAACCGATACTGCGGGCTGCGTTTACGACGCCGGCGGGGGTTAGGTCGCCCAGTTCCGCCGCTTGCTCGAGCACCCGTTTCGTGACGAAGAACTCCAGATACCCTTCGACCATGCCGGCGGCCGGATACCGGTTCGGGTACTTGTCTTTCAGGACCTGCAGTACTTCGGCCATCCCCTGCACATCGGCGCCGAGGGGGGCCATCAACGCCGACATGTACATGTTTGCTGCGAGGTAGTCACCGAGAGCGGTTCCCAGCAACCGGTCGCTGAAGGTGGGCATCGATACGGACCATTGCCCGGTGTAGCCCAGTTGCAAGGCGGTTCCGACCACCGTGGCCAGCGTGAGCGGGTCCGCAGCCAGCCAGGTGAAGTCGGCACCGCTTTTCGATATTCCGGACGCAACCGGTAGGAGATCGGTACCCGGGATGATGGTTCCGGCACCGTTGTAGGTGATCTCGAGGCCGAGTTGTTCTGCGGCATAGGCGGCCCCGGCGAACGAGTCGAGGCCGTAGTCGTCGGGGAACGTGGCGATGGCCAGCTTCGGTTTCCGGCCGACGCGTTCCTCAAAATCGGCGGCGAGCCAGGAGATCGTGTTCATGGCTTCCATGCAGTAGTTCGAGCCCGTCTCCAGGAGATTCGCCCCGAGGGTGGGGTCGGACCAACCGGAGTACCAGGTCACCGGCACGGCCAGGTGGTTGTTGGCGATCAGGTCGGGGAGGATTCCCAGCGTGTGCGGCGACCCGGTCGAATGGGCGATCATCACGACCCGATCGGCCATGGCGGCGTACTTCTCGGCGTGGATGGTGGGGCTGTACCCCGTGTTCTCGATGATCAGTTCGATCTGTCGGCCGGCGATGCCTCCTTCGTCGTTGACCTTGGACCAGAAGGCGATTTGTGCGTCGAGCACGTCGATCACGGATCCGGAGAATGGTCCGGTGAGGTCGGCCAGCAATCCGAGGTAGATGGTGTCGTCGGTGACCGTAACGCCGTCCGTGGTCACGCTGGCGGGCGTCACGGTGGTATTGACGACCAGGCCACCGGTCGTGGTCGTCGACGAAAGCGGTGCGGTGGTGCTGGACGGGCCGTTCCCGGCGGTCGTCGTGCAGGCAGGAGCGACGAGCGCCAGGGCCAGAAAGAGGAAGAACGCTGAACGAGCCGGGCGCGCGTTGTGTCTCATGGTCCTACCTCGAATTCAATCCGCCGGTTCTGTTCGGCCGTTGCTTCCTGATCGGGGAAGAGCTCACCGTAGGAGATGGCAACGAGCCGGTACGAGGGCACCGCACGGGTGAGGAGATAGTTGCGGACCGCGTCGGCCCTCTGTCGGGCCAGCGCCTCATTGGTTTCGCTACTTCCCGCAGCGTCGGTATGACCGGCGATCAACACCTGCAAACCGGGCTGGGATTGAATGATGAGCGCAGCCTGGTCGAGAACCTTCTGGCCGGCCGTGGTGAGATCGGAGGAGCCGAGCGCGAACTCCACCGGGGTTTTCTCCAGCAGTGCCTGCAGCTCGGTCCGCAAGATGGCACCGTCGCCGCGCAGGCCGAGGCTGCTCGACACCTGGTCGATGCCGTCGACCGAAAGGACTGCTTGCTCGGCCAGTTCAACGAAAGCGAAGAAGCCGGATCCGACAATCTCGAGGGGAACCGTGCCGTTCAAGACCGCTCGCCGGCCCTCGACAGAGGCGGAAACAGTCTCAATGCCGGCGGAGGCAAGCGCGGTAGCGGCCGCTGCTTCGAGCTGTTCGGCCGGCAGGGCTGGTCCGATGGGCAGGCTCTCATCGATGGCGAGGCGGTTGTCGATCTTGTCGACCCCGTCGACGGCGAGCACATTGGCTGCTGCCCGGGTACGAGCATCTTCGGTCGGCACAGCACCCTGGAGCACCGCCAGCCCGGCCTGCACGTCGTAGGAAACATAGGCGAATTCGTCCGCCGCGAGTGCGGCGGCCAGCGCTGCTTGAACGTCAACGGGCGGGCCCACCTCACCGATGATGAGACGGTTGTCGAGTTGTGCAACGCCGGGCACGGTCAAGACCGCCAGGGCGGCCGCGCCGAGCGATGCTTCGTCCGCCACCGTTCCGCTGACGGTAACCACGTTGCCGTCGACTGCGATCTGGAGGTCGTTGAAACCGGCCGAGGCGAGGGCGGCCTCTATCTGGCCCTGCAGGGTGAGGGTCTCGCCGGTATCGATGACAACGACCTGGTTGTCGACCTGGCTGATGCCTCCGACGCTCAGGGACACCGCGACCACCTGATCGAGAGCAGCCTGCGAACCGGCTGTTCCGGTCAGCAGGGCCGTATCGCCTTCCACGGTGGCGGAAACGGAGGTGAACCCGGCGTTGTTCAATGCACCCTGCACGTCCGGAGTTGGGGAGAGAAGCGAGTCCAGGAGACCGAGCTGCCAGACGGTCAAGGACCCGAGCAGGATGATGGCCACCAGCAGAGACGTCGTACCAATCCGGAACCCGTTGCGCTTGGCATGCGGGTGGCGGTGACCGAGCGAGCTCGAGGACCGGAGCGCATTGATGTCTCCAGGAGGATCCGTGGTCAGCCAGCGGTTGGGCGCATCGGAGCCCACGGCGGGCGGCGGTTTCTCTCCGCGCTTCCTCGGCAATGGTTCGAACCCACCCGGTGGTCGAGCTTTCCTGGTCGCGGAGTCCGGCTGAGGCGCGGTCCTCTCCGGGGCTTTCGAGGTTTCCGCCGACCGTCCAGGGTTATCGGCAGGACTGGTCATGCCCGGTTCTCTTTCACGCTGTAGCTCCCGCTCACGGTCACAGTTGCGTGCCCGTCCCAGGTGCCGCAGCCTCCCAGGGTCTATTTCGGCCGGGGAGTCAACTTCCTTGAGCTAGGAATTGCCGGAACTGCCGCTCCACGGCGCGCCGCTGAGGTATTTCCATCCATCGTCGGGAAGGAGCACCACCCCGGTGCCGCCGTCCGTTGACAGTGTGTCCACAGCAGCGTGAAGGATCGCTCCGGCGGAAGTGCCTGCGAAGAGGCCCTCCTGGGCCATGCTGGCCGCCACTGCTGATTCGGCAACGGCTCTCGGTACCTCGTGCCGGTCGGTCACCAGCGATAGATCTGCAATCGGAGGTTGGAACGGGTCGTCCTGTGAGCGCATCCCCGAGATCGGGTCGTCGACGAAGGGCTCTACCGAATGGACCCGCAGTTCTCTCCAGGTCAACTTGAGTCCCCGGCTCGTGCCCGTGATCGTTCCGCCGGTTCCGTACGCTGCGAAGAAGTGCGTCGGGGGAACGTCGAGCGGCCAATCGCGCAGAATCTCCTGAGAGGTACCGAAGAAGTGGGCGTAGGCGTTCCAGCGATTCCCGTACTGGTAGAGCATGTGCCCTTCGCCGGCCTCGACGAGTTCTCGAGCGTGGGCGATGGCTTCGTTGGGACCGCCCTCGACGACAATGAGGTGTGCTCCGTACGCAGTCAGCAGCTTCTTTCGTTCCTCGGTGGCAGAACTGGGAAGGCAGATCACCATCGGGTGCCGATAGATCAGCGCAAGACGGGCCAGCCCGATGCCGGTGTTGCCTGAGGTGGCCTCGATCATCGGTTGACCGGGCACGAGCTTGCCGGTTTGCACGGCATTGTGGAACATGAACCAGGCCGCTCGATCCTTGATCGAACCGGTCGGGTTGAACCACTCGAGCTTGGCGAACAGGCGGGTTCCGGACGGTGCGAGGTTGTCCAGCGCGACGAGGGGAGTGTTGCCGGGTTTCATGACCAGGGCACGGTAGTTGAGAACGAGAGTTGCGCAGCATCACCGGGGTAGCCTGGTTTAGGACAGGATGGGCATCGTGGCGAAGAGCGAAAGCGAAGAATACGAGCAGGTACGCCGTCAACTCCGCGAGCACACCGAAGGTGGATTCCGCCTGGCCGCCGAGGAGGACGAGTACTGGGCGATGAAGCAGGCCCGGCGGGGCGGGACTTTGTCGGAAGTCGCGTACGACGCCATGAGCCGGGGAGACCTCGTAGAAGTCTGGAGCGGAACATCTACGTTCCAGGGCTTTATCCGGCACACGCGCAACGACCTGCTCATGCTGAGCGGGCAGGCGAACGTCGATGTGAATCTGGGCGGCCCGATCGTCTTGCGGATCGTCGAGGCGGCAGCCACGACCGGGGTGGGGGCCGTGCGGCACGGAGCCGCTTCGTTTGCCGCCCGACTGGCCGAACTGGAGCAAGCGCAAACCACCTGCGAATTCATTTGTCCTTTCGCACGTGCCCCCGTCAGTGGGAAGCTGACGATCCGGGCCCGTGACCATGTCATCGTGGAGGGAGCCGCAGGCCGGGAATGGATTGTTCCCGTTCGGTGGCTCGCCGCGGTGGTCAATCACTGACCTGCTCGCGCTCGCCGCCAAGATTGTGAACACCCTCCGTGAACCGACGGAACTCCTCACGGCTCCCTGGCACGCCGGCCCAACGTTGTTTAAGATAAGGTAAGGTTGGCGACGGCGCTGAAGGGGATGAGGGCAGTGGCTGGGAAGGCTGCAGCGACCACGCAACGTAGTTCATGGTTGGTTGAACCACATCCGCCGCGGCGCGGTTTCATGAGCCGGGTGAGCCTGGGCCACGTGATCATGATCGTGGCCGGCCTCGGTGCCTTCCTTCTCGTGTTTGCGCTCTTGCATAGCCGGGACGAGACCTTCCTGATCGCTACGGCCGCCTCCGAGCTGCGAGCCGGAGTGACGGTTGATGCAGGGGGCTTCCGGTACGTCGAGATCGGCGTGGTCGACGAGGGTGTGCTCGGAACCTTTCTGAATCCCGAACAAGCACAGCGCGCCATCGAGGAAGGATGGGTGGTCACCCGAACAGTTCCGGCCGGTGTTCCAGTTCGCGCGACCGACTTCCGCACGGGAGCGACCCCCTCCGATCTACGTGCGATGAGCATTCCCATCGACCGGGGCCACGCCGTCGCCGGGGGCCTCCAGGGAGGCGACCGCGTTGATGTCATCGTGGTCCGCAACGGCGTGGCGGGATACGTCGCCACCGGAGTCGAGGTTCTGGACGTTGGGGGGGCCGACAATCAATTCACCGGCGGTTTCAGTGTCACGGTCGCGATCGACGGATCAACGAGCCTGCGCCTGGCGTCCGCTCTCCGAGACGGCGAGATCGAGATCGTTCGCGCCACAGGAGCGGGGGAGGTCGATCCGCTCGATGTGTTCGACCCGCTCGAACCTGATCACTCACAGATATCCGGAACGGGCTGAGCGATGCGGAATCACGAACCGGTGGTCGTGATGGCTCATTCTCCGCGTGGCTGGGCGAGATCGCTGAAACAGCACGTCATTGACCACGGCGGGGGCAGGATCATGGCCTCGATCATGTCTGCAGAGGATGCCCTGGTCGACGGCTATGACGTCTTCGTCGCCGACGACACGACGTCATTTCTCGGCAGCAGACTCGTGACGGATCTCCAGGGTCTGGGGAGGGCTGTGGTCGGCGTATACGATCCGGCGGAAGCTGAAGGATCCGGGAGACAGCGACTCCTCGACCTGCGAGTCGATGAGGTTATCGAAGCCGATGCCTCACCGACCGAGTTCCTCCGCGTCCTCGCCCGCGCGTCGTCGCGGTCCGTAGCTCGCGATGACGACTTCGCCGCGCTCATCGCCGGCCTCGCTGGCGCCTCGGAGGCCGGAGGTGCCCCCTCTCGGAGTCCCAAATCGCCGGCGCGGCGGGGCCGGCTGGTGCTGGTAACGGGGGCTGCGGGTGGCGTTGGTGCGACGGAGGTGGCTATCGGTCTGACGGCGCTGCTGGCGAATCGGGGCGAAGAAGCAACGCTGGTGGATGCCGACGATGTCGGACCGTCGGTCGCCCAACGCCTGGGATTGAGAGTTCATCCGAATCTCCGGACGGCGATCGACATCGTGCACGAGGGGCACGGGGATCTGGCCGATGCGCTCATCGACGTGGGTTCGGGCAGGTTCTCGGTTGTTGGTGGCATTGCCAATCGGAGGGATTGGTTCGAACTCCGGCCGGGCGATGTCTCGAAAGTGGTGCTCGAACTCGCAGGCAAGCGGGATGCGGTCATCATCAATGTCTCCTCACGCCTCGAAGACTTACCTGCTCTTGGAGGACCGGCGCGTTACGGCGTCACGCGATCCATGCTCGCACTGGCGGACGCCGTGGTTCTGGTCGCCGGTTCAACACCCGTCGGCGTTGCCAGAGTTCTCGATTGGATTGTCGAGGCGAAGCCGCTAATCGAATCAACTCCGCTCCGTGTGGCTTTCAACGCGATCCGCGGAGGCACCTTCAAGGCGGCCGAGATCGAGTCGGAACTTCGCCACGTGTACCAGCCGGGCGGCATTTCCTTCATTCCACACGACAAGAACCTCGTGCATGCAGCATGGCAGGGAGTTCTCCCGGCGGGAGGTCCTTTCCTGGGGGCGCTGCAACCCATCAGCGTGGCGGTGGCGCCACCCAGGCCGGTGATGCCCAAGCACCGGAGAGTCCGATGACGGCAGCAGACACCCTGAGCGCCTACGAGAGCATCAGGAACCAGGCCCTCCTCGGCGTCGAGCGGGAGAAACTCGATCCACGTACCGACGGTGCTGCTGTGCATCGCCTGGTGACTGCCATCGTCGACGACTACCAATCGCAGGCCCAGTCGGGGAACGCGTCGCCGCTGCGCGACGTCCGGGAGATGATCCAGCGAATCGTTCGTTCCATAACCGGCTACGGCGCATTGAGCCACTTGCTGGAGGACCGGACCGTCGAGGAGATCTTCATCGAAGGATCCCATGTCACCTACATAGACGGCTCGGGCCGCCTGCAGGTGCTGAACACGCCTACCTCCCAGGGTGAGAACCGGCAGACGGTGAACCGGCTCCTGGCGGACACGGACCGGCATGTCGATACCGCCAACCCCATCGTGCAAGCGCGGGTGTTGAACGACACAGCTCGTCTGACCGCCGTGATACCGCCCATCGCCGATCACGTTTCGGCCACCATCCGGAAATATACGATGCGCCGGGAGACGCTCGCTCACCTCGTCGAACTCGATTCGCTGTCCCCGGCAGCGGCCGGCTTCCTCTGGGCCGTTGCGCAAACCGGCGCGTCGCTGCTCGTCTCGGGACAGCCGGGGGCCGGGAAGACGTCGCTCCTCGCTGCCGTGATGGCTGCGGCTCCTTCGACTCACTGTGTCCGATGTATCGAGGAGGTTCGTGAGCTCCATGTCCCCCTCAGCCCACACAGCTCGTACTACGAAGCCCGCCCGCCTGGTCTGGATGGGAGCGGTGAGGTTTCGGTGCGGACGCTGGTGAGAGCCGTGCTCGCCATGCGGGCCGATCGGATTGTGATCGGCGAAGTTCGCGGCGCAGAAGCCTTCGAACTGACCCGGGCTTCGAACGCGGGCTGCGGGTTCTCGTGCACGGTGCATGCCAACTCGGCCCGGGATGCTCTCAACGCCATCGTCAACACCGCGCTCATGGCCGGCGAGAATGTCACCGAACCCGTCGTCCGCAAAGTGTTTGCCGGCACTATCGACTTCGTGGTCCACCTCGATCGTGACCCAATCACGCGGGGCAATGAAGGCATTCGGCGGCAAGTTCTCGAGATCCTGGCGGTGGCCCCGTCACTCACGGGGGATGATTTCACGACCGATCCCATCTTCAGCCGGAAGAGGCTCGGGGCTCCGCTCCGGTGGACCGGTCTGTTGCCACCGCAAGCGACCGTCGAGTTGATTGATCGCGCACTGGACGGGCGCGGGCACACGCTTCACTCCATCTGTGAAGGGCGGACGACTCCACTATGAGGATGCTGGCGGCACTTCTGGCCGGGATCTCCGCCTACCTGGCTGTTGGCTACCTGACCGGACTGGCACCTGATCTGCGGTGGCGAATCGACCGGGAGGCACCTGGGCAGACCGATCGCCAGGTTTGGCTGGCGCAGGCAGGTGCGCAGCTCTCCTACGGCCAATTCGTGGTGTGGTCGGCGCTGCTCGGTGGTGGTGCCTTTCTGGTTGCGATCGCCCTGAGCGGAGTCGTTTGGGTTGCGATACCGCCGGCACTGGCAACGGCGTTACTACCGCGCTGGTACTACGCACGGAGGCGACTCCGTCGGCTTGGGGCGGTGCATGAAGCCTGGCCGGACGGTCTCCGCCATCTCGTTGCGTCGTTGCGGACCGGCCTGAGCTTGCCTGCATCGCTCGAAGAGCTCTCCCGGAGCGGCCCGCTTCCCTTGCGGCTGGCATTCTCCCGGTTCCCGGCCCTCTCCCGGACCCTGGGCGTGGATGCGACCCTGGCGTTGATCCGGGAGGAGTTGGCAGATCCGACCTCGGACCGGGTCATCGAGATTCTGTTGGTCGCCTACGAGCGTGGCGGCTCGATCGTTCCTGATGTCTTGGCAGATCTTGCCGACGCAACGACGAGAGATCTGAGGACGATGGCGGAAATCCGAACGAACGCTCTCGAGCAACGGATCAACGGTCGGATCGTCTTTGTCGTTCCGTGGCTGGTGCTGTTGATGCTCACGTCGCGTCCCGGACCGTTCCGGGAGTTCTATGCATCCGCGGCCGGGGTCCTGGTGATCGTCGTCGGTGCGCTGGTCAGCTTGTTCGGAGCGTGGCTGGTGGCAAGGCTGAGTCGAGACCCCGGAGAACCCCGCGTGCTCGGCTCGTCGGCAACGGGAACGGCGCCGACCCCGGGGGTTCCGTCGTGAGAGATCTCGCGCTGGCAACGGTCGCCGCCTTGCTGGCCGGAGTCGCGACGGCAGCTGCGATCCACGTTCTGGTACCTCCTACGGTGCGGCTGAGCGGGCGGCTTCGTCCCTACACGACGGTGAGCCGAAGCGTCCTGGGAAGCAGCGTGCCTGCTTTTCAGTGGGACGCCCGGACGGGGGCACTCGGAGATACGGCGCTGGCCCGGCTCCTGCTGCCTCCGCTGTCGGCGCTGGCCGGGCGGCTTGGATCACTGATAGAGGCGACGACGGAGGAACAGCTGGCACTCAAGATCCGACAGGCCGGCCTGTTCGGCGGCACGGACGACACCCAGCGGGTCCAGGAGTACCGGATACGACAGTTCACAACGGCAGTCGCCGGAGCCGTCCTAGCGGCCTTCCTGGGATTTGTGCTGGCGCGGCCGACCTTGATGGTCTTGCTCCTGGCGGGTACCGGTTTCGCCGGGGGAGCGGCCTACTGGCGCAGCCGCATCGATCGCGCTATCGAGGGGCGCCGGGCTCGCATGGAGATCGAGTTGTACACCATCAACCAACAGCTGGCGCTGCGGGTTCGGATCGGCGGAGGCATTGTCTCGGCTGTTCGTCAACTCGCTGAGCGTGGCAGCGGTGCGGTCGTCGGCGAGCTTCGGGAGGCGATGCGGATGATTCAGGGCGGGATGGCGGCCTCGCGGGCTTTCTGGCGGTTAGCCGAGACGACTCCTGAGCCTCATGCGGCCCGGATGTATCAACTCCTGGCATCAGCCGAGGAGCGAGGTTCCGATCTGGCAGAAGCGCTCCTGGCTATGAGTGAGGAAATTCGCGAGGATCGACGGGAGGCCTTGCGGGAACTGGCCACGAAACGGAGAGCAGCCATGCTCGTTCCGATCGTGGGATTGCTGGCCCCCATCATGATTCTCTTCGTCGGTGCCCCCCTCCCGTGGATCGTGTTCAGGGGTTTGGGCGGTTGACGCGATCAAAAAGGAGAACCAGCAAGAGAAAGGAGCAGGGATGACCAGAGTGGTGACGATATGGCACCGGCTTCGTGCGGCGCTCGCCGGAACAGCGAATCAGGAGGACGGATTCCAGACGGCCGAGGCAATCGCAATCGCCGCGGTCGGCATCATCGTCCTGGCGGCGATCCTGGCGGTGTTGCAGGTGCTCGGCGTAGATGTCATCAACTGGCTTCGTGATCAGTTTGGGATTCCTTCCAGCGGCTAGGCCAACGATGTTTCGCCGCATGGGAAGCGAGTCCGCCTTCACGTCGCTGCAATTTGCCGTGATGGCATTCTTCACGATGCTGGTGTTTGCGGCTGCCGTCAATCTGGTCGCCATGCAGTACCAGCGTGGTGCAGTTCGGGTGGCGGTCGATGAGGGCGCCCGGCTGGGGGCATCCGTCGGACACTCGACGGATGATTGTGAGCGATTGGCCGATGCGATCCTCCGCGACGGCGGGTCGGGACTCCTGCGAGGGTCCCTGGGTTCCGGCATCGGCATCACGTGCAGCGTTCGCGGTGATCACGTGGTGGCCACCGCCGTTGGGTCCGCCGAGTGGTGGATTGGGGGCATTCCCGATATCGATTTCACCGTGGAGGGGCGGGCGATCGTCGAGACGTTCGTGGAGGGGCCGTGAGCCGCGAGCTACGGCGATCCGAGGACGGATTGGCGGCTGCCGAATGGGTGGTGGCGCTGGGTCTGCTCATGGTGCCGATGGTATTGCTGATCGGGTCCATTGCTCCCTGGATCGCACGCCAGACGATGGCCCGAGAGATTAGCCAGGAAGCCGCCCGGGCATTGGTCCTGGCGGACGATTTGGAATCGGGCAGGATCGCTGCCGGGCGCCTGGCTGCAGAAGTGCTCGCAAACTACGGGTTGGATGAGGACGACTTTGAGTTCGTGTCGATGGGACTGGAACCGGAAGGAGATGCTTTGGCCCGCGGTGTGGACGTGGAGGTAGAGGTGCGGGTGCGTATTCCGGCGCTGACCGTCCCCGGACTTGGCTCGGTGGCCGACGTCTGGTGGAACACCCGGCATGTCGAACACGTCGACGATTTTCGGAGCTTCCCATGACCGGCTTCGTACCCGACGACGGTGAGGCAGGGTTCACCAGCGTGTCGTTCATGCTCATGATGCTCGTGATGGTCGTGGCAGTAGGCGGGGTCTCGGTGGACCTCTGGCATGTGGTGGCTGAGCATCGAGACGTAGCCGGGGTGGTCGACGGTGCGGCCCTGGCGGGAGCGGCCGCCGTCGATCGGGATGGTCTGCGGGCGGACCCGACGGTGGTTCGGCTTCAGCCCGAAGAAGCGACGACGCGAGCGTGCAACTACCTGCGATCGTATGGACGGGTAAGCCTTTGTCCGGGCCCGGAAGCCGATATCGTCGTCGGCCCGGATACCGTCACGGTAACGATGCGTCGGTCCGTCGGGCTCACCCTTTTGAAGATCCTCTCCGGACTCGACCCGGGCGCCGACACTTCGCCGATCGAGGTCGGGGCTACGGCAACGGCACGGGTTGCCTCCCGCTGACGGAGTGCCGGGGCTAGGCTGCCCGCCGTGACCAAGCCGATGCCATCCGGAGTCGTGTCATTCCTCTTCACCGATGTAGAGGGATCGACGAGATTGTGGGAGGCGGGCGCGGATGAGATGGGGGCCAGCCTCGGTCTCCACGATGAGATTGTGCGGGCCGTCGTTGCGGAACACGGAGGCCACGTGTTCTCGACTGCCGGAGATGCCTTTTCCGTAGCCTTCAGTTCCACGAATGAGGCGATCGGTGCGGCAACCGGCATCCAGCTGCGTTTCCTAGGTGCCGCCTGGCCGGGGCCGCCGATCAGCGTCAGGATGGGACTCCACACCGGCGAAGCCCAAGAACGCGATGGGGACTACTTCGGGCCGGTCCTGAACCGTACGGCCCGGATCATGTCGGCCGGACACGGCGGGCAGATCCTGGTGTCCTCGGTGATCGCAGCGGAAGCCGAACTCGACGGTTCGCTGACGCTCAACGATCTTGGCACCCACCACCTCAAGGACCTCGACGAGCCCGAACACGTATTCGAGATCCGTCACCCCGACCTGCCGGTGATCGAAACTCCGATCAGGACCGTCGACATCCGGCGCCACAACCTCCCCGACTACCTCACCTCGTTCGTAGGCAGGACCCGGCAACTCGACGAGCTGGCGACGCTGATGGCCGGCAGCCGGCTGGTTGCGCTGACGGGTGTCGGTGGAACCGGGAAAACCCGGCTGGCAGTTGAGGCCGCTCGATCGAGCGCTCCGGACCTGCCCGACGGGGCCTGGCTGGTCGAACTTGCCCCCGTCACGAACCCGGCCTTCATCATGACAACGATCGGAGATACGTGGGGGCTGCGCCCGGGCGAGGGCGCCACCATCGAGGACGTCGTCACCCGCTATCTCTGGTCGCGAGATCTGCTCCTGATCATCGACAACTGCGAACATCTGCTCGACGCTGCCGCTTCGGCAATCAAGTTCTTGCTCGACGCATGCCCCAAACTCCGGATCCTGGCAACCTCCCGGGAGTCGCTCGGGATTCCCGGAGAAGCTCTCTTGCGGGTTCCTTCCCTGGCACTGCCCGACGCTGAACATCAGCTGGTCGAGTCGGAAGCAGCGACGCTCTTCCTGGATAGGGCTCGAACCGTTCGGCCCGGTTTCGAGCCCGACGATGCGGAACTGGCCGACATCGAACGAATCTGCGCCCGCATCGACGGAATCCCGCTGGGTCTGGAACTCGCTGCCGCCCGGCTGCGGAGCATGTCGACGGGTGATCTGGCCGACCGCCTCGAGGATTCCTTTCGGATACTCTCCGGCTCGGCCAAGACGGCTCTGCCACGCCAGCGGACCCTGCACGCCACCATCGACTGGTCCTACGACTTGCTCAAACCGCCCGAGCAGGCGATGTTCCGGCGAGTGTCGGTGTTTACCGGCGGCTTTGACCTCGCGGCCGCCGAGGCGGTCTGCGCCGGCGACGAGGTTGAGGAGTGGGAGATACTCGATCACCTCGACTCGCTGGTCGACAAGTCATTGTTGATCCCCACCCATGCGCCTGGCGGAGCGACCCGTTATCGCCTGCTGGAACCGGTCCGCCAGTACGCACAGGAACAGCTCTCCGATACCGCCGAACCCGTTCGTTTCCGGCAGGCTCATGCCCGTCACTTCGTCGACCTGGCAGCCGAAGCCAGCCCCGGGTTCCGGGGAGTGAACCAGCTGGACTGGGTCGCCCGGGTCGACCCGGACTACGACAACATCCGGTCGGCCTTCACGACGCTGCTGGAGACGGGAGACTTCGACGGTTACTTCGACATGGCCTTCGATCTCTACAGCTACTGGAACCTGAGAGGCATGCAGATGGAAGGTATCGATACCGGCCTGGCCGGGTTGGAGGCGGCTCCGGAGGGTGCCGACCGGCTACGGATGGTCAAGGTCTGGTACACGACTGCCAGGTTCGGCGCCGAGCTCACCAGACCGGCGGGCATCGACCACGCTCGCCGGGGTCTTGCCCTCGCTCGCGCCATCGGCGATCCCAACACCATCGGTCGGTTGGAACTGGCGCTGGGCACATGCATCCGACACGCCACGACCGATCCCGAGTACCTGGAGCATCTGGTGGAGGGCCGCCGCTTGCTCGAGGCCAATCCCGAACCGTACTGGTGGGAACCCGTGTGGGAAACCGGTCTCCGCAACCTGTTGCTGGCTGCCTACCTGCCTTCAGAGGATGAACGGGCCGTGGAGCACCTCCACACGGCGCTCGAAGTCTTCGAGGCCTACGGCGACCGGTTGCTCCTGGCTGCCACGCTGGCCGACAGCTCAGGTCTGTATCTCGAGGGCGACCGCGAGCAAGACTTGTGGGCGATCGCCAACGTGCGTCGCGCCTGTGCGATCCTCTCCGAGATGAACTCACCCAACTGGTACGGCCATGCGCTCTATTACCTCGGAGTCCTGCTCCGCTACGAGGGGGAGTACCCGGAAGCGATCGAGAAGCTGACCATGGGAGCGCAACGACTCGAGGATGTCGGCGATGTGAACTGTTGGGGCGGAGCCAGCCGGGCCCTGGCCCGATGTGAAGCGGCACTCGGGGAAACCGCTCCGGCCCGGGCGAGACTCAGCGCCGTCATCGATCGGATGCCCGTTCTGCCGATGCAGGACATCGTCAAGCCTCGTACGCTCGACACGGCTGCCGAGGTATTGCTTGCCATGGGGACGTACGACCGGGCCGGAGTAGCCGTGGGCGCTGCCCTGGCGGCCGAGCTCCCCGCCGAGTACGCCAGGGTCCGGGACCCCGATCTGCAGGAGGCGCGCACCAGGGTGATCGAGGCGATCGGCGCCACCGAAGCAGAACGGTTGATTGCAGAGGGCAAGTCTATGGACATCGACGAAGCCCTCGGCGCAATTCATGAATGGCTGGTCTCCGACTGATCTGATCGATCCTTCAGGGCCGGGCGCTTCGGCAGGGCAGGTCAGTCGTCGTCGTGGTCGCCCTCGTCGTGGTCGTCGTCACCGCGATCGTGGTTGTCGTCATAGTGGTCTCCGCGGTCGTCATCACTATCGACGCCATCGTGTTCGTCTTCGTCCGAGGAACCGCGATCGTCGTCCGAATCCGTCTCGACCTCGGTGCGGATGGTTCCGTCGTCCAGCTCCGCCTCAAATTCAACCTCGGAGTCGCCCCAGCGGAGTGTGACCTCAATCTCATCGGTGTCGTCAGTTTCTATGCTGAACGTCCAATCGGAGTCGACCTGTTTCACGACCAGGATTCCGTTCTCGATCGCGAGCCACACGGTGCCAACGCCGCCGGCGTCGTAGGGCGTCGCTGCCCACGGAGCCGCCGTGGTTCCGACGGGGGGGAGCGTGCCGGCACCGGTGGGCGGCGGTTCTGCAGCCGCAGCGCCGGGGGCACCCGTCGTGCTGGTCGTGCTCGTAGTGCTGGTCGGCGTCGAGGCGGGACGATCGGATGCAACACCCGGGTTGGTGAGGCTGCGGATCTCCTGCAGATTGGTGGAGCCATCGCCGTCGGAATCGAAGTCTTCTATAGCCGCAAAGTTCATCCCGCTCGCCGCCAGAGCGGAGCCGTATGCGTTGAGAGCAGGAACGCTCGTATGGCAGGTCGAACAATCGGCCAGGGCGGTTCCTGTTGTCGCCGGGTAGGTTGCGGTGAACTCCTCGAGGACCCCGTTCGTGGCCGAGGCGCTGTCGCTGATGGCAAACACGCCTACCGCGACGACGGCGAATGCGATTGCAGCCAGGATTCGTTTCATCGGTGCTTTCCTTTGCTCGGTACCCGACAAATATGGCCGATCGGAGGTTGCCGCTACCTCTGCGGAGGATTAAGGGATCGCTAAGCACATTTCGCAGGAACCCGGCGGGCCTCTACCGTAGGGACTGTGTCGAGGCTGATGTCTGCAATCAAGCTGGTGCTGGCCGTCCTGGCCGCCGTCGGACGCCAGGCACTCCACAGGCTCGTAAAAGGTCCTCTGGTGGCGTCCTGGTCATGGTCGGTCGAAATGCGAATGGTGGCCCTGCGAGCCTTCATCATCGCTTCAGCCCGGGGCGGCGATCGAACGTTCCGTCGGTCGCTGGAGGCAGGTCTCGATCCGCCCCTGCCGCGATCACTTCGCAACGTCATGCGCCACGAGGAGGCCGTGGTCGGCGGGGTGCCCGGGGAATGGATCCGGCGCGATCACGCGCGAGAAGATGATCCCACCATCCTCTATCTCCATGGGGGCGCATACCTGGCCGGCAGTCCGGCTACGCACCGGAGGTTCGTGGCGCGTCTCGCCTGGGTTACCAGGGCAACGAGTTTCGTTCCCGACTACCGCCTGGCACCACAGCACAAGTTTCCGGCCGCGGTAGACGATGCCGAGCGTACCTACGTGGGTCTGCTGGAAAGCGGCGTCGACCCGGGCCGTCTGATCGTCGCCGGCGACTCTGCGGGAGGAGGACTTGCGTGCGCGCTGCTGCAGCGTCTCCGCCGGAACGGCCACCCGCAACCGGCCGGAGCGGTGCTCTTCTCTCCGTACACGGACCTCGAACACACGGCTCCTTCGATCCGGAAGAACGCCGCCACCGATTACCTGCCGTTCGGTCCGGTCATGGCCAACGCGTTCTACCTGGGCGAGGCGGATCCGAAGCATCCCGAGGCCTCTCCTATGTACGGGGATTACGCGGGCCTCGCTCCGATGCTGGTCTTCGCCGGAGGAAGAGAGATGATCCTCGACGATGCCGTCCGGTTGGCCGAAAAGGTCCGAGCCGACGGGGCCGGGGTCACCCTCCGGATCGAGGAGGACATGTTCCACGTCTGGCCGGCCCTGTTGCCCGACCATGCGGCAACGCTCCGGACCATGGCGGCAGTTGCCGAGTTCGTTCAGGCCCGCACACGTCCCTGAGCGCCGGTGCCCGAACTGAACATGGCGGAGTCGGATAGCTGCAGGTTCCCCATATCATGTCCGGTCACCGAGACCTTTCAAGACTTCAGAGGAGATGGAGATGACGGGACCAAAAAGGCCTGAGCGCGGCGCAGTCGGGGGGGCCGTTCTGGCAGTGGTGGCGGTCCTCGTTGTCGCCGCCGGGGCCGGCTTGTGGTGGTTCCTTTCCGGCGACGAGCCCGAAGCCGTCGACCTCGACTCGGCGGCCTCGGTTCTTTCCACGACGACGACGGCCGGCACCGAGGATCTTCCCCTGGATTCCGGTGCTACGGACGATCCGGGGACGGGGGCGGGAGCCGACGGCACCTGGACCGTCGACACCTCCGTCGGTACCTTCTCCTTCGAGGACGCCTCGAGTTCGTTTGTCGGGTTCCGGGTGGCTGAGGAACTTGCCTCTATCGGGGCAACGGAGGCCATCGGCCGGACGCCGCAAGTGACGGGAACGATCGAGATCGAAGGCACCACGCTGGTGAGTGCCGTTGTCGAGGCGGACTTCACCGCCATCGTCAGCAACGACGACCGGCGGGACAACAAGATCCAGGGTGCGTTGGAGACCGGCCAGTTTCCGACCGCTACCTTCGTGCTCACCGAGCCTGCCGATCTCGGGACCATACCGGCGAGCGGTGAATCCATTTCCGTCACCGTGAAGGGTGACCTGACCGTGCACGGCGTCACGAACGCGATCGAAATGCCGCTCCAGGCCCAGTTGATCGATGATGTGATCGTGGTGGTCGGCTCGACCGAGATCGTGTTTGCGGATTACGACGTAGAAGCGCCGACGGCGGTGATCGTGCTGTCGGTCGAAGATCGCGGACAGATGGAACTGCAGCTCTTCTTCACCCGTTGATTCCGAACGGCACGACTATTCGCGGTGACTACGGCGTCCCAGTCCGTCCATAAGAAACTCAACCCGCTTCTTGATGATCTCCTCGAGCGTGTCGAGGGGCACCTGACCACCGTCGTCGAGGGTGATCAAAGGGTTGAGGTCCTCGCCCGTAGTCTCGGCCAGCTTGCGGCGCGCCTCGCGGGCTTTCCCTACGGCAAAGAGGACTTTTTGTAGCCAACGCGCTTCGCTCTCGCGATGCTTGTTGATCTGTCTCTGGCGTCGAACTTCTTCATTCACGGGACTCCTCGGCATCAGAAAAGGCTGGATGATCATACAACGGGTCTGCGTCCGGGAACATCTGGTTGAATGCCCGGATGCGCGACTGGTCGACGATGCCGAAAGTGGAACTCCACCTGCATCTGGAGGGGGCTATCCCGTTGCCTACCCTGTGGGAGCTGATCCAGCGGCACGGGGGCGACGAGACCATCCGCACGCCCGCGCAGCTGGTCGAGTTCTTCACCTATCGCGACTTCGCCCACTTCATGGAGACCTGGGTCTGGATGATCACGTTCCTCCGCAGCTACGAGGACTTCACCTACGCCGCCGAGGCCGTTGCTCGCCATCTGGTCTCTCAGAACATCGTCTACGCCGAGTCGTTCTTTTCGCCGAGCGACTTCCGCCATCACCACCTGGACCCCCAGTTGCTGGCGCTGGCCATCCGCAGCGGCCTCAACCGGGTCCCCGAAGTCGAGGTACCGCTAATCGTCGACCTGGTTCGTGACCGGGGGCCCGACGGAACGGCCCGAACCCTGGCGGCCATCACCGAAGTAGCCTCCGAGGCGGGCGTGATCGGGATCGGCATCGGTGGCTATGAAGCGGAGCATCCGCCGGAGCTGTTCGCCGATGTCTATCGAAGGGCCCGCGACTCAGGGTTTCATCTGACGGCGCATGCAGGCGAGGCGGCCGGGCCGGAAAGCGTGTGGGGGGCCATCAACGCCCTGCAGGTGGAAAGGATCGGGCACGGCGTAAGAGCGGCCGAGGATCCCGTGCTCGTCGACTACCTGGTCGACCAGCAACTCCCGCTGGAGGTCTGCCCGACCTCGAACATCCGGACGGCGGTCGTGCCCGACTGGGACACCCACCCGGCCCGGGCGCTCATCGAGGCAGGAGCTATGGTGACCATCAACACGGACGACCCGGCTCTGTTCCACGCGTCGCTGGCGGGGGAGTACCAGGTCCTTTCCGAACGGTTCCGGCTGGACGAACAAGCTATCCGGAGGATCTCCCTCGCCGCTGCGGAGGCTTCGTGGGCCCCTGCAGAAACCAAGGCGACCCTGACCCGGCGTATCGACAAGTGGTGGGACACCACCGGGTAGCCCGCGTACAATCCCGCCATGGCCTACATCACGCTCTCAACCGACTTCGGCAACCGGCAGGGCAGCCAGGCCGTGTTGCACGGCGTCATCTACCGGATTGCCCCCGACGCGGTCATAACCGACCTCACCCACGAGATCACCCCGCAGGACATCCGCGAAACGAACTTCGTCGTCGACAGCAACGTCTTTTTCTTTCCACCCGGCTCGATCCATGTGATCGTGGTAGACCCAGGAGTGGGGACGGAGCGCAAGGCCATTGCAGCCCGGATCGGTGAGCACTATTTCGTCGCACCCGACAACGGTGTACTCAGCGCCTGCATGGCCAGGGCGGAGCGGGAAGGCTGGACGACAGAGTTCGTGAACCTCGACCAACCGCGGTACTGGCTCCCCAACCTCACCAGCACGTTCCACGGCCGCGACCTCTTCGCACCGGTCGGGGCACACCTGGCCGCCGGAGTGCCGCTCGAGGAGCTCGGTTCCCCGATCGACAATCCGGTCACGATCCCGCTCTGGGGGGCGGTTCGTCGGGCGGACGGCAGCGTCGCCGGTGAGGTCATCTATATCGACGACTTCGGCAACGCGATTTGTTCGATCCTTCCCGGGGAGATCGCCCACCTGCCGGTCCCGGCGGGAGTTGAATTCGAACTCTGTGGTGCCAGGATCGAAGGCCTGGTGAACACGTTCGGCGACTCTGAGTACGGCACCGATACGCTCATTGCGTTGTGGGACTCGAGCGGATATCTGCTGGTTTCCGAGAACAACGGGACGGGGGGCAAGGTCATTCAGCCGAAACCCCGCGACCCGGTGGTGGTCCGGCCGCTGGGCTAGAGACGGCCGGCTTCGATGATGCGCTGGAGGAACTGCTGCGTCCTCCGCTCTTGCGGGTGGCGGAAGATCTGATCCGGCGTCCCGTGCTCGAGGATCACACCTGCATCGAGAAAGCAGACACGGTCGGCAACGTCGCGGGCGAACCCCATCTCATGGGTGGCGATGACCATCGTCATACCGTCGGCTTTCAGGTCCCGGATCACGTTGAGGACCTCGGCAATGAGTTCGGGATCCAGGGCCGACGTGACCTCGTCCAGGAGAATCAGCTCGGGGTCGATGGCCAGGGAGCGAATGATGGCAACCCGCTGCTGCTGCCCTCCGGAGAGCCGGTCCGGGTACTCGTCGACCTTGTCTCCCAGGCCGAACTTCGCCAGGAGCTCCCGGGCCCTGGCCTCGGCGCTGGCCCGGTTCGTACCGTGCACCTTGCGAGGGCTGAGGGTGATGTTGTCCAGCACACTCATATGCGGGAAGAGATTGAATGCCTGGAACACGATGCCCATCCGCTGCCGGACCTGATTGGGGTTGACCCCGGGCGCGGTGATGTCGTCTCCGTCGAGCAGGATCTGTCCGGCGTCGACCGGATACAGCAAGTTGACACACTTCAGGAGCGTCGACTTGCCGGACCCGGATGCACCGATCAAACACACGACATCGTGGTGGGCGACCGCCAGGTCGACGTCCTGCAGCACGATCTTGTTCTCGAACGCTTTCCGCACGTTGCGGAGTTCGAGTTTGGCTGCACTCATCCGCCCACCGCCTGTTTGCGTCGTCGGTCCCGATCCGTGTACCAATCCGTGAAACGGGCGACCGGCACCGAAACCAACAGGAACAACACTGCCGCAACCACGTAGCTCGTGTAGTTGAAGGTGCTGGCCGTGTAGATCTGCGCCGAGCGCACACCTTCCCTGACTCCGAGCACAAACACCAGGGCAACGTCCTTCTGCAGGCTTACAAAACCATTGAGCAGCGCCGGAATCACGTTGCGGATGGCCTGCGGTACCAGAACGTATCGCAGCGTCTGCACCTGGGTGAGTCCAAGGGATTGTGCCGACATGCGCTGGCTCTCCCGAACAGACTCGATGCCGGCTCGATAGACCTCGGCCGTATAGGCGCTGTAGCTGATAACGAGAGCGGTGAGACCCCAGAAAAGCTCGCTATTGGGAACGCCCGGCAGTTGGAGAGCGGGCACCCCGAACCCCAGCAGCAGGATCAGCAGGATGATCGGCACGCCGCGAATCAAATCGATGTACGTGACGGCGATCACCCGGAGCGGAAAGAAGGCCGGCCCACGCAGCGCCCGGATCATCGCGACGACGAGCGCAATCACCAGAATGAGAACTTCGGCCACCAGAAACATCTTGATGTCGAGCCAGAAACCGGGCAGAACCACCGGCCAGGCTTCCTTGAAGTTCGACCAATTGAAGAACTGCTTCTGGACGGCCGGCCAGGTCTCCGAGCTGAGCACCAGCCACACGACGAATGCGGCAAAGATGACGGTCGAAGCTGCGGCAATGAGGGCGGCGCGGGCGCCTTCTTCCCTCAGTGCAGAACGGCGCCGGGGTCCGAACAAGCCCGGACCCCGGCCGAAACGATCGACGGAGTTGGGCTCCGTCACTGACCTGCCTTCCAGTCGGCTATTCGGAGATCACCGGGACACCGGCCGCATCTTGGAGCCAGTCGGCAATCAGGCCGTCGATGGTGCCGTCGGCCCACAGAGCGTTGATGGCTTCGTTCACACATTCGACCAGCGGGTTGCCATCTGCGAAGAGGAGACCGTACTCGTCGGCGGCTTCCGCCTCGAAGCTTGCCGCAACCACCGAATCCGGCACATCCCCGGACCCGCTCAAGTAGAAGGCGGTCCCGAGGTCGACCACGATGCCTTCGATCTGGCCGGCATTCATCGCCGAGACGACGTCGAAGTTCTCGTCATAGACATTGGGTGGCGTCGTCGGCTGGATGACGTTCTCGATGAACGCAACGCTGGTCGTGCCGATGGCGGCGCCCAGTTTGGCGTCTTTGAGCTCCTCGAGCGTGGTCGCGTTCTGGTAGGGCGAACCATTGAGGACCAGGAGGGCCTGGGAGGTCACGTAGTACGGGACACTGAAGTCGACGACCTCGTCACGGGCGGCCGTGATCGAATACTGCTGCATGTTGAAGTCCCAGTCCTTGGGGCCGGCCACGATGGCCTCATCGAAGCCGGTCCGGACCCACTCGACCTGGTCGTCCGAGAAGCCGAGATATGCGGCGATCTCGTAGGCAAGTGCAGCCTCGAATCCCGTCTTGGCAGTCGGATCGTCGTTGAATCCTCCGTCGGCGTCCGTGACCCACGGCGGGAAGGCCGGATCGCCCGTGGCGACGGTCAAGGTCCCCGGGGTCACCAGGTTCAGGTTGTCAACCGTGCAGGCTGCCAGCTCCGTAGTCGGGGTTGCTGCCTCGGTTGTGGTGGTCTCAGCGGCTGTGGTGGTGGTCTCGGCCGCGTCGCTGCCGCAGGCTGCAGAAAGCATCGCCAGTGCGACCACGAGGACGAGGAGTGTGCCGAGTCGGTTCCGGTGTGTGCGCATGTTCTCTCCAGGGTGGGTCAACCACCGCGAGCATAGCTCCGGAGGAGAGCGAGTTCCGGGAAGGTTCAGGGGATGATGGCCAGGGCCTCTTCGAGTTCGACGGTCTCGACGTCCCGCAGGGAGTTGTGCAGCAGAGTCCCGTCGAAGCGCCGCAACTCCCGGATCAAATGGGTGGAGTAGACCTGGGGGAACTGAAAGAACGCGGCGGCGTGGCCGGGAGCAAGATTGGCCGCCGTCCGGCGCATCCACGGGTCGTTGATTCCGACATCGCGGAACCTGGCCCAGAGTCCGCCCGCCAAACCTCCGAGGGCGAGTCCGATGGCCCAGCCGGTGATACCGCCGACCACGAGACCGACTAATCCGCCCCACCAGGATCCGTTGATGGCACCTTGGACGGGAGAGACGTCGCGGGTCTGAATGATCCTGGTACGGCCGTTCGGTGTTTTGGTGACGATGGCGGCGTCGGTCATCTCAACCGATTGCTTGCGGCCCAGCCGGGTAGCGGCCAGAAGCGCCTCTCGCGCTTTCAACTCGTCGTCGAAGTCGATGGCGAGAACGTCGGCAGCCTCATCGTCACGAACAAGCGTTGGATTCTGAAAAGGAAGACCTGTTTCGAGTGTCATGATGCTCCTTCGTTGGTCTCGCTCAGTGTTGCAAAGGATGTTCGGAATCCCATGAGATAGAGATGAGAACAAAGTGAGATTCCGCAATGATTTCAATCCCGATCTACGTAACCCGCGAAAGGGGCCGGCACGAGTTCCCGGTGACGACCGGCGCCAATTTTCCGCTCATGTCCCTGGTGCGGGCTCGAGTCGCGCCAGGAAGCCGCCGGCGGGGTACATGGTCAACTCGAGTCGATCCGACGGCACGAACGAACCGGTCTCGGATCGCCAAGTGGCATCTTCGCCGTCCGTCACAATCAGGGCCTTGACGGGTCCGGTGAGGAACTCGAGGGGCAGGTCGAGCGTTCGCGTTTCTCTCAAGCCGTTGATTCCGGCCAGGTACCACGTTGAGTCGATCCGCCGGGCCAGGACGACGAACTCGCCCGGATACCCATCGACGAAACGTATCTCTTCCCAGGCGGCCGGGACGTCGCGAAGCAGATCCTGAACGTAGGCGGGCGTGCCGCGATAGGACTCCACGCCGTCGGCGTAGTGCTGGAGACCGGACTCATAGACCACGGCCAGCGCCAGTTCATGGCCGTTGGTGGTGTGGTGCGGGAACAGGAAGTCGCCGAAGGTGACCGGCGTGTAGTCCATGGGTCCGACCACATTGCGCGTGAAGGGCAGGATCGTGTTGTGCCAGACCGCTACCTCCGGGAAATGCTCGTCGAAGCCGTACTGCTCGGCGCCGCGGACGCCTTCCATCGTCATGAGATGGGGCCAGGTGCGCTGCCACCCTCGCGGCACCGTGCACCCGTGGAGATTGACCATGATCTCTTGCTCGGCGGCGTCGGCCAGAATGTCCCAGTACAGCTGAATCCCGGTTTGTTTGTCGGAGTGGAAGAAGTCGACCTTGACCCCGGCCACCCCCCAGGATTTCAGCTTGGCGAACTCGGCCCGACGGATCTCTGATTCGTACATGCGATCACGAGGCTGTTCCATCACCTTGTTGTTGGGTCCCCCGGAGTTGTACCAGAGCCACACCCCGACGCCTTTCTGGCGAGCGAAGCTCACGAACCGCTCAATTGCTTCGTTCGAGTGCACGTTCCAGTGCGCATCGACCAGCGTGTATTCCCAGCCCAGCTCCGCCGCAAGGTCGACGAACGGCTCGACGAGATCGAGATCCTGGGGGCTGGCACGATCCGACCACCAGCTCCAGGAGACCCGACCGGGCCGGATCCACGAGGTGTCGGTGATACGGCTCGGTGAGCTCAGGTGGGTGATCAGATCCGTTTCGATGATCGCGGCCGGGGTTCGACCCACCACGATGACCCGCCAGGGCGTCTCCCACGGGAGGGAGCTCTGCGGTTCGACCGAACCGACCCCCATGCCTTCGTCGGGGTGGGGTGGCACGATGCGGTACTCGCGACCGGACGGCTTGGCCGATAGATGACTACCGAAGTAGGTAGGCGAGAGATCGGCTTCTGCAAGCAACACCCAGGTCCCGGCCATTTCGAAGAGAGCGGGCATGTTCCAGGAGGGGAGTTCCGTGGCGGAACCGATCGGTACCCCGTTCTGATAGGCGGCTTCATAGGCCGGTGTCGCCCAGAAGGGGGGATCGTGCTCCTGGATCCAGGCCCGGCCCTCTCCGGCGAAGTTGAAGGAGGTCAGCTCCCCGGTCACCGTATGCAGCGTCGGATTCGAATCGGGGAAGCGGTACCGGAAGGCGATCCCATCGTTGTACGCGCGCAGCACGATCTGCAGGGGTGATCCACCCGGCGTCCGGCAGTCGACGACGGCTTCGACGCCCTCAGCGTGCAGGGAGCGTCGCTTTCCGTGCAGCAGTCGATAGTCGTCCGTACAGGCGGCCGGGCCGGAAACGCCTTTCACCGCAAGAACCGAGAAGTCCGTGTCGACCCGCCGGATGCCCAGCCGGGATGGCTGCATTACTTCCCCGCTGCCGAGGAAGACGCGATAGGTGATCCGGCCGGGGACATCGAACGAAGCCGCATCCGTGCTCAACTCGAGGGCCAGATCCTTGCCCGGGCTGGTCAGTCGGATGGGTGCCGGCACAGGTCGTATCCTCTCTGCCGGGCCGGATCGTACCGGGTCCGAGAACGGGACGACGCAACGTCGGTATGTCACCACGAGCGGTAGAGTGGCGAGTCCGGATCCGCTCCACGCACCGGGTGTGCGTCAGGTCCGGGATCGAAAGGGGAGAGAGGAACCAGCATGAACGGACCGATCGTACGCGTCGAGAATGTCGTCAAGACTTTTGGGCAAACGGTGCGCGCCCTCGACGATGTGAGCCTCGAGTTCGAGTCCGGGATCGTGTACGGATTGCTTGGTCCGAACGGCGCAGGCAAGACGACCCTCATCCGTGTGCTCACCACGCTCTTGAAGGCAGACTCGGGCTATGCCGAGGTGGCAGGCATCGACGTCCGCAAAGATCCGGTTGCCGCCCGCAACCACATTGGTCTGGCCGGGCAGTTTGCCGCCGTGGACGACTATCTGACCGGTCGTGAGAACGTCGAAATGGTGGGGCGCCTCTACAACCTGTCGGCGAGCGAGGCTAGAACGCGAGCGGATGATTTGCTGAAGAGGATCCACCTGGACGAGGCCGCCGACCGGACCGTCCGAACATACTCGGGAGGCATGCGGCGACGTCTCGACCTGGCAGCCTCTCTCGTCGGCCGACCATCCGTGTTGTTCCTCGACGAGCCGACGACCGGTATCGACCCCCAGAGCCGGCTCGACCTGTGGGACATGATCCGGGATCTCATCGCCGCAGGCACCACCGTGCTCCTCACCACGCAGTATCTCGACGAAGCCGACCAGCTGGCCAACCGGATCGGCGTGATCGACCGGGGCAAGTTGATCACCCAGGGGACCGGTGACGAGCTGAAGGACCGGATGGGCGGATCGGTCATCGAACTGCACGTTGCCGACGAGGATCGGTCCCGCACGCTCGAAGCGATGGGTGCCATCTCTGGAGAGGTCGCGTTCGAGGAGACCCGCAAGATCATCCGGCTACCCGCTCCCGACGGATCCCAGACCCTGCTGAAA
Source organism: uncultured Actinomycetota bacterium (assembly GCA_963707435.1). Classification (GTDB taxonomy): domain Bacteria; phylum Actinomycetota; class Acidimicrobiia; order Spongiisociales; family UBA4744; genus UBA4744. The sequence goes on along the minus strand of CAVPPF010000007.1, from coordinate 476,105 downwards.
GTTGTGCGGCGTTTGGACGAGACCGGTATCAATGCTCAGGACGTGGCGCTGCACAAACCGACCCTCGACGATGTGTTCTTGACGCTTACCGGTCGCGGGGCTGCAGAAGCCGAAGCGGAGCGAGAGTCGGTCCAGAAACCGGGACGCCGGGGGCGGCGAGAGAGGAGTGCAGTCTGATGACAACTGCAACGCAATCAGCGCGAGCCACCAGAATCAGCGCGAGCCATGCCGTGAAGGACATCGCCGTCATCACCCGGCGCAACCTCCTTCGAAACATCAGGCTGCCGCAACTCCTGATCTTCGCGACCGTCCAGCCGGTGATGTTCCTGCTCCTGTTCAACTACGTCTTCGGGGGTGCCATCGGCGGGGCGATTCCGCCCATCGCCCAGGGTGAGTACATCAACTGGCTGCTGCCCGGCTTGCTGATCCAGGTTGCTGCCTTCGGTGCCGGGCAAACGGCGCTGGGACTCACCGAAGACCTCTCCAAAGGCGTCATCGACCGCTTCCGGTCCCTGCCCATGGCCCGGTCCGCCGTTCTGGCGGGACGAACACTCTCCGATGTCATCCGGAACGGTTTCGTCATCGGCCTGATGGTGGCGATGGGGTTCCTGATGGGGTTCCGGTACCAGACCAACTTCTTCGCTTTCCTGGCCGGACTGGCGGTGGCAATGGTGTTCTCATACGCGTTGTCGTGGATCATGGCGACCATCGGGCTGGCCGTGAAGAACCCCGAAGCCGCCCAATCGGCCGTCTTCCTCCCGGTGTTCCCGCTGGTGTTCGCTAGTTCAGTGTTCGTGCCGACCGATACGATGCCCGCCTGGCTGCAAGCGTTCGCCGAGAATCAGCCCATCACGGTGACCGTGAACGCCCTACGAGGGCTGATGCTGGGGCGGGAGTCCCTGGCCGACTACCTGCCGGGGATGAATGCGGACCAACTCGCTCAGGCCGTGGCCAACGCCCCGACCGTCGAGGGCCAGGTCCTGCTATCCCTCGCCTGGGCCGCCGCGATCATGATCCTGTTCGTCCCGCTTGCCATTCGCGTGTACCGCAAGACGGTGAGCTGATCCGATGTCCGGTCCCGGTGACAAGGTTCAGTTGCACGGTGATGTCGGTATCCCGCAACTTGGCCTGGGCGTTTACCGGTCACCGGCGGGCAAAACCACCCGTCGGGCCGTGGTGGCCGCGCTCGAGGCGGGCTACCGGCACATCGACACTGCCGCGATCTACCACAACGAAGCGGACGTCGGGCAAGGCGTTCGGGAGAGCGGCCTCGATCGCAACGAAGTCTTCATCACGACCAAGCTATGGAACGACTCGCACGGCTACGAGGCGGCCCTCCAGGCCTGCAAGGAGAGCAAAGACCGGCTCGGCGTCGACCAGATCGACCTCTACCTGATTCACTGGCCGGTACCGAACCTCCGGCTCGACACCTGGCGAGCCATGGAACACTTGCTGGAACAGGGTGAGGTCCGCTCGATCGGGGTGAGCAACTACATGGTTCGTCACCTCGACGAACTGGCAGCTCACGCCTCCCATCAACCGGCGGTGAATCAGATCGAACTGTCGCCGTACAACTACCGGTCTCGTCGCGAGGTGGTCGAGTACTGCTCGGAGCGCACCATCGTGATCGAGGCGTACAGTCCGCTCACGAAAGGCCAGAAGCTAAGCGACCGGGAACTCGGCACGATCGGCAGCCCGTACGGTAAAACCCCGGCCCAGGTGCTCATCCGGTGGGCCATTCAGAAAGGTTTCGTGGTCCTCCCCAAGTCGACGAACACCTACCGCATCTCCCAGAACGCGGACGTGTTCGACTTCGCATTGTCTTCCGAGGATCTCGCACGGCTGGAGGATCTGGACGAGAACCTGGCGACGGGATGGGACCCGACCGGCGCACCCTGAGGCCGGGCACCGCTCCGACCACACCGCGGAAACCCCCTGATCGTGCGTCCAGTGGCTACTGTCGTGGCAGCGAGAAGGAGTGGTTTGGCAGCCGGGCCCCTATACGCAGCCATCGAAGCGGGCGGGACCAAGTGGCGTGTCGCGGTTGGGCGTTCGTGTGACCCTGTCGCCGACGCCACCATTCCCACCACCGACCCGGACACGACGATATCGGCCTGTGTGCGATTCGTTCGAGAATCGGGGCTCCCGATTGCCGGAGTGGGGATCGCCTCGTTTGGCCCGCTCGATTTGATCCCAAACTCAAAGAGCTTCGGATGCATCACGGCAACACCGAAGCCGGGTTGGAGCAACACCAACGTCCTGGGCTTGGTGGAAGCCGGTCTGGGCGTTCCGGCGGTCATCGACATAGATGTGGGCGGAGCCGCGCTGGGGGAGTGGACGTGGGGAGCAGGTCGCAGGCTGGATTCGATCGTCTACGTAACGGTTGGAACCGGCTTCGGGGGTGCTCATCTCCGGGGCGGGCGGACCTTCCACGCGCACGGACACCCAGAAATGGGACACATCGGCGTCTCCCGAGAGGCGGGCGACACGTTTCCGGGGAGTTGTCCCTTTCACGGGGACTGTCTCGAAGGCCTCGCAGCCGGTCCCGCTCTGTTGGCCAGGTGGGGAAGGCCCGGACCGGAACTCCGCAATCGCCGGGAGGTCTGGGATCTGGAAGCACGCTACCTGGCGCAAGGAATGCGCACCTTCATCTACATGCTGGCTCCCGAGCGGATCATCCTGGGCGGGGGGGTCATGCAGCAGCCGGAACTGCTCGAGTTGGTCCGAAGCTACCTCGCCGAGCACTTGGCCGGCTACGGAAACCCGCCGGCCGATCTCGAGGACTTCCTGGTAGCACCCGAGCTGGGCCAGGATGCCGGGTTGATCGGAGCGATTGCCCTGGCAAGAAGGGCCTTTGAGGGCTCATGAAGGAAGCCGAACGGGAAGATGTCGCCGGGGCCGTTGTCGAGGGTGCCACCTTCAATGGTGTCACCTGGCAAAGTGTCACAGATTCGGAATTCCAGGATTGCACCTTTGTCGATTCCGACCTCAGCGACGCCGCCCTCAGCGCGTCCCGGTTTGTCGACTGCCGGTTCGAGCGTTGCGACCTGAGCCTGTGGAAGCCCATCGATTCGGTCTTCGGAGGATGCCGTTTCGAGGACAGCAGGATGCTGGGAATCGACTGGACGCTCGCCTCGTGGCCCCGAATTGCGCTCCACGACCCGAATGTCTTCGTTCGCTGCGACCTGAGCATGGGAACGTTCATGGATCTCGATCTGGGTGCGATCGAGTTCCGCGAATGCCGCCTCCGGGAGACGAGCTACCGGTTTGCTCGCCTGGCCGGTGCCCGTTTCGACGGATCGGACTGTGTGGGTTGCGACTTCCACGGGTCCGATCTGAGCAGAGCCCGTCTGGTGGGTGTCCTGGGTCTCGCCGTCGATCCGGCTTCAACCAAACTGGCCGGAGCGACCGTTGATGCTACGGCAGGGGTCGCCATCCTCGAATCGCTCGGTCTCACCCTCGAGGATGTCGACCGACCGGATGACCATCGGGAGGCGTGAGCCGCTCCAACGCCTGCCGCAGCGTCGGGGGAGGATCGGAGTCCTTCAGATCGGCCAGGCGGCGGTACACATCGGCGGCCGCTTTGTGAAATCCACCGGGCAGACCGGATGCCTCAAACGCTGCGGCGATCTCATCCATCTCGGGAGCAAACCGCCAGGCCTTCAAGCCGCTGCGTGCCACAGTTTCAGACCGTTCGACCAGATCGGGGATCGAAATCGCCCACTCCTCGAGGAGCATCGGCGTGACTTCCTCGTCCTCGGCCATGGCGCGGATGGCGAGGAGGAGAGCCGTCGTGCCCTTGGTCCAGGCTGCGAAGCAAACCTTGACTGCGGAAGCCGATCCCGGGCGTTCGTCGACGACCCGGGTGGCGACCACGGTGCCATCGAAGAGCGCGGCCACGGCCCCCGCCTGCGGACCCGACAGATAGAAGCGAGTGGAGCCGGCTTCGCGGGCCGGGGGTCCGATGATGCCACCGTCGACGAAGGTCGCTCCGCAAGAAGCCACGTTGTCTCCGATACGACGTGCGGTATGCGGGGAGACGGCGTTGGCGTCGACGTAGATCCCGCCGAAGCCCGAACGGCCGACCGCGGTCGCAATCTCAGCAGCCGCAGCGGGCGGGCAAACGGAGAGAACGAAGCCGGCTTCTTCGAGTGCGGCAGGCAGCGATGCCACTTCGCGAAGACCTACCTCCGCGGCGCGGTCACGGGTGGCCCGACTCCGGCCCTCGGACACCCACCTGACCTCATGGCCGGCCGCCGTCAAGGCCTTGCCGATAGAGGCTCCCATGGCTCCGGGATGGAGAAGAACAATGGTCTGCACACGAGCAGTCTCGCACGTACGCGATAGGTCCGGGCTTTTCCTACGATGCTGCCCATGAGCAAGGATGGCTGGACGGTCGATGATGTCCCGGATCAGTCCGGAAGATCTGTCGTGATCACGGGAGCCAATTCCGGGATCGGATTTCAAACAGCCCGGGTGCTGGCACAGCGAGGGGCGCGCCTGGTACTGGCGGTACGCCGTCCGGAAGCGGGCGAGGCAGCGGCGGCCCGGATCCGTGAAGAGACCCCGGGAGCCGACGTGATCGTGGAGAAGTGCGATCTGGGCAGCCTCGACTCGGTTGCGCTCTGCTCATCCCGAATCAGCGAACGAGCCGGTTCCATCGATGTGCTCATCAACAACGCCGGCATCATGGCCGTTCGGTACGAGGTCACCGTCGACGGCCATGAGCGCCAATTCGGCACGAATCACCTCGGGCACTTCGCGCTCACCGGGCTCCTCCTGCCCGGTTTGCTCGAGTCGGGAGCCGGCCGGGTGGTCTCTGTCTCGAGCGATGCGCACCGTTTTGGCAAGGTCGAGCCCGACAACCTCGACGGCGAGCGGTACCGCCGCTGGGGCGCCTACGGCCGATCGAAACTGGCGAACCTGCTGTTCGCATACGAACTCGAGCGGAAAGCACGGTCGGCAGGGGTGTCCCTGATGAGCGTTGCGTGCCATCCCGGCTACGCCGCAACCAACCTGCAGGGCCGAGCGGCCCGGGAACAGGGCAGATCGGAACGATTCTGGAAATTCGGCCACCTGTTCGCCCAGAGCGCAGCATCCGGCGCTCTTCCGACGCTGCGAGCCGCAACCGACCCGCACGCGGAAGGTGGAACCTACTTCGGTCCAGCCGGGCGACGGCGCGGCCGTGCGACCGTGGTGCGGACGAGCAGGCGCAGCCACGATCGTGCGACGGCGCGGCGTCTGTGGGAGGTATCAGAGGCGCTAACGGGCATCCACTATCGCTTCGAGGGCGGAACGACCCTTTAGGCTGAAGGCTATGCCCGTGGCAGATTGCGAACGCCTGGTTGCAGGCTGGCTGGCCCAGCCGGCCAATGCCCTGAGCAGCCTGGCCTTCGTGGTCGTCGGGGTGCTGATGCCGATCATCGTGCGAAAACGTTCGGGGGCGCACCGCCCGGTCTCTGGTGCGCTGGGCGGAACCATGGTGCTGGTCGGGATCGGCAGCGTTGCTTTCCACGGCCCGGGTGGCCCGGTTTCGAACTGGATCCACGACGCCTCGATCACCCTCCTGCTGGTACTGATCATCTTCTGGGAACTCGGCCGCTGGGCGGGCTGGAGCGTGCGTCGCATCGTGAACGGCTGGATGGTGGTTTCGGCCGCGTTGTTGATCATCGAGCTGGCTCGATCCGCCCTGGGCGATACGCTCAACGCACCCCTGGCCCTGGTGGCAGTTGTCGGCATCGTGGGACCACTGGTGGGCTTCCCCCGGATTCAGCAACCAGAACGCAACAAGCAGATACTGGCTGCCCTGGGCCTCGTGGCGACGGGGGCCGTCATCATGGTGCTCAGCCGAACGGGCGGGCCGCTCTGCGCTCCCGATGCCGTGATTCAAGGCCATGCGTTGTGGCACGTACTCGTCGCGATCGGATTGGGACTATATGCCGTTTCGGTACCCGTCAGGCTTCCGGAAACGCCGTCTCTCTCACCCAGGTCCGGCCCGTAGCCAGCGCGACGCACCGATACGCTCCGTCGTAGATCCCGATGCTCTTGTTGCGAACGATGGAATCGCAATACATCTCGAGCAGGTCATGTTCCCGGGCCAACAGATCAATGGCTTGCAGGGTACGGGGAATCGAGCTCACTTCGATCGTTCCGTCGCCCAGCTCGGCTGCCCGAATAGCTCCCCAGGCTTCATGGCCACCGACACGCTCGTTGAGGATCTTCGGGACCGGGTAGAAGGCAAGCTCGCTGGGTTTGGTGATCAGGACGTCGACCACTCGCATGAGGTAGTTCGTTGAATAGACCGCGTGGAAGATGTTGTCATGAAGGAAGACGTGGAGACCGGTAGCCGGGCCCGTTCTGGTTTCGTCCGCCAGGCTCCGGGTGTCCTCCCACGTGGTGTGGAGCTCTGCGAGCCGACCCTGCGCGCCCAGTTGTCTCTTGAGCCACTTCCAGTTGTCGGAATGGTCTCCCAGATTCACGAAGAGGGCAATCTCATTTCGGTCCACCATGGGCAAGGTGTGCTCGATAATGGCCTTGAAGAGTTCCCGCTGGGCTCCCGCGCCGCCCATGGTGAGGAGAAACCGCCTGGGCTGCCCATCGTGCATCCGCTCCAGTCGACTCCGGCAGTCTCCTTCGATGTTCTCGACCAGCTCGTGATCGACATGATGTCCGACATAGTGCAGATCTTCCGATGGCACGGTGCTGAGGATCCGGTCGTCCTCATCGAAGCCGTTCATCGTGCGAAACCCGTAGTACGCGGACGGCGATTGCACCCCGTGCTTGGCTCCCTCGGTCAGCTGGAAGGCCATGGGCCAGTTGTCGAACATCATGTCAACGACGTTGGTCATGCCGCCGGCCACCGCACCCATGCAGTTCCACATATGGGCCGTGAGCATCGGGATACCGGCAGGGAGAGATCCGTGCATCGGACCGAACAGCTCACTCATCCGGTAATCGCGGGCATTCGCCTTGAGGAACCGCCACGGCCATCCGGCGGCGTAGTTGTTGAGGGCCCAGGATATGCCGGGAAGGGTGTCGTTCCCGGTCGTGACGGCCTCCCAGACATGCTTGTTGAAGACCTCGCTTCGCTGCGAGAGCCGGGAGAACCTGCTGTATCTGGTGTTCCACCAATTGATCACCTCTGAGGTGATCCCCGGGATGGAGAGGAGGTCGAGCCACAGTGGCGTGAACCCCATGGCACGCGCCGCGGAAGCCCCGGCGATGGCGATGCGATAGTGACCGAACCCCATCCGAACCGTACCGAGCACAACCCCCGAATCGACCGAGATCGGGTCTCCACCTCCGTTGCGGACAATGTTGCGCAGCCCGAAGATCGGACCGAGGTATTCATTATCGACCAGGCTCAGGTCGTACTTCTCGTCCGGGTCGTAGCGGAACTTGCGCTTGAACATGCGCTGCCAGTCGGCAGCTTTCCGGGCGTCCGCCTGACGCAACGGGTTGCCGTAGAGGGAGAATTCCTCGGTCACGCAGTCCCCCCACCGGATCGTTTGCACCGGAAGTGTACAGCCTGGCCCGGCCCCCCATCTGCGGCGAGGGAACGTTCACCTATGATCCGGCCATGAAGTATCCAACTCGTTTGCTCAGTAGTGAAGAGGAGATCGCGGCGGCCTTTCGACCGCACTGGATGGCGATTGTCCTTCCCGCTCTCATTTCGGTTCTCTCGGTGGCTGCCATCATCGCTGCGGCTCTCTTGATGGAGGCGCCGGAGGTGTGGTTCGTCGTGGCCGGGGTCCTTCTGATCTGGTTGATGGTGGCGTTGCCGCGCTGGATCTCCTGGTGGTTCACGCACTATGTCATCACCAACGAGCGCGTCATTGTCCGGCGGGGTTTCGTTGCCAGGCAGGGGAAGGAGATCCCCCTCGAAGTCATCAACGATGTGGCGTTCTCGCAGACCGTTATCGAGCGTTTGCTCCGATCCGGGGACTTGCTGATCGAATCGGCCGGTGAGCAGGGTCAGAGCCGGTACAGCGACATACCGGACCCAGAGGGAATACAGGCGCTGATCTACCGCCACCGGGAAGCCAGGATGCTTGGCCTGCAGCGGACCAAGACTGCGGTCGAACAACTCGAGATGCTCGCCAAGCTGCACCGGGATGGCATCCTCACCGGCGAGGAGCTGGCGGAGAAGAAAGAGAAGCTGCTCGGGGATATCTAACGAATTGCCTTGACTCTCACGTTACGTGAGGGTTTAGGCTGGCTGCTATGACGTACTCGGTTGGTGAAGTGTCGAGGTTTGCGGGTGTCACTGTGCGGACGCTGCATCACTACGACGAGATCGGTTTGGTGCAACCGTCCGGAAGGAGCCCGTCCGGATACCGCCAATACGACGAAGCCGACCTCGAGCGGTTGCAGGAGGTCCTCTTCTTCCGCGAGCTCGGCTTTGGACTGGACGAAATCGCCGGTCTGGTCGAGATCCCCACCTTCAACCGGGCCCAGATTCTGGGCCGGCAACGACAACTCATCCACGAACAGATCGAACGACTCGAATCGATGGCGAGGGCCGTCGAGGCAGCTGTCCAAGCGTTTCAGGAAGGACGCACGATGAACCAGGAAGAGATGTTTGGCACCCTGAATCGGGAGGACATGGTCGAGGTCTTCGGAGACTTCGACCCGACTCAGCATGAAGCCGAGGCTCACGAACGGTGGGGGGAAACCGAGGCATATGCCGAATCGAGCAGGCGAACGGCCCGGTATTCCAAGGATGACTGGAAGAAGATGGGGGAGGAGGCGAAGGAGATCAACCAGCGCCTCGCCGATCTGTTCGCCGAGGGTACCGACCCGGAGGAGGAAGCGAGCATGGATGCGGCCGAAGAACACCGCTTGCATATCGACAAGTGGTTCTACCCATGCTCCTACGAGATGCATGCCGGACTGGGGGAGATGTATGTCGCCGATCCGCGCTTCACGAAGTTCTGGGACGACATCCAACCCGGCCTGGCGCCCTTCGTTCGGGACGCTTTCCTGGCCAACGGCCTGCGAGCGGCCGGATAGGAGAGCTACTCAAAACCTGCCATCAGGTCGGCGAAGGCGGCCAATCCCTCACCCAGGGCATCCGCCAGAGAGGCCAGTTCGGTTTCCGCCACCTCGATTGAGATCGGCACCGCCAGTCGCACCGGCACGTCGGTGGAGACGGGGATGACTTCGTTGATCAAGAACTCGATCTCGAGATCAACCGGCAGGTCGAGTTGTACGGGCACGGAAACGTCGAGCGGGATCTTCGTGTCGAACGGTCCGGCAATCGTGATCGTTGTTTCCACAACCTCATCAATGGGAAAGGTGGCCACAATCGGCACGGTGAGGGTGCGATCGAGCAGAATCTCCGTTTCGATGGGAATGGTCTCGTCGATGGCAACGTCGAACTCGAGGGTTGATGAGCGGAAGGCGTCGAGACCGGCCACGGCCTCGTTCAAGCCCCGGCCGACTTCGGGTGCCAGCGCGCTCAGTTGATTCTGCAGGCCGGTGACCTCAGAAGCGAAGAGACCGGCTCCGATCTCAACGCGGGCGAGATCCTCTCCGGCCTGATCAACGCGCGACTCCAATGAGGCAACTCGTGTGAGCAGAACTATGTTGATGATGAGCGAAACGGCCAGCACTGCACCCAAACCCATGGCCACGAGTGCGACGTTTCGGGTAATGAAGTCCTTCATGATGTTCCTCGATCAGTTATTGGGGCGATCGAACGTCGTCGGTCGACGGTTCATTGCTTGTTCACACCCGGGTAAGGGTTGCGTAGGAACGGTAATCGAGGATGACCGGGTCCAACCAAGAAGGAGGAGGACCATGCGATCCCGATTGATCGTTGTATTGGCTCTGCTGGTACTGCTGGCGGTGGCCGCCCCGGCGGCGGCCGACGATGACAGCCAGTCACATGAGCTGCGCACCTACGAGGTGACGCTGACCAACAGGGCAGCCACCCAGCCCATTTCGCCACCCGTTCTCGTGACCCACGATCGAGATATCCAGTTCTGGCAGAAGGGCGTCGCGGCAAGTGCCGGAATCATTGCCATCGCCGAGGATGGCAATCCCGCCGTCGCTGTGGACATGCTCGACGGTGTCGATGGAGTCACCGACGTGGTGAATGTAGGGCGGCCGCTCACCCCGAGAGGCACCACCTTTGGCGATTTCACCGATTCGGTGACCGTAACGATCCATGCTCGACCGGGCGATCGCTTGTCGTTCGCCGGGATGCTGATCTGCACCAACGACGGCTTCACCGGTATCGACTCCCTCCGGCTACCCAATAACAGCCGGACCCGGGTGGCCTATGCCGGCGGATACGACGCCGGATCGGAGATCAACACCGAGCGCAGTGAAGATATCGTGGATGCGTGCTCATTGTTGGGGCCGGTCGTTCTGGATGGGGATGACAATGGGAACGAGAACGCTCTGGTCGGCGCGACCGGAGTGGTCACGCATCATCGCGGGATAGTCGGCGAATCAGACCTGCTGTCCGCCCATAATTGGAACCGGACGATCCTCAAAGTCAAGGTGAAGATGGTCAACGGTTAGAGAACAGAACCGTTCACATTTACAGGCCGGCCGCGAGTTGCGGCCGGCCTGCTGCTCTAGGAGGTGGCTGCGATGGGGTCGGAGGATGCCTTCTCGCGGCGCGCCAGAATCAGGAATGGCACGGCAAGCACCTGAATGGCAGCTGCGACGGCATACGAAGCGGAATAACCGCCGACATCGGCAACCCGTCCCAGCACCGGCTGTGCGACGCTACCGCCCGCCGATCCCATGAGCGCGTCGAACGACAGCACGGTGGCCCTCTGTTCCGACGGGATGAGCCCGTTCAGATACGCCTGCCGGATCGGAGTAGCGGCGGAAAACGCCAGCGCCCAGAAAACCAGCAGAACGATGGCGACCCACAGTGTCGAGGTCCAACCGATCAGAACAAGCATCACCACACTGAGAAGACTCGCCAGAATCAGCGCATGGGTGCGGCGCGCAAAGAGTTTCCGGACGAGCGGCACGATCAAGCCTCCGACGATCTGCGCTCCGGCCACAATTGCGGCCGCCAACCCGGCGATCCCGTAGGCGTTCGGGTCGCCATAGATCTCCAGCAAATAGGGCTGCATCGCATAGAACGCATAGATTCCGACACCCATGGAGAAAGGGGCGGCCAGCATGAGCCACCGGATGGGGGGTTTGCGCCACCCGGCATCGATGGAGGACCTGAGGACCGTTCTGACTTCGTCGATCGGGCCTTTGCCTTTGGTCGGCGTGAAGCCCAGGTCACGCATCAGGACGAACGCAACGAGGAGCGTCAGTCCCAACAACCCGGCGCGGACGATGTAGGGAACGCCCAGATTGGTGGCTTGAGCGATGAAACCTCCGGCAACCGACCCGGTCAGCATCGCAGCTCCGTACACAGATTGGCCCCTGGCGAAAACGGTTTCCAGGTTGCCGTCGAACTTGCTGAAGGCGAGGGCGTCGACCAACCACGCCTCGACCGCTCCCGAGAAGAACGTGAACCCGAGGCCGATGACCGCCGAGGACGCTGCCCAGCCCCAGAAAGGCGCCCGGATGTGCCACATCAGCAGGTAGAGCAGCGTCGACACCAACAGCGTGCCGGCGCCCAGGAGGTACGAAAGCCGCCGGCCCCTCACGTCGGCAACCACACCGGTTGGCACTTCGAAGATCACCTGTCCAACCGTGAAGAAGGCATTGGCGGCGAAGGCCTGGGTGTTGGTCAACCCAGCGTCGAGCAGGAACAGCGTGTTGACACCCCAGATGAGGGAGGCAGAAAGGGTCGAAAGTACCGTCAGCAGCAGGTACGTTCGTTGTACCCGCCGAGCTGCAACATTCATGAAGGGCGACTCTACCCCCGGGCCACCAGATGCCGCGGCGGGCGGTGGAAAGCAACGGGCCCCGTCAATCTGCGGGAGCGACCTGTACCAGGGTGTCGGAGTAGGCCACCCCGCCACCCCAGTCGGTGAGGGTGTCGTTGGTCAGTGAGTTTGCGTTGTCGCCGCCGTAGTCATCGTTCCACCAACCGAAAGGAACCGCAACGACCCCGGGCCGCAGCCGGCCGCTGATCCGGGCAGGTAGACGGAGGCGAGCGCGATCGTTCCAGACGTCCACCAGGTCATCCTCATTGATCGACCTCGCCTCGGCGTCGGCGGGGTCGATCTCGACAAACGGTGCCCCTTCGACCGGTCCGTGCTTGGGGAGATGCGAATAGCTGGTGTTGAGAAACCGCACGTGATGCTTCGGGGTCAGCAAGGCCAGTGGATATCGGGCGGCCAGATCAGGGTTCCCGGCTGCGCTCTCTCGCGGTGGTACGAAATCGGGGAGCGGATCGTGACCGAGCGCGGCCAGCGACTCGCTGAAGAGTTCGGCCTTGCCGGAGGATGTGCCGAATCCGCCCTGCGCGTATGGTCGGACGTCGTCCGGGACATCGAGGCGGACGTACCCGTCGTCCCGCAATCTCTTGATATCAACGCCCTTGAGGGCAGAGACAATCAAAGACTCATCATCTTCGTGAAGCTCTGGCTCATCGAATCCCATCGCCGCGGCGAGGCGTCGCCACAACTCCGTGTTGGGAACGGCTTCTCCCAATGGATCGATGGCGCGTTCGTTCCAGCCCAGATAGAGATGACCCCAGGAGGGCACAAGATCGACCTGTTCAAGCTGGGTGGTGGCCGGGAAAACCACGTCAGCGTAGCGGGCGGTATCCGTCATGAACTGTTCGCTCACCACGGTGAAGAGGTCGTCCCGCTCCAGGCCGCGCCGGATTGCGGCAGCGTTGGGCACCGTCACCGCCGGGTTGCCGTTCCACACGAACAGAGCTTTCACAGGTGGATCGAGGTCGGGGTCGGACAGTGCCCGCCCCAGGTGGTTCATATTGATGCTGCGCCGCGGCGCCGGGTCCTTCCAATCGAACACAGCGTCGTCGACGTTCCGGTCGGACCATGATCCGACGCTGCGGGCCAGGCCGCCGCCCCGGTCTTGCCACGACCCGGTGAGGGCGGGCAAGCAAGCCAGCGTCCGGAAGAACATCGCCCCGTTTTCATGGTGTTCGGCCCCGATCAGGGTGCGAATCATCGCCGGACGGACCGTCCCATACATGTGGGCCAGTTTCTCGATATCGGAGGCGGGTACACCGCAGGTGCCGGCGGTGCGTTCGGGTGACCAGTCGGCCACCCGATCGGCCAATTGGTCGAATCCGACGGTATGGGCTTGCACATACTCGTGATCGATGAGGTCATCCCGGATCAGCACGTGCATCATCGCCAGCATGAGGGCGATGTCGGTGCCGGGCAGCGGTTGTACGAACCAGTCCGCGGCTTGCGCCGTCGCCGTTCGCATGGGGTCGATGACGACGACCTCGGCACCGTTGCTCCTGGCCTCTTCGATGAACGGCCACAGGTGGCGGTTCGTGAGCCTGGTGTTGGTAGCCCACAAGACGATGAGCTTGGAGAAGCGGACGTTCGTGGGCTCAGCCGCCAGACCGGTCCCGTTCGTAGCGGCCGTGCCCGCCCCGGCGGTTGCTCCGCACAACGAACCGACCAGGCGGGTGGCGCCGATCCTGCCGAAGAATCGCCGGTCGAGTGAACTCATCTGGATGAGTCCCTGGGTGCCGGCATCCCACCAGGGGAGCACCGCCTCACCACCCCAGCGGGCGGTGATCGCGCCGACCCGGGAGGCAACAAGGTCGAGAGCCGTTTCCCAGGAGACCGGCTCGAAGGATCCGCGGCCCTTGGGGCCGGTGCGGATGAGAGGTCGCAGCAGACGGTCCGGACTGTAGACCCGATCGAGAAACCGGTTGACCTTGGGACACAGCTCGCCTTGCGAATAGGGATGAGCCGGATTGCCGCGCAACTTGACCGCTACGCCGTCTTCGACGGTGGCTACCCAGCCGCACGAGTCGGGACAATCGTGGTGACAGGTTCCGAGAACGCTTTTGGCCGGCATCCGGACAGTCTACGGAGCGCATTCGTGTCGGAGCGGGGTCTTCGCACCGGAACGGCGGGGTGCGCTTAACTGGCAGCGATGCGAACCATTACCGTCGAAGAGCGCCGTCGGCGACTCGGCAGCCGGCACTTCTTGAGTGCACCGGCGGAGGCCGTCGAAAGGGTCGCCGCCGACCTGGTCGGGTTGCATTCCAGCGACCCGGTCACCGTGTACTTGTCGGCGCAGGCACGGGTGGAGGGATTGTCCGTTCCGGATGTCGAGCTTGCGCTGTATGTCGAGAGATCACTGGTCCGGATGCTTGGCATGCGCAGAACGCTGTTTGTGGTGCCGCCGGAGCTGGCCCCGGAACTGAGGGCTGCGTGCGGTCTGGGGTATGTAGCGGCCGAACGACGGCGGTTGGTCGGCTACATCGAGGACCAGCTCGTCGAAGGCGATGGATCGGTCTGGCTTAGCAACGTCATCGAAAAGACCATGGATGCCCTTGATCGGCTCGGCGAGGCGACTGCCCGGGAACTGGTCGCTGCCGTCCCTGAGCTCGGGAGCCGGTTGGTCTTCGGGCAGGGCACGTTTGGTCTGTCGACCCGGGTCCTGTTCTTCCTGGCCACCGACCTGCGCATCGTCCGGGCCCGGCCGATGGGCACCTGGAAGTCCTCGCAATACCGGTGGACGCCCATCGAACGTTGGGTACCAGAGGGTCTTTTCGAGGTGGACAGGGAGGAAGCCGAACGTCGTCTGGCCCGGCGCTGGTTGCGAACCTACGGGCCGGGCACCCTGACTGATCTCAAGTGGTGGACGGGTTGGACGGTTGCTCGCACGAGGGCCGCTCTGGAAGCAGCCGGGGTGGTGGAAGTCTCACTCGACGGTGGTGCCGGGTACGTGCTTGCGGATGATGTCGATGACACCGGGGACGTGGGGGAGTGGGTGGCGCTCCTGCCCGGCCTGGATCCGACGGTGATGGGCTGGAGGGAACGCGACTGGTATCTCAGCGGCTATCAAGAACAGCTCTTCGACACCAACGGCAATGCCGGACCGACCGTGTGGTCCAACGGCCGGATCGTCGGTGGATGGGGGCAGACACCCGACGGCCGGATTGTCTACGAGTTGCTGGAACCCCTGCAGCGCGCCGTACGGGAGCGGATCGAGGCAGAAGCAGACCGTCTCACCGAGTGGCTCGATGGCGCGGTGGTGAGAGCTCGATTCCCCACCCCGCTTGAAAAGCGCCTGAGAACCTAGGTCACCGCTTGCGCCTTCGTTGCCAGCGCTTCTTCAGCGGCTTGAATTCTTGGAAGGCTTCGTCCGCCAGGGCGGAGAGATCCTCTGTCTCCATAGTCCGCGCCTCGAGCTGCAAGAGGATGTCGTCGCGTACGGCGGCGTGATCGGGCGTCAGCCAGTCTTCTTCGACCCGGCTCAACAGTGCCCGGGTGAGCGCCAGGTCAAAGGCGTCGAGGGCGGCTCTAGCTTCCTCGAGACGTCTGCCATTCGTCTCTTCCATCCTGAGCTTCCAGCGCCGGGCGGCGTCGAGGTGGAGGCGGGCGGCCGCAGCCAGGTCGGTTCCCAGCGATTCAAGGAGAACGGAGGTGTCCGGCTTCGAGTCGATTTCGAGGAGGGATCGGTTGTCATCGCGCATCGCCAGGGCGCGGATTCGACTGGCCAGTTGTCGCGCCTGTTCCAGGTCGGGGGTCTCCATAGCGAACCAGGCTACCGGCGGTTCGCGCCAATGAGCCGAGAATCCGGTTGCCTATTCCTTCTCCGGGACGGCGGACCGAATGTCGAGCGGCGTCCGCTGGCCACCGTCCGGCTCGAAGTTCTCGTCGGCCAGCCAGGCCTGATACCCCATATCCAGCGCCGGCCATTCATCGTCGGTGATGGCATACCAGGCGGTATCGCGGCTGCGTCCCTTGTAGTGGGTCGCTTTTCGAAACGTGCCTTCGTAGCGGAAGCCCAACCGTTCGGCCGCCACCCGTGAGGCGTCGTTGAGACTGTCGCATTTCCATTCGCACCGGCGGTAGCCCAGGTCGAAGGCGTTCTTGATCAGCAGATAGACCGCTTCCGTGGCCGCCCGGGTCCGCTGCAGGGCGGGGGAGAAGACGATCGAGCCGATTTCGATGACACCGTTCGGTGGGTCAATGCGCAGATACGACAGGAGCCCGCGCGGTTGGCCGTCGACCACGATCGCGTAGGGCTGCCAATCGGGAAGTGCTACCTGGGTGTCGATGGTGGCAGCCAGTTTGCCCGCGCTGCGGAAGGGGCCAAAGGTCATGTACGTCCACAACGCATCGGGCGCATCCTGAAAAGCCGTGAACAGCGCCCCGGCATGCCGTTCTCGATCGAGAGGTTCGAGTTTCACGCTCCTGCCGTGCAACTCACGAATCGGTGGGAATCGGGGTGGCGTCCACCCCTCAAGACCGGGGCCGATGGGCTGATGGAACTCGTTCAACCTGGGCACATCAACTCACCATCCAGGGTCGCCTTTGCAAGCAACCAACCGGGCAAGCGCGTAGGTTGTTCGTTCCCGCCTGGAGGTTTCGAGCACTTCTTCGTAGGAGACGATTCTCAAGGTTCGGAATGCTTCGAGCAGTTCCTGTGGCTCCAGGCGGAAATCGGGCGATCCGGGACCATCGACATCGGCCGTAGTTTGCAGGTGGTGCTCGATGAGCAGCCAGCCGTTTTGAGCCAGAGCCGTGATCAGGCGCGGCCACATCTTCCGGTTCACGTAGCGAATCACGGTGATGACGTCATAGGTATCCGCCTGGAGTGGAGCATCATCGAGATCAGCGACTCTCCAGGCCACCTCGAGGCCCCGATGTTCGGCCTCGGTCCTCGCCATGGTGATAGCTGCGAGGGAGATGTCGACCGCATCAACCTGGTGGCCTGCTTCGGCCAACCGGAGCGCATTGCGGCCGGCCCCACATGCAAGGTCGAGTGCCCGCCCTCTTGGGAAGTGATCTATCCACTGTTCGAGAAACGGCGACGCCCAGGTACGGGGCCGGTACTCGCCGACCGTGTAGCGGCGGTCCCATTCCTGTCGTTCCGTCTCACTCACACGGGGCCTCCATGGGCTGCACGGTACAACACCTGAGGAGGTTCCGTTTTGGCGCCTATCGTGCTCGACATTCCGGCGCGATCAGCGCAGAACCCGGCTAGCGGACGGTCTGCATGTCGCGGCGTTCGACTTTGCCGTCGACGTGGAGGGCGAAGCGGCCTTCGTGGCGTGCGTGAACGTGACTGGGGCTGGGCCACGGCCAGCCACCGAACTGGGTGCGGCGATAGTCTGCAAACGCCTGCTGGAGTTCCTCCGGGGTGTTCATCACAAAAGGACCCATCTGGAAGACGGGGGCGCCGATCGGCCGGCCCTGGAGCAGCAAGAACTCGGCGGCGCCACCCCGGTTGGTGATCCTGGTCGACCGTTCCGGGTTGAGACGAGCCCCGGTTTGCGGTCGGATAGACACGGAATCGATAGCGGCCTTTTCTCCGTGGAAGAAATGCAGCATCCGGTTGACCCCTCTGGGTGCAACGGGCACCTCCCATTGGGCACCCTCGTCGAGGCGGATCAACCAGATCGCCATGTCCGATCCGGGTTGCGAAGCCCACGAATCAGGTGGCGGCGCCGGAGCCCGGACCCCATCGATGGCACCGGCGATGATGTCGACCGAGACGCCCGGGCCGGCTGCAACGGTCGGTATCTCTTCGCTCCAGAGCATGGCGAAGTGAGCGGGCACCATCTTGGATCTGGGTGGAAGGTTCAGCCAGATCTGGAACAGCTCGAGCGGGTTGGGTCCGTCTTGATTGATGAGCGGGAACATCTCCGCGTGCATGATTCCGGATCCGGTCGTGAGCCATTGGGTGTCGCCACCGCCGTAGCGAGCGGTCGCTCCGAGCGAATCGGAGTGGTCGACGTACCCCCTCCGGACCACCGTGACCGTCTCAAAGCCGCGGTGCGGGTGTTGAGGGAATCCCGGAACCTCGGCGCCGTGGTACATGCTCCACCCGTCTTTCGACGAGAAATCAGACCCAATGTTCCGACCATCCAGAGCATCGACGGGCCCCAGCCTGTCGTTTCCGGCGGGATACCGGTCGAGGTGATGAACGGTGAAAATGAACGGATCGAGCCCCGTCCACGGCATGCCGAGCTCAACGAGCTCGAGGATCGAATCGGTCATGTGCTCTCCGGATCGTCAAGGCCTGTAAGGGTACTTCTGATTGGGTACAAACGATGTGCCCGCGCGGCGGCGGGGGAGTGGAGGGGTTTTCAGAGGACTGCCATCGGGAGAACCGTTGCAGGCGCAATGGTTTCGCAACCGTTACCGTGCTGACTGCATAGACGGAGCCGTTTCACCATGACCGCATCGCTGAAAATCGCCTTCATCGGGTCCCACTCGGTGAGAAAGACCAACGCCGTGCACTCCTTCGCCGGGGCGGTAGGCCGGAGCGGGCGCAGTGTTGAAGTTGGCCGGGAAGTCATCCGGTTCAATCCGCTCGGCCTCAACGAGGGGGCCACCCCGGAGGCACAACTGTGGGTCATCATGGCGCAGATCCAGCAGGAGCTCGAGTTGCGCAGCCGGGCCGAAGTGCTGGTCACCGACCGCGCCGTCATCGACAACTTCGCCTACTTGCTCCGCACCACCGGGGGAGAGGACCCCTTCGATGTTGAACCGCTCGTACGAAGCTGGTGCGACACCTACGACCTCTTCGTCAGGCTGACACCCGATGTACCCCTCAAGGTCGACGGCGTCCGCAGCACCAGCGATAGCTTCCGCGACGAGATCGAGATGATCCTCGACGCGATCCTCCCGACCTATATCCGCGAGGATCGCCTCATGACCCTCAGGGCTTCGGACATAGCCGAAGGCTTCGATTGGGGAGCACTCATCGACCGGCTGGTCGGTAACACGGAGCCCCTGGAACCCGACCGCACCCATTCCGTGACGCTCCATCCCACCCTCTGGGACTAACGAGTGGGAGGGCCCAGGCCCTGCCTGCGGTGGCGGTCAGCTGGAGGCGTCGGCCCGGAACTGCTTGCCCGAGAAGGGCTTGCCCATCAACGGAGCCAGCACGCAGACGTCCGTGGCTCCCGCGAGGAGCGGAACCAGGCCCACGACGGCAAGGATCCATCCAGCGCCGCCAATGAGCGCGCCCGCCACCACCAGCACCACGCCGGCGATCACCCTCGTCAGACGACCGGCATTCGTTGCGAAGAACGAGAGAAGACTCATTGCGGCACACTTTCCTCGAGCGAACAGATTGCGGAAGAACACTAATCGTCGGTGAGGGAACCCCCAACCGGGGGATTCGCAGCATCGTCGGCCACCGCTTGCGCGACCGCGGCGCCCGTCTGCCGAATCGAGAACTTTACATAACGAGGATTATGGGACAACACCCCCCGGCAGGCGAGAGCGGCTACCTTCCGCGCACAACGAGGTTGGCAAGCAAATCCTCGGTGATGGCGGCTATCTGGTTCACCGAGCGATCGAACACAGCGCTGTTGACTCGCGACGGTTGGCGGAATCCGCTTACCTTTCGCACGAACTGGAGTGCGGCCGCGTGGATTTCCTCCTCGGTGGCCGGCATGTCGGTACTTCGCAGGGTCTTGATGCTTCTGCACATGCGTCGAACCTAGCCGGGAGGCCCGAAGGCTGCCGGGAACGGCTCCCTGCCCCGCCGTCCGCCGGTCCATTGGCAGGCGGGGTAATACGTCAGGTGACGAAAAGTTCCGGCGAGCTCAGGGCTGGCCGGCCGCCGACGGTCGGGAGTCGGACGGGCCGTCCGGCCGACTGGTGCAGCCGACGCGGGGCATCCCTCCGGGATCTTGAGGCCCGGGAATGCACACGGGCCTCTTCGCGTTGATACGGGTGGTTGGGGTGAGCATACCCCCCGGGGTATACTCCCCTATCGCAGAAAAGGAAACGGAGCAACAACGCCATGGCGACCATTGAACTGACCAAAGAGAACTTCGAACAGACCGTCCTCGAGAACGACACCGTCTTCGTCGACTTCTGGGCAGAGTGGTGCGGACCATGCCGTTCCTTCGCTCCTACCTACGAGGCCGCTTCCGAGCAGCACCAGGATGTGGTTTTTGGGAAGGTCAACACCGAACTCGAGCAGGAGCTCGCCGGTTATTTCCAGATCCGATCGATCCCGACACTGATGGTATTTCGCGAGAACGTGGTTTTGTTCTCACAGCCCGGTGCTCTCCCGGCGCCGATGCTGGACGATCTCATCTCGCAGGTCAAGGCCGTGGATATGGAAGATGTGCGCCGTCAAATCGCCGAGCAGGGAAACGATGACCACGAGGGTCACGAGCACGAGAACGCAGCCGTCTAGAAATCGGTCTGTCCGGAAATCGCCGTCGCGCTCGCGGCGGCGATTTCGCGCGGTAGCGTAGGGCGGTTCGAGAAGACCGAGGAGTGGATCGTGTCGGCCAAAGATCGGGTTGGCGTCCATTTTGCTACCAAGTACGACGCCGTGCCGACGGCCAGAGTGCGAGTGCCGAGCCGCCTGAATCTGATCGGTGAGCATACGGACTACAACGATGGCTTTGTGCTTCCCTGGGCGATAGATCGCGAGATGTGGATCGCACTGCGGCCGCGTCCCGACCGCACGGTGCACATCCGATCGGAGAGCTTCATCGACGAAGTGATCTTTGATCTCGCCGCCATCAGAAAGGGTTCCGGTTGGGGCGAATACGTCAAGGGCGTTGCCACGGCCATGGCGGATACCGGTCGAGCGTTGCGTGGATTCGACGCGTTCCTGGCCAGCGACATCCCGATGGGTGCAGGCATGTCGTCGTCGGCGGCCGTGTGTATCGGCACAGCCGTCGCATTCGCAGTCGTGTCCGGTTTCTTTCTCGAAGCCCCGGAACTGGCAGAGCTGGCACAACGGGCAGAGAACGCCTGGGTGGGCGTTGAGAGCGGGATCATGGATCCGCTGGTCATGGCAGGCGGACATCAGGGCAATGCGCAGTTGATCGATTGCCGTGACTACACGACGGAGGACATAGTCCTTCCAGACCAGGCGGTTGCGGCGATTCTGGACACGGGAACCCGGCGCGGCCTCGTCTCTTCTGCCTACAACAAGCGAAAGCTGCAGTGTGTCGAGGCAGCCCGGCACTTCGGATTCCCATCTCTCCGGGACCTCGATCTCCAGACGCTGCAGGCCAACGCTACGGGTCTCTCGGATGTGATCTACCGGCGCGCCCTGCACGTCGTGACGGAGAACGACAGGACGCTTCGCGCTGCGCAGGCGCTCCGCACCGGCGACGTGGCAACCGTAGGGCGGCTGATGGTCGAGAGTCACGAGTCGCTGCGAACGAACTACGAAGTCTCGAGCAGGCCGCTTGATGCCATCGTGAGCGCTGCCAATGAAACACCCGGCTGTCTGGGCGCTCGCTTGATGGGTGGCGGCTTCGGTGGTGTGGCCGTTGCTCTCGTGACCCGGGAGCAAAGTGAGCAGTTCAAGGCAGCAGTGACCGAAACCTTCACCGACCTCACGGGTCTCACGGCGCACGTGCACTTCACCGAGGCGGTCGACGGCGTCATTGCCCTCCCCGGCATCGAAGACTGATCAGGTGCCGCGCGGCTCAATCCAGGTCGACCGCAAGGGTTCGGCGGCGGCATACAGCCAGTCGTATGCATCGCGATAGTCGGGCTCGAGACCGCCAAGCCTGGCCTGGTCCAGGTCACCTTCGACATCTTCGAGCGCCGACTGCAACCCGTACAGGAGGCCCTGCAGTTCCTCCAGATCACGGCGGGAGATGATCAGGTCGTCGGGCCCCAACCCGTGCGCGGCCGCCAGCTTGCGGGCCATGTGTGCTTGCTGGCGGCATCCCTGCTTGCAGTAACGCCGGCGACGGCCGGGACCCTCCTGCTTGGGCAACTCCCCGCCGCACCAGCCGCAGCGGGCTTTGGTTGATCGTTTCGTCATGTGACGAATGGTACCGCTCCAACTCCGGGTGCTGGAGGATACGAGGCAAACCTGCAGATGGGATTCTGCCGTGAGTCCGCTGCAGGAACGGCCCGGCCGATCAGGAGGATCGGCCCCGCTCCCCTGTCGGCCTACCCGTCCGGTTTCTTCGCAAAAGGGCCGCGTATCCCCCGAATCCGATCAACGCGAATGCGAACCACTGGATTGCGTATGCCCGATGGGAGCCTTCGGTGAGTTCCCGGGCGGTGACCGGGACGGGCAACTCCCCGACTTGCGGCGGTGACTGGGAGATGAGGTCGATGGACACCGGCGCCAGCCGGTTGGAGATCTGCTGCTGAAGACGGGGGATATCCACCCAGTAGAGACGCTCGAGGCGGCCGTCCGGAGGATCGCTGGGTCCCAGTGCGGGAGCGGACTGGGAGTCCCGCACGGTACCGGCCACCTCCACGGTGTCTGTCGGAGGGAGCGCCGGGCCGACCGGCGGTACATCGAGATCTAGGGGGACCCATCCCCGGTTGACCAGCACGGTGACGCCATCGTCCGACACGAGCGGGGTCACCACGTGGAAACCGGCCTCTCCGTTGTAGGTTCGGGACCGGATCAATACCTCATGGTCGGGGTCGTAGATGCCGGCGACCACCACCCGGCGGAACTCTCGCTCCGACTCCGGTACGCCTGCAAGCAATTCATCCAGGTCGATCGGTGCCAACTCCATCCGGGCGGCAACGATCTCGTTCCGGGCTCGTCGTTCATCGAGCCGATCGAGTTGCCAGATTCCGAGACGAATGAAGACGCCGACCACCATCACGACGATCACATGAGCGGCCAGCCAACGCGGGGTGAGATATTTCTGCAACATGAGGATCCTGCATTATGGCCTGTCCCGGCACCCGTGCGGTCAGGCGACCGCCTCACCCTCGCCACCGAGCAGGCCGAGTGCGAACTCGAGGGGTTCGGCACCGTCCGGACCGGCCAGAGCCACGGGCCGTTGTGTCCACTCAGCCAGTGTCTCCGGAGGGATACCCGCCCGCTCGATGAGGAGTTCGGCAAGATCGTCGGTCCAGAACCACGGCATGAACTACCTCCACAGGGAGTGGGTGGGATGGGAACACCCCTACGGTACCCCCACTGTCAAGTCTCCCTGACCAGGCCAAACGCGCGGGTGGTCGCGACCTAGCCAGATCCTGCCAGGGAGGTCCCCCCGTTCGCCGCGGATCAGCCGCAGCGGTCAACTCTCCGTGCGAGTCCCAGTATGCGGCACCGACCCCGCCGAAGAACATGTCCAGGTTTTCGAACCGCCGGAGGGGATAGGGACCGGGTTCGAGCGGAATCGAACCTTCATAGGCCACCCTCCACCCGGTGTTTTCGTCCTGTTCAACATGTACGCGCGGGGCGGCGATGGCGTCGGCGAGTGACATGCCAAGTTCCGTGAAGTTGAGGACCGTTGCCAGAATCGCAGTCGTGATCCGGTCCGCACCCGGCGAGCCAACCGACAGAATGCGGCCATCTTCGTGTCTGGCAATCGTTGGGGCCATGTTGGAGGTCAAGCGGGTGCCGGGTGCGAGAGCGTGAAACCCGCGGCGGTTCAGCTCGATCTCGCCGAGGCAGTTGTTCATCCAGATCCCGGTCCCGGGTGGCATGACGCCCGAGCCGTAGCCCGATGAAATCGTGACGGAGCAGGCGGCACCGTTGGAATCGACCGTGGAGGTGTGGACCGTCGATGGTGACTTCGAAAGGGCGGCGATGTCGCCGGTCTCGGCGGCCGTCAGGAGCCGCAGGGCGTCTCGTGGGAGATCGTCGCTGAGCTCCAGCTGGTCGCGACGAAACCCGAGCACGGCGACTTGAGCCCGGATCAACCTGTCGTAGTCGGCGGGCGTCCAGTGTTCGCCACCCGGGTGTCCATTCATGAGCATGAGCAACGCCGTGAGGGTGATGCCGCCAATAGCCGGGGCAGGATTGGTGACGATGTGCCACCCATCGATGACTGCTTCGAGGGGCCGTCGGAGCAGAGGCCGGTATTCCAGGAGGTCCTCGGCCGTCACCAGGCCACCGTGGGTCTCCATGTCCGCTGCGATCAGCCGGGCGATCTCCCCTTCGTAGAGGGCCCGCGGACCCTGATCCGCTATGGCGCGGAGGGTGTCCGCTCGATGGGCTACCCGGACGAGACCTCCCTCGGGGATGAGCGAGCCGTCTTCCCGGTGCAGGGCGGCTCTGCTCGACTCCTGCCATCCAAAGACGACCTCGTGGCTGTGGCGCAGGTAGGCGCTCGAAGGTTGAGACAGCGGGAACCCATCCCGGGCCAGCTCATACGCCGGCTCGACGACGATCTGCCACGGGACGCGGCCATACCGAGCCGAAGCCATGCCGAGGGCGGCTACGGCGCCGGGCGTTCCGACGGACCCGTGCCCGATAGTGGTGGTGAGCCCTCCACCGTACGCCATGGAAACGTCGAAGACCCCTTTCCCGAACCGGTCACGCGCTAGTCCCCTCCCCGGCATCTCGACGTAGCCGTCGATCGTCACCGGCGAGACCCCGGGTGTCCAGATGGTCACGAACCCGCCGCCCCCCAGCGCGCACACTCCGGGCTCCGTGATCATGGAGACGAGGGCCGCGGCTACCGCTCCGTCGATGGCATTGCCGCCTTCTTCGGCGATGCGAGCCGACGCGGCTGCGGCGAGCTCCGAGCTGGAGGCAGTTGCGATCCGTGCCATGAGCGCGCCAGCGTAGCCGGGTACGCGAGGCGCCGTCCGCGCCGGGAGGCCACGGCCCGCTATGTTCCGGGCTCGGCAAGATCCTCGTGACGAGTCGCAACCTGTTCGGCGACGATCTCGAGCCGGCTGCGGCGGCCCTCGGGATTCGACCAGAACCGGCGCTGGACCGTACCCGCCACCCAAACTCGACATCCGACCTGCGGGTCTGCTTCGAGAACGTGATCGGGTGGATCCCATTGCGTGACCGGTACCACATCGACCCGGCGGCGCGGCTCGTCGGATCGCACGGTGACGAGGTACCGGATGAGCCGCAGTCCCGATTCGAACTCTCGCAGCTCCGGCGGCGCGGCGAGCCGGCCGGAGAGCACCACCAAGTTCAGATCCATGGCTGCTCCTAGACGTGTCGGGGAGGAGCGGGGGGCACGATCAACGTATCGGACACCTGTGACAGGGATTGCTGCGACGGTCGTCGTATTCGATATCCGGACCGACGTAGAGTGGAGCCAATGACTACCGGTAGCGCCGTGCAGCTCGCAGACAAGCTGTATGCCATCGACGCATGGATGGAGGAGGGACCCGAACGGCTCTCCTGCTACCTGTTCGATACCCCCGAACGGGTTCTTGTCGAGGTGGGTCCCTCGGCAACCCTGCACCACCTAACCGGGGTGCTCGACGAACTGGGCATCGACGACATCGCCACGATTGTCGTCACCCACATCCATATTGATCATGCCGGCGGTGCCGGTCGGTTAGCCCGCAGGTACCCCGACGCCCGCATCGGTGTGCACAGCTCGGGGGTTCGCCACCTTGCCTCGCCCGAGCGCCTGTGGGCATCGGCGGCGGGGGTCTTTGGTGAGGAGTGGCTGACGGCCGCGTGGGGTCCGATGGAGCCCATCGCAGAGGAGCGACTGCTGGTCCTCGACGAAGGTGACCGGGTCCCGTTAGGAGGTGGACGCTTCCTCGATGTCATGCACACGCCGGGACACGCCCGCCATCACATTGTCTTCCACGATGACGATACGGGCGGCATGTTCGTCGGCGATTCGGTTGGTTTGTGCTACCCGCATGGCCATTTCGTTCAACCGGTCACGCCTCCCCCGGACTTCGATGCGGAGTTGGTCGTCGAGCAGATGCATCGCATGCTGGAACGCAGTCCACGGTTCCTGGGGTTTGCCCACTTCGGACCCGAGTACCGGGTGGCGGAAACGCTGGCGAGCGCCGAACATAGGATTTGGGACTGGGTGCGGGTCGTGGAGAGCGCCGCCCACCTCGATGATGCTGCCGCCACGGAGGAGTTGCGGCGGTGGAGCCGCGCCCGCTACCTCGACCTGGGTTTCACCGAGTCGGATATCGGCAAGTACGAGGCGAAGACGTTCTGGCCGATGCAGGTTGCCGGTATCAGAAGATGGCTGGCGACCCGACCGCACTGATGGGGGCATGAGGAGCCAGCCGGCGTCTCGGGATCGGCTCGGGATCCTCGAGTACGGGCGCCGCCGGGAGGAGATCGTCGCGGGACACCTGCTGTCCGTATACGAAAACGGGCATGCCAAGCTCGAGTTCCGTGGTGAGGAAGTCCATATCGTGAAGCTCCACCCGTACACAGCCATGGGACGCGGGGTAGGGAGGAACGCTGAGCGAACCATGGATGGCGTAGCCGCCGCGGAAGTAGTACGGACGGTACAAACCACCCAGGTACGAGATCCGCCATCCGTCCACATGCTTGTAGAACGAATAGCCGCCTTCCGGGGTGCGGGCTCGTACCGGCGTACCGCGTGAACCCCGGTAGGTGTCACCGTTGCCCGATGAGATCGGCAGCATGGCGGCGACCGCGTTGTCCTTGACCAAGAAGAGAACCTGTTTTGCGATATCGACCTCGACCCGGTCCGGGGAGCCCACCGGGACGGGGAGCTCAACGGTTGCTTCGAGCAGCGGCCAGTGCTCTTCCAGGAAGACACCGTCCCGTTCCAGATCGTGGACCTTCTGGAAGGCGTAGACCGCCCCGAGGGTGGCTTGACCGAACCTGCCGTCGTTGACGCCGGGTCGGAAGCCGGCTTCGCTGAGTTCAACCTGCAGTCGCTCTACCCACGGACCGCTGTCGCCCGGCGAGAGAGCCGCAGGAACCTCCCACGCTTCACCCGGTCCGAAAAGGTTCGGGTCATCGGCGTTTACTTCGAACGCCGCGACGGGAACGAGAACGCCCAGCACGAGGACGGCGCTGATGACCGCCGTTGACAGCATGCGTCGCATGGACTTGCTCATCTGCGACTCCCTCCGGGACGTACGTACTGCCTCCATCGGCCGGCAGGGCGCGAACCCTGAGCTATTCCACGGCCTCCCTGGCCCGGATGGCGGCAGCGAGGTCATCCAACCCGGCAAAGGCCCCATCCTCGTTCTCGATTGCATTCAGCAGCTTGCGGGCAGTGCCGGTATCCCCGAGCTCGACGGCGGCCCGGGCGGCGACGTACCACTGGCGGAGATCTTCTTCAAACGGCTCTTTGGTGATCCGCTTCGGCTCGGTTACGGCCCAGGCCGCCCTGGGATCGCCCTGGTCGAGGAGGAACGCCCCGTAGACGACCCGCCCCTCCTTCATTGCCGCCGGACTCGACCCGAGTCGTTGCAGTTCGTGCCAGGTTTTGTGGACCTCCTCGGGCCTGTTCAGGGCCCGCAGAGCGTCCATTTCAACCGCCATATGCGTGGTGTCGCCCGCCAGGCGCCGGAAGGTGCGGAGTTCCCGAAGTGCCTCCTGCCACAGCCCCGACCGGTACGCCGAGAGGCCGAGCAGTTCCCGGATGGCCGACGCGCGCGACGAGAGCGCCTTGGCTTCGATCAACTTGTCGCGGGCAAACCGGTACCGGCCATCCGCGAAGGCGTCTGCGGCCGTGTTGAGGAGATTGAACGTGGGGGTGAGCCGGTCCTTTCGGGTCACCCGCGTTATTTCGTCGCGAAGCCACTTGGGCAGGTTTTCCGCTCCACCTTCGACGTGCAGGGCCCCGCGTCGCTCCGGGTGTTCGGCCTGTCGATCATGCCGCTTGGTACCCGACTCAGCATGTCGCCTCGGTTGGTCGGACCGTCCACCGCTTCCACCCCGTTTTGCACTGGGTCGGCCGCGACCGCCCGGCGGTGGCTTGCGCCTTCCGTCCCCGCTCCTGCCTTTTCCCTGCTGATCTGGCACTCGTGTATCTCCCGTCGATTCATTCTGCCCCAAGGCGTCGGCGCCCGCGCCACACCAGCTGCAGAAAAAGGGTCGTCCCGGCAAACCCGAGACGACCCTCCTTCTCACATATTTGTCCGGCGGTGACCTACTCTCCCAGGGGATTGCTCCCCAAGTACCATCGGCGCTGGCGGGCTTAACTTCCGTGTTCGGAATGGGAACGGGTGGTTCCCCGCCGCTATCACCACCGGAACACCGGTGAGTACTCGACTTCTCGAGCACTCCATAGCGAACACGTATGCGGTTGTGGATTCAAGTCCAAGCCCTCGGCCGATTAGTACCGGTCAGCTGAACACATTGCTGTGCTTACACTTCCGGCCTATCAACCTGGTCTTCTACCAGGGGCCTTACCCGGTTATTCCGGTGGGAGGTCTCATCTCGAGGTGGGCTTCGCACTTAGATGCCTTCAGCGCTTATCCCTTCCGCACGTAGCTAACCAGCGGTGCTCTTGGCAGAACAACTGGCACACCAGCGGTGCGTCCATCCCGGTCCTCTCGTACTAGGGACAGCTCCTCTCAAACCTCCTGCGCCTGCGACGGATAGGGACCGAACTGTCTCACGACGTTCTAAACCCAGCTCGCGTGCCGCTTTAACGGGCGAACAGCCCGACCCTTGGGACCTGCTCCAGCCCCAGGATGCGACGAGCCGACATCGAGGTGCCAAACACCCCCGTCGATATGGACTCTTGGGGGGTATAAGCCTGTTATCCCCGGAGTACCTTTTAGCCGATGAACCACGGCGCTTCCACACGCCACCGTGGGTTCACTAAGCCCTACTTTCGTACCTGCTCGACTTGTAGGTCTCGCAGTCAAGCTCCCTTGTGCCTTTACACTCAACGCCTGATTGCCGACCAGGCTGAGGGAACCTTTGGGCGCCTCCGTTACGCTTTAGGAGGCCACCGCCCCAGTGAAACTGCCCACCAGGCACTGTTCCTGATCCGGATAACGGATCGAGGTTAGAAGCCCGCTATGTGAAGGGTGGTATTTCAAGGATGGCTCCACGCCAGCTGGCGCCGACGCTTCCAAGCCTCCCACCTATCCTACACATCACATGTCAGACTCCAATGCCAAGTTGCAGTAAAGGTTCCGGGGTCTTTCCGTCCTGTCGCAGGTAGTGAGCATCTTTACTCACACTGCAATTTCGCCGAGTCCCTGGTTGAGACAGTGCCCAAGTCGTTACGCCATTCGTGCAGGTCGGAACTTCATGTTCTTCCCCTGTTTTCCAGGGGCACAGACTATGCCTTCACCTTGCTGAGGCTCTCGAGGATGAAATCGGGATCGTATCGCCGCCGGCCGCTCGGATTCATCCGAGCCGCAAGCTGAACAATCGTCCGTAATCCATCCGCCGACAGATGCTTCCCTTGTGCCAGCAGGCCGCAGATCTCCGTGAGGAGATCAACGTCGCGCTGCTTTCCTGATATCAGCGGGTAGTTCTCGAAGTGAGGAAGCACGCTCGACCGGATATCGGTCAAGCTGCGCGTCTCCCACTTGAGCGTGTGATCGCTTGGATCAGGACGAATGATTCCGCAGCTGAAGTACGTTGCTATTTCGCCCAACACTTCAGCTCGATCACCATTCTGGCTTACGGAAACACTCGGTCGTGTCTCCCATCCAACCCTCAGCCTGTTTCGAGGCGATATGGATACTGTGAAGCACCCTTCGCCGTCGAAGTAGCCGGAGATGTATGACGGAAGATCGAAAACTTCCTTGCAAGGGCCCGCGTGTTGCCTCGGCGATAGATTTGCCACATCCCAAACCCTATGGGTTGAGTGTGACAGCCACCGAGGCCTCTCCTTTCGGATCAGTCGTTACGGGGTCATGCTGAGCAGAGGACTTCCCACGGCATTACCCGCCAGCATGCTGGGTAGGGTTTCGCCGTTATGAGCGGGTGTGCGCCTGGAGTCGCCTCCAGGCAGGGCAAGTTGGATGGCCTTGATGGTCAAGGCCCCTTGTCTTACCCGACAAGGAATTTCGCTACCTTAGGACCGTTATAGTTACGGCCGCCGTTTACTGGGGCTTGGGTTCAGAGCTTCGCCTTACGGCTAACCCCTCCCCTTGACCTTCCAGCACCGGGCAGGCGTCAGAGCGTATACGTCGTCTTGCGACTTTGCACGCTCCTGTGTTTTTAGTAAACAGTCGCTTGGGCCTGGTTTCTGCGGCCCCCTCAGGCTTCGGACGCGAAGTCCTACACCTTACCGGGGCGCCCCTTCTCCCGAAGTTACGGGGCCAATTTGCCGAATTCCTTAACCAGGGTTAACTCGCTCGCCTTGGTATTCTCTACCTGTCCACCTGTGTCGGTTTGGGGTACGGGCACCTGCGCACTCGCTAGAGGTTTTTCTCGATGGCATGGGCGTTCAGCGGCTTCCCCTCATGCGGGTCGGCATCGCACCTGAGGCTTCGTGGAGCCCGGATTTACCTAGGCTCCGCCCTACGTGCTTACCCCGGGTCAACCAACGCCCGGGTCCGCTTACCCTTCCATGTCCCCCCATTGCTGGCCTAATACCAGTGGGGTCGGTAGGCCCCGAAGGGCTTTCCTTAGCACACTGGGTTCGGCCTTGACGCGCGCGAGGTGGTACGGGAATATCAACCCGTTATCCATCGACTACGCCTTACGGCCTCGCCTTAGGTCCCGACTAACCCTGGGCGGACGAACCTTCCCCAGGAACCCTTGGACATTCGGCGGAGGAGATTCTCACTCCTCTTTCGCTACTCATGCCGGCATTCGCACTCGAGCAGCCTCCACGACTGGCTCACGCCGCCGCTTCGATGGCTGCTCGACGCTCCCCTACCACTTCCGCCGTCTGGACCCAGTTCCCGAAGGAAAAGGGCCGAACTATTGACGGAAATCCGCAGCTTCGGTACTGAACTTGAGCCCCGTTACATTTTCCGCGCAGAGTCACTCGACCAGTGAGCTGTTACGCACTCTTTAAAGGAATGGCTGCTTCTAAGCCAACCTCCTGGCTGTTTGGGCAACTCCACATCGTTTCCCACTTAGTTCAGATTTAGGGACCTTAGCTGGCGGTCTGGGCTGTTTCCCTTTCGACTACGAAGCTCATCCCCCGCAGTCTGACTGCCGCGCTCTAAAGCCTTGAGATTCGGAGTTTGACTGGGGTCGGTAAGCTTGTTGGCCCCCTAACCCAATCAGTGCTCTACCCCCAAGGCGAAACGCGCGACGCTAGCCCTAAAGCTATTTCGGGGAGAACCAGCTATCGCCGAGTTTGCTTGGCCTTTCACCCCTATCCACAGGTCATCCCCCCAGTTTTCAACCTAGGTGGGTTCGGGCCTCCACGAGGTCTTACCCTCGCTTCACCCTGCCCATGGATAGA
>CAVPPF010000007.1:0-440000 GCA_963707435.1 uncultured Actinomycetota bacterium | reverse complement strand
CCTCATCGGCACTGAGCTGTTTGCGTTGAGCAGTTCGATCGGACGGATCGCCGACCCGGGCGGTGAAGTCGCCGACGATCAGCACTGCTTTGTGACCGAGGTCCTGAAACTGTCGCAGTTTGCGCAGCACGACCGCCCAGCCGAGGGTGACCGCCGGGGCGGTCGGGTCCAGACCGAGTTTCACTCGCAGGGGCCGGCCCTCCGCCAGGCGTTCGGCCAGTTCGTCGGGCGGCACCACGTTGTCGGTCCCGCGCAGCAGAATGGGGAGTTGTTCGTCGGGCGTTTTCATGACGGAGCGCAGGTTAGTTACTCGACGCCCGAGACCCCACGACCGGTCTCGATCGGGCCGACATGATGAGGCGGCACGCCCTGCGGAGTAGGGCGCCG
This sequence comes from uncultured Actinomycetota bacterium, assembly GCA_963707435.1. Taxonomy (GTDB): domain Bacteria; phylum Actinomycetota; class Acidimicrobiia; order Spongiisociales; family UBA4744; genus UBA4744. The sequence continues at coordinate 439,613 of CAVPPF010000007.1, read as the reverse complement.
GAAACGCCCCTCCGAAAGGCACCACTACGAGCCCGGCCACCGTTACCCTGCTGGCAGGAGATTTCGGGGCATGAAACGCTGGCTTGGGCTGGTCGCGATCCTTGGCTTGCTCGCAACCGCCTGTCAATTCCAACCGCTCGACGATCCAGGTCTGGGTGACCGGGGTTTGACCTCTGTCGTCTACGCCTCCGACGGTTCCGTGCTGGCCGAATGGCATGCCGAAGAAGATCGGGCACTGATTACCTACGATGAACTCCCCCGCTACCTCATCGATGCCGTCGTGGCCATCGAAGATGAACGGTACTGGGCGCACGCAGGCGTCGACCTCCAGGCTTTGGCTCGTGCCCTCATCGCCGACCTCGAGTCCGGAACGATCGCCCAGGGTGGCTCCACCATCACCCAACAGTATCTCAAGAACGTGGTCCTCACACCGGAAGTGACCCTGGACCGTAAAGTTGCCGAGGCGGCCCTGGCGCTCCGGCTCGAGGAAGGCCTCTCCAAGGAAGAAATCCTGGAGCGCTACCTGAACACCGTCTATCTCGGCGACGGTGCGTACGGGGTCGGCACCGCCGCCACGCACTACTTCGGAAAGGCGCCCCGCAATCTGACCCTCGGCGAGTCGGCCCTCCTCGCCGGACTCATCCAGTCACCCGGATCGACCGATCCCTACCGGGATCCGGAAGCAGCCCTGGCCCGGCGTCGCGTCGTTCTGGAACGGATGGTTCGTCTTGGTTGGATCAGTCAGGACGAAGCGGAAGCCGCCGACCAGGAATCCCTGGTGCTGCAAGTGCAGCGGCCCGGCGACGTCTCGCGATATCCCTACTTCACCGAAGAAGTGAAGCGGCGACTGCTCGACGATCCGGCGCTCGGAGAAACCGCGACGGATCGCTACAACGCGATCTTCCGGGGCGGTTTGCGCATCTACACAACGGTCGATCCGCTCGTACAAGAGTCTGCCGAGGCGGCGGTAGCGTCGGTGCTCGACGGGCAAGCACCTTATGCAGCGCTGGCGGCGGTCGATCCACGAACAGGTCACGTCCTGGGTCTCGTCGGCGGGAACGATTTCTACGACGAGGAAGACCCGGTTGCTCGCTTCAACCTGGCAACGCAAGGAGCGCGCCAGCCCGGTTCGTCCTTCAAGCCGTTCGTGCTGGCTGCCGCTCTCGAACACGGCCTGACCCTGGAGAACACCTTCGAGGGGGGCAACTCCATCACGGTCGCGACCGACTCCGGCCCCTGGACCGTCGAGAACTACAACAACGCGAACTTCCCCAACCTGACGCTGCTCGAAGCAACGGTGTTCTCGGTCAACGTGGTGTATGCACAGGTCGTGGATCTGATCGGACCTGAGGCGGTGGTGGACGTTGCTGCAGCAACGGGCATCGGCGGCCTCCAGCCGTTTCACTCCATCGCTCTAGGAGCCCAGGAGGTCTCACCGCTCGCCATGGCCTCCGCCTACGGTACGTTCGCTGCAGAGGGCATTCACGTCGACCCGATTCTTGTCACCGCTATTGAAACCCACGACAGCGTCAACATCTATGAGGCTGTGCCCGTCGTGACCGAGGCCCTCAGTCGCGACGTCGCCCAGACGCTGACCGGTGCGCTCACCGAGGTCGTGAAACGAGGGACCGGCCAGCAAGCGAGAATCGGGAGGCCCATCGCCGGAAAGACCGGAACCTCCCAGGACCACCACGACGCCTGGTTCGTCGGCTACACCCCGGAGTTAGCGGCCGCCGTGTGGGTTGGGTTTCCCGAGGGTCAGGTCACGATGGAACCACCGACCACGCCCTACACCATCACGGGGGGTTCCTGGCCTGCTCAGATTTGGTCCAGGTTCGCTTCGGGAGCGCTGTCCGGCACTCCCTACGGCCTGCTCGCCGAAGCCGACACTTCCGGTCAGGTGGCAGTTGAGGTGGACACCTCGACCGGGTTTCTGGCCGGCCCGTACTGTCCGCGCCAGCATGTGCACCGCATCCAGGTGCCGAGCGGCGACGCTCCGAACGTGATCTGTCCCATCCACAATCCCTCCGGCGTGGTTGCCGTCGGGTCGGGCGAGCTGCCCGACGTGATCGGCAGCGACCTGGGAACTGCCGTGGCGGCGCTCAGCGCTGCCGGGTTCCAGGTCAAGGTCGACTATCAGGACGGCGGCTCTCTCGCCCCCGGGACGGTCTTCGGCCAGAACCCTTCCGCCGGCTTCCCCGCTCAGGCCGGAACTGCGGTGCGCCTCGCCGTGGCAGGGCCCGAACCTGGCTCGGTGGTTCCTTCGGTAGTGGGTTTTCCGCTCGGCCAGGCCATCTCCGAGCTCTCCGCCATCGGCGTGAGCATCGACGTGATCGAAGCGGCGGAGTCGAACCCCGACGACGCATCACGGCGGACCGGCGTCGTGTGGAAACAAGATCCGGCTCCCGGAGCGGCGGCCACCGGCACCGTCACGATCTGGGCGAACCCCTGATCGGGCCCGGCCCCGACGGACGGCCCCGCGCTACCGAACCAAGACGAACCGCCAGGCGCGTTCTTTCGCTTTGCTGATGCCGACTCGCGGTGTGGCGACGATGCTCGGGGTCTCGCCCAGGCGAGGCAACAGCATGATCGGCCCGTCGAAGAGGTTCAATCCGTCGTGGGACCCATCGATGCCCATCGCCTGAGCGAGCTTTCCCGGCCCATCGGCAAGGTGATCGGTCCGTCCCCGCCTCTGCTGCATGATCGATTCGCCTTCGAGCGGAATGCCCGCCCGCAAGAGGACTGCCCGTCCGGTTCCTTCCGGCCCGGTGCTCACATTCACACACCAGTGGACGCCATACGACCGATAGACGTAGAGCGTGCCGGGCGGTCCGAACATCGACCGGTTCCGGTCCGTCGGTCCCCGGTACGCGTGGCTGGCTGCATCGTCCGAGCCCCCGTAGGCCTCCACCTCGGTCACGAGCAACTCGGTGGCCTTCTGCTTGATCTCGGTTCGCAGTCGCATCCCGAGAATCGACCGGGCGGCCTTCTCGACATGGCCTTCGAGTGTCGAAGGCAGCGTCACTCGAACAGGTAGACGAGGAGGCCTTTGAAGCTGTGCATGCGGTTCTCGGATTGGTCGTAGACCCGAGATCGGGGGTGGTCCATGACCTCGTCCGTCACCTCGTCGCCGCGATGGGCGGGCAGGCAATGCAAGAAGATGGCTTCCGGGTCGGCCATCGCGAACAAAGGGCCGTTGACCTGAAACGGGTAGAAGCGCCTCGCTCGCGCCTCCGCTTCCTCCTCCTGGCCCATCGAAGCCCACACGTCCGTGTACACGACGTGAGCGCCCTGCACTGCCTCGACCGGGTTGTCGGTGAGGACGACCTCGCCGTGGAGGCGGGCCGTTTCCACGTACTCCTGCTTCGGTTCGTAGCCCTGGGGTGTCGCCACGCGTACGGTCATTCCGCTCATGGTGGCGCCCACCATCAGCGAGTGGCAGACGTTGTTCCCATCGCCCAGGTAGGCGAGGGTGGACCCGGCGAGCGGACGGGTTTCGGCGATGGTCTGCAAATCGGCAAGTGCCTGGCACGGATGTTCCTCGTCCGAGAGCAGATTGATGACGGGGGCGTCGGCGTTTGCCGCAACGGCGACCAGATCGCCATGATCGAACACCCGCATTGCCAGAACATCGAGGTAGCGATCCAGCACGCGGGCCACGTCCCGGGTTGCTTCCCGCTTGCCCAACCCAACTTCCTGTTGACCGAGAACCACCGGGTGCGCGCCCAGGTCGACGCTGGCCGTCTCGGTCGATACACGGGTCCGCGTCGAGGGCTTCATGAAGAAGAGACCCACGTGTTTGCCTGCCAGCCGTCCCGCCACTTCTTGGGGTGCAGCCTTCACCGCGGATGCCCGGGAAAGCAGGTCGGCAAGTTGTCCTGGTTCGAGATCAGCGATGCGCAAGAGATCCATGTCACGTTCCTCCACGAAGATGAGCGTCCAGGCTTTCCTCGACACTGCTCACGATACGGTCACGATGGGGAGCTACTTCCTCGTTGGTCAGCGTCCGGTCCGGAGCACGAAACCAAAGCTGCACCGCGATGCTCTTTCGGTTTTTCCCCAGGGAAGGCCCCGTGAACTCGTCGAATACCCGGACCGACTCGAGCCAGTCGCCTGCGCCGTCTCGCACCTTCTCAACCAGGTCGCCGGCCGGCACGGCCTCGTCGAGTTCGAAAGCGAGATCGAAAACGACGGGCGGGTAGTTGCTCGGTTCCTGAAAAGCCCACCAGGGTCGGTGGGCAACCAGCGGCTCCAACGCCAGCTCACCGATCGCCACGCGCCCCTCGAGGCCGTACGAGCGGGCAACCGCCGGGTGGAGCTCGCCGACCGAACCGATGACAACACCACCAACGAGAACGTCGGCCGCTCGCCCGGGGTGGTATCCCGCAGGCGCAGCCTGGAGGAGCGAGCCGTCGGACAGGCCAAGTGCCTCGACCATCACCTGCCAGGTGGCGGTGGCCGTGTACACATCTGCAACCGCATGGTCGGTCTTTGCGCCGGGAGAGCCGAACTCGCCAAGCGCCAGGAACGCCAGCCGGTCCGGTTGATGGGGCAGGCGGGCGTCGAGCGGGGAGGGTTCCGCCAAGAACACTTTCCCGATCTCAAACAGCGCGACCCGATCGGCCCCGTGGGACGTATTGAAACGGGACGCTTTCAAGAGTCCGGGGAGCAGCGTGGTGCGGAGCAAGGGTTCGATATCCCGCAGGGGGTTCCGGACGGCGATGGCCCGGCGCCGCAGGTCGCCGTCCGGCAGACCGAGGTTCTCGAGTTCTTCCGCCCCCACGAACGACCAGCTCTGCGCTTCCGAATAGCCAAGACCCGTCAGCAGGCCGCGCAGGCGCCGTTCGTTGAGCTGCTCTTCGGTCAATCCGCCGCCGGTGCCGACCGGCAGGGTCTCGGGGATCTTGTCGTATCCGTGAATCCTGGCCACTTCCTCCACCAGGTCCGCCGGCCGGCGAACGTCCGGCCGAAAGGTGGGAACGGTCACGACCAGCGGGTCCGTGCCCGAGCACTCGAAGCCGATCCGGGCAAGCAACTCGACCACCGTGTCACGTTCGAGCGTGATTCCCAGCAGTCTGGGTATCTCCTGCAACGGCAGCTCGACGGTCCACGGCTCGATGACCTCCGGATAGTTGTCCTGGACACCGGCGACCGCCTGGCCTCCGGCGAACTCGACCATCAGTGCGGCCGCCCGGGCGGCAGCCCGGCCGGGGAGGTTCGGGTCGACTCCCCGCTCGAAACGCGACGAGGCCTCGGTGCGGAGGTCGTGTCGCTTGGCGGTGAACATGACGCTCGGCGGATCGAAATGTGCCGCCTCGATGAGGACCCGCGTCGTGGTTTCGACGACCTCGCTGGTCTCGCCGCCCATGACACCGGCAAAGGCGACGACTCCCCCACCGTCGGCGATCACGAGGTCCCACTCGGAGAGTTCTCGGTCGACGCCGTCGAGCGTTCGCAGTGTCTCACCTGCCCGGGCGCGGCGGACGATGATCTCCTCCCCCCGGACGAAGTCGAGATCAAAGCCGTGCAGCGGCTGGCCCGTTTCGAGAAGGACGTAGTTGGTGATGTCGACGACGTTGTTGATCGGCCGCACTCCGGCAGAACGCAAGCGGAGCTGCATCCACAGTGGTCCCGGCGCCACGCTGACGTTTCGCACCTCTCGCCCCACATACCGCGGACACCCGATCGGATCTTCGAGCGTGACCGTCACTGCGGACGCGGGAGCTGCCTCGACCAGCGAAATCTCCGGGGTCCGAACGGGCAGCCGGTAGTACGCCCCGACGTCGCGGGCTATCCCCAGCATCGACATGGCATCGGGCCGGTTTGGTGTGATCGAGAGATCGAAGACCACGTCGGGCAGTGGTACCAGGTCGGCAAAATCAGTTCCGATCTCGACTGCCGGATCGAGGACCATGATTCCCGAGTGATCGTCACCCAGCCCGAGCTCGGCGGCCGAGCAGATCATCCCGTGGGACTCGATGCCCCGCAGCGCTCGTACTTCTACCTCTAACCCGCCGGCCAGGACGGCCCCCGGGACGGAGACCGGGACGACGGCCCCCGCCTCGAAGTTCCAGGCTCCGCAGACGATATCCACCGGGTCTCCCCCGGTGGTGACCCGGCACAAGCGAAGCTTGTCGGCGTTGGGGTGAGCGGAGACCTCCTCAACGCGTCCCACGATCACGCCGGAGAACTCGAGGTCGAGCCGTTCGTACCCCTCGACTTCGTGACCGAGGCTGCTGAAGACTGCCGCCAGCTCCTCGGGGTCCTCGGAGGGCACGTCGACGTAGTCGCGCAGCCAGCGCAGGGAGACCTTCATGAGAACTGCCTCAGGACCCGCGCGTCATTCTCGAAGAAGTGTCTGATGTGGTTGATGCCGTGCCGGACCATCGCCAGGCGCTCCGCCCCAACCCCGAAAGCGAAACCGGAGTACTTCGTCGAGTCGTATCCGACGGACTCCAGGACATGCGGATCGACGACCCCGCAGCCGAGTAGTTCGATCCAGCCGGATCCTGAACAGACCCGGCAGCCGGACCCGTCGCAGTTGAAGCAGGACACGTGCATCTCCGCCGAAGGTTCCGTGAACGGAAAGAAGTGCGGCAGCAGGCGAATCTGGCGGTCGGCTCCGAGGAACTCCCGCATGAAGTAGGCCAGGGTGCCCTTGAGGTCGGCCATCGTTATGTGTTCGTCGACCGCCAGTCCCTCGATCTGGTGAAAGACGGGCGAGTGGGTGGCGTCGAGCGTGTCGGTTCGGTAGCAGCGTCCCGGGGCGACGATGTAGACGGGCGGATCGTTCTGCTCCATGTACCGAACCTGCATGGTGGACGTCTGAGTTCGGAGCAGGAGGTCATCCCCGGGATCTCCGTAGCCGACGTACATGGTGTCTGATTCGAGCCGGGATGGATGGGTCGGCGGCGTATTGAGCGCGTCGAAGTTGTGCCAGGCCGTATCTACCTCAGGTCCTGTTACGACTCCGTATCCGAGTGATACGAAGATATCGGCGACCTCGTCGAGCGTCTGGGTGACGAGATGATGCCAGCCCCGCCCCAGCGGACGTGCCGGCAAGGTCACATCGACCCGGTCCCCGAGAAGCAACGCATCTTCGGCAACCAACTCGAGTTCGTTTCGCCTCGCCGCGATCAGAGCGCTGAGGTGCCCGGTGGCTTCGTTCAGCCGGGCGCCGACCACCGGGCGTTCCTCTGCTGGCAGACCACCAAGCGTTCGCCGTGATGTTGCGATCAGTGACCTGCGGCCGAGCAGGTCGTTCTCGAGGTCCTTCAGGGCATCTAAATCGGGGGCCGACCGAATCCGGTCGGGTGCGAGATTCAGGATTTTGGTGAGATCGTCCATCGGTCGGGCAGGTTAGTCGGGAGGGAGCCGGTCTTTGGCGGTCTTGGTCAGCTCGTAGGCAAGGAGGGAACCGGCGACCGCCGCGTTCAAGCTCTCAGTGAGGCCGGGCATGAGGATCGAGATCCGAACGTCTGCTTGCTCAACAACCTCGCGCGGGAGGCCTGCGGCCTCGTCGCCGATCAGAATGGCGCACCGATCCATGGCCGCCAGCCGCTCCGGCGGTTCGCCCCCTTCGACCACCGCGGCGACGACACGCAGCCCGCGTTGCTGGAGAGACGGCACCGAAACAGCCGCGGGTTTTTCGATCGAGGTTCGGAAGTGCGCACCCGCCCCGGCCCGGAGGACCTTCGGTGACCACGGATCTGCGGTACCCGGTCCGCTCATGAAGCCGAGCCCGAAAGCGGCCGCCGACCGTAGCAAGGTCCCGACGTTTCCGGGATCCCCCACTCCCCAGGAAACGAGCAGTGATCCCTCGAAGGCGGGTGGCTCCGGCGGGATCGCCATGACCGCCACCGGGCCGCGGGGATGCTGGGTGCCGGCGACCTTCGACATGACCGACCCGCTGACGATGACCACATCGACGTTCAGGCCGGAGACCCACGCCGTCGTGGCTTCATCGTCCTCGCACACAAAGAGCGTCTCGAGGTGGGCTCCGGCTCGAATGGCTTCTTCGACGAGGTGGGGACCCTCGAGCAGCGTCCGACCCGTTTCGCTCCGCCTTCGGCCACGATGCAGCCGGACCGCCTCAACTACACGGGGGTTCCGCGAAGAGCGAACCGGCTGCACAGATCAGTGCTTCGATGCGGCCAATGCAGCCAGTTGTGCGAACGCATCAGGGTCGCTGACGGCCATCTCGGCCAGCATCTTCCGATCGACTTCCACCTCGGCGGCTTTGAGGCCGGCAATAAGCTGGGAATACGTCGTTCCGTTCTGGCGGGCTGCGGCGTTGATGCGCTGAATCCACAAGCGTCGGAACTCGCCCTTGCGGGCTCGCCGGTCGCGATACGAATCCTGCATCGCATGCATGACCTGCTCGTTGGCGGCGCGAAACCGCCTGCTCTTTGCCCCCTTGTAGCCGCTGGCGCGATCGAGGACCTTCTTGTGCTTCTTCTTAGCGTGCACGGCGCGTTTGACTCTGGCCATGAGACTTCCTCCTCTGCGGTTCGCCTCAGCGACCGATCATTCGCTTGACATTCTTTGCATCGCCCTTGACCAGCGGCGCATCGCCCTTGAGCTTCCGGAAACGCTTGCGGCTCTTCGCCAGTTTCAGGTGGCCCCGGCCTGCCTGGGCTCTCATCACTTTTCCGGAACCGGTCACCTTGAAGCGCTTGGCGGCTCCCTTATGGGTCTTCATCTTCGGCATCAAACGCTCCCTTGTGTTTCTTCGTCTTCGACGGCATCGGCTTCCGGCTCTTCGTCCGCTGCGGATGCTGCGGGTTCGACTCCGGATGCGGGCTCGGCGACGGCTTCAGATTCGGCCGGTTCGCTCGCCGGTTCGGCAGCCGCCGGATCAACGGCCACAACCGGTTCTTCATCTTCTGTTTCCGCGACGGGCTTCGGCCGATCCCGTCTCCGCACCGGGCCGAGGACCATCGTCATGTTGCGACCCTCCTGAGAGGGCGACTGCTCAACCGTTCCGTAGTCGGCAACCTCAGCAGCCAGCCGGTCGAGAATGCGGAGGCCGAGTTCCGGCCGCTGTGCTTCCCGCCCGCGGAACCAGATGGTTACTTTGACCTTGTCGCCGTCGGACAAGAACTCGATGGTGCGGCGCTGCTTGATGAGATAGTCGTGCTCGCCGATTTTCGGCTTGAACTTCACCTCTTTGATGACCGTACGAGTCTGCTTCTTGCGGGCTTCGCGAGCCTTGACGGACATTTCGTACTTGTACTTCCCGTAGTCCATCAAGCGGCAAACAGGTGGTTTGGCATCCGGGGCCACTTCGACGAGATCGAGGCCCAGCTGATCGGCCAGCCACAGCGCCTCACGGATCTTCTTGATCCCGATCTGGCTGCCATCCGGGGCAACGACCCGGACTTCCGGGGCCCGGATATAACCATTCACACGTAACTCAGCGATGTTTCCTCCTCATGCGAGAGCCGTCAAAAAAACGCAGCAAGCCAAGGCATGCTGCGTGTTCGGAACCGCGTCGCACCGTCTCGGTGGCCGGGTGGGAGCAGCGGGCCTCCTCTTGTGCTCGGTTGTGCCAGAGCATTATACGTGGGGCCGGGTCACTGTCCAACGCACGGCCCGGACTCGTCCGGCTTCGGCGACAGCGGCCGCAGCGCCTCGATCGTTTCGAGGGCTGCCCGGGCGGCCTCGTAGCCCTTGTTGGCGTGGCCGGGGAGACTGCGATCCCGGGCGTGAACGTACTCCCGCACTGTGAGCACGGCGTTGGCCACCGGGATCCCCCCGTCCAGCGCAACACGCTGGAGACCCGCCATGGCCTGGTTGGCGACGTGGATGTAGTGGTCTGTCTCACCTTCGATCACGGCTCCGATGGCAACCACCGCATCCATGCCGGCGGCGGCGAGCCTCTGGGCCGCCAGGGGCAGTTCGAGGGCACCGGGCACCCGCACTATCGTGATCGCCGTCACGCCCGCTTCCTCGAGAGCCGAGAGCGCCCCGGCCAGAAGGCCATCGGTGATCACCGCATTGAACGAGGCGACGGCGACTCCGATGTTCGGCGAGCCCGGTGCTCGAAGCGTTTCGTTGTCCGCCCCCATCAGTGATGCCCCATATCGAGGTCGTGACCGAGTTTGCGGGCCTTGGTTTCGAGGTAGCGCCGATTCTCATCCGTTGCTTCGACCTGGAGGGGTATCGTCTCGACAATCTCCAGACCGTATCCGTCGATGCCCGCCCGCTTCCGGGGGTTGTTGGTCAGCAGGCGCATGGTGGTCACGCCGAGATCGACGAGGATCTGCGCCCCGACGCCGTAGTCGCGAGCATCGACGGGGAACCCGAGGTCCTCGTTCGCTTCGACGGTGTCCCGTCCCTGATCTTGCAGGGCATAGGCAGCAAGCTTGTGAACGAGGCCGATGCCCCGGCCCTCGTGGCCGCGCAGGTAGAGCACCACTCCCGCACCCGCTTCACCCACCCGTCGCATCGATTCCTGGAGTTGCATCCCGCAGTCGCAACGGAGGCTTCCGAAGGTGTCACCGGTCAAACACTCGGAGTGCACCCGGATGAGAACCCCATCCGTTCCGGTGATATCACCCATCACGAGCGCAATGTGCTCGCGCCCGTCGACGAGCGACTCGTAGCCGATCGCCCGGAACTCTCCCTGGGCCGTCGGGAGGCGGGCTTCGCTGACCCGCTTGACCAGATTCTCCTGGGTCCTGCGGTGGGCGATGAGATCGGCGATCGAGATCATCAGGAGGTTGTGCTCTTTGGCGAAACGCTCGAGATCCGACAAACGGGCGACCTCACCGTCGTCGGTGACGATCTCGGCCAGCACACCGGCGGGGTATAACCCGGCCAGGCGGGCCAGGTCGATGGCCGCCTCGGTATGTCCGGCGCGGCGCAGCACACCCCCCGGCTGGTAGCGCAGCGGGAATACGTGCCCCGGCCTTGTGAAGCTGTCGGCCGTGACATCGGGATCGATCAACGATGCGATCGTCTTCGCCCGGTCGGCTGCGGAGATGCCCGTCGTGGTTCCCGGGCCGAAGTCGACGGAGACGGTGAAGGCCGTACGTCGAGCGTCGGTGTTGTTCGCCACCATCATCGGGATCTGCAACTCGTCGAGTCGCTCGCCGAGCGCAGGCAGGCAGATGAGGCCGCTCGTGTGGCGAACCATGAACCCGACTCGAGCCGGTGTGGCGTGTTCGGCTGCGATGATCAGGTCGCCCTCGTTCTCGCGGTCCTCGTCATCGACGACGACGAGGAATTCGCCACGCCGGAACGCCGCAATGGCCGCATCGATCGGGGCAAGCATCATCCACGCTCCTCGAGCAATCGTTCAACATACTTGGCAATGACGTCGACCTCGAGATTGACGAGATCGCCCGGTTGACGATGGCCCAGGACGGTGACCGCCAGGGTGTGAGGTATCAGGGCAACCACGAAACCCCCCGCTACGAGTTCGGCAATCGTGAGGCTGACTCCGTCCACCGTCACCGACCCCTTCTCGACGGCGAATCGCTGCAACCGGTCCGGCATGGTGATCGTCATCCGTACGCCCTCACCCTCCGGAGACAGGTGCACCACCCGGCCGACGCCGTCAACGTGGCCTTGCACGATATGACCGTCGAATCTCCCCGAGGCGGGCATAGGGCGCTCCAGATCCACCGTCGATTCGGGCTGCAGATGACCGAGATTGGTCCGATCGAGCGTCTCCTTGACGACGTCGGCAGAGAACCCCGTTGTCGTTGTTGCGACGACCGTCAAACAAACGCCGTTTACGGCGATCGAATCGCCCACTGCGAGGCCCGCAGAGACCAGCGGACCCTCCACATCGAGCCTGATCCCTTGCTCGGCCGGAACGAGCCGGAGGACCCGTCCCATTTCTTCGACAATTCCGGTGAACATCAATGAACTCCCTTGAAATCGATCCGCACGTCGGGGCCAACCCGTTCGACGCCGGTGATGGCGACCGGGTGGAGGTCGCTGATCGTGGCCAACACTCCATCGAACACCCCCCGCCCGGCGCCGCCGGCGAGGGCGGCGGCGATGTAGAAGACTCCACGGTCCACGAGACCCTGGTGCCACAGAGCGGCCGCAAGTGCCGGGCCTCCCTCGACCAGAAGATCGATGACGCCGCGGCGTCCGAGCGTCTCGAGCATCGTCGCGAGATCGACCTTGGTGCCGTCGGGATCGGGTGCCACGACTACCTCGGCAGGCAGTTCGAGCGCACCCGGCGAGAAAACAAGCGCCGTCCTCTCGAAGATTCGCCGTTGTCGGGGAAGGGGACGAGCACCGGCAACGGCCACGGGCAGCGGTTGCTTGCCCGCGTATCCGTCCAATCGAACCGTTAGCTCAGGATCGTCGGCCAGCAGCGTTCCGGCCCCCACCATGATGGCATCGGCTGCAGCACGGAGATGGTGGCCGTCCCTCCGGGCCTCCGGTGACGTGATCCACCGGGCGGTCCCGTCGGCAGCCGCGACCTGACCGTCGAGCGTCATCGCAGCTTTCAACGTCACGAGAGGCCGGCCGGTACTGCGCTGATGGAAGTAGCCGGGGTCGAGATTCCGGGCATCCTCGCTGCCGACACCGGTCACGACTTCGATGCCGACGGCACGCAGAGCGGAGAACCCCCGGCCGGCTACCTGCACATCCGGGTCTTCGACGGCGGCAACCACTCGCGCAATCCCGGCCGCAACGATGGCGTCGGCGCACGGCGGTGTCCGGCCGTGGTGGGCGCACGGTTCGAGCGTCACGTAGAGCGTGCTCCCGTGAGCAGACATGCCTGCTTCTGCGAGTGCAAGGACTTCTGCATGCGGTGTCCCCGGCCCCCGGTGTCCGCCGCGGCCGACCACCTCGCCGTCCGGCGACACGACAACGGCCCCAACGCGCGGGTTCGGGTGGGGGAAGTGATCTCCCGCTGCTGCGATGGCCGCCGCCATCATTGCGCTGTCCACGTGCTCCATCTCGTCCTCTCCGACGGGAGAACACGCGCGCGGCAAAGAGCCACCCGCCTTCTCCCATCCGGACTCTCACCGTCGGCTCCGGGAAACTGCCGGATCCACCCCTCGCGGGGGTCGCGGGCTTTCACCGCCGGTCGGGAATTGCACCCTGCCCTGAAGGTGGGCTGTGTGATGATTCTAGCCTGGAGCAACGGTACAGATTCCCCGAGTACCCCCCTCCGCTTCTCGCCTGCGGCGAGGAGCGACTCCCCCCTTTTCGCTCGCTTCGCTCCGCACCGTTGGTGGGAACCGACCCCCCTCCGCTTCTCGCCTGCGCGAGAACCACCTCCCCCCTCCTTGCCAGCTTCGCTCGCAGGGGGGAGGTTATGTGACGCGGCGGTCGATTTCGTAGCTCGAGCCGGTTCGCTGCTTGGCGAACTCTTTCATCTCGACGGCGATGGCCGAGGCTTCCCACTGGGTGGTCATGGTTCTGCTCAGGTTGGTGGCGACGCCGAGCGAGAAGGAGACGATCGGGAAGGCATGCTGTTCACCCCGGCGGTCGGCGACTTCGATGTAGCCGCGCAGGGCATCGGCGGTGTCGTACAGGTCGAGGATGCCGTCGTCGAAGATCCTGATGACGGCTTTGCAGTAATCCTCGACGAGGTCGGTGTTCACGGTCGCAACGAAGTCGTCACCGCCGACGTGCCCGACAAATGTGGTCGGGTCTCCGATCTCGGCAGCAGCCTCGAGCATGACATGGGCCGTGAACTTGATCACCTGGTCGCCTCGCATGAAGCCGTAGTGATCGTTGAACGCCTTGAAGTTGTCCAGGTCGGCGTGCACAACGGCGAACGGTCCGCCCTCCGCCACCCGGCGTTCCAGCTCCGAGGAAATCCTGAAGTTGCCCGGGAGGCCGGTCAACGGAGAAACGTCCCGCATGGCCTGGGTTCGCCGCAAGACCGCTTTGACGCGGGCCATGAGTTCGTCAACGTCGAAAGGTTTCGTGACGTAGTCGTCCGCGCCAAGCTCGAGTCCCCGCACCCGGTCTTCGGGGAGGGTCTTGGCCGTGAGCAGAATCACCGATGTGTTGGTCGCGGCCGGGTGCATGCGGAGCCGGCGCAGAGCGGTCAAACCGTCCATTTCCGGCATCATGACATCGAGGAGGACCAGGTCGGGTGGGGACGCCATCACCTTGGCGATAGCTTCTTTGCCGTCGTGGGCAACGTCGACCTCGAACCCTTCGAGTTCCAGGTTCACCCTGACGAACTGAAGGATGTCCGGGTCGTCATCTGCCACGAGAATTCGTTCCGGCATTTCACTCCACTGCTTCGATTGCGGTCCTCAGTCGACGTGCCGCCCCGACCGGGTCGGGATCCCGGAACACCGCCGTTCCGGCTACGAAAACGTCAGCGCCGGCCTGCCTGGCCAACGGAGCCGTTTGTTCGGTTATGCCGCCGTCAATCTGTATATCGACAGGAAGAGCGTGCGAATCAATGAACTTTCTGGCGGATTCAACTTTGGGCAGAACCTCCGCCATGAAGGACTGGCCGCCGAACCCGGGATGCACGGACATGATGAGCAGGAGATCGGCGAGCTCCACAAAGGGTTCCACACCCGCAAACGGAGTCGGCGGACTGAGGACCAATCCAAAATCGAGGCCGAGCTCCCTCGCCTTTGCGGCCACGCTCGTCGGGTTGGGGATGACCTCGATGTGCACGGTGACCAGGTCGGCTCCGGCGTCCTTGAGTTCCTCGAGGTAGGCGTCCGGGTTCGTGGTCATCAGGTGGCAATCGAAGTACAGGGCCGTCGTCTTGCGCAGCGAAGCAATGACCGGCATGCCGAAGCTGATGTTCGGGACGAAATGGCCGTCCATGACATCGAGATGAAGCATGTCCACTGCAGATTCGATGCGCTGGACTTCTTCCCCGAGTCTGGCAAAATCGGCGGCCAACAGGGAAGGAGCGATCCGGGCAGGCTTCATGGGGCGAGTGTACCCAGGCTACCCCCGGATTCTGGTGATGAACATGCCGTCCGTTCCCGTGAGGTGGGGGGCCAGCAACCAGCCGCCGCCCCATGACCTTCCAGGTAGCCCGGCAACCGTCTCGACGGCCATGCCCTCGATCGTGCCGATGGTCTCTTCCGGAGTAACCGTGCAGACCGAGTAGACGATGAGTCCGCCGGGCTTCACGATGCGGAGGGCTTCCGCCAGCAGCCGACCTTGCACAACTGCAAGATCGGCCGGGTCGGTCGGTACGGCACGAAACCGGACCTCGGGACGCCGCCGCATGGTCCCCAATCCTGTGCACGGTGCGTCGACCAGCACGCGATCGAACGAATCGGAACGGTAGGGGGCCATCCGGCCATCCGCCACGCACCACCCGATCGGACTCCCCTCCAGGCGTCGAACCGCCGATCGGACACGCCGGAAGTGGCGATCGGACGCAACGACCACCCCCTGGCCGTCCAACCGGTCGGCCGCATGCAGGGCTTTGCCTCCCGGGGCGGCCGCCAGGTCGAGGATGCGGTCGCCTGGCTGCGGGTCCAGCGCCAAACCAACCGCTACGGAGGCGCCATCCTGAACCGCCATGGTGTCGAGGACCGTGCCGGTGGGCGGCACCTCGTACGCACCCGGGATTCCGGCCACGGGAGCGAGATCTGCGGACGGTCCACCCGTCCGGAGGCGGACGGTCCGCGGGGCGTCACGCTGGGAGGCTTCCAGAAATGCTTCTGCCTCGCTGCGGCCCCAGGCATCGACGAGGAGGTCCCAGATCCACCGGGGCTGACCCACGCGTAGCGCCGCGCCCTCGTCACCGTCGGGCAGGGGAGGTTCGCCGTCCCGGACCACGGCCCGCATGATCGCATTGCAGAATCCGGCCGCACCGGGCCGGATCGTCCGGACGACCTCAACGGTGGAGTCCACCACCGCATGGTCTTTCGATCTGGCAAAGAGAACCTCGTTGACACCGACCCGTAGCGTGTCCAGGACATCGTCCTGGATCTTGCCGAGCGGGCGGGTGCTTGCCGACTGGATCGTTCGATCCACTCGCAAGAGGTTGCGCAAGGTGTCGTATGCCAGCCGTTGAGCCAGATGGGCATCTCGCGGCGGCAACTCTCGCGTCTCGCCGTGCACGACCAGGTTGGAGTAGGCGCCGGACCGGAGCACGCGTGAAACCGCCCTCCTGGCGGCCGCGCGGGCGGGAACCCCCGGTTTCATGAGAGCGGGCCCAGGTCGCTCCGATGTCCCCTCGCCCAGGCCGCTCCGTCCATTCTCCGCCCGCCGGGAGCCTGCACTTCGAGGAGCGCTATCGGACGGTCGCCGGTGCCCATGCAGAGCAGATCTCCCTCCAGGAAGAGCCTGCCCGGATCTTCCCGGGCGAGGTCGGTTGCGCAAGCTCTCCAAACCTTCAACCGGCCGTTTGCGAACCTGGCGCCGGGACGCGGTGAGAACGCTCGCACCGCCCGGAGCAGATCGGTCGAAGGCGATGTGGCCTTCAGGTTCGCCTCGTCGGTCGTGATGCGGTGGGCGTAGGTAACGCCGTCGGACGGTTGCGGGGTGGGAGTCAATCGGCCCCGGACGAAGTCGGCGAGATGGCGCGTGACGAGATCACCGCCGAGTTCCGCCAGCCGGTCGGTCAGCTCGCCGCCGGTCTCGGTTTCTCCAATAGCGACTGCCTCGGCGGCTACGACCGGCCCGGTATCCAGCCCCTCGTCCATAGCCATCAGTGAGACTCCGGTTCTCGCATCCCCGCTCAGAATCGCCCGCTCGACCGGAGCCGCCCCGCGCCACCTGGGAAGCAGCGAGAAGTGGACATTCAGGAAGCCGGAAGCGGGCACCGCCAGGGCGCCCGGACTCAGGATCATCCCGAACGCGGCCACCACCCCGACGTCCACCGGAGCCATCCCGGCGAGGGTCTCGTGGAGCTCCAGGCGGCTGGCCGGTGCTGCAACAGGGATACGCAGGGACTCCGCCGCTACCTTCACCGGGGAAGGGCGGGCGCGTGCCGACCGGCCGCGCGGGCTGTCGGGCCGCGTGACGACCAGGCGCAGCTCCGTCCCGTCCGCCAGGGCGCGGAGTGACGGGATGCTTGCCGCCGGGGTGCCGAGGAATACGCTGGAAATCACTCGAGGGTTCCGAACCCCAACGCTTCTTCGCGCAGGTCGCGCAGCGCCTGTTTGCGGAGTTTGGTCTCCAGCTGTTCGATCAGGAGGCGGCCTTCGAGATGATCAACCTCATGCTGCAAGACCCGTCCGAGCAATTCGTCACCCGCGTACTCGACCGTACGACCATTGAGGTTCAGGCCCTGCACCCGGGCGAAGGCCGGCCGGCTGATCGGCCAGAAACGGCCGGGGACCGAGAGACACCCCTCGTCGAAGGACCACTCCCCCTCGGTTTCGATGAGCTCGGGATTGATCAGCACCTGGGGTCCCTCCCCTGCATCGAACACGACCACTCTTCGCGAAATGCCGATTTGCGGTGCCGCCAGCCCTACGCCGGGAGCGTCGTACATCGTGTCGAGCATGTCGGCAACGAGGCGGTGGATGGTTTCGTCGATCTCGGTGACCGGTTCGGCCCGGGCTCGGAGGACCGGATCTCCGAACGTTCGAATTGGGAAAATGGCCACGCCTACCTCCGGAATGGGCAGTCTAGGGCCGGGCCTCGCGTCGCACTATTTCGACGCCCTGCCGGGGAACGGTCACAGGTCGAGCGGATCTACATCGATGCGCACGGCCGCACCGGAGTCGCGCAGACGCTGGACGGCCGGTCGCAATCTGGTGCGTGTGGCGGAGAGGCGATCGCCCTGGATCAACCAGCGCCGGCCGCGCTGAGTCGATGCCGGCCCGTACACCGTCCCATCGTCATCAACCGCCCCCTGAATCATGTTGTCGCTGTCCGGTCCGCCGTTGCGCACTTCGACAACGATCAGTTCGCCGCCGGGGGGAAAGCCCATTTCCTCGCGTGTAGCGAGTTCGGATTCGAGGAACTCGATCGGATCGCCTCTTCGAAGCGCCGCAATCACAGGATGGTCGGGTTGGGACGTCTGCACCATGAGACGCTTGCCCCGTCCGAAGGGCACGGTTGCGGCCACGCGGGTGAGAGACCGCAAGGCCTCCTCGGCTGCCCGGTAGTTCGTGCCCAGAATCAATCCGTCGGCGTCGATCGCGATGGCGAGATCGAAGGTCCCTGCCGCAACGAGATCTCGTTCGGTCCCGACCACGAACGGCCGTCCCTCCTCGACATTCCCGACGAGATCGGGCCCCAGGAGGCGTCTCGCCACCTCGACGACCCGTCCAACCCCCGCGCCGAGTGGTTCGAACCGGTCGCCTCCGCAGGCAGCGCACGGACCCAACGCGGCGCCACACCGGGCGCAGGCGACACCGGGATCCGGTCTCGCCCCGCACTCCTTGCACCGTCGCAGGGTCCGGCAGCGGGAACAGCGGGCGGCGGGCGCGTAGCCATGACGGTGGGTGAACAGGAAAGCTCGCTGCTTGCGGGCAAGGGCATGACGCAGCGCCGTTCTCACCCGCTCGGTGAGGACACCGGAACCGGGGGGATCCTCGTTCCGGTCGACGACTTCAACGAGCGGCCAGATTCGATTCCGGCCGGGTGCTCGCACGATCTCGGTGCCGGCCCGGAGCACCTCGGTGGTCGGCACGCGCCCCAGATACACCACGCCGAATCGTTCGATCCGGGCCCTGGTTCTCACGATCTCCCGTGCGTGAATCGTGGGGGTCTGACGATCCTTCATGCCTCTGCGCCCTTCCTGGACGATCGCAACCAAACCCAGTTCGGCCACGGGCCAGAGTGCGATTCGGTGGGTACCGACGAGGATCACGCCGGGAACGGTTGCCGCTACCTGCCAGGAAGCAGTGAGGAGTCGATCCGGGAGGGCCGGCGTAGCGACGATGACTCTCGGCCCGAAGGTTCTCCTCAGTTCGGCGGCCATCTGGTCCGCTTCGATTGCGGTAGCTACCACGACCAGTGCCGAGCGACCGGCGCGAACCGCCGGTCCAACCATCGTCTCCACATGGTGGCTCCAGTCTGCGGATGCCAGGAAGTAGGTGGCCGGGCTTCGACGCCCCTCGCCTGCAGCTTCCCCCAGTCCGGACAGTGGTCCGGACGCCGTGGCGGCAACCTCTGGCCACGGAGGAATCTCGCTCCGGCGGGGCAGATTGGGAGGCGCGGTCTTGCCCAGCATCCCGGCCAGTGGCGAGACGTAGTGATGGGCCGCCCATCGCACTGTTTCCAGGAGCCGACCGTCAAACACCGGAATATCACCGGAAACACCCCGGAGTTCCTTCAGCCCGGCCTGCGAGCCTGCCCGCACGTCGGTCACGTACCCCCGTACTCTTCGGCCCCCGAGGGGAACTCGCACTACCGAGCCGACCGAGACCTGCTGGCCCGGGCCCACGGCATAGGCAAAGCCGCCGTCGACGGAGAACGTGGGGACGTCGGGAACAACCCGGGCAACGAGCGGGACGGTCAGCGGCCTGCGGCAGCGGCGAGCGTCTCCGCCACGTCCTCTGCCTCCCACGAGAACTGCGGGCGCCCGAAGTGACCGTAGGCGGAAGTCTCCCGGTAGATCGGTTTCTGAAGGCCGTACCGGTTGATGATGGCCAGCGGGCGGAAGTCGAAGTGATCGGCAATGAGTGCGTCGAGTGTTGCCACGGGTATCGTCTCGGTCCCGAAGGTTTCGAGGTAGATCGAGAATGGCTCCGCCCGGCCGATCGCGTAGGAGAGCTGCAGTTCGCACCGGGCGGCCAGGCCGGCAGCTACCACGTTGCGGGCGGCATGCCGTGCCGCGTAGGCGGCCGACCGGTCGACCTTGGTCGGGTCCTTGCCGGAGAAGCATCCTCCACCATGGCGCGCGGCTCCACCGTAGGTATCGACGATCACTTTGCGGCCGGTCAGGCCCGTGTCGCCCACGGGACCCCCTACCACGAAGCGTCCCGATGGATTGACGATGAATTCGAAATCGTCGTCCGCGTCGACCAATACCGAATTCAGAACATGCTTGCGGAGGTCCCCCTCGAGCGTTGCATGGTCGACTTCTTCAGCATGCTGGGTGGAAATGAGCACGCGATGGATACCCACCGGCCGGTTGCCCCGATAGTGCACGGTGACCTGCGTTTTTCCGTCCGGACCCAGGTAGCCGAGCGTTCCATCCTTGCGAACATCGGCCAGCCGCTCTGCGAGACGGTGGGCAAGTTGGATCGACAGGGGCATTCGCTGGGGTGTTTCGTCGGTGGCGTACCCGAACATGATCCCTTGATCCCCTGCACCGAGAACGTCGAGCGGATCGACCGAGCCGTTGCGCGATTCGAGGGACGCAAACACGCCGCCGGCGATGTCGGGGCTCTGTTGCTTGACGATGATCTCGACGGCGCACGTGTCGGCTGCAAACAACGCTGTCGGATCGTTGTAGCCGATGTCGCGGATCGCCTGTCGAACGGTCCCCTCGATTTCAATCGACGCGGCGGCAGTTATCTCTCCTGCAACGATCACGATGTTGTTGGTGACCAGCACCTCACAGGCGACCCGACCGCGGGGATCCTCGGCGAGGACGGCGTCGAGGACGGCATCGGAGATCCGGTCGGCGATCTTGTCCGGATGGCCCTCGGTCACAGATTCAGACGTGAAGTACCAGTTGCGCATGGGGGCGAGTATACGGGGCCGTCAGGCCTTGGCCGTACGTTCGGCCAGCCTTTGGCCGATCAGGTCACAGAGACGCGAACCGATCTCGTGCTTCGTGAGCAGGGGCCACCGCTCGATGGTTCCGTCCGTGTCGATCAGCGCGACCTGATTGGTATCGGATCCAAAACCGGACCCCTCAGCGGAAACATCGTTCGCAACGGTCAGGTCGACGCCCTTCGATAACGCTTTCGGGATTGCACCGTCGAGCGAACCAACCTCGGCGGCGAAGCCGACGAGAAACGGCCGTTCCGGGAGGCCGGCCAGTGCGGCCAGGATGTCGGGTGTCGGTTCCAGCTGGATTTCGGGCAGGCCTTCGGCCCGGCGCAGCTTGTTGCCGGCGGCCACGGAGGGACGGAAATCCGCAACGGCAGCTGCCATCACGGCCACGTCTACGTCCCCGGCCACCCCGAGGACGGCCCCGGCCATCTCGGCGGCAGTTTCCACCTCGATCAGACGCACCCCCGGCGGTGGAGGCAGGCCTGCACTCGAAACGAGCGTGACCTCTGCCCCGGACGCAACGGCCGCGGCGGCAATCGCAAATCCCATCTTGCCCGAAGAGCGATTGCCGATGAATCGGACCGGATCGATCGGCTCGCGGGTACCGCCGGCGGTCACCAGCATGCGGATCCCCGTGAGCGGGCCGGCCAGCAGCGCTTCGAGGACCCGCAGGATCTCGTCCGGTTCTTCCATTCGACCGGGCCCGACGTCCCCGCCTGCCAGGGAGCCGCTGGCCGGACCAACGATCGAGTAGCCGTCCTGCTTCAGGACCTCGATATTGCGCCGGGTCGCATCGTTCTCCCACATTTCGGTGTGCATGGCCGGAGCGAAGAGCACCGGCGCAGTCGTAGCGAGCAACGTCGCCGAGACCAGCTCATCGGAGAGGCCGTGAGCGGCTTTGGCGAGCGTATTGGCAGTCGCCGGTGCAATGACGACCGCCTCGGCCCATCGGGCCAGCTCGGTGTGAGGACTGACCGAAGCAGCTCGAAAGAGCTCTGAGGCAACGGGCCGTCCGGTGATGGCGGCGAAGGTCTGTTGACCGATGAACTCGTGAGCGGCCGCGGTCATCATGACGCGGACATCGGCGCCGCGCTCGACAAGCCTGCGGACCAGATAGGCGGCTTTGTAGGCGGCTACACCCCCGGTCACGCCCACCAGGATGCGGCGCCCGTTGAGCACCCGCCTACTCTTCGACGCGCTCGACCGTCACCTTGCCCTGGGCGATCTCCTCCAAGGCAATCGTGAGCGGCTTGTGACTCAACGAGTGGACCTGAGGCGGCACGTAGTGGCCGATACCTTCCCCGAGCTGATTGAAATAGGCGTTGATCTGGCGGGCGCGGCGGGCCGCGACGACGACCAGGTCGAATCGGCCGCCCGTCACCTCGACGACGTCTTCGATGGGTGGTTTGATCATGTGGTGGCTTTCGTTGAAGGGGCCTCCAGTATACGCAGGATGCGTTGAACCGCATCCTCAACCGAGTCGTTCACGACGATGTGATCGAATCGTTCCTCGGCTACCTCGAGCTGCCAGCGAGCAATGGCCAGCCGCCGGGCGATGTCTTCGTCGGAGGTGTCGCCGCGATTGCGCAGCCGCCGTTCTAGGGACTCGACGCTTGGCGGCGTCAGGAAGAGCATGAGAGCATCCGGGAACGAGGTCTTGACCTGGACCGCTCCCATGACCTCGATATCGAGCAGGACGTCATCGCCTGATGCGATTCGGGCGAGCACCGGGGCCCGTGGGGTTCCGTAGAGGTTCCCGCTGTACTCCGCCCACTCGAGGAGCTCGCCGCCGTCGCGCATGCGGACGAATTCATCAGGATCGACGAAGTAGTACTCAACGCCGTCGGTCTCGCCGGGACGGGCGGTCCGGGTCGTTGCGGAAACCGAGAAATGGAACGGATAGCGCTCCGCAAGAGCAGCAACGACCGTCGATTTGCCGACGCCGGAAGGGCCGGATATCACAATGAGCCGCCCGGGGGCGGCCCGATCAGGAGAATTCTTGGAGGAGTGCTGCGCGCTGCCGCTGCCCGAGTCCCCGAATTCGCCTGCTGTCTGCGATGGCATGGCCCTCCATCATCCTCTTCGCCTTGATTTTGCCGGTTCCGGGCAGCGAGGACAGAACGGCGTAAACCTTCATCCCGGCCACGATGGGATCGCCATCGGCGCGTTCGAGCAGTTCAGGAAACGTGATCGAACCGGTCTTCAAGAGGTGTTTGAGCTCAGCGCGAACTCTTCTCGCCTCTGCCGCCTTCGCCAGTGCGGCGGCGCGTTGCTCGTTGGATAGTTCCGGCGGTGCCATACGCCTCCAATATCAGGTGTAGCGCACTCTACCAACCCTGCGCGCGGGTTCAGCCGGCAACGGCCAGTTGGTCGAGGATTGTGCCGAGTGCAGCGAGCGGGTCGGAAGCCCGCACGATCGGCCGGCCGATCACCAGGAAGTCGGCACCTCGTTCGATCGCCTCCTTCGGGCTTGCCGTTCGGCGCTGATCCTGGCTCTCGGTACCCGCCGGTCTGATCCCCGGAGTCACCTTGAGGAGACCGGGTGCCACCTGGGCGACGACGCCGAGTTCGTTTGGCGAACAGATAACACCCTCGCACCCCGACGCGGCCGCCAGCTTCACCAGACGTGCGGTCTGCCGCCCGGGCGAACCGGTCACTCCAACGGCGGCCAGGTCATCGGCGCCCATACTGGTCAGGACCGTGATGGCCAGGACGCCCGCAGGTCGTCCGCCCGAGCCCTCGGCGAGGCCTTCGACGGCGGCCTGGAGCATCCGGCCGCCTCCCCCGGCATGGGCGGTAACCCACCGCGCCCCCAGTCGACCCAGCTGCCGGGCGGCACGACCGACCGTCGTCGGGATGTCGTGGAGTTTGGCGTCGGCGAAAACGGGCTTGCCGAGCGTTGCGATTGCTGGGATCACGGCCGGACCCGGACCCATCAGCAATTCGAGACCGATCTTGAAGCCTCCCACGGCGGGCAGCAGGAGCTTGGCGAGCCGTACCGCTTCCTCGGCACTGCCGACATCGAGTGCGACCAGAATCGGATTGGGGGGTGACTCCCGGCCGTTCATGATGGCCCGACCTTCCTTCTCGTTCACCATGATCGCACTGCCCCGGTCAAGTCAGAGACGCGATCGATGTGATGTCTTCGGCAGTAGGAAAGCAACTCGCTTAGGACCTTCCGACCTATCCGGGGGCGTTCGAAGTGGGCGGTACCGATGGCCACTGCATTTGCTCCCGCCAGGAGATACTCGACAACGTCGGCCCCGCTGCGCACGCCGCCGCATCCTATGATCGGTGCTTCGGGGAAGGCTGCCCGAACGTCGAGCACGCATCGAAGGGCGATCGGCTTGAGGGGTGGACCGGAATACCCTCCGGACCCTCGGGTCAGCAGCGGACGTCGTGTTTCGACATCGATCGCGGCTCCTGAGACGGTGTTCGTCAGGACCAGCCAGTCTGCGCCTCCGGCGAGCGCCGCCCGGGCCACCGCGACGATGTCCTGCGCGTTGGGAGACAGTTTGGCACCGATCGGCTTTCCGACGGCGCTTCGTACCGCCCGCACGACCCTTTCCGTCGCCTCGGCGTCCAGGGCCCAGATCGCCTCTCCGGCGATGTTCGGACATGACAGGTTGATCTCGATAGCTTGAACGTCCGTAGCCGCCAACCGGGTCGCGACCTCGACGAACTCCTCGACCGTTTTGCCGACGGCCGACCCCCATACGGGAACCGGAAGGTCGGGCAGGCGAGGGCCGGTTTCTTCCACCCAGGCCGCAACACCCGGGTTCTGGATTCCGATGGCATTGAGCATCCCGGGGCCGGTGCTCGCCAGCCGGGGGGCGGGATTTCCGGGCCAGGGTGTGCCGCTCACAGACTTCGCCACGGCAGCCCCGTAGGCTTCGAGAGCTCCCACGGCAGCGAAGTCGACGACCGAACCGACGGTCCCGGAAGCCGCCACCAGCGGTGAACGCATGGTCAACGGACCCAGCGACACGGCCATCTCCGTCATGCGTGCCGGCCTTGCATGCCTATGACCCGGTGGGCCACCCCGGGCCCGGCCTGGAGGCTCCGCCCTCGCCACGCTGCGGTTGAACACCGCACGCGTTCCGCGCCGGCGACGCTGCCGGTGGGGGCCTCGCCGTCGGCAGTGACGGCCAGGCCCGCTGTCATCGCTGGACCTTGCCGTTGCGGTAGGTGACCCTTCCCTCGAACATCGTGACGTGCACCCTCCCCCGCAAGGCCCTGCCGATGAAGGGCGAGTTCTCGGCCCGGGAGGCAAAGACCTCGGGGGTCCATTCCGCCGTCGGGTCGAAGACCACCAGGTTGGCGCGGTTCCCCGGTTCGAGCCATCGACCCTGACCGTCGAGCCCGGCAATCCGGGCGGGAGCAATCGACAGCCGTCGGAAGAACTCAACCGGGGTCAATTCCATGACGGTGGCCACGACTGCCGCCGCCGTCTCGAGGCCGATGATGCCTCGCGGGGCGTCCTCAAAGGGAACATCTTTCTCGTGGGCAGCGTGCGGCGCATGGTCCGTGGCAACGACGTCGATCGTCCCGTCGGCCAATCCGGCCCGCACGGCTTCACCATCTTCCGGACGGCGCAACGGCGGGTACATCTTGACGTCGGGGTTCATCCTCTCTACCTCGCGGTGGTCCAGCATGAGATGGTGCGGGGTCACCTCGGCGGTGACTCTGAGTCCTTCTTCCTTGGCCCGGCGGACCAGCTCGACCGTTCCGGACGTCGACACGTGCTGGACGTGGTACCGCACTCCCGTCAGGCGAACCAGGGCAAGATCACGGGCCACGACGGCTTCTTCGCCGATCGCCGGCAACCCGGCCATGCCGAGGCGAGACGAGACGTCTCCCTCGTGCATGTGCCCCCCGCGGGAGAGACCCCGATCCTCCGGGTGTTGGGCTACGACGCCGTCAAGCTCGGCGAGGTACTCCATGGCCCGGCGCAACAGTCCGGCATCTTCCACCGAATCCCCGTCATCAGAGAAGATGCGCACCCCGGCCGCCCACAACTCGTCGAGGTGAGCGAGCTTCTTGCCCTCTCTGCCCATCGTGATCGCTCCGGCCGGGACCACCTCAACCAATCCTTCCCGGCGTCCGCGGTCGAGCACGAATCGGGCGAGATGGCCGGCGTCGATCACCGGGTCGGTGTTGGGCATCGCCACGACGGCAGTGAAGCCACCGGCCGCCGCGGCCGCAGAGCCACTCCCGATGTCTTCTTTCCACTCCTGACCGGGTTCGCGGAAGTGCACGTGGATATCGACGAAACCGGGTCCTAGCAAGCCTCCGTTGCAGTCGATCGTCTCCCCGGATGTCTCGAGATCGGTCCCGATTTCTGCAACCACCCCTTCCCGGACGAGGACGTCCGCTTCGACGATCCCGTCGGCATTGACAACCCTTGCATTGCTGAAAAGCGTCTCAAGCATCGTGGACCTCCCCGCCCAGCAGTCTGAAGAGAACGGCCATCCGTACTGCCACGCCGTTGGCGACCTGTTCGAGAATCCTGGCCCGGGGATGGTCCGCGACTTCGGGAGCAATCTCGACGCCTCGATTCATAGGACCGGGATGCATGACGATCGCGTCGGCGGCCAGGTGGGCAAACCTTTCCCGCGTCATTCCGAACCTGCTCACATACTCCGGGAGTGAGGGGAACACCGAGGCGCCTCCGCGTTCTGCCTGGATGCGAAGCAGGTAGACCACATCGACGTCGAGGACGTCATCGATCGACCCGGCTACCTTGACCGGCCACCCGTCGAGATTGACGGGCAGGAGAGTCGAAGGGGCGACCAGGGTGACCTCGGCACCGAGGGTGGTGAAGGTCGAGATGTCGGAACGTGCCACGCGGGAATGCCGGATGTCGCCGACGATGGCGATCCGCAGGCCGTCGAGGGTCCCAAACTGCTGCCGGATCGTCAGCGCGTCGAGCAGCGCCTGGGTGGGGTGCTGATGCGCTCCATCGCCTGCGTTGAGTACCGGCAGTCCCGTCCACTCGGCGATCCGCCACTGTGCGCCGGTGAAGGCATGGCGCACCACCAGGGCGTCGGCTCCCATGGCTTTGATCGTCAGCGCGGTGTCCTTGAGGCTCTCCCCTTTGCTCAACGATGACGTCGAGGGGGAGAAACTCATCGTGTCTGCGGACAGCGCCTTTGCCGCCCGTTCGAAGGAAAGGCGGGTCCTGGTCGAGGCCTCGAAGAACAGCATCGCCACGGTCTTTCCGCGCAGCGCCGGGACCTTCGGGATCGGTCGAGCCAGTACTTCCACGAACTCATCGGAGAGGTCGAGGAGCGACTCGAGGTCATCCCGGCTTACGTCGTCGGTGGTGAGAAAGTGTTTCATGTGCGCTCCTCGATCCATATGCCGTCCTTCCCGTCGGTTTCGTGCAGGCGCACCTTCACCTGTTCGTTTGAGGAGGTCGGCAGGTTCTTGCCGACATAGTCGGCCCGGATGGGAAGTTGCCGGTGCCCGCGATCGACGAGCACCGCCAGTTGAACTGCTTGCGGTCGACCCAGATCTGCGAGCGCATCGAGAGCGGCACGGATCGTGCGGCCGGTGTAGAGGACGTCGTCGACGAGGACGACGATTCGGCCCGTGGGGTCCTCCGGCATCAGCGTGGCTCCCAGCTCGGTCGTCGGCCGGCGGTCGAGGTCGTCGCGATAGAGCCCGATGTCGAGCGTCCCGACCGGGACCTTCTCGCTCTCGTACTCGTCGATGGCATGGCGAAGCCGTTCGGCGAGGGGGACACCTCTGGTGTGGATCCCGACGAGCATCACGTCGGCAGCTCCCATGTTTCGTTCCAGGATCTCGTGCGCAATGCGACGGAGGGCGCGGTCGATCTCTTCCGAGTTCATTACTTTCGCCATGTGCCCCTCCTCCGGCTGCTCAAGAAAAAGGCCGCCCCGGGGGCGGCATGTCTGCAGAATCTGTGCATGGTGATGCTCCTTTCCGGCCTCACGGGACCGGCATTAAAGGACGTTGGGCGGGAGCGTAGCACACCCTCACGGAGACACCGGTTTTGGGCCGGTTTGTACCTCGTCGGGTCGTTCCCGTGTGGCCAGCTGGGACAGAATGCCATTGACGAATGCACTGCTGCGCTCGGTTGAGTACGTCCGGGCGAGTCGAACGGCTTCGGCCAGGATCACGCCGATGGGAGTCCTTTTCTCGAAACGAAGCTCGTAGAGACCCAGACGGAGGATGGCTCGATCGACGGGCGGCATCCTGGCAACCCGCCACCGGGTCGAAACTCCATCGATGGCCAACCCGAGTTCGGCGAGGTGATCTTCGACGCCACGTACCAGCCGGGCCGCCTTGGCCGGGTAGTCGGCGTCGAGTTCGGCGTGGGGAAGCCGGCGCTGATCGGCCTCGTAGAGAGCGATGAGAGCCAGATCGCGGGGCTCGGGGGGGTTTTCCGGCGGAGTAGTCACACGCGAGTGAGGTATTCGCCGCTGCGGGTATCGACCTTGATCACATCGCCTACATCGACGAAGAGCGGGGCTTGCACAACCAGACCGGTTTGAACCGTGACGGGTTTGGTGGCCCCGGACACCCGGTCTCCCTTCACTCCGGGTTCCGCCTTGACAACCTCGAGTTCAACCGAGGCGGGCAGTTCCACGGAGATCGCTTTCCCGTTGTACATGTGCAGGAGTGCTGTCATCCCATCGACCAGATAGGAGGCACTATCGCCGACATCTTCAACCGGGATGGCGAACTGGCCGTACGTCTCCAGGTCCATGAAGTGGAATCCGAGATCATCGCGGTAGAGGAACTGGTGGTCGCGGCGGTCAATGACGGCTTGCTCGACCGACTCGCCCGCCCGGAAGGTCCGGTCGATCACAGCTCCCGAGTCGAGGTTCTTGAGTTTCATCCGCACGAACGCCTTGCCTTTGCCCGGCTTGACGTGCTGGTACTCGACGATGCTGAAGAGTCCATCTGGAAGGCTTAGAGCCATCCCGGGGCGTGCTTCATTCGTTGAGATCATGTGGTGGCTCCTTTCGACAGGCGTGAGTGTATCGCCCGGCGGCCGCCTACCCGATACCGATGCTGGCCAACCCCAGATCGATCATCTCGACGCTCACGGCGGAGACGGTGGGGTCGCCGATCGATCGGAGGAGCACCATGCGGGTGCCGGTCGCATCTCGCTTCTTATCCCTGGCCAGGACATCGAGCACCGTCTGGCGGACCAAACCATCGGCCCGGACCGGCAAGCCGAGGTTGGTGATCGCTCGTCGCTGACGATCGGCAGATGCGAAACCGACCGCTTCCTCGGCTATCCGGCCGGCGGCCACCATCCCGATGGCGACCGCGTCTCCGTGCGGGATGGCCGCAACAATCTCGACGGCGTGGCCGATCGTGTGGCCGTAGTTGAGCGTCTCCCTGATGCCGCCTTCCCGGAAGTCTTGTCCGACAACAGCTGCTTTGACCCTCACCGCCTTCGGCACGACCAGGGCCAGGTCAGCCTCCAGGCCGGCGGATTCGAGATGTTCGAAGAGCGAGCGATCCCCGATCAGCCCGGCCTTCAGGGCTTCGGCCATGCCCTCTCGCTTCAATCCGACCGGCAATCGATCGAGCACGTCGAGGTCGATGACGACCCGGGTCGGGTGATGAAATGCTCCGACCAGGTTCTTTCCACCCAGATTGACCCCGGTCTTGCCGCCGATGGCCGCGTCGACGGCGCCCAGCAGCGTCGTGGGAACATGGACGACTTCGACCCCGCGCAAATACGTCGCTGCGACGAACCCGGCGAGGTCGGTCACGGAACCGCCCCCCACCCCGACGATGGTCCCGTGCCGGCTCATGCCGATCTCAGCCAGCCACTCGTAGGCTGCTGCGGTGACGGCCAGGGTCTTGGCGTCCTCCCGGTCCGGCAGCACCATCTGGCGCACCACCGGGGCATTCAGATGGGCTGCAACCGTATCGGCGATGCGGGTCGCACCCGGCTGGGTGAACAGGGCCACAACGTCGCGATCGGATCGAGCCGGCAAGATGTTGCCCGTCGTCAGGCCTCGCTCGATGACAACCTCGGACTGCTCGTCGATCAGGATCCGTTCCACAACTCCATCACCTCTCGTGCGACCTCGGTCGCGGTCTTGGAGTTCGTGTCGATCTGGTGGTGGGCGGCACCTGCATAGTTATCTTCCCGGTCGGATAGCAATGCGGCCAGCCGATCCTCGCCCGGCCCGTCCCGGAGGAGCGGCCTGGCATCGGAACCATGCAGCACCCGCGAGGCGAGCATGCCCGGGTCTGCGCGCAGCCACACGACGGTTCCGGCACGACGCATGGTCTCGACGTTGCCGGGACGGAGCACTGCCCCGCCCCCCGTGGCCACGATACAATCCTTGCCATCCGCCGCGATCCGCTCTATCTCCCGGGACTCCAGATCCCGGAAGATGCTCTCACCGCCGCGCTCCCATATCGCGGAGATCGACAGCCCGCTCACCGACTCGACGAGCGAGTCGGTGTCGATGAGGTCGAGGCCCAGGCGGCGGGCGATGAGCTCGCCCACCGTCGTTTTGCCGGCCCCCATCATTCCGATGAGCCAGAGGACCCTCATCAGAATTCCAGCAGGCGTCTTCGATAGGCGTCGGTGGCTGCGACCAGATCCTCGACCGTGTTCCCACCGAACGTGCGCACCACCTCATCCGCCAGGATGTAGGCCGCCATCTGCTCGGCCACCACACCGGCGGCCGGGACCGCACATACATCTGAACGCTCCCGAAAGGCAGCGGCAGGTTCCTTGTTCTCGACGTTGACGCTCTGCAGCGGCCGCATGAGCGTTGAGATGGGCTTCATGGCGGCCCGCATCCGCAGCGTCTGTCCGGTGGAGATTCCACCCTCCAGGCCACCCGCCCGATCCGAAGACCGAACGAATCGACCGTCGACAAAACCGATCTCATCGTGGGCTTCCGAACCCGGCCGGGAGGCCGAGGCAAAACCGTCACCCATCTCGACGGCCTTGATGCCCTGGATCGACATGAGCGCACCGGCGAGCCGGGTATCGAGACGCCGGTCCCAGTGGACGTGGCTGCCGAGGCCGGGCGGTACTCCAAAGGCCAGGACTTCGACCACCCCGCCGAGTGTGTCCCGGTCGGCTTTGGCCTGCTCGATGGCCGATGTCATGGCGTCTTCGATGTCCCGATCGAAGACTCGCACCGGCGACGCATCGATGATGTCGAGGTCGTCGGGACCGGGAGTGGTCCCGGCGGCCACGGTCAGAGGTCCGATGGCAACGACATGGCTCAGCACCGAAATGTCAACCTGAGCGAGCAGTTGCCGGGCCGCGTACCCGGCAACGGTTCTGGCGGCCGTTTCCCGGGCAGATGCCCGCTCCAGGATGTCACGAGCGTCGTACGTGTCGTACTTGAGCATCCCGGCCAGATCCGCGTGGCCCGGGCGAGGTGTCGTCATCCGGCGCTTCGGGTGGCCCGCCCCCGGCGACATCTCCTCGGTCCACTTCGCCCACTCGCTGTTGCGAATCACAACCGCCAGGGGGCTCCCCAGGGTGCGCCCGTGGCGAACGCCGCCGAGAATCTCCAACTCATCTTGCTCGATCTTCATGCGGCGGCCGCGACCGAACCCCAAACGGCGCCTCCGCAGCTGATCGGCCAGCCCTTCAACGGTGATATCGAGTCCGGCCGGGAGGCCTTCGACGATGGTGACCAGGCCGGGGCCGTGCGACTCGCCGGCTGTGAGGAAACGCAACATGCGAGAGAGTTTCGGGTATCAGGTCTGAACTAGCAAGTCGCTACTTCAGAATCTCCTGGCCTTCGGACAGCTCGAACGCGTTGTCGCCGTAGAGGAAGACGCCACTGTCGGGATCGAGACTGACCACTTTGAAGTTGCTCGCGAAGGTATCACCCACGCCGACGTCGTAGTCGGTGCCGTCGACCTTGACGGTGGCTCGCAGGACACCGGCAACGTCCCTGATCTCGACGAGGGTCACCCGGATCCCGGACGGATCAAAACCGGTGCCGGTTCCGTCGCCGGTGGTTCCCGTCGTCGAGTCTTCGGTGATCAGCGGCCGAAACGGGTCACGAGGCTGTGATACCTGGAAAGAGCTCAGCACTTTCACACCCTCGATCAGCTCGGATCCGGCCGGTGCCGCCAAGGTCGACTCGGCGAGCGGACCGTCCAACACCGTGTCGTTCGAACCGAACACGGAAGGAGCAACAACCATCCAGGCGCCGGCTACCGCCAGGCCGATCAGGAGAATGGCTACCGCCGCGGCGGTGCCGCTGTTCTTCGCTCGCATCACTCACCGTCCCCGGGGGTCGTCGTGGTCGTGGTCGTGGTCTCGGCGGGTTCTTCGGGCACCGGCAGCACGACATCGCCGGTCGTGAAGGTGACTGCGGAAATCGAAACGTTCTCGATCGTGAAACCGGCATCGTCTTCCGTGGGAGAGAGACTCACTGCGTCGATGCGGACGATCCGTTCCATATCGGCGATCCCGTACAAGTACCCGAGCACTTCGAAGAACTGGCCCTGCACGGAGAGGTTGACCGGAATCTCGTAGTAATCCTCCCCTTCCACCTCAACCGGGTTCCCGTACGTGCCGCTCTCCCATTCAACGCCCGAGTCGACCGCCAGTTGAGCCAGGTCGTCGATCAATGCAGGCATCTGCGGCGTGGGCGGGATCGCGGCCTCGAGCGCACCGATCGCCGACCGGTAGGTAAGCTCGTTCTCCTGAATCTTCTTGAGGCGCATGAGCTGGGTTTGCAGCAGCACCTGGTTGTCCTCCGCGGCTGCAAGCTGATCTTGCGCATCGGCGATCTTCGTGTTCGTCGGGGAGATCACAAAAAAGTACCAGAGGGCCGTGACCAGCCCCAGGCCCAGCAGGCCCATGATCAAACCGGTGCGCTTCATGACGGAACCTCCGGGGTTCGCTCTTCGACCCGGTTTGAACGAGCAGCGTCCAGGAGCGAGGCAACCGACGTGAAGTTGACCACCGGGGACTCCCCGATGGTCGAACGGCTGGTCGATGAGACCCACCCGCCGCCCAGCGCCGGCCACTCCTCGGCATCGAGCACGCGCAGCCACGATGAAGCATCCGGGTAATCGAAAGCAACTCCGGAAACGGCAACCTGGCCGAGCAGGAGCGGGTTCTCGTCGTCGCTTTGAAGATTCCCGGTCAGGCTCGTGAGCCAGAGGCGATCAGGGATGATGCGAGCCAGGTCGTTCAGCAGCCGTCCCCAGGCGATGTCCCTGGCCAGCGCGGTGCCGAGCCTCGTCACACCGTCGTCGTAGGTGGAGCGAAGGGTCCGGACCCCCGCCAGGGAGGCGATGTCCGCCTCGATCCGGGCGTTGGCGGTGAGCTGGGCGGCAAGATCATCTTCCGCATCGTTGGCTTTGCCCTGCCACCACATGGCAACCAGCACCAGCAGCGCAATGTAGGCAAGCCCCAGCGCCAAGAACCCGAACGTTTTGCGCCGGGCGGTGGCCCGCTGAGCTGCTTCCGGGGGGAGAAGGTTGATCGTACGCATCACAGTTCGCCCCACATCGCCAGCCCGACCGGCACCGGAAGGACCGGCTGAGCCTGGGCCAGCTCGACATCACTCAACCCGAGTTTGCCGACCTGCATCTTCTCATCGTCGAGAACCCGAACTGGTTCCACACCAACGCCGAGCGCGCGACCCAGACGGTTGGCAAGATTGGGGAGCCGGGCCCCGTTGCCTGCCACGTACAGTCGCTCGAGGGTGTCGCTGCCCGATTGGCCCAGGTAGTAGTCCACCGAGCCGCGGATCTCTTCGATGAGGAGATCGGCCTCTTCGGTCAGCACGACTTTGGCAAGACCCTCGCCTTCTGTCCCCGTAGGAACACCGTCGATGGCCACGCCGGTCCGGCGCTTGTATTGCTCTGCCTGCTCCGGTTCCATCGGCATACGGTCCGCCAGGGCCTCGGTGAACGTGGCCCCTCCCATGGTCAGGATCCTGAGGAATCTGATGGTCCCGGCCTTCAAGAGGATCACCTGGGTCAGGCCCGCGCCGATATTGACGATCGCCTGAACCCCCGAGTCGAGATCGAAATCGGCGCCGAGGACGGAACGAGACAGGGCGAAAGCCTGCAGATCGATGGCCATGACCTTGACCCCGGCATCTCCGACGACCCGCAGGACATCGGCCGCCATGTCTTTGTGCGCGGCGACCACGAGGACCGAAAGCATCGGCTCACCGTTGGGAGTTGCGAACTCTTCGAGCGGGACAAAGTCGAGAATCGCTTCGTCGATCGGTATCGGGATGAACTCCTGGGCTTGGAACGGGAGCGCCTGAGCGAGCTCGTCCTCGGCCATGTAGGGCAGATCGACTCTCCGTACGATCACTCGTTGATTGGCAATGCCGACAACGACTCGCTTCTTCGGCAACTTGGCGGTTTTCCAGAGTTGGATGAGGGCGTCACGGACGATCGCTTCCTCCACGATCTCGCCGGCGACGACGGCGCCTTCGGGGAGCGCCACCTGCCCATAACGCTGTAAGACGGGCACCCCTTTGCCCGTCTGTACAACAGCCGCACGAACAGCGCTCGTGCCTATGTCCAACCCGACGTTGATCGCCATGTTGTCTCCGCCCTGGGCCGGCCTCTGTGACCGGTTCCCCCCGCGTGGCCCAGCTCGACCACCACCACACCGCTAATTACAACGATGTGATTACACGAGCGTAACAATGCGTTCGAACGGCCGCAAGCACCGGGCCTGCCGACAGAAGTCGAGTTTGGCCTATCCCATATACCAA
Source organism: uncultured Actinomycetota bacterium (assembly GCA_963707435.1). GTDB lineage: Bacteria > Actinomycetota > Acidimicrobiia > Spongiisociales > UBA4744 > UBA4744. Next base: position 405,294 of record CAVPPF010000007.1, on the reverse strand, counting down.
TCGACGAGTTGCCGGCCCCAAACCACCGCGATCCACGCCCCGACCATGAGTGGAGGACCGAACGGGATGGCATCCTTCCGGCCCTTCCGTCTCGTGACCAGGAGCAGCAGCGACACCCCGCCGCCGATGAGAAAGGCCAGGAAGACCCCGGCCCACAGGGTCGCCCAGGAGTCGAAAGCCAGGAACGTCCCGAGCAGGAAGGCCAGCTTGACATCACCCATGCCAAACCCACCGCGGGCGGCCAGGGCTATCAGGAGGAGTATTCCAAAGTAGATCGCACCACCCGCCAGGGCGCGCGGCACTGCGTCCAGCCTCCCATCGGCGGCGGCTCCGAGGGCCAGCAGGAACACGGCGGCCACGGTGGCCGGGTACAGAATGCGATTCGGGATCCGCTTGTGGTCGAGGTCCGTCAGGATGAGCGCCACGGTTGTTCCCACGAAGAGCAGGTAGGCGGGCAGAACCCATACGGCACCGATCACCAGATAGGTTCCGGCGAACAGGATCCCCGTTGCGGCCTCGACGATCGGATAGCGGGGCGAGATCGCAGCACCGCACTGGCGACACTTCCCGCGCAGCAGTAGCCAGGACAGCACCGGGATGTTGTCACGCGGGCGGATCGGGCGCCCACACGCCGGGCACGCCGAGGGAGGCGACACGACAGATCGACCGAGCGGCACCCGGTACGCGACCACGTTCAAGAAAGAACCGATGAGCAGCCCGAACAGGCCGGCCACCGTGGCGAAGTATGCGGTCATAGCTCCTCTCCCGGGCGTAGCACGTTAGCGGGCTCCGCCGGGATCTCCGGACATACCGAGAGGGCGGCCTACGGGCCGCCCTCTCGAGGTCTCGGTCGATGGGTTTGTTTACCAGCCGGCGTCCGCTGTGGTCGCTACTGCGCCAGCGCAGTTGACGGTGCCGTAATAGGTACCCGGGGCACCACCGTTGGCGCCGGACGCAATGTCCTTGAGTACGAACACGGTGCCGCTGGCCGACGTCAGCTCCAAGCAGACATCCTGGTCGTCCAGGGCGTTCAGGGTCACGGTGACGGCGGCCCAGTCGATGCTCGGCTCGATGGCAGCCAGCTCGCCTGCGCCGTTGTCGCTGTACGCCTCGTTGTCCACGTAGAACACCTTCTCGGCGGTCAGGGCGTTGCGCAGGTCGCTCTGAGCGGCCCGGTCCTGGGCACTGGTACGAGCACCGAGGAAGGTCGGGATGGCGATCGCCACAAGAATGGCAATGATCAATACGACCACCATCAACTCGACCAACGTAAAGCCTTCCTCGTTTCCGAGTCGGCTGTTGATCCAACGAATCATGAGATTCCTCCTTTGGAGAGAGCCGGCGTTCGGCCCTCATCAGTAGATATCGGCCCTACGTGGCCGAGAGTTGAGCGGCAATTCGCTACTTGCTGCCTATTCATCTGCGCCGGAAGTGACTAGTGCGTCGACCGGTCGTTAGTCGATCAGCGTGATGACGTTGAAGATGGGCAGGTAGAGCGCCAGCAGCATGCCGCCGACGGTGGCACCCAGGATCACGACCAGGAGAGGCTCGATGAGGCTGGTAAGACCTTCGACCATCGTCTTGACCTCCCGGTCGAAGAAATCGCCGACCTTCTCCAACATCGTGTCGAGCGCGCCCGTCTCCTCCCCGACGGCCATCATCTGCACGACCATCGGCGGGAACACAGGATGGTTCGAGAGCGGTTCGGCGATCGACTCTCCCTCTTTCACCGAGGCCTGCACGCTGTGCACGGCCCGGGCAACCACGGCATTGCCGGAGGTTTCGGCCACGATATCCATCGCCATCAGAATGGGAACACCGGTCCGGGTCAGGGCGGCCAGGGTATGCGAGAAACGGGCCAGCGCAGTTTTGTGGACCAGTTTGCCGAAAATGGGCATTTTCAGCTTGATGGCGTCGAACCTGCTGCGACCGCGATCGGTGGCGATCCACCGCTTGAAGCCGTAGATCGCCGCGACCGTGCCACCAATGGCAACGTACCAGTACGTAGTGAAGATTACCGAAAGCGACATGAGCATCCGGGTCGGGAGCGGAAGTTCCGCTCCGAAGTCGGCAAACATCGATTCGAACATCGGCACGACGAACAGCAGCATGGCGATGACGATGAAGATGACCAACCCGAAAACCGCAGCCGGGTACATCATGGCCGACTTGACCTGAGACCGGAGTTCGACCTGCGCCTCGAGCGTCAGCGCCAATCGCTCGAGCGTCTCGTCCAGAACACCACCAACCTCACCCGACTTCACCATGGAGGAATAGAGCCTGGGGAATACTTTCGGGTGCTTCTCCAGAGCCTGGGAAAGCGACGACCCCTTCTCCACGTCGGATTTGACCTCGAGAATGATGTCTCGGAAAGCACGGTTCGGCGTCTGTTCGGCCAGGATGGTCAGGGAACGCAGCAGCGAGAGGCCCGAGTTGATCATGGTGGCGAACTGGCGGCTGAAGACCGAGACCTCCTTGACCTTCACCCGACCGGACAGACCGGGGATCTTGATCTCCATCTGGAGCGTCGAAGCCTTCTTCTCCTCCACCGCAACCGGCACAAACCCGCGCTCACGCAGCGCCTTGGCCACGGCCGACTGGGACGAAGCCTGCATCTCGCCGTCGTGCAGCTTGCCCGTCTTGTCCTTGACCTTGTAGGTGAACGTTGATGTCGCCATGTGTCCGGTCCTCCTATGCCATCCGGCCCGCGAGCCTTTGGAAATCCTCCAGGTTCATGCAGCGTTCCACGGCTACCGCGTACGAGATGAGATTGCGGCGAACCAGGTCTGCCAGAGCCTGATCCATGGTCTGCATGCCGTGTTTGCCACCGGCTTGCATCGCTGTGGTGATCTGATGGTTCTTTGATTCCCGGATGAGGTTCCGGATCCCAGACGTGGCAACCATCACCTCGACTGCCGGGACCCGACCCTTGCCGGTCCGCAGCGGCACGAGTTGCTGCGTCATGATGGCCTGGATGGTCGAGGCGAGCTGGACCCGCACCTGTTGCTGCTGGTGTGAAGGAAATACGTCGACAATCCGGTCGATCGTCTGCGGTGCATCCTGCGTGTGCAACGTTGCGAACACGAGGTGACCGGTCTCTGCAGCCGTCAGAGCGGTCGAGATGGTCTCGAGGTCCCGCAACTCACCTACCAGGATCACGTCGGGGTCCTGCCGTAGGGCGTGTTTCAAGGCGGGGCCGAAGCCGAGCGTGTCCGCCCCAACCTCGCGTTGGTTGACGATTGCCTGCTTGTGCACGTGGAGGAACTCGATTGGATCCTCGACGGTCAGGATGTGGCACGAACGCTTGCTGTTCACCATGTCGATGAGAGCCGCCAGGGTCGTCGACTTGCCGGACCCGGTAGGACCGGTGACCAGCACCAGGCCGCGCTGCAAATCGGCCAGCTCACCGACCGACGGTGGGATCCCCAGCTGCTGGAGCGACATGATGTCGGTCGGAATGGCTCGAAAGGCGGCGCCGATCGAATCGCGCTGAAAGTACACGTTCATGCGAAAACGGCCACGTCCGGGCACCGGATGGGAAGCGTCGAGTTCCAGGGTTTCTTCGAGCTTCTCCCGCTGTTTCTCGGTGAGAATGCTGTAGATCATGCGGCGCAACTCGGCCGGTTTCATGATCGGAAAGTCGCTCAGTCGTTCTAGTTTTCCGTGCACCCGGATCTGCGGGTGGGAGCCGGCGGTGAGGTGCAGGTCGGATCCGCCGCGATCGAGCTGAATGCCGAGGAGTTCGTTGAGATGCAAGGTCTCGGGTTCGCTGATCGTCCCCTCCTGCGCCGGCATTCCGGGTTGGCGGACGAGCGGAACCTGTTCGGCACCGTGGACGAAATCGATGGCTCTGCCGATAGCCGCCCGGGTGGCCAGGGCGAGGGTGACACCTACTCCGAGCGTCTTCTCGAGACGCACGTGGGTCTCCGGGTCGAAGGGATCCGCTACGGCGACGACGACCTTCTCGTCTTCCGTGCGGACGGGTATGACCATGAGCTGCCTGGCGGCGTCGGCGTCGATCATGCCGACGGCTTCCGGATCGAGCAGCGCATCGTCGAGATCTATGTACAGCATGCCGACCCGGTCGGCAACGGCTCGGAGCAAGTCTTCCTCGCGGACGTGCCCGCCATCGATGAGGAGCTTGGCAATGGGAACGCCGGTCGCGGTTTCCTTCTCCAGGAGGCCTTCCAGGCTGTCCTTGGACAGCAACCTGCGATCAACCAGGAGCTCACCGAGTCTGCGTGATGCTGTGTTCATTGCTCTCTTCCAGTTTCCCTTCGAGGCGATCTGCCTCACTTGAGTTTCGGCACCGGATCGCTCCGGCTTGAAGGTTTCCGCGGCCCGCCCGGTCCCGGCCGCTCCGCTAGATGATCACCCGCATGATCTCCTCGATGGAGGTGAGCCCCATGGCAACCTTGTCCATGCCGTCCTGTCTGAGGGTCCGCATTCCGTTGGCGATAGCCGCCCGCGTCAGGTTCTCGGTGGCGGCTCGCTCAACGGTCAGCAACTCGATCTCCTCGTTCACGGTCATCAACTCATGGACTGCCAGCCGGCCCCGGTAGCCGGTATTTGCGCAGTGTTTGCAGCCAACGGCCCGGTGCAGCTTGGGCGCTTCATCGCGATCCTCCATGGGGAAGTTGGCTTCCCGAAGCGCCTCCGCCGTTGGGGTGTATTCCTCTTTGCAGTGACTGCACAACCGTCGGGCGAGGCGCTGCGCCAAGACTGCGTCGAGGGCGGAGCCCACCAGGAACGGTTCGACCCCCATCTCGATCAAGCGGCTGACACTGGCGGGAGCATTGTTGGTGTGGAGCGTGGAAAGAACCAGGTGGCCGGTCAGCGCCGATTCAATGGCGATGTTCGCCGTCTCCTGGTCACGGATCTCACCAACCAGCATGATGTCCGGGTCCTGGCGCAGGAACGAGCGCAAGGCCGATGCGAAGTTGAGGCCGGCCTTCTTGTTCACCTGGACCTGGCTGATTCCCGGCAGCCGGTACTCGACCGGGTCCTCGATCGTCACGATGTTCACTTCCGGCCGGTTGAGGACGTTGAGCGTTGCATAGAGCGTGGTCGACTTGCCGGAACCGGTCGGCCCGACGCACAGGATGGTCCCGTACGGCTTGCTGAACGATTCCTGGTAGCGCCGCTCGTTTTCACCGAGGAATCCGAGATCCTTGAGCTCGAGCAGTGCCGTACCGGTATCGAGCAGCCGCATTACGACTTTCTCGCCGTAGATGGTGGGCAGGCTCGACACGCGGAGGTCGAGCTGTTTGCCACCGACCTTCAGGTTGATGCGTCCGTCCTGAGGACGGCGCCGCTCGGCGATGTCGATGTCGGCCATGATCTTGAGCCGGCTGACGAGCGCATTTGAGATCGAACGGGGAGTCCGCATGATCTCGTGGAGTACACCGTCGATCCGGAATCGGACTCTGAGGTCTCGTTCGGTTGGTTCGATGTGGATGTCCGAAGCACGGTCGGCGGCTGCCCTGGTAATCAGCATGTTGACCAGCTTGACGACCGGCGCCTCATCCGCCGCCGCTTCAACGGCGCTGAGATCATGCGCCTCAACCGAGTCCTCGGCGGCGAGCTCGGCCATATCGGTCACAGAGTTGTCGAGCGAGGCAAGACGGGATACCGCAGCCTCCACATCCGAGCGGGTGGCTACCTTGAGGATCACCTCACGCCCGGAGATCGCCCGGATGTCGTCGATCGCCAGCACATTGGCCGGGTCGGCCATCGCAATCACGAGCTTCTCGTCCTCAAAACCGATGGGCAGTGCGGCGTAGCGCCTGGCCAGAGCTTCGGGGATCAGGGCTGCGGCGGCCGGGTCGACGGCACCCTCGTCCAGGTCGACGAATTCGATCCCGATGTTCTTGGCGAGTACCCGGACGAGGTCGCGTTCTTCGACCAGGTTCTCTTCCACGAGGACGCGTCCGAGTGGACGGCCGGTCTCATGGTGGAGATCGAGGCCCTTCTTGAGGGTCTCCTCGGTGACGATGCCCTCCTCGAGGAGGAGCGTCCCGAGATGTCCCGCATCCCGCTGGACCATGGCTCGATTACTCACCGGCGTCCTTAGCTTCCTGGACACGGGCGCCGAGGCCACGTCTGCGGGCGATCACCGGAGCGTCAGGATCCTCTTCGGGTGCCACGACATCGGACAACGCCGATTCGAGAAGGATTTCGTCATCCTGGTCGTCCTCGACGGGAGCTTCCGGTTGCGGCGCCGGGGCTTGCTGTGGTTCCTGGGGCACGTCACCGTACCCGTAGGCGGCGGGTGGCGGCATATCGACGATTTCGAGCAGACCGTCCCGGGCAAGTCCGGCCATGATCTGCGCGACGGCGAAGTCGGTCATTCCCAGTCGTCGTGCTACCTCTTCGATGCTTCCCTCACCCTGCAGGGCGGCGAGCACCCTCCAGGTAGTCGACGGAACGGAGACCTCGTTGCGGTCGTTGAGATCGGGAACCATGCGCAGATGGAACGTGATCGCCGGGATCACGTCCTCGATCTCCGACCACTGCGCGTTTCGTTTCTCCGCCTCGGCTATCGAGGCGTCGATGTCAACGCTGATCCCCGTGTTGTAGCGCGGGCCGACGGACTCCGAGAATTCGAAGTCGCCGTCGCTGCGGCGCATCAATCGAAAGATGACATCGGCGATCTGGTCGGCCAGGAGGTCGGTCAGTTGCTGCTCGGTGGCGTCTGCGGCCAGAACTTCGACGACGTCCTTCTCGCGGCGCTCGACCAGCACCCAGTCCTGGGAGTCGATCAAACCCGCTCCGACAAGATCATCGACCAGATCCTCCTCGCGGCGGGTCGTCGCGTAGCTGAGCGAACCATCTGTGAGGTAGATCCGACCTTGCAGGTCGGATGCGTCAATTCTCAGCGTCCCGCTCTTTTCCGACCGCGCCAGGAGGCGAAGTACCTCGGGAAGCGGAAATGCCTCGAGGGCACCGGTTAGCGACATGAAGACTCCTCCGTACCGACTCTCAGGGAGTTTCGGCGCTCCTAGCCTGTCGCTTGAGCCTTTTGGAGCGCAGCCCGCATCGCCGCCACCGGCGCTGCCCGGCCGGTCCAGAGCGTGAACGAAGCCGCCGCCTGGGCCACTAAGAGATCGGTTCCGGTCGCGTGGGGAATTCCGCGGCTGCGGGCGGTCTGCACTGCAGGCGTGGTGGAGCGTCCGTATGCCATGTCGAGCAATCCGGCGGCTTGTTCCACAATGCCGGGTGGCAGTGATTCGCCGGACATGCCGAGCGGCGTGGCGTTGACGACGACGGCTCCGGCAACCGCCGTTCCCCACGGCAGTGGGCGAACGGCAACGTCCACGTCCCGAGCGAGAGCGGCGGCAAGCTCGAGGCGGCGGGCCGCGAGGAACACATCGGTTGAGCCTGCGGCGATCACGGCGGCCGCCGCTGCGCCGCCTGCGCCCAGCACCAGCACCGGAGCATGGTCCGGAAGTTCGGCTTCGTCCCAGGTTGTGCGGATGCCTTCGATATCGGTGCTGTGCCCGATCAACCGCGCGCCGTCGACAACAATGGTGTTGACCGACCCGGCGCGACCTGCTTCATCGGTTCGAGCGTCCACCTCGGCACAGGCGAGCCGTTTGTGGGGCATCGTGACGTTGGCGCCGCGCCATCGCCCTTCCCGGAGCTCCGCGCACCCGCGTCGAAAGCCTGCCTCGTCCACGCGGACGGCCCGGTAGGTGCCCGCCAATCCGATCGCGTCGAGAGCCGCCTGCTGGATCACCGGTGACAACGAGTGGTCGACGGGATCACCGAACAGGACCAGATCCCAATGCTGTTCGACGTCGCCGGCCATCAGGGAATGAGTCCGTCCTCCACGGCTTGCTGCTTGAACGCGAGGAACTCGTCGTAGCTGGCCGTGAATGAATGCTCGCCGGTTGCCGAGGTCAGCACGTAGTAGAGGAAGTCGGTGTCTTCCGGGGATGCGGCTGCCTCGAGCGAAGCTCGCCCCGGTCCGCCGATAGGGGTCGGAGGGAGGCCGGGGAACTTCCTGGTGTTGTACGGTGAGTCGACGTCGAGATCTGAAACCGTGAGCGACTTGCCGCGCTCCCCCAGCGCGTAGATCACCGTTGCGTCGATGCCCAGCACCATCGGTGCCTCGAGTCGGTTGACGACCACACTCGCGATCAGCGGCCGGTCGGCGTCGACGCCCGCTTCTGCTTCGATCAGCGATGCAATGATGATCCCGTCGTAGACCGTGAGTCCGCGCGATTCCAGTTCGGACCAGTCGATCGCCGCGACCCGTTGTTGCATGGTGTCGGCGAGCCGCTGGAGAACGTCCCCGGGCCCGGCGTCGAGAGGGAAATCGTAGGTGTCGGGGAAGAGCAGGCCTTCCCAAGAGATCGGGTCGGAGGCGGGGCCCTGCAGCAGTGAGGAGTTCACCGTACTCAGCGCCTGCTCCAGTTCAGTCCGGGCGAAATCGGTCTGCCTGGCGATCTCGTCGAGGACCTCCCCGATCCACAGGCCTTCGCGTACGGTTACGCGAAAGGTCTCGATGATCGGTCCGCGCAGCAACAGGTCGATGACAACGTCGTTCGCCATCCCGGTCTCCAGGTCGTAGCGGCCTGCCTGGAGACGTTCTGCTGTTTCGGTCGTGCGAACGGCGAGCTCGAACTGACCGGCGGACTCGACAACGCCCGCCTCGGCGAGAAGGACTCCGATCTGACGCGCGGCCGAGCCGGGTGGTATCTCCACAGAGACGGGCAGTCCCGGCTCGAGACCCGGCGGTGCCGTCACGTCGGAGATCCCACCAAGCCCGCCGACCCAGTCGGCGAGCTCCCGGGCTCCCAGGTAGGCGCCGCCGAGGATGACGATCAGCAACACGAGGCCGCCGACGCGCCGCAGACCGTCGCCTCGCGGTTCGGGAGGAACGTCGACCATCAGCGACCGTCCAGGTAGTGCTGCAGCATGACCGCCGCGGCCACCTTGTCGACGACTTGCTTGCGCCGCTGCCTGCGCACGTTGGCACCGATCAGGACTTGCTCGGCGGTCCGGGTGGTGAAACGTTCGTCGGCCATCTCGACCGGCAGCCCGGTGATCTCCCCGACCCGGGCGGCCAATTTCCGGGCTCCCGCGGTCGACTCGGTTTCGCTGCCGGACAGGCCGACCGGAAGTCCGACGACGACCAACTCGACGTCGTTGTCCTCCACCAGGCCGAGCAGTTCCGACCGGAGCCGCCCCGAGGATGTATCGAGGACGGCGAACGGCTGGGCGGTCAGCTGCAATGCGTCGGAGAGGGCAACGCCGATGCGTCGCGTGCCGTAATCGAGCCCCATGACACGACCCAGAATCACACCTCCGTCAGGGCGCTTGCGGCGGCTTCCCTGGCAGCGTCGAGAGCTTCCTCCAGCCGGTCCCCGCGAGGCCCGCCGGCCTGCGCAAGCTCGGGATCCCGGCTGCCTCCCCCTCCGAGGATCCTGGCGGCGGGAAGAATGATTTCGGCTGCGGACAACCCGGCAGCAACCAGGTCGGCGGACACCGCAGCCAGCAGGGCACCCTTGCCTTCATTGGTGCTTCCGAGCACGACCACACTGCGACCGAGGCGGTCGCGGACTTGCAGGGCGAGCACCCGCAATTGGTCGGGCGGCATCTCACCGACGCCGGCTACCGCCCACTTGGCCTCGCCGATCGTTCCGGCGTTCGCGGCGATTTCGACGGCTGCTTCTGCTCGCGATCGTTGTCCGATTGCGGCCAGTTCCTCTTCGAGCTCTTTGGCCCGCTTCATGAGGGCGGCGACCCGGGCGGGCACCTCGTCGGGCTGGGCACGCAACAGGTGGCCGGTGTCGGTCAAACGTCTCCGGAGTCCGGTCAGGTACTGGTAGGCGTGCTCGCCGGAGTAGGCCTCGATGCGCCGGAGATTCGATCCGATGGAGGATTCGCCCATGACTACGAGCGGACCAACCTGGCCGACCGAAGGAGTATGCGTGCCACCGCACAGCTCCTTCGAGTAGTCGCCGATCTCGACGACCCGCACAACCTCGCCGTACTTGTCGCCGAAGAAGGCCAGTGCTCCCAGCGCCTGCGCCTCGTCTTTGCTGGTTTCAAATGCTCGCACGCCCGCGTTGGCGATGACCCGTTCATTCGCCAGTCGCTCGACCTCGGAGAATTCGTCCTCCTCCAGGCCTCCAAAATGGCTGAAATCGAATCGCAAACGACCGTTCTGGACGAGCGAACCGGCCTGCTGAACGTGGGTACCGAGGACCTTGCGGAGGGCCCAGTGCAGGACGTGCGTTCCGGTGTGGCTCTTGCGGATGCCCTCCCGGCGCGGCGAATCGATCCTGGCCTGAGCGTCTTGCCCGACCTGCACGAAGCCGCTTGCCACCACCGCGCGATGGCCGTTGAGACCGGGTACGCCGGCCTGGGTGTCCCTGACCGTGAGGCGGCCGGTATCGGTCTCGATCAGACCGGTATCGCCGACCTGGCCACCCGCCTCCGCGTAGAACGGCGTCCGATCGAGGAAGACCTCCACCTCCTGGCCTTCCTCGGCGCGGTCGATGACCTCTCCCTCCCTGAGGAGCGAGAGCACCCTGCTCTGGCTGGCCTCGTGCGTGTACCCGAGGAACTCGGTCGGGCCGATGTCATCCAGCAGGATCCGGTAGGCATCGGCAGCTCGCCGCGTCCTCGCCACCTTTCCAGGCAGCCCGGGCTTTCCTACGCTGCTCATCCATGGCGGCCTCGAACGCTCCCAGGTCGATCTCCACACCGCGCTCCGCAGCGATTTCCTTGGTCAGTTCGACCGGGAATCCAAACGTATCGTGCAGTTTGAACGTTGTGTCACCGGAAAGGGGCTCACCCTCGGCGATCGATTCCAGTTCGGTTTCGAGCAGGGTGTGCCCGGACCGCAGCGTCTGACGGAAGCGTGCCTCCTCCCGGGTCACAACATCGGTGATGAAGCCCTGCTGATCCAGCAATTCCGGATACCCGGGGCTCATGACGTCGACCGTGGCCTGAACCAGTTTGGGCGTGATCAAACCTTCGCCGCCCAATCTCCAGGCGTGCCGGACGGCCCGGCGCAGGATGCGGCGGAGCACGTATCCGCGCCCGTCGTTCGAAGGGACCACGCCGTCGCCGATGAGGAACGTCATCGCCCGTCCGTGGTCGGCCAGGACCCGCAACGACACGTCCACCATGGGGTCTTCGCCGTAGGCCACTCCGGCCGATCGGGCGGCCGTGTCGAGGACATGCCGCACGACGTCGATATCAAAGATGGTTGCTGCCCCTTGCATGACGGTGGCCATGCGCTCGAGGCCCATTCCCGTGTCGATGCTCTTCGCCGGGAGATCTCCCACGACGTGGTAGGGCTCGTCCTGGATGTTCTGCATGAACACGAGATTCCAGATCTCGACGAACCGCTCCTCATCAACGACCGGTCCCCCGTCGGGCCCGTAGGCGGAGCCACGGTCGAAGAAGATCTCCGAGCTGGGTCCGCAGGGTCCCGGCACGCCCATCTGCCAGAAGTTGTCGTGACCGCGCCGCTGCAACCGGTGAGGCTCGACGCCGACCTTGTCGAGCCAGATTTCGGCGGCCTCGTCATCCGTCTCGTGAACGGTGAACCACAGGAACTCGGGGTCGATGCCGAACGCCTCCGTCACCAGCTCGTAGGCCCACGGAATAGCGTCTTCCTTGAAGTAGTCGCCGAAGCTGAAGTTGCCGAGCATCTCGAAGAAGCTGGCGTGGCGAGCGGTGGTCCCGATGATGTCGATATCGACGGTTCGAACACACTTCTGCGACGAGACGGCTCGCAACCAGGGCGGCTGTTCCTCGCCCAGGAAGTAGGGCTTGAACGGCACCATGCCGGCGTTGTTCAGCAGCAGCGTCGGGTCGACGGGTATCAGCGACGAAGACGGCCGCACGGTGTGAGAGCGTGCTTCGAAGAACTTCAGAAAGGTCGATCGGAGCTGATTGGAATCCATGGGAGCAACAGGTTAGTGGGCCGGGAGCCTCAGCCCTGACCGTTTGGAGACCGCAACCTGCTGCCTGCCCCTTCGAGAGCGTCCGCAACCGAAAGCACCGCCGTGCGGCGCAGATTGGCGGGCGTCAGGGCTTCCCGGGCCCGTGAGACCATTGCCATCGCCCAGGCCGACCCGCCGACGCCGGCAGCTGCCCCGATCAGGAACCACAGCGTGCGCTTGAACATGGAGACAGCGTAGCCAACCGGAGGGCGCGTCAGTCCCGGGCCGGTTTCCCGAGCACCTCGTCCGACCTTCGTACCCGTTCGAGCAGGTCTGCCTCGTCGCCTTGTCCGGTGGGACGGAACAGGATCGAACCGATCAACTCGTCCGGCAGGTACTGCTGGGCGACCAGGTGCTCCGGGTAATCGTGCGGGTACCGGTATCCGTCCCCGTGACCCAGCAGCGCCGCGCCCTGGTAGCCACTCGAGCGGAGAGGCATCGGCACCCGGGCCTGGTGCGCCTCCCCGACCGCTTGCCGGGCGGCTCCCATGGCTCGCTTCACCGAGTCGGACTTGGGTGCGGTGGCGAGGTACAGGGCCGCCTGGCTGAGGGCATATGCCGCCTCCGGGAGGCCAACGTACGCCAGGGCTTGACCGGAAGCCACGGTGACGACCAGCGCCTGCGAATCCGCCAAGCCGATGTCCTCAGAGGCAAACACGATCATCCTTCTGACGATGAACTCCGGGTCTTCGCCCGCCTCGATCATGGTGTGCAGCCAGTACAGCGATGCGTCGGGGTCGGAGCCGCGCATACTCTTGATGAAGGCGGATATCACGTCGTAGTGCTCGTCCCCCGCTTTGTCGTAGCGGACGATGCGCCGCTGCAGCGCTTCCTCAACATGTTCGAAGGTGATCTCGTCGTCGGCGGAGCGGGCCAGAAAGGCCGCCATCTCGAGAGCGTTCAGTGCCAGGCGCGCATCTCCCCCACAGCGCTCGGCGAGGGCCGTGCGGGCCCGGTCGTCGAGAGACAGTTGGAACGACCCGAGACCCCGTACCGGGTCGGCAAGTGCGCGGTCGATGAGACTGCCAACATCTTCCACGGTGAGTCCTTCCAGGCGAAACAGCGTCGAGCGTGAGATGAGCGGCGAATTGACCTCGAAGAAGGGGTTCTCGGTCGTCGCTCCGACCAGGACCAGGGTTCCATCCTCGACCCCCGGGAGCAGCGCGTCCTGCTGCGACTTGCTGAATCGGTGAATCTCGTCGAGGAAGAGAACGGTGCGCCGATCTTCCTCACCCAGCCGACGGCGGGCTCCGGCAAGAACGTCGCGGACATCCTTGACACCCGCGGAGGTCGCCGAGAGTTGAACGAAGTGAGCTTCCGATTGAGCGGCCACCAGACGGGCCAGCGTGGTCTTGCCGGTGCCGGGCGGTCCCCACAGGATCATCGATACCGGCCGGCCGGCTTCGACCATGGTGCGAAACGCAGACCCCGGCGCTACGAGGTGAGCCTGCCCGGCGATCTCATCGAGCGTTTGCGGCCGCATGCGGGTGGCGAGGGGCGCAATCTCCGCCTGTCGGGCCTCGCGGTGGGCGGCGAACAGGTCATCCATCTTCCGGATCCGGATCCTCCGGATCAAGGCCGACCCGCAGCTCGATGCCCAGCTCGGCCAGTTGAGTTGCGTCCACTGCGGTCGGCGAGCCGGTCATCGGATCGACGCCCGTCTGGGTCTTCGGGAAGGGTATGACATCGCGGATACTCGTCTCCTGTTGCAGGATGGCCAGGAAGCGGTCTACCCCGAGAGCGAACCCGGCGTGCGGAGGGGTCCCGAACCGCAGAGCTTTGATGAACCAGCCGAAACGACGCTCGGCTTCCTCGGCCGAGATTCCGAGGATCTCGAAGACCTCCCGCTGAACCTCGGGATCGTGGATCCTGACGGAGCCGGACCCCAGCTCGCTCCCGTTCAACACGAGATCGTAGGCCTTGGCGATCGCCGTTCGCGGCCGTTCGCGCATCTCGATCAGGTCGACGGGAGCTGTGAACGGATGGTGGGAGGGAGCCAGGCCTCCACCCTCCACCTCGTCGAATACGGGGAAGTCGATCACCCAGAGAAAGCTCAGCTCGTCGTGGTCGGCAGGTTTGCCGAGCTGGAGGCGAAACTGCCCGAGAACCTGTGCGGCGACCGGAGCCGTGTCGGCGACCAGGAGGAGGAGATCGCCGGGATGGCCGGCCAGCTGATCGATGATGGCCGCAGTCTCCGCCTCCGACAGAAACTTGGCGGTGGGTGACCGCAGCGTTCCCCCATCCTCGACGAAGGCAGACACCAGCCCTTTGGCGCCCAGCTCTTTCGCCCTGGTGGCCAACCCGTCGAGCTGCGACCGGGACATCTCCCGGTGTCCGCCATTCAGCCCGCGAATCACACCCCCGGCTTCGAGTGTGGCGGAGAATGCGCGAAACTCCGTGTGGGCGAAAACGGTGGAGAGATCGGCGATCTGCATGCCGAAACGGGTGTCCGGCTTGTCCGTCCCATACCGGAGCATGGCTTCTGCGTAGGTCAGCCGTGGGAACGGCAGGTCCAGGTCGATGCCCCTCAGGCGTTTGACGACGGCGCGTACGACGGCTTCGAATGTCTCGAAGACCCCTTCCCGGCCCCAGAACGATCCCTCGACGTCCAGCTGGGTGAACTCCAGCTGGCGGTCGCTGCGGAAGTCCTCGTCGCGGTAACACCGGGCGATCTGGTAGTACCGGTCGACGCCACCAACCATGAGCAGCTGTTTGAAGAGCTGCGGAGATTGTGGCAACGCATAGAAGTCGCCGCGCCGGAGCCTGCTCGGTACCAGCATGTCGCGGGCGCCCTCCGGCGTGGAGCGAATCAGCGTCGGGGTCTCCACCTCCAGAAAGCCACGTTCGTGCAGGACGCTCCGCATGGTCGCGGCCGCCAGGGACCGGGCCCGGAGATTCTTCGCCATGCGCGGTCGCCGGAGGTCCAGGTAGCGGTACTCCAGGCGGAGCCGCTCGTCCGCCTCGCCACGATCGTCGATGATGAACGGAAGCGGCTCGGACCGGCTCAGGACCTCGAGGTGATCGGCTGAGAGCTCAACTCGACCGGTCGCCATTTCCGGGTTCTCCATACCCTCCGGGCGGAGCCGCACCGTGCCTTCCACGGTGATGCAGAACTCCATCCTCAAATCACGGGCATCCGGAACCTCGGCCGGGTCGATGAGCACCTGCACCACTCCGGAAGCATCGCGGAGGTCGAAGAAGTAGACACCACCCTGATCGCGGCGTCTTGCCACCCAACCGGCCAGGCGCACCCGTTGGCCCGCCCTCGCCTCGGAAAGGTCGGCGGCGTACGCAGTCCGATAGGGCCGATCGCCCTCTACAGCCCTCGTGCCCATGCTTCAACCTCCTCAATCGGTATGACCACTTGCGCACCGGTGGTGAGGTCCTTCGCGACGACCTGCCCGTCGGTCCACTCATCGCCGATCACGAGTGCTCCCGATGCACCCCGGCGATCGGCCGCCCGAAACTGGGCCTTGACCGATCGGTCGTCTGCGTCGAGGTCCACCCGGAGCCCCAGGAGGCGAAGCTCGGAAACCAGACGCACTGCATCGGTGCGCCGGCCTGCGGCGACGACTACATAGAGATCGAGCGGGCCGGGCTCGTCCACGTCCCCCAGTGCCAGCACGATTCGCTCCAACCCGAGCGCGAAACCAACCCCGGGCACCCGTTTGCCGCCCAACAACTCGGCCAGCCCGTCGTAGCGGCCTCCGCCGCCCACAGCATTCTGCGCTGCGTCGAGATCCATCGCCACATACTCGAAGGCGGTGCGCTCGTAATAGTCGAGCCCTCTGACCAGCCTGGGGGCCCGCCGGAACGGCACCTCCAGCCGGCCGAGCGTGGCGAGTACCTGGTCGTGATGCGCGGCGCAGTCCTCGCACAGGTGGTCGACCGGCGACGGTGCATCGGTGAGCTTCGGGGCGCAGACCTTGCAATCGAGGACCCGCATCGGGTTTGTCTCGAGGCGTCGCAGACTGTCGTCACAGAGCACGTCGCGGCGGGTCTCGAGATAGCCCGCGAGCTTCTCGAGGTAGGCAGGACGGCATTCCGAATCCCCAATGGAGTTGACTTCCACGCTCAAGCCGGGCACACCGGCATCGGTCAGGTACCGGTACCCCAGCTCGATGACTTCTGCGTCGGTTGCCGCCGCCCGGGGACCCAGGTACTCAACCCCGACCTGATAGAACTGCCGCCGTCGTCCGGCCTGGGGGCGCTCGTATCGGAACATCGGGCCCGAATATGCCCCTTTCAGGACTCCGTCGGCACCGGCCTCCAGGAAGGCTCGCACCACCGGGGCGGTGCCCTCCGGACGGAGCGTGAGGGAGCGTCCCCCTTTGTCCGTGAAGGTGTACATCTGTTTCTCGACGACCTCGGTTCCTTCACCAACACCCCTGGCGAACACCTCGGTCGCTTCGAAGATCGGGGTTTGCACCAGGTCGTACCCGAATCGAGCTGCCCAATCCTCCCAGGACAGCAGGAGCCGCCGCCAGGTGTGGGAGGCAGGCGGCAGCAGGTCGTCGGTACCTTTTGGTGCGCGCAAGGTCATTCAGATCAACTCTTGGAGGAAAGGATTGGTCGAGCGTTCGCGGGCCAGCGTAGTCGTCGGACCGTGCCCCGGGTATACGAGCACGTCATCGTCGAGCGGGAGCACCTTGCGGCGCATGCTGTTCATCAAGGTGTCGTAGTCCCCGCCGGGCAGATCGGTGCGGCCGATCGAGCCGGCAAAGAGATGATCACCGGAGAAGAGCACGCCCTCGGAACGCAGCAGGAAGCAGCAGTGTCCCGGAGTGTGTCCGGGCGTGTGGAGGACCTCCAGTTCGGCGCCTGCCACCCGAAGGATGTCACCGTCGGCGAGCGGCAGCCGGGTGGCCGGAGGTGAGAAGTCGCCGGGCGGAACCATGCCGAAGAGCATCCGCAACTGGCCGAGCGGGTCCAGCGTCAGGTAGTCATCATCGGGATGGACGTAGGCGTGGACTCCCGTCGTTCCAACGACAACACCCGCTCCCCCGGTGTGATCGATATGTCCGTGCGTCAGCAGCAGGGCCACCGGCGTTACTCGCAGCTCTGCCAGCAACGCCAGGACTCCGTCGGGGTCCGGCGGAGCGTCGATCAGCACGCCGGGTCCGCCGCCCTCCGGGGCCAGCACCCAGCAATTGGTTTCGGCGAGCCACAACGAGGTCCCGGCGATGCGCAAGAGATACTTCCCGATTCGGATCAGCGTCAGCGTAGTTCAACTCCGGTCGATGCCGGCTGCGGCTACGGCGTTGCCCAGGCCGGGAGCGGCAACTCGGTCCAGTCCTGGTAGGACCAGTCGTTCACGAGCAGCGGATAGAAGGGTGGCCGGACGAATTCCATCCGATCGTCAAAACCGTATTGAGCGTACGGGAACTCACCCGAGATCGATCCTGTGCTTCTGGTCGCGATGGAACCACTGGTGATCAACGTCGATCCCGAAGGGGCGTTCCCCTCGGCCCGCCACTTGTCGTACTGGCCGAGCAAGGCGGCGCTGATGTAGAACTTCCTGTCTGCACCGGTTGCGTAACTGTTGATGATGACTTCATCGGAGGCGATCAGGCCGAGGACGTCGAACGAATTGGGATCGTCGTAGGTGGTGTCGGCGTTGAGAATGACGTTCTTCTTGTCCGTCACGGTTCCCGCGTAGATGGTGAGCGAGCCGCGCAGGATTGCCTCACTGAATCCGTCGCCGAGGAGGCGATCGTCGTTGAATCCGCCCGTGAACGAGCGGTCCCCGATGACCACATGCTCGTTCGTCCATACCGTGCCGTTCGCAGGGATGTCTTCGGTACTGCACGTGTTGAACTGCGACGATTGGCCGTTGGTCCACCACCAGGTTTCGGTCTGGTTGGTCGTCGATTTGCAGACACGGAGCTTCCCTTCGCCTGCAGCCGTCACGTACGGGTGGATGCGCCAGCCGTCGGCGTCGGCGTCGTCCAAACAGAGGCCACCGCCCGAACACGCGGCAGACTTGAGTGTGTCCAGGTCGTCCCAGAAGTCGTTGAAGTCGAGCGGTTGCGGATACGCGTCGCGGATGTCGTTGTAGGAGCCGCTCGGAGTCCCCTCCCAACCTTCGGCATCGTCGAGCCACTGTGGTGGGTTGGTGATGTCGCCCTCAGCGAACACGTCTGCATGAGCCTTTCCGTTCGACCCGTAGCTCACGTCGCCCCCCGAGTAGACCTTGCCCCAGGTCTCACGATTCGAGCCATACGACAGGTCGTTCTCCGTCACGCGGTAGAACTCCGAAAGCGACGTGGCTTTGACGGTGGCCGAGATTGCCCGGCGGTGCACCCAATCGCCTCGCTTGCCGACCACCAGGACTTCGAGCGGCTGGCCGGTAGGTGGATACACCTCCAAGAGAACGCCGATATCATCGCGCGCAGCAGCGAGCGTACCGTCCAGAATTGGGTGAACATACCAGTCTGTGTCCGGATTGCCGTCCCCGTCGCGATCTGGATCCTCGTAGGTCCACGCTTCACAGTCGGGCCACGGCCACGGGTTCCCCGGTTGCACGGCCGGCTGACCGAACCCCGCTGAGCTCGCGGTTTGACAAACCCTGGCCCGTTCGCCCTCATCGACCCAGTGCATGAAGTAGAGCGGATCGATGGTCAGCTTGGCGGCGTACCGCTCGAGCATGGCCTCAGCGCCTGCCACCACGACATCCTCGCGAGCCTGAAACTCCGACTGCTGGCGTTGGGTGATTGCTTCACGCAACAGGAGCGTGGTGAACAGCGTGAGTACCAGAATTGCGACGAGCACGGTGGCGAGGGCCAACCCGGATTCGTTACGAAGCCGGCGCATTTCGCAACCTCACTTCTTCGTGGATCTCGTAGTTGCCCGGGTTCTCCTTGACGCTCGGATCAACCCGCAAGTCGATGACCACCAGCGGGAACTTGCAGCGGGTAGCGGCGTCGCAAGAAGCAATGGTCGTCCGGGCAGAGGGAGTTCCAACCCACTTCACACCGTGAAAGAGCGGTCCTTCGGCCAGATAGGGGTCGGCGAGGACGGATGTCAGAACGATTTCCTGACGATCCAACGTATTGTCGGCGAAGGTGAAGGTCGGCGGCACCGACGAGACATCAGCCTTGATCACGGTTCGTTGCAGGTCGCACGTTCCACCGTTGGCCCCGTCGCTGCAATTGATCAGTTCGTAGCTGTGCTTCTCGGGGACACCGTCCAGTGGTAGCCGGTCGCTGTAGAAGGTCAGCTTGTTCCACGCCATCTCGAGTACCGGGAGCGCGTTGGCAGCCTCGGACGGCGGCACGGCCTGACGTATCTCGACCACCATCTCTCGAATCACCGGGCGAACGTCCCGCTCCGCGTCGCTCAACGCGAGCTGTGTCTCGACGTTGCCGAAGAAGCCGAGCAGCAGCGAGGACAGTGCTGCGAGGGCGATTCCCATCACCATGACGGTCACCGACATTTCGGTGAGGGTGAGACCGCGCTCGTCGCGGTGGAGGCGTGCGAGGTTGGAACTCATGGTTTCGGGCAGTCCGTGGAGGACGACCAGAAGACGTTGCCGCCGGTGCTCACGAACACCGTGGCGTTCCGGGTTCTCGGGTTGCCGTTTGGCCGCAGGGCCGTACAGACCTTGCGCACGTCCCACCATCCGGCGGCGACGGTGACCGACGCTTCTCCCGAAGCGTTGGGGGACACGTCCGTCCAGTCATCCGGTGCACCTCCATCCGGGCGGTAGCGGAAGTACTGGACCCGGTAGGGCTGATCCTCATGGAACGTGATCACGCCGGTGTTGGCCGGTGCCGTCAGGGTGACGACCCGGGAGTTGAGGCCGTTGATGTTGGCCACGAAGTCGCTGCCCGGATCGTGTCCGTGCGGCGAGATGACATCGATGACCACGTCGAAATTGTCGTAGGACCACGAATAGTCAACAAAGCCGTTGCTGTCGGTGACGAGCGTGAACGGCGCTTCGAACTCGGCGTCGATCGTCACACTGGCCCCGGCGATCGGGGTCCCGGAACCGTCGACCACCTGGACTTCCAGGAAAGCATCGGTCGACAGCTCCAGGTAGAAGGCCTCTTCGTGGATGACGTCCGTCGGGTAGTCCTCGGGGATCACGATATCGGCTCTGGTCTCGAGGCTGTATCCGAGGGCGGTTGCGGTCATATCGTAGGTGCCGGGCACCACGGGAGCTCCGTCGATCTCGGTGATCGAGAAAGCGGTTCCCGTCCACTCGGGATCGCCGGTGTCGAAGGAGTAGGGCGTGCCCTCATAAACCAGAGTCAGTTCAGCGCCAACCCAAACGGGGAGCAGCGTTGCATCGTCGAACAACTCCACGAGAATCTCAGCCGGCCGGTAGATCCGGACAGGAACGTTGGCCGTCTCGGTGGGACCCATGTGCACCCGATCGGTTTCGATATCGATATCCGTCGGATGGATCCGCCAGCCGTTGGCCTCATAGGAGGTCTGGGTCGCGCCCAGGCGGGCGTAGTAGTAGTAATCGGTTGCTCCGCTCTCGTTGGCCGGCACACCGGCGAATGTCTGCGTCTGGCCGGGGGAACCGGTGAAGGGGTAGAAAGCGGTGTCTTTAACCAGCACGACCTGCGGGTAGCCGACCGGGCTCGGAGGTTTGGTGACCGGTTCTTCCTTGATCAGCTCGACGATCACGTTGGCTTTGCCCTCGTGTGCGGCGATGTTGGGAGGCGCGATGATGGTTTGCATCACGACCGGCCTGACGGCTCCGGCGTGGTGGCTGACGGTGACGGTGACCTCTTTGTAGTCGATGCCCATGTCGGGCAGGCCCTCCACGCCGTCTCCACCCTGGGGTACCACGTCTTCACCGGCGTTGATGCTCCCGAAATACTTGACGTCGGTCGTGACGATGAAGTCGATGTTCTGTGCCGTCACGGTCTCACTCGCCTGGAGCACGCCTTCCGGTACCCCCAGCGGGAATCCGATTTCCTCGTATTCGAGCGAACGGAGTTCTTCTACCCGGCCTTGCGCAAGATTGGAGGCGATGGTGGCCAGCTTGGCTTCGCTGAGCACGTCGAAGCCGGCCAACACGGGAGTGACGGTGAGGATGATGGCAATACTCAGGAGCGAAAGCGCGGCCAGCGCTTCCACCAGCGTGAACCCATCATCTCTCCGTAGACGATTCGTGATCTTCTCCATGGAGTATGCATCGGCTCTCCGGGGCCGAAAGCGCATAGCTATCTTGAGAAACTCACACTGACTAGTTATGCGTCGCCGGGCGCGGACATGTGCCATGCAAATCCATCGGCCAACCGCCCCCGTTTCTTGACGTGTTTGCTACGTGGAGCGAGGCACCAATCGATAGGCATCGAAAACGGAATCCACGCCTCGCAAGGAATTCACCATGGTGTCGACCTGGCCGGGATCACCCAGCTCGATTTCGTAGCGGAGCATGGCCACCAGGTCCCGGCCGACCGATGAAGAAGAAGCCAGGATATTGCCGCCGACGTCGGAGATGAGCGAAGTGACGTCACGAAGCAGTTTTGGGCGATCGAGCGCCTCCACCTGTATCCACACCGAGAATCGACCGACCCGGTCGGGCGCCCAGGCGACCTCGATCATCCGCTCGGTCCGATCCCCCATCGCCTCGACGTTGGTGCAGTCCGACCGGTGAACGGAGACACCCCGACCCACGGTGACAAAACCGACGATGTCGTCGCCCGGCACGGGGGCACAACAACGAGCGATGCGCACCCACACATCGTCCAGGCCCTCCACGATCACCCCGGTCCCGGTATGGGTGGGGCGCTCCCGTGGGATCTCCGGCAGCACTTCATCTGCAAGGGTCTCCTCGGGCCGGGCGAGCCTCGTGACCCGGCCGGCGACGGTTGCGGCTGCAATGGTGCCTTCCCCGACGGCCACGAACACGGCGTCCAGGTCGGGCAGCCCGAGCTGCTCTCCGACCTTGGTGAGCAGCACGTCACGGCCGGCCGCCGATAGTCCCAGCCGCTCCTTGCGCAACGCACCGAGAACTTGTTCGCGCCCGTCGGTCAGCGCCGCCTCCCGGCGCTCTTTGGTGAACCACTGCCGGATCTTGGCTTTGGCGCGAGTGGTCCGAACAAAGGTCAGCCAATCCTGGCTGGGTCCCGCGTCCTGGGCCTTTGAGGTGACGATCTCAACGATATCGCCCGACTCCAAGCGGGTACCGAGCGTGACCAGACGGCCGTTGACTTTGGCGCCGACACAGCGATGTCCAACTTCGGTGTGGACCGTGTACGCGAAGTCGACGGGGGTCGCTCCGCGCGGCAAGGTCTTGACGTCGCCGCCGGGCGTGAGCACGAACACTTCGTCCTGGTAGAGATCGAGTTTCAGACTGGCCAGGAACTCGTTCGGGTCCGCGTACTCGTCCTGCAGGAAACGAAGATCTGCCATCCACGGCAGGTCTTCGTCCGAGATTCCCTCCTTGTACCGCCAGTGAGCCGCGATACCGAACTCGGCTCTGTGGTGCATTTCTTCGGTTCGCATCTGTACTTCGAGCGGCTTGCCGTCCGGGCCGATGACGGTGGTGTGCAAGCTCTGGTAGAGGTTGAATTTGGGCATGGCGATGTAGTCCTTGAAACGCCCGTGGACGGGCGGCCACACGGAGTGGATGAGGCCGAGCGCCGCATAGCAATCGCGGACATCGTCGACGATGACCCGGATCCCGATCAGGTCGTGGATCTTCTCAAACGGCAATCCGGTCGTCACCATCTTCCGGTAGATGGAGTAGTGGTGTTTCGGCCGACCGGTGACGTCCGCACGTATCGCCGCCTCACGCAGCAAGGTCTCGACGTGGTCGACTGCCGTACGTATCTGCGCATCGCGTTCGGGAGCCCGCTGTTGCAGCAGCGTGTCGATTTCGAGGTTCCGTTTCGGGTAGAGGATCGCAAAACAGCGATCCTCCATTTCGTGTTTGATCTCTTGCACCCCCAGCCGGTGTGCCAGCGGCGCGTAGACCTCGAGGGTCTCTCTGGCAATCCGCTCCTGCTTCTCGGTTGGCAACGGATCGATGGTCCGGAGATTGTGCAGCCGGTCGGCCAGCTTGATGAGAAGCACGCGGACATCCTGCGCCATCGCCACGACCATCTTCCGGATGGTGGCTGCCTGGGCTTCCTCCCGGGTGCCGAATCGAATGCGATCCAGCTTGGTGACGCCGTCGATCATCCGAGCTACTTCCGGCCCAAACGCAGCTTCAACGTCTTCGAGGGTGATTTCGGTGTCTTCGACGGTGTCGTGCAGCAACGCCGCCGCCAGAGTGTCGCCGTCCAGCCCGTACTCGGCGAGGATCTGGGTTACTGCCAGCGGGTGGCTGATGTACGGCTCGCCCGACTTGCGAAACTGCCCGAGATGCATCTTCTGGCTGAGGGCGTACGCCTCGTGGATGGTCGACTCGGCGGCGGCCGGATAGTGGGTTCGAAAGGCGGCCAGGATCGGCGCCAGTTCGGCTACGACGGCATCGTCGGCTCGAATCGCCGGCTCAGCCGCCGTCATAGTTCACCAGCGAGTGCAGTTCGACATCCTGCAACGCCGACCTCCCGTCGAGGAACCCGAGCTCGAGGAACACGGCAACCCCGACGACTTCCGCTCCGAGGTGCCGCAGCAGGCGGACGGCGGCAGCAGCAGTACCACCCGTGGCGAGGACATCATCGACCACGAGGACTCGATCTCCAGGATCTACAGCGTCCTCGTGGATCTCGAGCGCATCCCGACCGTACTCGAGCTCATACTCCTCCCGGACGACTCGCCAGGGGAGCTTGCCCGGCTTGCGAATGGGTATAAAACCGGTACGGAGAGCCTCGGCCACCGGGGTGGCGAGGATGAAACCGCGGGCTTCGATCCCTGCAACCTTGTCGATTCTCCCCGCAAAGGGTTCGGCCAGATCGTCGACCAGGGCCGTGAAGGCCGAGCGTTCGGCCAGCACGGGAGTTATGTCCTTGAACAGGATCCCGGGCGAGGGAAAGTCGGGTACGTCTCGGACCAGCTCAGCGTAGGTAGGTGTATGCACCTGGAGGATTGTACATCGGCCCGGGAATCCGGACGATCAGCTGTTCCCAGGCGCCTAGCGCCGACGCTTCTTGGGCGGCCGCGGAGTCGCTCCGGTCACATTGCGGGGACGAGCCGCCTGGGCGGTCGGTTGCGCCTGCGGAGCCGTCCGCACGGCATCCTCGGACACCCTGGCGAGCCGTTTGCGAATCCGAATCCACTCATCTTCACGTTCTTTCCAGTTCGCCAGCAGCGGCGAGGCCACAGCCACGGATGAATAGGTCCCGATCGCAATTCCGACAAAGAGAGCCAGCGCGAACTCGAGCAACGTCCGTGCTCCCAGGAGGAACGAACCGACAAACAGGAGGCTGCCGACCGGGAGGAGGCTGGTCAGCGACGTGTTCACCGATCTCATCAGCACCTGGTTCATCGACCGGTTGACGATGTCGGTGAACGTCACCCGGTCCGCCGACTCGACGTTCTCCTGCACCTTGTCGAAGACAACCACGGTGTCGTACAGGCTGTAGCCGAGAATCGTCAGCACGGCGATGATCGTTGCCGGTGTGACTTCAAACCCGGTGATCGAGTAGACGCCGAACGTTATGAGGAGATCGTGGAAGAGGGCGGCAATCCCGCTGAGCGCCATCTTCCATTCGAGCCGCCAGGACATGAACAGGATCACGGCGCCCAGGAAGACGACCAGCGCCAATACGGCCCGTTCGGCGATCTGGGCTCCGAAGGTCGGGCCCACCTCGTCGACGCTGGTCTCAGAAACCTCGGTGCCGGCGACGGCGGCGACGGCGCGCACGAAGGCGTCTGCCGCATCGGAATCGAGCGCTTCCGTCTGAACCCTGAACTCCTGCCCGTCGGCCAGGACTTGAATGCGAGCATCATCGAGCCCCAGGGGGGCAAGCGCAGCCCGCACGTCCGCTACATCGGCGCCGGCCGGGTTTATTGCTTCGACGGCGACACCGCCGCGGAAGTCCAGGCTGAGGTTCAAACCCCGAATTGCCAGACTCAGAACTGAGGCAAGCAGCAGCAACGCCGAGATCCTGAAGAAGATACGGCGGGCTCCGATGAAGTCGAAGTTGGTTTCACCCCGATACAGTCGGCCGAAGATGCTCATGATGTCGCCTCACGAACCTTGCGGCCGCTGGCTCCTTCGATACTGAACCATCCACCGTGCCCCAGCCGGGTGCGGCCGATGATCCAGACTGCGTTCTTGGTGAAGTAGTAGGCCACGATGATGTCCAGGACGGTGGCGATCCCCAGCGTGAGGGCGAAGCCCTTCACCGGACCGACGGCGAGCAACCACAAGAGAATCGCGGCGAGCAACGAGACCGTATCGGCCGTAACGATGGTGTGAAACGCTCGTGCGAAGCCTTCTTCGATGGCTGCATTGAGCGATCGCTTGGCCCTGATTTCTTCCTTGATGCGTTCAAAGAACACGATGTACGAGTCGGCGGTGATACCGATCGAGACGATGATTCCCGTCACTCCGGCCAGGGTGAGCGTTGTGCCGATGTACCGGCTCAACAGTCCGATGACCAGGAGGAGCAGCGACCCGAAGACGCTCAGGCCGATCACGGTCACCAGGCCGAGCGACCGGTAGTACAGAACAACGGCCAGAGCAACCAGGATCAAACCTCCCGCTCCGGCCACCAGGCCTGCATTGAGCGAGTCGGCGCCGAGCGTGGCCGACACGTTTTGTACCTGGTCGCGCTCAAACGACACGGGCAGGGAACCGTAACGGAGCACGACCGCCAGGTCCTGAGCTTCCTGCTGCTGGTTCTCTCCGGTGCCCATCGTGATCACAGCAGAGCCGCCGGCAATGCCGACGTTCGGGTCAACATCGTTGTTGACTTGCGGTGCCGAGACCACTTCACCATCGAGCACGATGGCGATTTGCCTGCGCACATCACCGATCGGGTACGAAGCTGCCTGCTTCGTCAGTTCCTGGAACTTGTCCGCGCCTTCACTCGAGAGGTCGAGTTGCACCTGCCATTGGGCAATCGAGCTCGTCCCGCCTGCAAACCCTGCCAGAGCGCTGTCGAGATCGGCTCCGCTCAGCCGCGAAGGGCCAACGTGATACACCTGCAGGACGGTCCCGTCGTCGGCGTACTCCGGCAGCCATGCTTCGCGGGTCGGATCATCCTCGATGGTCAAACCGGTGTCGGGATCAACCCCCGGCGGGAAGGTGGTAGTCGTGGTCGTTGCCGGTTCGGTCGTGGTGGTGGCCTCATCGCCGGCAGTCGTTGTGGTGGTGTCGCCGGCAACGGTGGTGGTGGTCGGTTGCGTGACCTCGGGAATGAGGAGGGGGCTGACGAGAAAGCTCGACTCGAGAACGGGTCGAAAGGACAACTCACCCGTCTGGCCGATGGCGTCGAGGGCGCGCTCGCGGTCGGTGACTCCGGGCAGCTGCACGATGACGTTGTAGTCGCCGGAGATCTGGATCTCGGGCTCCTGGACGCTTCCAAAGCTCTCGATCCTTCGCTGCATGACTTCGACGGCCTTCTGGAGCACCTCGGGATCGGTGCCGTCGGGAGCCCGCAGCGTCACCGACGTGCCGCCTTTGAGGTCGAGGCCGAGCACCGGGGTGATACCGAATGCCAGCGCAGTCGCAACGCCTCCCCAGGCGATCGCCAGCACGACCAGCAGTGGAATGAGGTGCCGTCGCACGTTCAGTCCTGGTCGCTGATCTTGGACCCGATGGCTCTGCGGGAGATGCGCATCTTGCCGTCCTCGAGCCGAAGCACGACCGAGTCGTCATCCAGAGAGTCCACGATGCCGTGCACGCCGCCGAACGTCTGCACACGATCGCCGATTTGGAGGCCGGCCGACATCTCCGCTTGCTTCTTGGCCCTGGTTCGCTGGGGGCGAATGAGCAGGAAGTAGAACATCGCTACGAGAAGAGCAAGGAAGATCAGCGATGAATACTGGTTCCCGGCGGCAACATCAGTCTGCAAAAGGATCACGGAAAACACCCTCTTCGAAATGGCAGCCCGCACGGCGCGGGCCAAACGACATGGTAGCCACTAATCCGGGCGGGGTGAAAGTCTTCGCTCGACGGTTGCGGCATGGAACTCGGCAAAGCGGCCTGCCCCGATGGCCGCACGCACATCGTCCATGAGCCGGAGTGTGTAGGTGAGATTGTGCACCGTGAGCAGGCGATGGATGCTGAGTTCGCGGGTGTTGAGAAGATGCCGGAGGTAGGCGCGGGTGTACGTCGAGCAGGTCAGGCAGGGACAGCCTTCCTGCAGCGGGATTCCAGACATACGGTGTTCGGATCGCTTCAAATTGAAATCCCCGTCCGGGGTGAGAACCCGGCCGTGGCGGGCGAGACGGGTCGGCCACACGCAATCGAAGAGGTCGATGCCGCGCGCTACCGCGTCCAGGACTCCTTCTGAATCCCCGAGACCCATCGTGTACCGGGGCTTGTCGGGAGGGAGTTCCGCAACCACGGCCTCGAGCGCCCGGTTTCGGTCCTCGGCCGACTCCCCGACGGACAGGCCCCCAATCCCGAATCCAGCGAATCCCAGCGCCGCCGTGGCCGCCGCACTGCGGGCGCGCAGCTCATCGTCGGTCCCGCCCTGAACGATCCCGAACAATGCCTGGTCCGGTCGATCATGGACGGCCAGCGACCGGGCCGCCCACCGCAGCGTGCGGTCCATCGCCGCTTCGACGTCGGGACGGGGTGCGGGTAGGCCGATGCATACATCGAGCACCATCGCCACGTCCGCACCGAGATCCTCCTGGATCCTGACCGCGTCCTCGGGCGTGAGCTTCACCGGGTTCCCATCGTACGTGGAGCGGAACGCAGCTCCCTCCTCGTCGATGCGGGGTTCCAGCGAGAACACCTGATAGCCGCCGGAATCCGTGAGCATGGCACCGTTCCACCCCATGAAGGAGTGCAACCCGCCGAGTTCGGCGATTTCCCGGGCTCCGGGTCGCAGCATCAGGTGGTACGTGTTGGCCAGCACCATCCGCGCACCGACCTCTATGAGATCCCGCGAATCGACGGCCCGCACCGCCGCCCGGGTTCCGACCGGCATGAAGGCAGGCGTCGCCACTTCTCCGTGCGGAGTGGTGAGTACCCCGCGCCGGGCGAGCCCATCGGTGGCATCCGTCCGGTGGAACACAGGTGCGGTCACGAGTGGCGCTCCGCCAGCATTGCGTCGCCGAACGACAGAAACCGGTAGTTCCGCTGCAGCGCGGCAGCGTAGGAGGTCCGCCACCCGGGTCCCATGAAAGCGGCGAGCAGCACCACCAGCGTTGAGGCGGGGACATGGAAATTGGTCACCAGCAGATCCACCACGCCGAAACGGTAGCCGGGGGTGATGAACAAGCCGGTTGACCCATTCCCGAACGCGACCTGTCCCCCGTCGAAAGCCGATTCGAGGGTTCGGACCACCGTCGTCCCGACCGCAACGATCCGACCTCCCTCGCGACGGGTTCCGGCGATGGCAGCAGCGGTTTCGGCAGGCACCGCATAGCGCTCGGTGTGCATGACGTGGTCGGCGATGTTCTCCACGCCGATCGGCCGGAACGTATCGAGCCCGACCTCCAGTTCGACGGCGGCCATCCCGATGCCTCTCGCTTCCAGCGACCGAACGACCCGGTCCGTGAAATGCAGTCCGGCCGTCGGGGCCGCAGCCGACCCCACCCGCTCGGCAAAGACCGTCTGGTATCGCTCAGGATCGTGAAGGGGTTCCCGGATGTAGGGAGGCAGCGGCATTTCCCCGTCCCGGGCTATCAGCCGTTCGATGTCGGATCCCTCTCCGGCAGCGAGGTCGAGTTCAAACACGCCGCCCGGATGTGCGGTCACAACCAGTGCGGAGAGGTCGCCGAGGTCGAGCACGACACCGGACCTGATCCGCCGCGAGGGATTGACGAGGGCCTTCCATCGAGACCCTGCAACAGGGCCCAGCAAAAGGACTTCCACCCCTCCCCCACTGTCCCGTTTTCTGCCATGCAGGCGCGCCGCCCGGACCCGGGTCTTGTTGACGACGACGAGATCGCCGGGCCGGAGCAGGTCGGCCAGCTCGCGGAATACGTGATCGGTCATGTCTCGTGTATCGAGCAGGCGGGCTGCGTCGCGCGGCTCAATCGGCCGCTGCGCAATCTTCTCGTCCGGCAGGACGTAGGAGAAGTCGGAGGTCTGCACAACAGGGCAGGGTAGGCGTCTAGTCGAGCAGCGTCTGTTGCGGGTTCGCGGGCGGTTCGAGACCGAGGTGGGCATAGGCGGCCGGCGTAGCAACCCGGCCACGCGGGGTTCGCTTGAGCAGACCGCTCTGGAGCAGAAAGGGCTCATAGGCGTCTTCGACCGTCTCGGGTTCTTCTCCGACCACGATGGCCAGGGTCGAAAGACCGACCGGCCCCCCGCCGAACTTCACGACGATCGCGTCGAGGATATCCCGGTCGACTTTGTCGAGACCCAGAGCATCGACCTCGAACACCTCGAGCGCCGCACTGGCGGTTTCGTGATCCGCGATACCGTCCGCACGCGCCACCGCATAGTCGCGGACCCGGGCGAGCAAGCGGTTGGCGATCCTGGGGGTGCCGCGCCCGCGGAGGGCGATGAGGTCGGCGCCGTCGTTCGTGATCTCAACTCCGAGTATGGCGGCCGAGCGGCGCACGATCCGGCCCAGTTCGTCCTGGCTGTAGTAATCGAGCTTGTCGACGATGCCGAACCGGTCGCGAAGCGGCGCAGCGACTTTGCCTTTCCTGGTCGTTGCGCCGACCAGGGTGAAGTGCGGAAGGTCCAGCCGGATCGACTGAGCCGATGGACCCTTGCCGAGCACGATGTCGAGCTGGAAGTCCTCCATCGCCGGATACAAAACCTCTTCGACGGCTCGCGGGAGGCGGTGAATCTCATCGATGAAGAAGACGTCGCCGTTGTCGAGATTGGTCAGGATCGAAGCGACGTCGCCGGGGCGCTCCAGTGCCGGTCCCGAGGTGATCCGCAGCCGGGATCCCATCTCGTTGGCCAGAATGCCGGCCATGGTGGTCTTGCCCAATCCGGGCGGGCCGGACAGCAGCACGTGGTCGAGGGGACGGCCCAGCGTGCGGGCCGCCTCGATCGAGATGGCCAGCCGTTCCTTCAGTTTGGCTTGTCCGACGAATTCTTCGATCGACTGAGGACGCAGCGTGGTCTCAACGACATCGTCGTCCGGCAGTGCCGCCGGGGTCAGCAAATCTTCTCTCATCCTCTTCCCAGACTTCGGAGCGCCTGCCGCAGCTGATCGGCGACGGGCGCATCCGGCTCGATATCGGCCAGGACCTCCCGGATCTCAACGGCCTCGTAGCCGAGTCCCTCGAGTGCTTCCCGCACCTGGGAAACGGTACTCGCCCCGACCACCGACTCGGCGTCGGTTGTTGTGATCTTGGGCTTCAGCTCGAGCACCATCTTCTGGGCGCCCCGTTTCCCGATGCCGGGCACCGTGGTGAGGGCATCGACATCCTCCGCGGCAATCGCCCGCCGCAGCTCATCTGCCTGCAGGGCTCCCAGGGTCGCCATCGCAACCTTTGGTCCAATACCGGAAGCGCTGAGGAGAATCCGAAAGAGGTCACGTTCGGTCTCACTCCCGAAGCCGTGCAGCAGCATCGCATCCTCGCGTACGACCAGATGGGTGTGCAGCACAACCTCTTCGCCCACTCCGGGGAGATCGGCAACGGTGCGGGGCGTGACCACAACCTCGTAGCCGACTCCCCCAACGTCGAGCACCACGCCCGTTGCGCGCATGGAAACGAGCGTCCCCCGCAGGCGGCCGATCATCTCGCCGCCTCCACCCGCTCGAGGAGGGCAGCCCCCTGGAGATGGCACAGGGCAACCGCCAGGGCGTCGGCGGCATCCGCCGGGCGGGGCAACTCAGCCAGGCCGAGACGCTGGGCAACCATCCTCTGAACCTGTTCTTTCGGTGCGTTGCCGTAGCCGGCCACGGCCCGTTTCACGCTGGATGGTGTGTACTCGTGGACCTGGAGGCCCGCGTGCGCCGCGACCAGCATGGCCACCCCGGAGGCGCGCCCGACGTTCGCGACCGTCTGCACGTTCCGGTTCGAGAAGACCTGTTCGATGGCCACGACTGCGGGCTGATACTCGGCCACGAGGATGGAAAGATCACGGAACAACTCCAGAAGCCGTTGGGCAACCGGTGTTTTGGGGCTGGTGCGGATCACGCCTGCTACTTCGGCCCGCGGACCCGGCGCTATCAATCCGTATCCCGTGGTCGTGAGACCGGGGTCGATTCCAAGGACGAACATATGTACGGGAGTGTAGAGCGAGAGCGAGACAGGACCGTGGTTTTGTGGGGCGTCAGGATGGCACGAGTGGTTCTTCACGAGCCGATCGGTGCTCACCACAGGCATCCCGCTCCCCTATCGGCCATACTGGCGGCGTGAACGGAAACAATGTCCTGGGCACCCCACTGGAGCCGTGCGGGACAGAGCCTCTGACCGGGTTCTACCGGGACGGCTCGTGTCACACAAGCCCTGAAGACCGCGGCAGCCATACCGTCTGCGTCGTCGTCACGGCGGAGTTCCTCGACCATCAGCGGCGGATCGGCAACGACCTCAGTACCCCGCTGCCGCAGTACCGGTTTCCCGGGCTGGTACCCGGCGACCGCTGGTGTGTGACGGCGGTGAACTGGTTGCGAGCGCACCGCGACGGGGTGGCCGCCCCGGTGGTGCTGGCGTCCACGCACGAGCGAGCTCTCGACATCGTCCCGCTCTCCATCCTCACCGAACACGCAGTGGATGTTCCGGACGACCCCGGCGCTCTCGACGGCTAACTTCCGGCCGCCAGCTCGGCCATGACGTCGTCGGCGATGTCGAAATTCGCATACACGCTCTGAACGTCGTCGAGATCCTCCAGTGCGTCGATCAATCGCAGGACCTTGGGTGCGGTCTTCTCGTCGACGGGGATGGTCGTGCTCGGCAGCTGGGTCACCTCGGCATCCTCGATGGAGAGTCCCGCGGCAGACAGCGCACCCTTGACGGTGCGAAGATCAGATGCTGCGCAGATGACTTCGAACTGTCCGTCGGACTCCCGCACATCTTCGGCGCCGGCCTCGAGTGCCGCCAGCATCACATCATCCTCGTTGCCGCCCACCAGCAAATAGCCCTTCTGCTCGAAGAGGTAGGAAACCGAGCCGGGTTCTCCAAGGTTGCCTCCGTTGCGGCTGAAGGCGGCCCGCACATCCGAAGACGCCCGGTTTCGATTGTCGGTCAGAATCTGCACGTACAGAGCTACCCCGCCGGGGGCATACCCCTCGTAGTACATCTCCTCGTAGCTGGCCCCCTCGACCTCTCCGATACCCCGCTTGATCGCCCGCTCGATGTTGTCATTGGGCACCGATGCGGCCCGGGCCTTGTCGATTGCGTTGGACAGTGTGGCGTTCGCCGCCGGGTCGCCGCCGCCCTCGCGCGCTGCCACCTCGACGACCTTGACCAGCTTGGCGAAGAGTTTGCCTCGCTTGGCGTCCTTGGCACCCTTCTTGTGCTTGATCGTCGACCACTTGGAATGTCCGGACATCAGCGTTCTCCGTTGGTACGAACCCGTTCTTCGACAGCCTCGAACACCATTGTATGGATTCGAAGGTCGCCGGTCAGTTCCGGATGGAACGAGATCGCCAGGATGTTCCCTTGACGAACCATGACCGGATACTCGTCGACGGCCGCAAGAATCTCGACCCCGGCCCCGGCCTTGGACACCCGCGGAGCACGGATGAACACGGCGTGCATGGGATCGTCGAAGCCGGCGACGTCCAGGTCGACCTCAAAGGACTCATTCTGACGGCCAAACGCGTTCCGCTCGATGATCACGTCCAGAACCCCGAGTTGGGGTTGAACGCCTTCGGTGACCCCGGCCGCCAGGAAGATCATGCCCGCACAGGTCCCCAGGGTCGGCAATCCGGCTGAGATGGCCCGGCGGAGTGGCTCCATGAGCCCGTACCTCGTGGCGAGTTTCCCGATCGTGGTTGACTCGCCTCCGGGAATGATCAGAGCGTCGACGGCTTCCAGATCCTCGGGACGGCGGACCGGCTTCCAGGTTTCATCGAGGGCCTCAACTGCGTCGGCATGCTCCCGAACATCGCCCTGCAGGGCGAGCACGCCAACCGTCGGCACGTTCTACCAGCCCCGCTTCTGCAGGAGCTCGGATTCGCTCAACGTCCCCATCTCGATGCCGACCATCGCTTCGCCGAGCCCGGCCGACACCTTGGCGATCGTTGCCGGCGTGTCGTAGAAGGTCACTGCTTCGACGATCGCCTGAGCGCGTGGGGCCGGATCGTCCGACTTGAAGATTCCGGACCCGACGAAGACCCCGTCGCAGCCCAGCTGCATCATCAAGGCGGCGTCGGAGGGGGTGGCAATCCCGCCTGCGGCGAAATTGACGACGGGCAGTCCGCCGGATTCGGCGATTTCCTGAACGAGGTCAAACGGCGCCCCCATCATCTTGGCGGCCGCCATCAGCTCGCCCGGTTCCATCGTCGAGAGCGCCCGGATCTCGCGATTCATCGTCCGCATGTGGCGAACGGCTTCGACAACGTTCCCGGTGCCGGCCTCGCCCTTGGTGCGGATCATGGCGGCGCCCTCCCCGATCCTGCGCAACGCTTCACCGAGGTTCCTGGCTCCGCACACAAAGGGGGTAGTGAACGACCACTTGTCGATGTGGTTCTCCTCGTCGGCCGGGGTGAGCACTTCGCTCTCATCGATGTAGTCGACCCCGAGCGCCTGCAGGACCTGCGCCTCCACAAAATGCCCGATCCGTACCTTGCCCATCACCGGGATACTCACCGAGTCGATGATCTCCTGGATCTTCTCCGGGTCGGCCATCCTGGCCACGCCGCCATCCTTGCGGATGTCGGCCGGTACGCGCTCGAGAGCCATCACGGCGACGGCACCAGCCTCTTCGGCGATCTTGGCCTGGTCGGCATTGACGACGTCCATGATGACGCCGCCCTTGAGCATCTCCGCCAGCCCGCGCTTGACTCGATCAGTTCCTGATTCCACCATGTTGCTCCTTGTTCCCCCTCAATTCTATCGCCACCGGAAGGTTCGGCCCTCGGGGATCACATGGATCCAGGTCGTACCCGGTGCAAGGTTGATCTCGTTGCCGGAATCGTCGAACAGCCGGAAAAAATCGGTGAGCCGGCCCCGTTCCCAGCGCCCGGCGACGGCAACCCCATCCCGGAATACGACGGCTTCGCCGGTACCCACAACGTTGTAGTCCGGGACGGGGGCGCCGCTGGAGTCGGTGCGCCCGGTTTCGAGTTCCTCGACGACCAGGACGATCACATTGGTGGCCACGATCTGGTCATCGGTAGCGTCGAGATGCGGTTGGGTCCGGTGAAATCTGAGATAGCCACCGTCGGTCTCCGAATATCCGTAGGTCACCTGGTGACGATTGGAGGAACTGATTTCGATGGTCAGGGCCGTTGCTCCCTCGGTTCCGTCGCCAAACGACAGCCACGGACCGTCCGTCCCGAGGGGATCGTCGACGGTGGCGAGGGCTGCCTCGGGATCGAGCATCAGATCGTACGGGGCGGGACGATCGCCGGCTCTCCGATAGGCGACCGAACCAAGCACCGGATCCCCCAGATCGGTAGCAACCTGCCGCAACGATGCAACCACGCCGGCATCACCGCCGGAATAGGCCACGAAGCTCGCGAAGGGTGAAAGCAGCTTGGGGTCGACCTCCCGCACGCTGCGGACCGGACCAATCTCGGCAGGAATCCGGGACTGATAGAGCGCCAGGAACCGGGAGATCCCTCCCTCAACCGGTATGTCGAAAACGAGGTCGGCGGAAGCGAGCCCTTCCTGCGGTCGAGACGTCGAAGTGTTGTCGATCTTCACCGCCAGAATCGGGTCCGTGGGATCGCCTTCCAGCACGGGCAGCCCGGTCAGGGGCCACACGTCGCCGGCGAACAACGTCGTAGTCGTCGTTGATGTCGAGGTCGTCGACGAGGTAGTTGTGGACGGGGTCGTGGTCGGCACGAGGGTCGTCGTCGTGGTCGTTTCGACGGGGTCATCGCCGGCTCCGGCAATCACCACGAGCACCACAATGAGCACCAGGAGGGCAGCCGCGCCAGCGGCGAGCCACCACCGCTGCCGGATCGTCAGCGACGAAATGGTTTCACGAAGAGCTTGCATAGGAAGAATGGGAAGGTTACTTCGCAATACGCGAATAGAGGTCCAGGTACTTCGGGAGCACGTACGTCCAGTCGTAGACGGAAGCTGCTGCAACGGCCTGCTTCCCCCGTGTCTGCGTCTCGCTCGAATCGCGCAACGACGCAATCAACTCGTCTGCCAGGAGGTGCGGGTTTCCCACCGGTGCATACCGGGCGGCCGCACCGGCCACGGCTCGGAAGGCCGGCAGATCCGAAATCACCGGAGCGCATCCGGCCGCCATCGCTTCGACCAGCCCGATCCCGAAACTCTCGTAGCCGAGGTTGGGAGCGCAGTACACGGCCGCCCCGGCCAGCAGCGTTCGCTTCTCGATTCCGACGGTGAGCCCCAGGTAGCGAACGCCGTCGGGGAAATCACCTCGATCCGCTCCCAGCACGACGAGTTCCGCGTCCGGCACTGCGGAACGCACCCGGGTCCAGGCAGCCAGCAGCACGTCGAGGCCCTTGCGCGGCTCGTCCCGGCCGACGAACACGACCCGATGGGGCCGGCGCGCGACATCCAGGGAGAATGACTTCGTATCGATGGCATTCGGAATGATGACGCACTGGTCTACCAGCCGGTCGACGGCCGCGGCCGCCGCCCGGCTGACGGCCGTCACAGCCTGCAACCGGGCCGCGATCTGCCGCAAGCCGGGACGGGCTACCCGGTAGAGGTTCTTGATCGCTCCCGCGGGATCGGCATGGAAGGTCCCGATCGCCGGCGGCCGGGAACCCAGAAAGGCCGCCGGTGATGTGGGTGCCGCAAACGGCTCATGCACATGAACCACATCGGCGTCGGAGACGGCTTTCCGAACACGAGCGATCGTGGCGGGGTGCAACGCAATCGGCGCAACCGATCCGTTGACCCTCAGGCCGACCGGGGGGCCCAACAACCTCGTTTCGGGTGGTCCGGTGATCCCGGGAGCAACCAGCCAGGCCTCATGACCGGCAGCCCGGATGCCCTCTACGAGCCCGGTGGCCTGTGCCTGAACGCCGCCCGGGACATCGATGGAATAGGGGCAGACAACGGCGATCCTCATGATGCGGAGCGATCAGACGGCCAGTTCGGTTGCAGGATGTGCCATTGCGTCGGGTCCCTGCGGATGAGTCGTTCGAGCGCCTCGGCGATCCGCTGGGTGCCTGCGGTCACGCGATCGGCCCCCTTGGCGGGCAGGTCGACCGGTGGCTCGATCACGATGTGGTGGCCTGCCCCGGAAGCAAAGAAGGCGGCCACCGGGAACACCGGCACGTCGAAACGGGCCGCCAGCAGGGCCGCGCCCGACGGCAACTCGGTCCTCTCACCGAAGAAGACCACGTTCGACCCACCCGCTCCGACGTTTCGATCCGTCACCAGGGCGATGGCCGCACCGCGCCGCAATCCATCTGCCAGAGATGCCATCACCCTGGGGCTCCCATCTGCGAACACGACGTCGATGCCGAACGCTTTGCGGACACCGGCGAACCATCTGGCCAGGCGCGGGTTGGGTAGGTCTTCGGCGACGGCGATCAACTCGAGTCCGAGATCGAGCGCAACGCTGCCGGCCACCTCCCAGTTCCCGATGTGGGGAAGTACGTAGATCATCCCGCGGCCCGTGGCCTGGGCCTGCTTGATGTAGTCGAGACCTTCGAGGGTGATCCCGGCCAGCACGCCGGGCACCCGGCGCGGGCGAACCCACAAGACCTCCGCCCAGTACCGGCCGTAGGCGGCAAACGCCCTCCGGGCAGCCTCTTCCACGTCACGCTCCGATCCCAGTGCCCTCGTCATGTGGCGGATCGCCATGTGTTTGCGGGGTCCTGCGTGCGAGTAGACGAACGATCCAATGGCACTCCCCACCCGTCGCATCCAGGGTTCCGGAAGCAGTCCGAGAACGGCAGCCGCTCCACGGTATGCGAAATACTCGAGCGCCCCCCTCACGGCTCGAGCCGGCGCCAGGCAACAACACTTCGCTGGACCACGGTCAACCAGGTCAGGACTGCCATCGCCCACAGCATGGGGCCGACGAGCCCGGTGATCACCCCGATGCAGTACACAATGACCCGTTCCGCTCGTCCGATCAGACCTGCCCGGCCGTCCACGCCGCTCGCCTCGACTTTGGCCCGCACGTACGAGGTCACGAGCGAGCCTCCCAAACCTGCCATGGCCACGGCCACGAGCAACGGATCAGGAGCAACCAGGTACCCGACCCCGGCGAACATCGCTGCCTCCCCGATCCTGTCGGTCACGGAGTCGAGAACGGCTCCCCGGGGTCCCGCGATCCCGAGCTCACGTGCCAGCGGTCCATCCAGAGCATCGACGAAGGACCCGGCCGCCACCAGTGAGCCGCCGACCACCAGCAGATCCCGGGCAACGAGGTATGCGCCGACCACCGTGAGCAGCAGACCCGCCATGGTCAGATAAGCCGGTCGGAGCCCGGTGGCGGCAAGTCTCCGACCCACCGCCTGCAGGGCTCTGCCGATCCGGGGACGGACGATGGTTTCGATCACGGGTGCTCCTTGGGCAACGGAAGGTAGCACACAGGTCCGGGCCTGGTTTCGGCTCACTACAATTCGAACAAACCTGAGCGCCAGAGGAGGTTCTGTGGTTCCGGAGAAGATCAGGAATGTTGTGCTGGTCGGTCATGGAGGGAGCGGTAAGACGTCGCTCGCCGAAGCCCTCCTTTTCACTGCAGGAGCGACGACCCGGGTGGGCCGCGTCGAGGATGGCAATACGGTCACCGATTTCGAGCCCGAGGAGATCGAGCGGCAGATATCGCTCAGTGTCGCCCTCGCCTCCTTCACCTGGAAGGGCCACAAGGTCAACATCATCGACGCTCCCGGCTACGCCGGCTTTCTCGGTGACGCCCGATCCGCGCTCCGGGCCGCAGACCTCGCTCTCTTCGTGGTCTCCGGCGTCGACGGAGTCGAGGTGCAGACGGAAATCCTCTGGGACATGGCCACTGAGGAAGGCATACCGCGAGCGGTGTTCATCAACAAGCTCGACCGGGAACGTTCGTCCTACGCTCGCACCCTATCCGAACTGCAGGAAGCCTTCGGCAAGCAGATCGCACCGGTGCACATGCCGATCGGATCGGAAAACGAACTGTCCGGCCTGGTCCGCATCGTCTCCAATCGTGCGCATCTGTACACGGGCGGAAGCGCAATAGGTTCTCCCGCCGACCCCCCGGCCGACCTGGCTGCAACCGTCCAGGAGACCCACACCTCCCTCGTTGAGTCTGTCGTGGAGACCGACGACGAATTGATGGAGAAGTACTTCGAAGGGGAAGAACCGAGCCGGGAACAGATGGTCGAGGTCATCCACCAGGGCATGCTGGAGAGCGAAGTCTTTCCGGTACTCATCGGATCTGCCGCCAAGCTGATCGGCATCGACACGCTCGCCGACTTCATCGTCGATTTCGGCCCCAAACCCCTCGAACATTCCTCGCCGCCTCTGGCCGAAGGTGATGGGTTGGCCGTCGATCCCACCGGGCCGACCATTGCCTACGTTTTCAAGACCATCTCCGATCCCTACGTCGGGCGTGTCTCCTTGTTCCGGGTGTTCTCGGGACGAGTCCGCGCCGACGACGAGCTGGAACAAGCCTCCGACGGCGCCAAAGTACGGATGCACAACCTGTTCTTCATGCAGGGCAAAGATCACCACGATGCCCCGGAGGTGGTCACCGGGGACATCGCCGCCGTAGCCAAGCTGGACGCCGTGGTAGCCGGGGAAACGTTGCGGAGCCACGGATCAAATGTTCGACTCGCTCCGGTTCCTTTCCCGAAACCGGTGATGAGTCTCGCCGTCTTCCCGAAGGCAGCACAGGACGAGGAGAAGCTGTCGACCGCGCTGGCGAGACTCTCCGACGAAGACCCGACGCTCGAGGTCGAACGAAGGGCCGAAACCAAGGAGACGGTGCTGTCCGGTCTCGGCGACACCCATCTCGATGTGACGGTGGCCCGGCTGGCTCGCAAATTCGGCGTCGAGGTTGACACCGCCGTGCCGACCGTCCCCTACCGCGAGACGATCACGGCAACCGCCGAAGCCGAAGGCAAGCACAAGAAGCAGAGCGGTGGCAGGGGGCAGTTCGGGGTGGCGTTCGTCCGCTTCGAACCACTGCCCCGCGGCACCGGATATGAGTTCGTGAACGGCATCAAGGGCGGCTCGATCCCGCGTCAATACATCCCGGCGGTCGACAAGGGCATCCAGGAGGGTCTCGACCGGGGCATCCTGGCCGGCTACCCCACGATCGACGTGCGGGCCACCGTCTACGACGGCAAGTACCACGCCGTCGATTCAGACGAGTTGTCATTCCGGATGGCGGGCATCCTGGCGGTCCGAGCGGCCGCCGCCAGCCTTCGGCCGGCGCTCCTGGAACCGATCGTCAAAGCCTCGATCAAGGTTCCCGAGGAGTACATGGGCGATGTGATCGGCGACCTGAACGCCAAGCGGGGCCGGGTCCTCGGCATGGACTCGGACGGACGGCTGCGCGTGGTCACCGCCGAGGTGCCGCTGGCCGAGATGCAGCGGTACACCATCGATCTGCGCTCGATCACGGGCGGCCGCGGCATCTTCGAACTGGAGTTCGATCACTACCAGGAAATGCCACAGAACGAGGCCGACAAGGTGATCGCGGCGGCCAAACAAAAGGAAGAGGACTGAGGAGGGAGACGCAATCGAAATAGTCCGCAGTCGTGAGGGCCGTTCTACTGGGTCCCACAATCGCGGGCGGATGCCGGAGGAGGCACCATGGGATTGAAGGAAGCACTCGGAGCCAAGATCGACGGGTGGCGGCCCCGTACGGCGCGGTTGATCAAAGAATTCGGCGACGTCAAGGTCTCTGAAGTAACCATGTCACAAGCCATTGGAGGTGCCCGCGGCGTTCGGTGCCTTGTCACCGATATCTCCTACCTGGACCCCAACGAAGGGATCCGATTCCGCGGATACACGATTCCGGAAACGCTGGCGAGACTCCCCAAGGTGCCCGGCAAGGAAATGCCGTACGTCGAGGGGCACATCTATCTGCTCCTGACCGGAGAAATACCGACGGAAGACGACGTGGCCGAGCTGGCAGCCGACATCAAGAGCCGGGCGGGCGTGCCGGGTTATGTGTTCGACACGCTGCGAGCCATGCCGAAAGACACGCATCCGATGACCATGTTCTCGGCCGGAATCCTGGCCATGCAACGCGAGTCTGAGTATGTGAAGGCCTACAACGCCGGCCTGGGAAAGATGGACCACTGGCAGCCGACACTCGAGGATGCCCTCAACCTGTGGGCTCGCCTCCCGGAACTCGGTGCGTTCATCTACCGGCTCAAGTACCGGGACGATACGCCCATCGCCCCGGATCCGAGCCTCGATCTCGGCGGCAATTTCGCACACATGATGGGAATCCCCGAACCGTACGACGAGGTCGCACGTCTGTACTTCATTCTGCATTCGGATCACGAGAGCGGCAACGTGAGCGCTCATGCCGGGCACCTGGTCGGCAGCGCGCTTTCAGACGTCTACTACTCCGCTTCGGCGATGATCAACGGTCTGGCCGGACCCTTGCACGGCCTCGCCAACCAGGAAGTGCTGCGATGGATCCAGTCCGTGATGGACCAGATGGGCGGCGAGGTGCCCTCGGAAGAAAGGATGAAGGAGTTCGTCTGGGAAACGCTGAACTCCGGGCAGGTCATCCCGGGATTCGGCCACGCCGTTCTCCGCAAGACGGATCCGAGATACGCCGAACAGCGCAACTTCTGCCTGAAGTACCTCCCGGACGATCCCATCTTCAAGTTCGTCGACATGCTGTACCACATCGTGCCGCCGATCCTCGAGGAACAGGGCAAGGCCAAGAACCCGTGGCCCAATGTGGATGCTCAGTCCGGTGTCATCCAATGGCACTACGGTTTGCAGGAGTACGACTTCTATACGGTGCTGTTTGGGATCGGCCGCTCGATCGGCGTGCTTTCCAACATCATCTGGGATCGAGCCCTGGGTTATCCCATTGAACGTCCGAAGTCGGTGACCACGGCGATGCTGGAAGAAGTGGCCGGCATCACGAGCGAGTAGGACCACAGCCCGGCTTGTTCCGGGGACCGCGAACCTGCGTCCCCGGAACACGGGCGTACCAATCAACACAAGGAGAGAGTTTGATGACACAACGAGAAGATGCGGTTCTGCGCGTCGGCGATCACGAGTACCCGCTGCCGGTGATCGTTGGAACCGAAGGTGAGATCGCTGTGGACATCAACAAGCTGCGCGGGGCAACCGGCATGGTGACCTTCGATCGGGGCTTTGCCAACACTGCCGAAACCAAGAGCGCGATCACCTTTCTCGATGGCGAAGAAGGCATACTCCGGTACCGGGGCTACCCGATCGAACAGATCGCCGAACATGCCACGTTCCTCGAAGTCGCCCTTCTCCTCGCCAACGGTCGGCTGCCTTCCCGATCTGAACTCGATGAGTATGCCGATGAGGTGACGCACCACACGATGCTGCGCGAGGACATGAAGCATCTCTTCGAAGCCTTCCCGCGGGAGGCACATCCGATGCAGATTCTCGCGTCGGCGATCTCGGCGCTGGCTACGTACTACCCGGACGCACTCGACCCCCGCGATCCCTGGGCCAGGGACATCAGCATGAAGCGTCTGCTGGCCAAGGTACCGACGATGGTCGCCTGGTCGTACAAGTACAGCCAGAACCAGCCGTACGTCTATCCACGCAACGATCTCGACTACGTTGCCAACTTCCTCCACATGATGTTCTCCTACCCCACCGAGAACTATGAAGTCGACCCTGCCGTTGCCAAGGCCCTGAATGTCCTGTTCATCCTGCATGCCGACCACGAACAGAATTGCTCGGCAACCACGGTACGGGTGGTCGGGTCCGGACACGCCAATATCTTCTCGTCGGTGGCCGCGGGCGTCCATGCGCTCTCCGGTCCACTCCACGGTGGAGCCAATCAGGCCGTCGTTGAGATGCTGGAAGGAATCGTTGCGGCAGGTGGCGACATCGCGCCGTTCGTTGAACGGGCCAAGGACAAGGAAGACCCGTTCCGCTTGATGGGATTCGGTCACCGGGTCTACAAGAACTTTGATCCCCGCGCGCAGATCATCAAACGATATGCGCAAGAAATCCTCGCCAAGCTGGAGACAAACGACCCACTGCTCGACGTCGCGATGCAACTCGAGGAAGTCGCACTCGATGACGACTACTTCGTCGAAAAGAAGCTCTACCCGAACGTCGACTTCTACTCGGGCATCATCTACCGGGCCATGGGCTTCCCCACCGAGCTGTTCACCGTCCTGTTCGCCATCGGGCGCTTGCCGGGATGGATCGCGCAGTGGCACGAGATGGAGCAGGACCCGACCACGAGAATCGGCCGTCCCCGGCAGATCTACATCGGCGAGGGCAGGCGGGACTGGGTGGCGATGGAAGACAGGAGCACCTAGGACTCCTCCCGCCACCCGGCTACCCGGTAGCGGGTACTTCTTCCTCGAGTGCAGAACCAAGCACGTTGCCGCCGACGGCATCGACTCGCACCAGGCCGCGGGCCGAAGGTGAGCCTTCAGCTGCGTACACCAGAACGTGCCACACCGGCTTCGACCTCCAGCCTTCGAAGGTGACCGCGGCCGAAGCGTGCCCGACCGGGAACGAGACCTCACGGCTTGCGGAACTCAGAGCATCCTCGGCGCTCACCGCGAGTTCCCAGGCGCTCAAGAAGTGGAATATCCCGATGAGTGCCAGGAAGCCGGCCATGACGGAGAGGCCGGCAGGCAGCCCGAGGGCCGCTCCCAGTCCGGCCACGGCGGCTCCGGACAGGAATACGACCCCGGACGCCCGGCGCCGGGTTGGGCTCGGGAACTGGTACGGCCCGACCATGTTGGCATCGAGATCCTCCGGAACTCCTTCCGCGTCGGCCAGGTCCCGGGGGATCTCGATCCCGTCCATCGTTCAGCCCGCAATCAATTCAGTGGCTTCCAGAGCGGCCCGGTCGAGAACGTCATCGCCGCGCCGTCGATGCCAGGCGTCCCACAGCGCCAGCATCGACGGGAGGACGAGCACAGATGCGACCAGCGCAAACCCGATGGCGTACACCGTTACCTGACCCATCTGGGCGAAGGGTTTCAGCGATGACGTCATGAGAACCCCGAACCCGGCCATGGTGGTGAAGGCCGAACCGGCCAGGGCTCCCCCCGTATGACGAGCTGTGGACCGCATGGCTTCGACGGGGTCGTCATAGCGGACACGGTCCTCCTGGAAACGATGCGTGACGTGGATGGTGAACGGAACACCGATACCGATCGCCAGCGCAGACAGCGTGGCGGTGACCGGGTTGAAGGGGATGCCCGTGGCGGCCATCATCCCGAACGTCCACAAGACGACCAGGGCAACGGGCAGGATGGTGATCACCCCGAGGAGCGGCCGGCGCGACTCGAACCAGAAGTTCACCACCAGCAGCAACATCGCCGCGATCAACGTGATGAAAAGGGATCGAACCTGCGAGTCCGACAGGCTCTGAATAATCACCGACGAGATGATTTCCTGCGAAGTCGCGATCACTTCCAGACCGGTCGCGGTAACCGGTGCGAAGTCGGCCGCGAGATCCGCTTGCAGCGCCACCGCTCCGGCTTCACCCGCACTCGTCTGGATGCTGAACTGAGCAGCGCTGAAACTCCCGGGCGAACCCGACAGCACCTGGCCCATTTGATCCGGATCTGCAGCCAACGCCGCCGCAAAGATGGCATTGACATCGGCGTCACCCGTCACCGAAAGATCCTCGAGGAGGCCGTTGGAAAAGGCCGACTGGGCGAATTCGGGCGATGCGGGTTGCCCTCCCGTTGCTTCGGTCGGCTGCAGCAGGGCTGCGACCACGGAAACCGGAGAGGCGGCCGAAGCAAACCCCCCGAACACGGAGACGTTCTCGGTGTCGGCCAGGTTCTGCCACGCCGCCAGCATCGCGTTGTAGGCCTCGGGAGTTGCGACGTCGCCCTCGATCAGGACTGCGGTCGACTCGCCGAACCCCCCGCCGAATTCCTCAGAGAGCGTGTTGAAGGTGCTCACCGCCGGTGAGTCTTCGGGCAGGAAGTCGGTGAAGCTGAACTCCGTGCTCAGCTGGGTCAGTCCGAAGTATCCGACCCCTCCCAGAACCAGGGCGATGAGCAACGTCGGGATCGGGGCACGTTCTGCCAGCACGGCGGTGCGGGCCATCAGCCTGGGAAGAGCTCGCTCCGTTGCTCCGGCGGCCAGCGCTTCGCTGGGCAGGCGTCCGGCGCGCTCGGCACGGCGGTCGAGCAACAACCGGACCGCCGGAACGAAGGTGAGCATCAGGATAAATGCAGCCAGGATTCCCACCGCGGACAGGA
Source organism: uncultured Actinomycetota bacterium (assembly GCA_963707435.1). Lineage (GTDB taxonomy): Bacteria > Actinomycetota > Acidimicrobiia > Spongiisociales > UBA4744 > UBA4744. The sequence goes on along the minus strand of CAVPPF010000007.1, from coordinate 360,875 downwards.
TTCCGAAATCGGCAAGGGCGGGCACCGGGTTGAACACGTTGGTCAGGAAGCCGACTGCCGTCGTGACGGTCGCCAGGATCAACGCAACGCCCACGGTGCTGATGGCCCGGCCGGTAGCTGCGGCGACATCGCGCCCCTCGCCGAGTTCCTCCCGGTACCGAGCGGTGAGGTGAATGGCGTAGTCGACACCTAACCCGACGAGGAGGATCGGGATGATCTGACCGATCTCGTTGAAGGGGCCGATGAAATCCAGGTAGCCGGGCCCGAGCAGCACCCCGATCCCCTGCTCCCAGGTGATGGCCATGAGGATGACGCCCATGGTCAGGAGAATGTCTGCTCCACTGCGCCGGACGGCACCCAGCACCGTCAGCCGGCCCTTGGGCCGCAGGAAGTAGACAAATCCGAGGATCGCCAGGATGATGATGATCGCGTAGAGGAACAGCCTCCCGACCTCCGCCAGGAAGTCGGTGTCTTCGCCGAAGAGCAGGGCAAAACTGAAGGGGGCTACGGTGACACCGTCGCCTGCCTCGATGGCGCTGAGCTCGCGGCCCAGTTCGACTTCGAGGTCGATCAACTCGCTGAATGCTTCGTCACCGTCGGAGAACTGCGAGGCGTCCAGGAAGATGATGGCCAGCCCGGCCGGGGCCGACGGAATCGAGAGATCTGCGTTCTCGGAGGCGAGCTGGGCGAGGAAACCGGATTGCTCGGGTGGCGCGAACTCGGTCGCCTGCTGGTAGAGCTGTTTTACGTCCGCGTCGCTGAGTTCGTCGATCCGGATTCCCTGCTGGGTGGCGGAACCCAGCACGCCGTCGAGGAAGCTGACGACGCCGGGACGTTCCGGTTGCACCGAGAGGTACGCACCGGCGGCACTCTCCGCTACGACCCGGTTGATCTCCTGTACGGCACGAAGACCGGAGGCGGAGATGACGTCGTCGCCTTTGATGATGACCTGAATGACTTCTTCGGAAGCGCCACTGGAGAACAGATCGCCGATCCGCTCGGACGCTTGAATCTCGGGCGTATCGGGTGCGAATCCTTCCTGGCCCGTCTCCCGGATCATCTGCGAGTTCAAAGCGCCGAGCAGGGCGGTGGCGATCAGCACTACCACGACAATGAAGACCGGGGCGCGTTGTGCCGCTCCGGACAGGAAATGGACGAGTGATTTCACGGTGTTCTCCGCAGTGAGTATCGAGTTGAGTGGGAGTCGGCCAAGCCGACGAAGCCCTAGCTTAGAGCACCTCTAGCCTTTGTCCGTCATCTCGGTGGGGCTGCGGATGCGACGAGCGAGGCAAGCGCTTGTGCTACGTCCAGACCCCGTTGTTCGGACTCCTCGCCGTACAAACGCAAACCAACCGTCTGGTTCTCGACGTCGCGGTCGCCTACCACCAGGACCGCCGGATGTTTGTCCGTGAGGGCCCGGCGGATCTTTTCGCCAACGGTTTCATCGGTCACGTCGACCTCGACCCGAAGGCCGGCCGCCTCAAACCTCCCGGCTACCTCGGCCGCGTAGGCGGCGTGCCGGTCGGCGACCGGTACAACCGTGGCCTGGATCGGGGCGAGCCACATCGGAAAGGCACCTGCGTAGTGCTCGACCAGGATGCCGAAAAACCGCTCGACGGACCCGAACAGTGCGCGGTGAACCATCACCGGCCGTTCCCGGGTGTTGTCGGTGCTCGTGTATTCGAGGTTGAACCGTTCCGGATTCGAGAAATCGACCTGGATGGTCGAGAGCTGCCATTTTCGTCCGATGGCGTCTTTGACGTGGACGTCGATCTTCGGACCGTAGAAGGCTCCCTCGCCCTCGGCAATCCGGTACTCGATAGCTGCCTTCTTGAGCGCTTGGGCCAAGGCCTCCGTCGCTTCGTCCCAGAACTCGACCTCGCCGACGTACTTGTCCGGCCGTGTGGACAACTCGGCCTCGAACTCGGTGAAGCCGAAGTCCCGCAGGACCATCAACGTGAAGTCCAGCAAGTTCTGCAACTCGTCGCCGAGTTGAGGCCGTGTGCAGAAGATGTGGCTGTCGTCTTGCGTGAACCCGCGTGCCCGGAGGAGGCCGTGGACGACACCGGAGCGTTCGTACCGGTAGACGGTCCCCAGTTCAAAGAGACGGAGCGGGAACTCACGGTACGAGCGGCTCCGGCTCTTGAAGACCAGGATGTGGAACGGGCAGTTCATCGGCTTGACGTAGTAACCGTCACCATGATCGAGTTCCATCTCCGGGTACATGGCGTCGGCGTAGTAGTCGAGGTGCCCCGAGGTTTCCCAGAGATTCGCTTTGGCCACGTGGGGGGTTGCAACGATCTCATAGTCGTGGCTCAGGTGGGTGCGGCGGCTGTAGTCCTCGATGATCATCCGCATGAGACCACCTTTAGGATGCCAGACGGCCAGCCCGCTCCCCAGTTCCGGCGGGAAGGAGAACAGGTCCAGCTCGGCACCGAGTTTGCGGTGATCCCGCCGCTCTGCCTCTTCGAGGCGGTGCAGGTAATCGGCCAGGGCCTTCTTGTCCTCCCAGGCAGTGCCGTAGATCCTCTGGAGTTGTGGACGGTGCTCGTCACCTCGCCAGTACGCGCCGGCGCTGCGGAGGAGCTTCACGGCCGTGAGGCGTCCGGTCGAAGGCACGTGCGGGCCGCGGCACAGGTCCACGAAACCGTTGTTGCGATAGACGCTGACGACCTGACCCGGCCCGACTTCCGTCTCGTCGACCGATTCGATGATCTCGACCTTGAATGGCTGGTCGGCGAACATCTCGAGAGCTTCTGCTTTCGACATCTCACTGCGGATGAAAGGCTGATCGGCGGCCACGATGTCCGCCATCTTCACCTCGATGCGCTCCAGATCCTCCGGGGTGAACGGCCGGCCGATGTCGAAGTCGTAGTAGAAGCCATCCTCGATTGCGGGGCCTATGGCAAACGAAGCTCCGTCGAAGAGCGCCAGCACCGCCTGGGCGAGCACGTGGGCGGCCGAGTGGCGCAGGACGTGTCTCCCTTCGTCGGTCCCGTCTGTGACGATCTCCAGGCGGCCCCCGCCGGGAAGGGGGGCGGCGACATCCAGCCAGATACCGTCGAGCTTCACCGCCACAGCCGCTTTGGCAAGCCTCGAACCGATACTCTTGGCGATATGGAGACCGGTAGATCCGTCCGGAAACTCGTGCCGGGAACCATCAGGGAATTGGATTTCTATGGACACGTGCACTCTCTCCCGTAGTCTTTGCGGGTAGCGTATTGAAGCCGAATACCAACGATACGACCATTTCGCAACCCAGGGGGCCGTATATGCAACCTGTCGACATCGCAAAGAGGCTGGCCGGAGGCGGGAAAGTCCAGGAGATCACCCGCGGCCCGAACCGGGTGTTCCGGATCTGGCCCGAAGGTGGGCCCGTTTCGCTCGTCAAGGTGTACGCCTCACCGACCCACGAACGGCGCGAGCGTCGCGCTCTCGCCGCCCTCGCCGGCATCGAGGGTGTCCCTCAGGTTGTCGACCGCGGTTCCGAAGATGACTTCAGCTGGGTGAGGTTCGACGACCCGGGCACCTGGTCGCTCGCCAGCCTGCCGGAGAGCCCGGGAGCGGCTCGCCGGGCCGGCCAGGTACTCCATGCGGTGCACCTGGCAGATCGGGACGCTCTTTCCAACCTCTCCGGCGGGATGGATGCCGAATGGCTGGCCTCGGATTTCCGGGCCACCTTCGAGCGCCTCGGCCGGTACCGCCGCAAGCTCCAGATACCTGCCGAGTTGCTCCAGAAGGCGCTCACCGTCGACCCGCCCCCGTGCGGCGAACCGCGGGCGGCTCACACCAACCCGCGTCCTGAGAGCTTTCTCGTCGATGAATCCGGCGAGGTGACCCTGGTCGATTGGGAGTGGGCCACCCTGGCTCCCCCCGAGTGGGACTTCAGCCTGGCAACGTGGCTGTTGAGGCTGCAGGCCGGTCCCGGAGCGGCCGCCGCGCTGGCCGAGGGATACGGTGCGGCGTTGTCGGAGGCCGACCTGGATGCGTGGATCGCCTATCACGCCGGGATGATCCTCTTGCGCGAAGCAGAGACCCGCGAAGGCCGCCTCGACAGCCTCAGCTACATGGTCGACGAACTCCGGCGAGTGCTTTCGCGCTGAGACCGCGAAATCCACCACTATCCGCGCGAGCTCTTCTAATCTGCGCGCACGGACGAGCTGGAGGACTTCCGTGTTGGAACTGGTTACCACAGCGTCGATCATCACTGCCCTGGTGATCCTCGCCTCACGTCGCACGCGTTTGCCGGGCAGCACCTTCGTATTCGACAGCAGCAGTTGGGATCAGGATTACCTGGAAGCCGGGGACCTGCCCTGTCCCTGGTGCCAGGCACCCACCCGTGAGACGGATCAGGCATGCCCGTCATGCGAACGGGTCTTCGGATCGCCGGTCGCTGGCTGACTCGCCGCCGGAGCGCGCACCAACGAGCAGTCCACGTGATCTAGCTCGAATCCGAGTCGCTCATACATGGCCGTCGCCGTTGCATTCGCGGCGTCCACGTACAGCATGGCGCGCGTTGCCCTCCTGCTGCGGTGCAGGTAGTCGAGCCCTTCCAGCGTGAGCCACGTTCCCAGCGACCTTCTCCGATGGGCGGGATCGACTGCTACCACGTAGATCTCCCCGACCGGACCCGGGTGGACCTTGGTCCAGCAGAAGCCGGCCAGATCACTCCCCTGCCAGGCGAGCAAGAACCCATCGGGATCAAACCAGTCTTGCTCGAATCGGTCGTTCAGGGTTGCACGGGTCCAGGATCCGTTCTCCGGGTGGCCGGCAAATGCCCGGTTGTTGACCCTGAGCCAGGCGTCCTCGTCCGCTCCCACCCGGAAGGGGACGAGGCGAAGGCCGGCGGGTGGACTCGGAGCCTGCCGGGCGGGCAGCGCCAGACGCATCTGCAGCAGCTCCCGCTCCCGGCTGAACCCGAGCGATTCCGCCACCGCAGCCACGGTTGGCAGGTAGGCCCAAACTCGAACAATTCCCCCGCCCGCCGCGGCGGTCAGATCAAGGGCCGATTGCATCACTTCCCGCACAACGAGGGGATCGCGATGGTCCGGGTCGATTGCCGCTTCGAGGACCCAGTCAACATCGGTCCCGTCGGAACTGAGATGCACGTAGGCGATCACCTCGTGATCGGACTCGACCACGTATTTCCTCGACGTCGTCGCGTTGCGAAGCAGGTCGGGGTACTTGGCTTCACTCAAAGGTGGGTGATCATCGGCCGACCGGCATTCCGCCAGCAATCGGCGGATGTCGTCCAGGTCACCCGGATGTCGGAAGGGCCTGATGCGCATGGAACAACCCTAGAGCCGGGTCGAGGCGGTATCCTGACGGCTCGTGAGCAGAGTAGGTCTTGTACTCGGCGGTGGGGGTATCACCGGAGCCTCCTATCATCTCGCCGCCCTTCTCGCCATCAACATGGCGACGGGTTGGCATCCGAACGATGCCGAAGTCATTGTGGGAACATCGGCGGGTTCATTTGTCGCGTCGACGGTCCGGGCCGGCGATCTCAGCATCGACTCGATCGTCCGGCCCCACGAAGGTCGCGAACAGGTCGCCGAACGCATCAACAAGCAGATCTACCAGCGCCAGCGTCCGGCCGGGGTGATCCGTTGGGTCCGCCGGGGCCTTCTTCCCGGATTGCGGAAGCCCGGCGTCACGATGCTGCTCGGAAGCCCTGCCCTGCATCACGCCGCCGGGATCGCCGATTGGGTGGAGGATCAAACGGGAGAGATCTCCGGGAGATGGCCCGACCGGGCGACCGTGATCGTTGCCTTCGATATCGCCAGCAACACCCGGGTTGCTTTCGGAACCCAGGATGCGCCGGACGTTTCCCTCAAGGACGCGGTTGCGGCATCATCCGCGGTCCCGGTCATTTTCAGTCCGTATGAGATCGACGGCCGGTACTACGTCGACGGTGGCGTGGCCTCCGGTACGCATGCCGACTTGGTGCTGGGCAACCCCGAACCGCTCGACCTCGTGCTCGTACTCGCCCCGATGGCGGCCGAGGAGGCGAGGGAGGGGGCTCGCTTCTATGAGGGAGTCTTCGATCGCGTGGGGCGCACCGCCCTGGCCGATGAGGTGGTGGCGATCGAGGCGGCCTGGCCGAAGGCGGACATCCTGGTCCTGCGGCCCTCCCCCATGGTGCTCGAGGTGATGCGGCCCAACCCGATGGATCCGGTTGGGGCCGTCCCGACGTTCGTCAGGACCCTCGCCTCGCTGCGAAACAAGCTCGCCAGACCCGAGATCTGGGGTGTTCTCGACCACCACCTCACCGTGCCCACGTACCGGTGAGCACCGGGGAATGGATCTCATGCCGGTGAGCATGGCCCTCATCGGAGCCGGCCAGCGCGGCACCCACGCCTACGGACCGTTCGCACTCGAAAACCCGAAGGAGCTTCGCTTCGTGGCCGTGGCCGAGCCTCGCCCCGAACGTCGGAGCAGGTTCGCCCAGCAGCACGGAATCCCACCGGAGCGCCAGTTCTCATCGTGGGAGGATCTGCTCGGCGCCCCCGGCGTCGCCGACGCAGTTCTCGTTGCCACTCCCGACCGTCTCCACCACGATCCTGCAGTCGCGGCTCTCGAAGCGGGCTACGACGTCCTGGTCGAGAAGCCGATGGCCACCGGGCGGCGAGACCTCGCACGTCTGGTGGAAAGCGCAGACCGTACCGGTCGGCTCCTGCAGGTGTGTCATGTGTTGCGCTACACCCCCTTCTTTCAGACGCTCCACGATGTACTTGCTTCTGGACGCCTCGGTGCGATCGTGACGGTCTCGCATCGGGAGAACTTCGCCTTCTGGCACATGGCCCACAGCTTCGTCCGCGGCAACTGGAGCCGGGCCGGGAATGCCGCCCCCATGATCCTCGCCAAGGCCTGCCATGACTTCGACATCCTCACCTGGAACCTGTCGGATCCGGTGGTTTCGCTGCAGTCGTACGGCTCGTTGCTCCACTTCCGTCCCGATCGCGCCCCGGCTGGAGCACCGGACCGGTGCACGGACGGATGTCCGGCGGCCGCGCATTGTCCGTTCGAAGCGACCAGGTTGTACATGAACGAAAACCTGACCGGGTGGCCGGTCCATGTCATCTCGGACGACCTGAGTCCGGCCGGGCGACTTGCGGCACTCAGGGAAGGTCCCTACGGACGGTGTGTCTACCGCTGCACCAATGACGTCGTCGATCACCAGGTGGTTGCCATGAGCCTCACCTCAGGGGCCACGGTCTCCCTGACGGTGCAAGGGCATTCCCACGAGGAGGCGAGAACGATGCGGTACGACGGCACCCTGGGGACTCTCCGCGCCCGGTTCGGGCAGAGAAGCGACATCGAGATTCACAGCCACAACGGCGGTCCCGTCGAACGCGTGCCCATACCACCCGCTCGAAGCGGGCACGGCGGCGGCGATGCCGGGGTCGTGCGAGCCTTCCTTGCCGCGCTGCGAGGCGAGGCAGCATCCATCTCGACCGCCGGGGTTGCACTGGAGAGCCACCTGCTCGCTCTGGCCGCCGAGCAGTCCCGGCTGACCGGCCAACCAGTCGATATGGACGCCTTCCGGGGGGACTAGTCCTTTTGGGCTCGGCGACAACCATCCTCGAGATCGCCGGGCCGATCTGCCGACATACCAGGTAGCGGTGGAGGAGAAGCAGCGAATGCAAGACGTAAAACGAGGCAAGCACGAGCGGCGCCGCCGGGGCCTGTTCGCGACGCTCTACCTGGGAAGAGCTGCGGCAGCTCGCAAGCTGCGCAGGCTCCCGTCCATTGTGACCTCAGAACGTGTGCTGATCGGCAAGGAGCGGACCTAGTTCAGGACCCCGCCTGAAGCTCGTCGAGCGCAACGACCAGCCGGGCGAGCTCTTCTGCGGTGTTGTAGTGCACGAAACCGATGCGTACCAGGCCGCCCGCCTCCAGGACTCCCAACCGGCGCATGACCTCAACGGCGTAGTAGTGCCCGGCCCACACGAAGATCCCCCGCCGGCCCAACGCCCGCTGAACCTCATCCGGAGTCAGACCCGCCACCGCAACGGCAAAGGTCGGCGTTCGCTTTGCCGCACCCGTCGGGCCGTGGACGCGGACACCGGCGAGGTCGGATACGGCCGTCAGAAAGCCGTCCGCGAGGCTCCGCTCGTGTCCTTCGATGGCGTTCAGGCCGGACTCCAGGGCCTTCCGCCGGTTGCCTCCGGGTTCGCCCGGCCCTCCGAGCGAGGCCAGGTAGTCGACGGCGGCGCTCACGCCCGCCAGGCTCTCGACACTCTGGGTTCCGGTCTCCCACTTCCCCGGCGGGGCTGCGGGTGCCGGTCGAACCTTGTAGGCAGCGAGTTCGGCCAGGAGCTCGTGACGTCCGTAGAGAAACCCGGTGTGGGGACCGAAGAACTTGTACGCCGAGGCGACCAGGAAGTCGCACTCGAGCGCCTGGACGTCGACCAGACCGTGCGGCGTGTAGTGCACGGCGTCGACGAACACCCGGGCGCCGTACGCGTGCGCCGCCTCAACCACACGCGCCACGTCGACGATCGTGCCGATGGCATTGGACGCATGGGTCACTGCGACGAGCTGCGTCCTGGCGGTCAGCAGTTTGTCCAGAGCTTCATAGTCGAGATCGTGGCCACGCTCGGGCAGGAAATCGAGCCATCGGACGGTGACGCCTCTCTCCTCGGCTGCCATCACCCACGGAGTGATATTTGCGTCGTGATCGAGCCGGGTGACGACGATCTCGTCGCCGTTCTGCCATGTGCGCGCTAGCGCCCGGCTCATCGCAAACGTGAGGCTGGTCATGTTCTGGCCGAACACGATCTCGGGTGGGGTGGCATTGACCAGGTCGGCGACTGCCCGCCGCGCCGACATGGTGATCTCATCGGCGTCGCGACTCGAAGCAAAGCTTCCACCGAGATTGCTGATCCCACGTTCGAGGACTTCCGCCATTGCGCTGATCACCGGTGCGGGGGCCTGGGTTCCTCCCGGCCCGTCGAGGTAGACCACCGGCCCGCCGTCTTGAGTCCGCGCCAGGGCGGGGAAGAGGGGACGGAAGTCGTGAGGATTGAACACGTTCGGCTCCGCAGCGGGGAGGCCAGCGTATCAGCCTGATCGCTCCGGTTGCGGCAGTGGGTCAGTTTGCCTTGACGTACCGCTCGAGTTCCTCCTGCAGGGCCCGCCGGTCCTGGACCCGCAGGAACGCGGCATCGATCGAGTTCCCGGCCAGCTTCACCACGTCGTCTCGGTCGAGTGCCAGCGCCTCCACCACCGCCAGGTAGTTGTCGACGATGTACCCGCCGAAGTACGCCGGGTCGTCCGAGTTGACGGTCACCATGATTCCGGCATCGAGCAGCCGTTTCAGGTTGTGCTGTGCCATGGTCGGGAACACCCGGAGCTTCACGTTGGAGAGGGGACACATGGTCAGCGGAATGTGCTCACCGGCAAGACGCTGCAGCAGCGCAGGATCCTCGTCGGAGCGAACCCCGTGGTCGATGCGCCGGGCGTGGAGGGATTCGAGGGCCGACCACACGTACTCGGGTGGCCCCTCCTCACCGGCGTGAGCCACGACGAGCAACCCGGCGCGTCGGGCCTGATTGAAGACGGCTTCAAACATCTCCGGCGGGCGGTTGACCTCTGAAGAGTCCAGGCCGACCCCAAGAATCAAGTCGCGATACGGCAGTGCCTGCTCCAGTGTCTCGAAAGCCGATTCGGCACTGAGGTGCCGGAGGAAACACATGATCGCTCCGCTCGAGACCGCCAGTTCCTCCCGCCCCGCCTCGAGCGCCCGACTGATCCCGGCGATGACCGTCTCAAACGAAATCCCGCGCTCGGTGTGGGTTTGCGGATCGAAGAAGATCTCAGCCCGCCGGACTCCGTCGCGAGCCGCCCGCTCGAGGTATGCGTACGTGAGGTCGAAGAAATCCTGCTCGGTCCGCAGAACGCCGGCCCCTTCGTAGTAAATGTCCAGGAACGACTGGAGATCGGTGAACTCATAGGCAGCCCGCACCTCTTCAACGGATCCGAACCGGAGCGGCACCTTGTTGCGGTGGGCCATCTCAAACATCATCTCAGGTTCGAGCGTCCCCTCGATGTGCACATGCAGTTCGGCCTTGGGCAGGCCACGTATGAACGCTTCCATCGCTTCTTCCTCGCGGCGTTCCCACAACTCTATGGCGCCGCCACCACGAGTGCTCAGGGGAATTGGTCCTAAGCCATGAGGCCTGAAAGCCCGACCCATGATCGTCGGCCGTTGCACTAGCTTCCGTTAGGAGCACACAACGGAGGATCAGGGTGACAACCCTCCTGGCCAGGAATACGACGATGCTGGTGACCATGAACGACGTTCGGGATGAGATTCCGGGAGGTGGTCTCTTTGCCCGTGATGGATGGATCGAACAGGTAGGCCCGTCCGCCTCGTTGCCCGACGACGCCGACGTAGTCCTCGATCTGACCGGTCAGATCGTTGTCCCCGGACTGGTCAACACCCACCATCACTTCTATCAGACGCTGACGAGAGCCATAGCTCAGAGCGCTCCGCTCTTCGAATGGCTGACGACGTTGTATCCGATTTGGGCTCGCCTGACGCCGGACGACATCCGTGTTTCGACCAAGACCGCTCTGGTCGAACTGGCCCTGTCGGGGTGTACCACCTCGTCGGACCATTTGTACCTTTTCCCGAACGGCTCCAGGCTCGAGGACGCCATCGAACCGGCCCGTGAGTTGGGGATGCGCTTTCACGCTGCGCACGGTTCGATGAGCCTTGGCGAGAGCCAGGGGGGACTCCCCCCCGATTCTGTTGTCGAATCGACTGATGCAATCCTGGCGGAGTCCGAGCGTCTGATTCAGGCGCACCACGACCCGAACCCCGGGGCGCTCACCCGGATCGTGCTGGCGCCGTGCTCGCCGTTCTCCGTGACACCCGAGGTGATGCGCGAAAGCGCGGCTCTCGCCCGCCGCCACGGCGTCAGGTTGCACACACATCTGGCCGAAACCAAGGACGAAGAGGACTTCTGTGTCCGCGAGTTCGGGGCTGCTCCGTTGCAGTATGCCGAGGACCTGGATTGGGCCGGTCCGGACGTCTGGTTCGCCCACGCGGTCCACCCCGGTCACGGAGGCGTCGAGTGGATGGCCCGCACCGGGAGTGGCGTCGCCCACTGCCCGTCGTCCAACATGCGACTTGGCTCGGGGATTGCACCCGTCGCCGACTACCTGGCGGCCGGCGTCGTTACCGGACTAGGAGTGGACGGGTCGGCCAGCAATGACGGCGGTCACCTGCTCGGTGAGGCACGCCTGGCCATGCTGCTGGCCAGGGTCGCCGCCTCGCCCGGCTTGATCCATCCCGAGGAGCGACCGCAGATGAGCGCCAGGACGGCGCTCGAGATGGCAACCCGGGGAGGCGCATCGGTCCTCGGCCGCGACGACATCGGATCACTCGAGCCCGGCAAGGTCGCCGACTTCGCAACCTTCGATCTCAACCGAATCGAGTTTGCAGGCGCGCTCCACGATCCCGTAGCTGCTCTGCTGCTGTGCGCCCCCGTACCGGTCACGCACACCTACGTGCATGGATCGCCGGTCATCAGTGATGGCCGCCCTGTGAACGTCGAACTCGAAGCACTCGTCGAGGAGCACAACACGGCGTCACAGCGACTCATACGCGGGTAGCGCCGCGCATGACGTAGGCCGCCGATTGCTCAGAGAGCGATATCCTCGGGCCGCACGGGCACTCTGTTGAGCGCTTTCCCGGTGGCCGCCCGGATGGCGGCGACCACCGCCGGAGCCGAACTGATCGCGGGCAACTCCGAGAATCCCTTGGCCCCGAACGGTCCCCAACTTCCCGGTTCTTCAATGAGGATGGACGTGACCGGCGGTGCGTCGACGAACGTCGGCAAGAGGTAGTCGGTGAAGTTGGCATTGCGAACGATGCCTCGATCGAAGATCAACTCCTCCATGACCGCCAGGCCGACACCCTGCATCGTTCCGCCCTCGATCTGACCAACCACCGACTGCAGGTTGAGCACGGTGCCGACGTCCTGGGCAGCGTCGACGCTGACCACCCTGACCAGACCCAGCTCCGGGTCGACATCGACCACAGCCCGATGAGCTGCGACGCTGAAATCGACATGCAGGTTGCCTTGGCCGTTCTCGTCCGGTTCCTCCGTTTCGGGATGCCGAAAACGCACCTGCTCGGAAATCGGTCCCGCCGCGCACAGGTCGTCCAGCGTGGTTACGAGGTTCCCATCGCGCCACACACCGGCGGCATCCAGATGATCTCCGCCGCCCTGTCGGAGGGCGGTCTCGCGAACCGCCACCGCCGCCGCGTAGACGGCGCCGCCGGCCATTTGCGTTTGACGCGAAGCCGACGTCGACCCGGCGGACCCTATCTTCGACGTGTCGTCGAAGAGCACCGCTACGTGCTCGTTCTCGAGCACGGAACGGGCAATCTGCTGGAGGACGGTCACCATGCCCTGCCCGACCTCGATCGCGGCCGTATGTACTTCCACACCCTGGGGCGTGAGCTGCACGCGAGCCTCGGCGTAGTCGTCGAACGCCTCGGCAAAGGCGAGATTCTTGAGACCGACGGCATACCCGACCCCCCGGATCACTCCGGTCGGGGCGGTGGTGAGCCCGGTCCCGCCCGGCAGATGGAGCGGATCGTCGACGATCTCGCCGTCCGGGGCGGGCAGCGCCCGCAGCGCTTCGATGACCGCCGCGGTGGGCAGGGGTTCCGTGATCTCCTGCCCGCTCGTCGGCAGCCGGTCGCCTGGCCCCAGGGCGTTGCGCAGCCGGAGCTCCAGGGGGTCCATGTCCAGCTCGGCTGCCAGCTTGTCCATTTGCGCTTCGTGGGCGAAGCAGGTCTGCACCGCTCCGAAACCCCGCATCGCTCCAGAGGGCGGGTTGTTGGTCCGAACCGCGTAGCCGTCGACGAGCACCGTCGGACACCGGTAGGGGCCGAGAGCGAAGTACACGGCATTGGCGATCACCGCCGGGGAGGTTTCCGTGTAGGCACCGCCGTCCAGCAAGAGTTTCGACTCGACCCGGACCAGGTTGCCCTCCCGATCGGCCTCGTGGCGATACCACATGCGGGCCGCATGCCGGTGCACGTGACCGGCAAAACTCTCGGCCCGGTCGTACACCATGCGCACCGGCCGTCCCGTGTACAGGGCGAGCAAGCAGAGGTGAACCTGGAGGCTGAGGTCCTCCCGGGACCCGAAAGCCCCGCCAACTCCGGTTGGATGAACCCGCACCTGTTCGTCGCGCAGGCCAAGGCTCGCAACGATTTGGCCGTGGTCCTCGTGGATCCATTGCGACGGGGCGTACAGATCGACTCCGCCTTCCCCGTCCGGAAAGGCGATGCCCGCCTCGGTTCCGAGCGCGGCCTGGTCCTGCGTGCCCATCTCGTAGTACCCCTCGACCACGACCTCCCCATGCGCATCGAGCGGACCGCGCTGCGATCGGACGTGCCGGAATACCTCGCCGCTTTCCTGGGCCTCGACCAGGTCCGTGAGGGGATCGAGCAGTTCGTACTCAATCACGATGGCGGCTGCCGCCCGCCGGGCAGTTTCGACGTCCTCCGCTGCCGTGATGGCAATGGGCTGGCCCCAGTAGCGGATTTCGTCCCCGGCCAGGACCGGGCGATCCGGATTGATCTGTCCGACCGTCGGGCGTCCGGGAACGTCCTCGTGGGTCAGCACGGCAAGAACACCGTTGATGGCCAGCGCCGGGGCGATGTCGATGCTCTTGATCCGGGCGCGGGCGTGGGGTGAGCGCCGAGTTGCTCCCCAGAGCATGCGTCCATCCTGGAGATCGGAGGCGTAGGCGAAGGCTCCCTGCACCTTCGGAATCCCGTCCGGCCGTGTCACCGACTGGCCGATACCCCCGCGAACCTTTGCTTCGGTTGTCGTGGTCATGAGCTCTCCTCCGCCAGGGCTGTGACGGCCCGGAGTATTGCCCCGTAGCCGGTGCACCGGCAGATGTTGCCTGCCAGCGCTTCCCGGATCTCGTCGGCGGTCGGTGTGGGGTTGTGTTCGAGCAGGTGGGCGGCCGTAACGAGGAATCCCGGCGTGCAGAACCCGCATTGCACGGCTCCGTGTTCGACGAAGGCAGCCTGGATCGGGTGCAATTCGTCTTCGGTCCCAAGACCTTCCACGGTGAGCACTTCGGAACCGGCCGCGTCTGCGGCCATCACGAGACAGGAACAGACGGGATCACCGTCGAGCAGCACCGTGCACGACCCGCATTCTCCCTGCAAGCATGCGTCCTTTGCACCCAGCAAACCCAGGCGCTCCCGCAGGACGAAGAGAAGACTCTCCGGCCCGTGAACGTCCGCTTCGCGTTCTTCACCATTGACTGCCAGTGTGATCTTCATGCTGCCAAGCACCTTTCGAGCAACCGTCGGGAGAGCACCCCGGCCGCATGCCGCCGGTATTCCTCTGTCGAACGGTGGTCGGTTATCGGCTTCACTTCTTCGGAAACCAGCCGTTGGAATTCTGCGAGCACCGATTCTGACTTCTTGGACTCGGAGTTGATCATCGCTTCGGCGCCGTAAGCCCGCAGCACCGTCGGCCCGACGGCTCCGAGGGCTACCCGGATCACCCCATCGTCATCGACCATCACACACGCCGACACGGTGGCGATCACCATGGCGGACCGAACCCCGATCTTGGCGAACTCCTGGCGATGCGGGAGGGTCTCCGGGAGGATGACGGCGGAAATCAACTCATCGTCGGCGCAGCTGTTGCGCTTCACCCCGACGAGGAATTCGTCCCAGCGTACGGTGCGGGTCCCCCGGTTCGACTGCAGCTCGATGTGGGCATCACAGGCCGCAAGGAAGGGATGGCTGTCGCCGGCCGGGCTGGCCGTGCCCAGGTTGCCGCCGATGGTGCCCGCCGCCCGGATCTGAGGTGATCCGACGGTGCGGGCGAGTTGGGCAAGCGCTCGCACGGGACCGTTTTCGATGCGCCGGAACGTAACTGCGGCCCCCAGCCGGTTTCCCTCCCAGTGCTTCAGCTCCTCGACCCGACGCAGCGCAATCACATGCCCGGGTCGCCGTCCGTGGTAGTTGACCTCGACCATCAGATCCGTTCCTCCGGCCAGCAGCGTGGCTTCCGGATAAGCAGCCAACGCCTCGAGGGCCTCCTCGACGTGAGACGGACGTTCCATGTCCACAGCGCACCTTTCCTCGGCACCCATCAACCTAGCCGGACCGAGCCCCTGCCGATCCCAAATGGAGTGGTTCTTCAGGTCTCGAGGACCGCGGCGCCGTCGACAGCCCCGAACTTGACGTCCGCCAGGGCCTGGTTGGCCGCGGACAGCGGGTAGCGGTCGACCATCGTCCGGATCGGAAGCTCGGCCGCCAGGTCGATGAACTCGTGAGCGTCGGCCCGGGTGAAGTTGGCCACGCTCCTGATCTGGCGTTCCCACCACAGTTTCTCGTAGGGGAACCGGGGCACCTCATCGAGGTGGATTGCGTTCACGGCGACTATCCCGCCTCGCTCCAGAGCGGTGAGTGCCGAAACCAAGACCGAACCGACCGGCGCAAACGTAACGGCTGCGCTGAGCGGTACCGGCGGCGTTGTGTCGTAACCACCTGCCCAGGCGGCTCCCATTTCGAGCGCACGAGCCTGTTCCCCGGCCGATCTCGTAACAACGAACACCTCGCATCCCCAGTGGAGCGCAACCTGGATGGCCAGCAGTGCTGAAGCGCCAAAACCAAAGAGCCCCAGTCGGCCCCCCGGCTCGATACCCGACACTTTGAGCGCGCGGTAGCCGATGATGCCGCCGCACAGCAGCGGAGCGACGTCGAGTGCTTTTGCCTCTTGCTGCAGCGCCAGCGCATAGTCCGCGCGCACGGTCATCTGCGTGGCGTACCCCCCGTCCCGATCCCAGCCGGTGAACCGGCTGCTGGTGCACAGATTCTCACGGCCGCGCCTGCAATAGTCACACGTCCCGCACGTAGACGCCGGCCATCCGACGCCGGCCCGGTCGCCGATCGACCAACCGGTGACGCCCTCCCCGAGCGCGGTCACCCGGCCGACAACTTGATGCCCGGGAACGACCGGAAGCGTCCGCGCTTCGAGATCGCCTTCGCACAGCTGCAGGTCCGTTCGGCAGACACCACACGCAGCGACCAACAGCAGCAGCTCGCCGGGTCCGGGTTCCGGGTCGGGCACCTCGGAGATCTCGAGCGGTCCGGTTGCTACCGGGCCAGGTCGTTTGAGCACCTGTGCTCGCATGCGGGCAGCCTACTCAGGCGGGTACCACCACGACACGCTCGATTCGGCGATGCGCCGTCAGCCGATCGGCGATCTCTTCCGCTACCCGGACCCGGGAGGCCGTGTCTACTTTGGTGATGGCGATGACCACGCGGGCCTGCGGCGGCACCCCTTGCAGGCCACCGCCGGAGTGCGTGAGCACCGCCACCAAGTGCTGGACCTCGAGCACGTCTCCTGGGTTCAACCCGGTCAGGGCGGCCGCCTGCTCGGGTCGATGGGCAACGTCGGCAATCCGCCCGCCGACGGAATCGATCCCCACCATGAGCACCACTGTGGTGGCCGCCTCCGGTACCACCGGTTCGTGCGGGCCCGGTGCCTTCAGGGAGAGGCCGCGTGCCCCGTCGGCTTCGACGAGCAGGTAGTCGACCGGAACCGTAGTGAAGAGCGCATCGACCGCCTCCGGGGATGGACCTGTGGCCTTGTGGTCATCACCGCCGGTGGCGAGCCCGACCAGCAGGTGAGAGCGGGTCAGCGCAGCCACGGCGGCCGGGTCCTCGCTGCGGCACACGGCCGGAAGTCCGTCGATTTGAGCACGTCCCATCTTGGTTGTCGTCGTCACCAGCACATGCCGGCCGGAACCCGCCAACTCCACTGCCAGGCGAAGCATCAGCGTGGACTTGCCCCCTGCGCCCGTGAACGCAACCAGTTCTCTTTCGGTGAGGCCCAGCAACCGGGTAAGCGAGGCGATCACCCGGGTCGGTTCCCGTTCAGCCACACGAGGATCGCCTCGAGGGCCCCGCCGCCGACGGCCAGGGCCTTGTCGGAGATCTCAAAGCAAGCACCCGGATCGGCTCTCGGGTCGATGTCGGCGATCTTCAGGCCGGGCACCGCCGTTCGGCCGGCGTCGATGAGCCCGCGCACGACACCGTCGAGGGAGGCGACGATGGGATCCCCGGCCAGCGTTCCGATCGCTTGACCTTTGGCAACCAGATCACCAATGCCCACACTCCAGACGATGGAACCGGACCCGGTCGACCGCACGACGCGCTCGGCGGTTTTTCCACCGACCCGGCCGGGGACTCCGGTATTCGGTGCTGCGGAGCCGGACCAAAGAACCTTGCCGAGACGATGGCCGCGCATAGTTTCGATCACCGCATGGCAATCGACACCGGCTTCGAAGCCCGGGCCCAGAGCCACGACCATCGGCGCCTGATCGATCGTCGTGTCGAGCACGGCTTTGGCGACGCGAGCGTCGACCAGGACCGAGATGCCCTCCGGAAAGCGTGGGACCCGGTCGCTCACCAGCACGGGAATCGATCCTGCCGCAGCCGCCTCGAGAGCTGCCGCGGGTGTGTCGACCCGCACCGCGGTCAGGTCCTCAATGACGGCCGATCCCTCCTGTACAGCACGGGCCACCGAAACGGTTCGCCGGATGGCCAACGGATTCGCAAGCTCCAGAACCACGAGCGGGAAACCGGCCCGGTGCAAACGCGCCACGACGCCCGTGGCCAGGTCGCCCCCACCTCGCACGACCACCGTATGTTGCGGGAACAGGCTCACGCCGGCTCCGGCGCGGAGGGTGCAGAGCGGTTGACCCGGATGATCTCCGACAGGATCGAGACGGCGATTTCTTCGAGCGTCTCCGCGTTCATCTCGATTCCGATCGGGGTATGCACCCGGTCCAGGGCGCCGGCCGCCACGCCGACGTCGGCCAGTTGGGCGGCGACCGTTCTCCACCGCGTGGTGCTTCCCATGACGCCGATGTAGCGAGCCGGGCTGGCCAGCGCTTCGGGCAGAACCGCCACATCCCGATCAACGTTCCTGGTAACGAGCACGATCGAGGAGTTCTCTGCGATGGGTGTGTCGACATCGGCCAGCGTCCCCAGCACCCGTTCATCCACATCCGGCAGGGCCTCGGGGGTGACCGCCTCAGGGCGATCGTCGATGGCGACGGTTCGATACCCGAGCCAACGAGCGAGATCGAGAACTGCGCGGCCAACGTGGCCGCATCCAACGACGTAGACCGTGTGGTTGGGCATATAGGGCTCCAGGTAGATCTCGACTTCGCCTCCGCAGACTCCCGGGTCACCGCGCCGGGGATCGATGAGAGCATATTCGAGCAGCTGCGAGCGCCCGTCGCCAAGCGCCTCCCGCGTGGCAGCGATGACTCTCGCCTCCATCTCGCCTCCGCCGATCGTTCCGGACGTCTCGCCGCCCTCGAAGACCAGCATCTTGGCTCCGCTGTGACGGGGGGCGGATCGGCGGGTGCCCACCACGGTGGCGAGCACGACGGGACGACCTTCCTCGACCGCCGCGGCCAGCTCGAAGACGATCCGCCGATCCCGACCGGGCATCAGGGCCTCACTCGGACGCGCGCGAGCGCGGCCCATACGCGTTCGGGAGTGAACGGAATGTTGTCGATCCTGGCTCCGGTTGCGTTCGCGATCGCATTGCGAACTGCCGGGGCTACGCCGTCCTTGGGAATCTCGGCGATGGCCTTGGCCCCGAACGGTCCGCTCTTCTCCATCGTCTGCACGAGATACGCCTCGATATGGGGAACCTCGTCCGATCGGTAGATCTTGTAGGGCCCGAACTGCGCGTTGACCATCCGGCCGTCTTCGTCGTAGGCCATCTCTTCACAGTGCCCGTATCCAAGCGCCTGGATCATGCCGCCCTCGACCTGGCCGGCCGAGGTCACCGGATTGATGGGCACCCCGCAGTCGACCGCCATCACCAGCGAGTTCACGGTGACCTGGCCGGTGCCGATGTCGACCTCCACCTCGGCGAACTGGGCCGCGTAGGGCGGCGGTGAGTCCGGCGCCACGTAGGAGGCCGTGGCCATGATCTGGTGCTGCTGGTCCTGGTGGAGCGAATGCAGGGCTACCTCGGCGAGGCTCACCGACCGGCCGTCGGGGGCCCAGGCCTGGCGGTCGCGCAGTCGGATATCACCCGGCGTGTTGACGTCCAGCATGAGCGCGGCCCGTTCCGCTATCTGGCGACGCACCTCTTCGGCGGCCTTCTTGACGGCCATCCCGGACACGTACGTGGTGCTCGACGCGTACGCGCCCACATCGAAGGGCGTCATGTCGGTATCCGCCGCGTAGACCACGATGTCTTCGACCGGGGTGCCGAGTACTTCGGCGGCAATCTGCGCCAGGATCGTGTCTGCGCCCGTCCCGAGATCGGTTGCACCGAAGAGCAGATTGAAGGATCCGTCATCGTTGATCTTGATGCTCGCTCCACCCATGTCGAGACCGGAGATCGCACTTCCGTGCATGCACATGGCGAAACCAAGTCCCCGGCGAATGTGCGGCCGGTCGGGTGGCTGTCGCCACTCGAGGTCGGTCCGGCGGTGCCATCCGACCGCTCGCTGCCCCTGGGCAACGCACTCTTCCATTCCACTGGACGTGACCACGGGAATGAACTTCATCTCGGCAGCGCCCTCACCCAGCTCCGCGGCGACATCGAGCGGATCGCCGACGTTCGTCCAGTTCATTCGTTTGAATTCGAGGACATCCATGCCCAGCTTGGCCGCAATGTCGTCCATGTGTGCTTCAAGGGCGAAGAGCGCCTGCGGGGCTCCGTACCCGCGATACGCCCCGGGTACCGGAATGTTGGTGTACACGACATCGCAATCGAACCGTTTGTTCGGGCAGTTGTAGGAGCTCAGACCTCGCAGACCGCTGACCATTTGCACGGTGAGTCCGTGGGTGCCGTAGGGACCCGTGTTGCCGATCGTCCGCATCTCCTGCGCGACGAGTCTCCCATCGTCATTCACTCCGGTTCTCATCCTGATGGTCTGGGGATGTCGGGTTCGACTCGACACGAACTCCTCGTGGCGCGTCAACTCGAGGCGGACCGGCCGGCCGGTCACCAGGGCCAGGTGGCCCACGATGTCTTCGATCAGCATCTCCTGCTTCACGCCGAACCCACCGCCGATCCTGGGTTTGACGATCCTGATCCGCCGGACGGGCATATCGAGGAGTGGCGCCAGCATCCGCCGGACGTGGAACGGCACCTGCGTCGACGTGCGGACGATCAGACGCTCGTCGCTGTCGAGCCAGGCGATGGCGATGTGTGGTTCGATCGGGGCCGGTTGGACCTGATGGACACGGAAGGTCTTCTCAAAGACATGATCCGCCTCGGCAAATCCCGACTCGACGTCGCCGACATCGGCCCGAATATGGTGAACGATGTTGCGAGACGCATCGTACGCGCCCTCCATGTCCGGTTCGTCGTGGATCACCGGTGCCCCGTCCAGCATGGCTTCGCGCTCGTCGAAGATCGCCGGCAGCACCTCATACTCGACCTCGATCAACCCGACGGCTTCCTCGGCGATCTCGAGCGTATCCGCAGCGACCACCGCAACGCGATCGCCCACGTAGCGGACCTTGTCGTCGAAACTCACCTGGTCGTACGGGAGCGGGTTCGGGTAACTCTGACCCCCCGATGCATACCGGACCCTGGCGACGTTTTCGTGGTGCAGGACGGCCCGGACACCGGGCAGCGACCGGGCTTTCGTGTCGTCGATCTTCGTGATCCGGGCGTGGGCGTGCGGGCTCCACAGCATCTTGGCGTAGAGCATCCCGCGCATCTCGATGTCGTCGACGAAAGCCGGGTTGCCCTTCGCCAGTTTCAAAGCATCAACCTTTACTTCAGGTTTACCCACGACCCGGGTGTCCGGCACTTCCGGACTCGGAACAACCCGCGGTGCAGCCCGCGGGAGGTCGAGGGGTGCTTCGGTGGAGCTGAAGTCCGCCGCCCCGTCGATGTCGGCAAGGGGCCGCACCATAACGGGCTCGAATGTCTCGACGCCTTCTCCCCGGAGGACGGCGGCCGCCCGCAGGATCGCCTCGACCGGCCGGAGATAGCCGGTTTCCCGGTCGAGGATGCCGGTCAGAGCGTCCCGAATCTCCGCTTCGGTGGGGCTGGGGTTCGCATCGAGCAGGGCCTTGGCGGCGAGCACCATGGCCGGTGTCGCATAGCCGGATTGAATGGCACCGACCGTGATGAAAGCCTCCTGGATAGGATGCAGGCCGCGCCCGGGGCTGAGGCCCTCGACCGTGTCGATCTCGTGGCCGTCGGCCTGAGCAGCGAGCATGATCTCGGACGAGACGAGACGTCCGTCGAGGAGGATCGCATCGGCTCCTGTCTCCCCCGTCTCTGCTCCGAACCTGACGCTGAAGTAGCCCTCCCGCCGCAACACGTGCCGCAGGCTTTCCCGGGGCTCACAGTCGAATTCCCGCAACTCGCCGTTGAT
The DNA here is from genome assembly GCA_963707435.1 of uncultured Actinomycetota bacterium. GTDB lineage: Bacteria > Actinomycetota > Acidimicrobiia > Spongiisociales > UBA4744 > UBA4744. The sequence goes on along the minus strand of CAVPPF010000007.1, from coordinate 339,443 downwards.
GGTGAGCGTGACCTTCATGGCCGGTCCCCCAGTTCTTGTATCACCCGTGCGGTGAGGGTGGCGGCCAGGTGCCTGCGGTACGCGGGACTCCCGCGAAAGTCCCCCGGCGGCTCGACGTCGCCTCCTGCACCGGGGTCGATCAGTATCGGCGTCGCAGCCACACCGGTGAGTGCCATACGAATCCCGCTTCCGGTGCGCCTTCCAACCGCAGCGACGATCGAGGTATCCGAGGGAGTCCTTCCGGTCCTGGCGGCCGCCGCTTGTCCACCGGATTCGATGACAATCGAGACGATAATGGTGCCTTGGAGGAGCTCCCGGTCGGCCAGCAGTTCTTCGAGGGTCGAGGTGCTCATCACCCCTCCCGCCGCGGCCAGGTTCACCCGGGCCTCATACACGAGGAATCCGGCCACCAGCTCGCTTTCCGGATGCCCGGTGGCGATCGTGCCGCCGACGGTGGCAGCATTGCGAAGCGTGTTGGGTCCCTCGCGGCGGGCCAGCTCTCGCAGGAGCTCTGGAATCGCCTCGTGTGTGGCCAGGTCTGCCAGCCGGGCCATCGACCCGATCTCCACGAGTGAGCCCTCGGCAGCGATCTTGTTGTATCCAATCCCCTGCAGGTCGACTACCTCGACGTTCCGGTCCGGCGGGGAGGCGTTGAGCGACGTTCCACCCGCCAAAATGACGGATTCCGGACTCCCCCGACCAAGCAGGGAAAGGGCCTCCTCGAGGCTCTCCGGCCGGTGGTATCCCACGACTGTTTGCATGATGCGACCCCGATGCTCGACGGCGACGGTCGGACCAAGCATTGGCGACCGCTTTCTTCCAGGATAGTCCCGGAGGGCGCCGATCAATCGCCGGGTCGGCCGGGCCGGCGGGCCTCTTCGACGGCCTCGACTTTGAGATCCCACAGCGCTTCTGTCAGCGATACGTGGTACACGTGCGGGTTGATCAGCCGGCGAACTCCCGGGTCGAGACGATCCAGGTCGGCCCGGCGCCACCCCCTGACTTCATCGAGGTCCGGAATCGGATACACCAGCTCGCCTTCACGCAGCACTTCAACGAGGAGTGGCTCTATCTCGGCAATCGCCGTGCGCTCGAGTGTGCGGTGCGCGGTGTGCTCCGTCGGATGGTGAAGTGTCACCCGGTCGGCGGCCAGGGGATTTTCGCCGTCGATCCCGAGGACGTCGGCCGTGGCCGTTCCCCGCTGGTCGTAGAAGCGCCACATCTCCTTCTTGCCCGGGTTGGGGATCTTCGCGCGGGCCTCGGACACTTTCAGGACCGGCACCCAGGCACCCGATTCGCGAAGGGCGACGAGCTTGTAGACCCCGTCCAAAGCGGAGTCGCCTTGCGACGTGATCAACCGGGTGCCCACCCCGTAAGTGAGGCGGCCGATCAGGTGAGCCGGATCCACCCCGTAGCCGGGTGCCTCATCTTCGATCTGCGAGATGATCTGCCATATCGCGAGTTCGTCGAGGTTGGATGACAGAACGATCGAGACGTCGGGAAACCCCGCTTGGTTGAGGCGTTGGGCAGCCTGGATGCTCAGATAGGCCAGATCTCCGGAGTCCAGCCGGATCCCCAACGGTTCGTGACCGGTCCGTCGCAGCTCCTCAAAGACGGTGATGGCGTTCGGTACACCGCTCTCGACGGTGTCGATGGTGTCGACGAGCAAGAGGCAATCATCGGGATACAGCTCGGCGTAGGCCCGGAAGGCCGCCAGCTCGCCTTCGCCCCGCGCCATGAAGACCTGGACGAGGCTGTGGGCGTGGGTTCCTTTTGAGGCGATACCGAGCGATCGCGAAACACCGACGTTGGAGGTGAAGTCGGCGCCGCCGATCAAGGCGGCTCGTGATCCTGCGTTGGCTCCCCGGTCGGGAGCGCGCCGCATGCCGAACTCGAGCACCGGGCGACCCCGTCCTGCTTCACTCACCCGCGACGCTTTCGTGGCGATGAGGGTTTGGTAGTTGAGATGGTTGAGCAGCGGGGTCTCGAGGATCTGGGCCATCGCCAGCGGACCGCGCACCACGGTGAGGGGGATGTTGGGGTGAACGACCCTTCCCTCCGGGATTGCCTCGAGGCTGATCCCTTCGAACGAGCCGGACGAGGCCAGCCAGGCGAGGAAGTCGTCGTCGAAGAGCCGCCGGCCGGCCGACCCGGTCAGGCCGCGCAGGTACGCAAGCTCGTCATCTCGGAACCGGGCGGTTTCCATCCAGTCGAGCAGCCACTCCAGACCGGCACTGATGCAGTAGCCGGCTTGATGCCTTCCGTAGTCGGGGTAGCTGCGAAAGAAGTGGTCGAATTGGGCCGGTTGCTCGTGAATGCCGAGACGGAAGTACAGCTGCGCCATGGTGAGCTGGTAGTGGTCCGTGAAGAGAATGCCGTCGGTTCCCGAGCGCTTTCCCATGGTCAAGCGTTACTCCAGGTTGGGTTGACCCCGATGGTACCGGCCGCGCGGCAACCCCTCAGCCGCGCCGACCAACGACCCAGCCGGTGACGGCCCAACCCCCCAGCGTCCAGGCCGCAACGACGGCATAGCTCAACGCCGCGTTGGCCACGAACCCGGTCGTCAGTGCGTCTCGAATCACCTGGGCCATGTGATAGAAGGGCAGGACCCGGTGAATCGAAGCCAGCCAGTCCGGGAACTGGGCGATGGGAACCACGATCGGTGAAAACAGCAGAACGAAGAACACGGTCATATTGGAGAGAAAGTTGATGACGACCGGGTTCTTCACTCCGTGGGCCATCCCGAAACCAACGGATGTGGTCATGAGTGACGTCAACAGGATGGCCGGGACGATCATGGGTGACACGCTCAGCGGTACGCCGTAGTTCCAGGCTCCCACGCCGAGGGCGATGGCTACGCCGGGGAGAGCCATCAAGGTGAAGACGGTAAAGGTCGAGGCCGCCGCCGCCAGCCTGGGGATTGGCAAGGACCAGAGGAAATCGTAGGTCTGGGCAATGCGCTGCTGGGCAACCATTTGGGGAACCATGACGAACCCGATCGGAATGAGCGCGATCGCCGGGACCCCGCCGGCCATGAAGGTGCCGACCTCGGGTGGAACGTCACCGAGATAGAACCCGTACATGATCGCCATGCCGGCGCCCATCAAGACCTGGATCACGAGTCCGAAGACCAGCCATTGTCCGAGGCCGCGTGCGTCGAACCGCAGCATCATGGCGTAGCTCCGCAACCAGCGGCGCACTCCCGTGGTCACCGTCGAAGAGCCGGCGGACGGGCCGGTCGCGGGCAGGGCGAAGTCCTGGGCGGCCATCAGTCCCTCCTGCCAATCACCCGTGCGGCCACCACGGCCGAGATCACGGTGTACACCGCGAGGATCGCGTACGAGGTGCCCACATGGTCCACCAGGCCGTCGGTGAGCGCTGCCCGGATCACCGCCGCCATGTGCTGAAAAGGCAACCACTCGTTTGCGGCCGCCAGCCAGCCGGGCAGGTTTTCGGGTGGGAAGTTGATGGGCGAGAAGCCGAGAATCATGAAGATCAGCAATTGGGTGATCATCTGGGTGACCATCGGTTTGGGGATTGCGTGGGCGAACGCGTAGCCAATCAAGGTGGCGGTGCCGATGGTGAGGAGCACGGCCGGAACAATCGCCGGAGTGATCTGCCATGCAAGGTCGTACCGCCATCCGGCGATCGTGAGCGCCGCCACCATGCCCGGAACGGCAATGATCGAGTTGACGGTGAGCCAGGCAGCTGCCTGGCTGGTGCGAGGGACCGGCAGCGACCACAGGAAATCGTAGGTGCCGGCGGTCTTGTGGTTCCCCACCAGCTGTGGCCCGAGGACCATTCCAACGGTGATCAACGTCACGACCGCCACTCCGGTTGCCAGGAAGAGGGCATTGCGGGCGGGCATCTCATCGAAGAAGAGGCCGATTCCGAGAGCGAAACCGCCTCCGATCACCATCTGGAGCGCAACGATCAACGGGAGGAGGATCCGCAAGCTGGTGAGCTCCCAACGGGTCATCATCCGGTAGGCGCGCAGCCAGTGCCCGGCCCCCGTCCGGACCGGGCGGGCAACAGCGCCGATAGCTGCAACCGATGTCACGGCGCATCGTCCCCGTTACCGGACGTATGTCCGGTGAGCCGGATGTACACGTCCTCCAGGGTCGTAGCCGCCAGGGCGTATTCTTCCGCGACGCCCTGCGCCATCAGCCCCTGGGCCCAGCGGATCCCGGCGGTTGCGTCGGCCTCGCCGATCACATTCATCACGTTGTTGCCCACCCGGGTGTGATGCTCAACGAAATCCGGCATGTCGGGAGTGGGGCGGCCCGGCACCATCATCAACTGCAGCCGCAAACGCCCCCGGTCCTCCGCCTTGAGCGACGATGGGGTGCCCTCGGCGATGAGCCGCCCGTCGTTGATGATGGCCAGCCGGTCGACCGACTTCTCGGCCTCGAGCACGTTGTGGGTGACCAGCAGCACCGCCGATCCCTCATCGCCCAGACGCCTGACCTGTTCCCAGAGCAGCCGGCGCCGCCGCGGATCGATGTCGTTGGTTGGTTCATCGAGAATCACAACCCGTCCGGGCCACACGCTCACCATGGTGAAACCGACCAGACGCCTGACGCCACCGGACAGCTTCAATCCCATCGTGTCCGCCCACTCACCGATGTCCAGCGCCTCGATCATCTCATCGGTGCGGACGGCCACCGCGGCCCGATCCCCGCCCCGGATCATCCCGGTCAGCCGGATCACGTCGCGGGCCTTGAACGAGTCGATCGGCATTTGCGCTTGCGGGAGGTAGGAGCAGAGTTGCCGGGCGGCGTCCGGATCCTCGACGAGATCGTAGGGCCCGAGTGTCAGTTGTCCGGAAGTCGGCTTGAGCAATCCGATGATCTGCTTGACGAGGGTGGTTTTCCCGGCGCCGTTTGGCCCGAGCAGCCCGTACACCTCGCCGGGCCGTATCTGCAGCGTGATCCCATCGTTTGCGTGCAACGCCCCGAAAGTCTTCGTCACATCCCTGGCGAAGAAGGTCCAATCCGTGTCCGTGCGGACTTCGTCCGCAAGGACCCCCTGCTCCGTGCTACCCCTCATGCCGTCCTTCCCGTGTGACATCACGATGATGTCATATTGATGTCATACCGTCAAGGCCGACTCCCTGCCGGTAGGTTGAGGACATGGCCGGCTGCGACACGATCATCTACTTCACGGGGCGTATGGCTGAGCTCGCCGAGTTCTACCGGCGAGGACTCAACGTCGCCGAGGCACAACATCGGAGTGAAGGCCACATCGGGTTTGCACTCGACGGTGGCGTGTACCTCGGGTTCGACCAGGCCGACGCGACCCGAACCGGCAGCGCCGGGCCGACGGTCTGGTTTGATGTCGACGACCTCGACGAGGCGTACGAACGGTTCGTCGCCCTGGGCGCCACAGTTCGATACTCGCCCGAGCTCAAGCCCATGGGAGACGTCCTGGCCTCGCTCTACGATCTCGATGGAAACGTGTTCGGTCTCGTACAGCGCTGAGGACACCGGGGCCGGGCTGCGATCCCAGCGGAACGAAGCCCCCGCCGTAGCGGGGGCTTCGGATGTTCACAGGAGCCGGCTCAGCCGTGCAGGACGTAGTCTCCGGCCGCCACCATCAGCATGGCGAAGAGACCGAAGTAGGCGGCGAGCAGTGTGGCTTTCATGACTTTGCGAACGGCGACCATGGGTTCCTCCCTTGAGCACGCCGCGCCCCGATGTTGCACTCGTTCCTGTTTCCTACCAGGCCGTGGTGGCGAACGTTGGTTTGTGGCGTGTTGGTTCTGTATTAGTTCGTCGGAATTGTCCCGCGACTTCACCCTTACGCGTAGGGTCTTTGGTCTCTAACGGCCAGGACCTGCTCCCCCGGTCTCGTGCGACATTCCGCGTCACCGGTTCCTACGCCCTGGTTGCATCGTGACGAAGACGAACCGCGACAACGGCATCGACGTCCAACTGTTCCTTCGCCCTGATGTCTTTCTTGACCGGCAACACGAACGAGCCCGCCCCTTTGTCCGGGAACAGCGACGTCTTCCAGGTGCTGGTGCCAATCGTGACTTCCACCGGGATCGACCCGAAGCCCGCTCGTTCCCCGACGGCGTCATCGATATCGTCGGCGACGTCGTTGGGGAGGGTGACGAAGTGCCATCCGGCCTCGCCGGGATAGAGCCACAGTTCGGCCGTGAATTCGAAGATTGCTTCGTCCGCCATGGGCAATTTCTCCCGAGACCGGCCACCGGCGCCGACCAATTGCCCGTCCTCGCGGGGCCCACGCGGTAACGGCCGGGGGATCAATCTAGCGTGTTGGGACCGTCGTTCTATCGGCATTTGAAGGCCGGGTTCGCGGGTTTCACAAACGCGCTTGATTGCCCGACCGGTGCACCCTACTGTCATCGGATCTCAAGGAGGAGCGTATGGCCAAATACATGGTGATCTATTCCGGCGGCATGGGCATGCAAGCCGACCCGGAGGATCAGCAGCAGATCATGGCGGACTGGGATGCCTGGTACGGCAAGATGGGTGCCGCCATTGTCGATGGTGGCGCTCCGTTTGCAGCATCGAAGCACCTGACGGGCAGCGGCATTCAGGACGGTCCGCTCGGAGACACCCCGGCGACCGGATACACCGTGATCGAGGCCGATTCACTCGACGCTGCGGCGGCCGCCTGCGAGGACCATCCGCACCTGACCCACGGCGGACAGGTCCAGGTGTACACCTGCTTCGATATGTCCCCAGCCGAGTAGACGGTGCCCGGGGGATCCGACTACCGGGGACCCGCGGAGGCGCTCGAGCGCTACACGGCGCTGGTCGAGGCCGGGTCCGGTGACGCAGTAGTGAAAGGTGCCCGAAACCCCTACACATCCCGCAACGGGCACATGTTCAGCTTCCTCGACGGAGCAGGCGCCATGGCGCTACGGCTTTCCGAAGAACTCGGTGAAGAGTTCCGGGCAACCTACGAGAGCGGCCCCGTCATGCAGTACGGAAGCGTGATGCGCGGCTATGTGTCGATTCCGGCAACGCTCCTCGAAAACACCAATGAGCTGGCGGTTTGGTTCGACCAGTCGTACGAGTGGATCGGCACGCTGGCCCCGAAGCCAACCAGGAAGACCAAGTAGCAGGTGGCGTCGGTGCTGCCCGGCGGCTCACCGGTCGGGCCACACTCGAGCAGGTTCACCGATGCGCCCGATCCGGCCCTATCGTTCCGCCCTGGCGTCGGTGGCAGTGACGGCTCGCAGCACTTCGTCCCGGGTCACCATCGACGTATCCCCGGGTGTCGTCATCGTGAGCGCTCCGTGGGCAACGCCGACCTCCACCGCTTCCGATGGGGACCTGCCGTCCATGAGGCTCCAGATCACCCCGGAAACGAATCCATCGCCGCCCCCGACCCGGTCGTAGATCTCCAGGTCCCGCCGCAACCGAGCTGCATGTACGGTTCCATCTGCGAAGATCAAGCCTCCCCAATCGTTCCGTCCGGATGTCCGCGAATCGCGAAGTGTCATGGCCACCACCTGCACCTGCGGGAAGCGATTGATGACGGCCCGCGACAGGGCGGCGAACCTCACCGGTTCGTCGACCCACGCCTCGACGGGACATTCTTCCAACTCGAAGCCAAGCCCCGTCCGGTAGTCCTCAACACTCCCGAAGACGACGTCGACGTTGTTCAACAAACGGCGGTTCACCGCGACCGGATTGCGTCCCGGCACGCCCCAGAGGGACCGGCGGTGGTTGACATCGTACGAGACGATCGTTCCCGCGTCGCGGGCGGCTCGCATACCTTCAAGGGCGAGCTCGGCACAGGAATCCGACAACCCGGCAAAGATACCGCCGGTATGCAACCACCGGACCCGTTCCTCGACCAGAAGCCGCGACCACGAAACGTCTCCCGGGCCCAGCTTCGACGCTGCGCTGTTTGCCCGGTCGGAGACCCCGCGGGGCGGGCGGATCCCGAAACCTTTCTCGGTGAAGTTGAGACCGACCCTCGTGAACCCGAGACCGTCGAACGGCACCCACACCACGTGGTCCAGACCGACGCCGCCCGTCATGATCAGGTCCTCAGCCAGATGGCCGACCTCATTGTCGACCAGAGCGGTGACCACCGCCGATCGTAGATCGAAGACCTTGGACATCGCCCGTGCGACGTTGTATTCGCCGCCTCCCTCCGAGACCTGAAAGGATCGGGCGGTTCTGACCCGGCTCCATCCGGGGTCCAACCGCAGCATCACCTCGCCCAGCGCAACACAATCCCACGTGACGTCGTCGGCGGGTAGCAGATTGATCGTCATGTGGTCAGCCTCTCTCTCGCCGCGGCCACGGCGGAAACCGCCGAGGCCAACCTCCGTTGCAGCTCCGTCGGGTCGTCGCCGGTGGCCGTGCGGCCGGGGAATAGCTCCGATCCCATTGCCACTGCGATGGCGCCGGCCCGGAACCATGCTTCGATCACATCCGGGGCCGGCCCGATACCTCCCGACGGGATCGCCCGGACACCGGGGAACACCGACCGGATCGACCGCAGGAAGCCCGGCCCACCGATGGCGTCGGCGGGAAAGAGCTTGACCGCGACGCAGCCCAGCGTCATTGCGGTGTGGACCTCCGTCGGCGTGGCACACCCGGGAATCCAGGCGATCTCGTCCGCTCTGCAGCGGGCCGCAACCGCCGGATCCACGATCGGAGAGAAGATGAACCGGGCGCCGGCGCGGATTGCGGCCTCGGCGGCCGCTGCATCCAGGACGGTTCCCGCACCCACCATCAGCGGCAAGCCCCCTGATGCAACGCGCTGTACCAGCGGGCCAAGGGCTTCGAGTGTTCCCGGAGCGCGAAGCGTGACCTCCATCACGAAGATTCCTGCCGACACGAGGGCTTCCGCCACACGGTACAGATCGTCAACATCGGGACTGGAATACAGGGGTACGAGGCCGCCCGAACGTATCGCATCCAGCGCATCGTGCCCGGCGGTGCCCGGTAGCGAGGATCCCGGCGTCATGCGCTCCCCCCTGCGATGACCGACTCCACGCCTCGACAGCCCGGATCGGCGACGAACAATGCCCCGTCCAGAGGGCTCGCCGCCTCATCCGGTCTTCTCCCAACCGTCGCGGTCGTGACGAACATCCGGTCGAGATCGGAACCCCCGAAACCGCACGCAGAAACCTGGGGAACCGGAAGCTCGATCTCGGCAATCACCATTCCGGTCGGTGAGTATCTGCGCACCCGGCCGCCACCCCAGAGCGCCACCCACAGGCAGTCCTCGGAGTCGATGGCGATGCCGTCGGGAGTGCCGTCGCCCGGAGGAACGTCCACCCAACGCCGTCTTCGGGATGTCCTTCCCGACTCGAGGTCGTAGTCCATCACATCGATGGCCTGCAGTCCGCTGTCGACGTAGTACATCAGATCACCCTCTGCCGACCAGGCCAGACCGTTCGAGATGGTGACGCCGCCGAACAACGTCCGTACCGAACCGTCGACGTCCCGCTGATACAGGGAGCCCATCTCCGGACGGGCGTCGCGTGCCATCGACCCGGCGACGAACCTGCCGGCCGGGTCGCAGCTTCCGTCGTTCATGCGCAGCCCCGGCTCGTCGAACACCACCTGGAAGTCGCCAAGCTCGGTATCCGTCAGGACGGCGAACCCGTTGCGGATCGCGAGCAGGTAGTCCTCGTGGCCGTAGAGGGCCAATGCTCCGACCTCACCGCCGACCGGAATGCTGGTGGTGACTCCACTCGCCGGGTCGGTGAGGTGCACGTGACCGCCCAGGATGTCGACCCAGGCCAGCAGGCCCTTGCGATGATCCCACCTCGGGCCTTCCCCAAGCCGGGCATGCAGGTTCACCAGAACCTCGACACCGCGAGAGCCCTTTCGAACACCGGCCTTCATCTCGCCTCCGCTTTCACTGGGATTCTGCCGTCCTCGCCGGCTCGACGCTCACCCAATCGATCAGGACTCGCACCTCGTCGTCCCTGATTTGGTCGACGGTCTCCTGCGCGATCCCGTAGTAGGGCGAATCGATCCCATTCGTCTTGAACGGGTACGTCCCTCCGAGCGCACAATTGAGAATCAGGAACTTCTCGTCGTCGAACTGCCAGGTGCCGAAGAATTCCGTCATCGGGCGCCTGACCCGGTAGGCAACGGCCCCATCGACCTCGAAGGTCATCTCGTCGGGTCCGCGATTGACGGTATAGACGTGCCAATCGGTGGCGTCGGACCCGTCCGGGAAGAACAGTTTGTTGACCAGGCCACCTTCTCCTGAGTAGCCGGGACCGTGGACGGCACTGCTCACCCAGTCGGCTTCACCCACGTACTCCATGATGTCGATCTCGCCCGTTTGGGGCCAGCGACCATATCCCATTGCCCAGAACGCCGGCCAGACGCCCGCGCCGGTGGGAAGCTGGATCCGGGCGGACGCCGAGCCGTACCGGAACCCGAAATGGTGACTGGTGTCGATCCGTCCGGAGATGAAGTCGAACCGTTGTCCGTCTTCGGCTACATATCCGGGACGGTAACGCGGATGCAGCACCAGCACCGGGCCGTCTGCTCCCGGCAACCCGTCGGCGACATAGATCGTCTCCGTGGAATCGACGTAGGCCTGCTGCTCGTCGTTGACCACATGGCCCGTCGTCCGCACATTCCACTTCGTACGATCCAGGTACCCCAAACCAAAGTCGTCGAAGAAGACCAGGTCGGAGTGGTCGACCGCATCCCGGGCTGGCACAGCGACTACCCGTTCGACTCTGCAATCGACTGGTACACGCGGACGTGGTCGACAAACAGGTACTGCGGGAATTCGGTGTCCTGCGAAATGAGTCCTCCGATGGTGCCGCCGAGCGCAAGGTTGAGAATGATGAAGAACGGCTGGTCGAACACCCACTCCCGATCCCCGACGGAATTTCTGCTCTTCTCGGCATAGAGCTCGCCGTCGAAGTACCAGCGGATACCGTCGGAGTCCCAATCGATGGCGAACGTGTGGAATTCGTCCGCAATCGGGAACTCCTGCCGATTCCAGGTGGTGAGACCGCCGGCGCCTGCATATCCGGGACCATGGATGGTCCCCAGCACGAGATCCGGTTCCTTGCCTGCGTACTCCATGATGTCGATCTCTCCGACATCCGGCCAGTTGCTGTCGTCGGGGTTTGCCGTGTCCCTCCCGAAGTTGGCTCCGAGCATCCAGAACGCCGGCCAGGTGCCGATCCCGTCCGGCACCTTGATGCGGGCCTCGATGTAGCCGTACTGGAACTCGCGAAGACCCTGCGTCAGGAGGCGAGCCGACGTGTAGTAGTTCTCCTCGAACCGCTCGAAGTCGGCCTCGATCACCAGGAGCCCGTTCTCGACCCGAGCATTGTCGGGCCGGTCGGTGTAGTACTGCGCTTCGCCGTTGCCCCATCCCCAGCCACCGATGTCGTACGTCCAGTTGGACCGGTCGATGGTGTCACCATCGAATTCGTCGTTCCATACCAGCTCGTATCCCTCCGGCGGCTCGATCGGAATCGGTTCCGGGGTCGCGATCGTGGTCGTCGGTAGAGGCGGCTGCGTCGTTGTGGTGGTTGTCGTTTCCTGGGAAGACGAGGTCGATGCCTCCGGAACCTGGGTGGTCGTCGTTCCGGCGGCATCGTCGGTTCCCCCGATCCGCAGGCGCCGGCGAGCACCACGAGCGCCATCAGTACGTATCTGGTTCGCTTCCCTAAACCGCCGGCTGGTCGCTTTCATGATCTCTCCTTCCTCCGGGCCCGGCCGCCTTCCCCGCCGTTTTCGCCGCGCCTCGCTGCTCGCAGGGCCCAGCTGAGCGGTCATACCCCCGTCCACGTAGATCACCTGGCCGGTGATGTACGCCGGCTTCGGCTGAAGCCAGGAACGCCACCAGTGCAGCGATGTCGGCCGGAGTTCCGTATCTGCCCGAGGGGCACCGATCGAGGCTGCCTCTCGATACGTCGCCGGGTCGGTCAGCATGTCGGTGAGGTAGGTGTGGGTCAGACCGGGTCCGATCGCGTTGACTCGGATCCCGTACCGGCCCAGCTCGACCGCCATCGCCATGGTCATCGTATTGATGGCGCCCTTCGTGACGTCATAGGGAAAGCCCCGGTGATGGGCGCGTACTGCACCGACTGAGGAGATGTGGACGATGGTGCCGCCACCGGCCTCCTGCATGATCCTCGCCGCTCGTTGGGAGCACAGGTAGGGGCTCCGTGATGTTCGTCGCCAGTCTGTACATCCAGGAGGTCGTCGTGTTCGTCGAGGAACGTACTTCCTGTGCAGATCGGCTGCGTTGTTGACGAGCAGGTCGACGGTACCGAACGCCGCCAGGGCGTCGTCGAAGAGCTTGTCGATTGCATCACGTTCGCTCAGGTCGGCGTGGAACGGCAGAACGCTCCACACCGTGATCGCGCAGCGATGTCGGCGGTGACCCTCAAGCTTCCCCGTCGGTATCGGCGGCCACGATCCGCATCCTTTCTGCCGCCAGCCGAAAGGCGATGCCCTGGCCGATTCCCTTGGCGGCACCGGTCACCACCGCCACCTGCCCTGCGCAGCTCCGGCGTAACGCGGTGTCACCGAGATCGAGCTCGTCCGTGGGCGACGGGCGGGAAGGCATGCTTCTGTCACGGCCGGGCCGGGCTTCCGTCGGGTAGCCGGGTCTGAGTCCACTGTTCGACGATCTCCTCGCACGGGTACGCGGCCGCCAGTTTCTCGTCGATTTCGATTCCGAGTCCCGGCCGGTCATTCGGATACAGATAACCGTCAACCACCTCGCGGCAGTCCGGGAAACATCTCGTACTCGAGTTCCGACGGTCGATACCACTCCTGAATGCCGAAGTTGGGCGCCCACACGTCGAGATGGAGGTTGGCGGCGTGTCCGACGGGCGAGGTGTCGCCGGGACCGTGCCAGGCGGTGCGGATACCAAACATGTCGGCGAACGCTGCGATGTTGCGGGCCGGAGTGATTCCACCGATCTGGCTGATGTGCATGCGCACGAAGTCGATGAGTTGGTCGGTGATCAGACTCCGCCACTCGTGCGGGTTGTTGAAGAGTTCCCCCATCGCCAGCGGAGTGGCGCATTGCCGTCGGATGGTCGTGAACCAGCCGACGTCTTCCGGCGCCAGGGCGTCCTCGAGGAAGAAGAGCCGGTACTGCTCCACGTCTTTGGCGAACTGCACGGCATCGATGGGGTGCAGGCGTTCATGGACATCGTGGAGCAGCTCGATTCCATCATCCAACCGGTCCCTGACATGGGCGATCATCACGAGCATCGAGCGGGCGTACCCACGGGGATCGAAGTAGTTCCCTTCGGGAGCGCCGGCCGGTTTGTGCAGACCCGATCCCTCGCCACCGTACCCGCCCATCTGGACCCGTACGTGGCGATACCCCTCCTCGACGAGTCGTTCGGCGTTTTCCGCTACCTCATGCCGGTTGTGGCCGTCGGCATGGGCATAGACGGCAGCCGCCTCCCGACTCTTGCCGCCGAGCAGCTGATACAACGGCATACCGGCCCGCTTGCCCTTGATGTCCCACAGCGCCTCATCGACGCCGGAGATGGCGTTGTTGAGCACCGGGCCGTTGCGCCAGTAGCCGTGGACCATCGACATCTGCCAGATCTCCTCGATCCGATCGACGTCTCGCCCGATCAGGAACGGCTTGAGATGACGTTCGACCGCCGCCTCGACCGCGAACACCCGCTGGGTGAAGGTGGCGCAGCCAAGTCCGTACAGGCCTTCTTCCGAGGTGAGCACCTTGACGATGACGAGCCGCGAGCGGGCCCGGCTGGGTCAGGATGGTCTGGACGTCGCTGATCGTTACGGGCGAAGCCATGCCTTTCCAGAGCCGCGCGCCCTGCTCACCCCTTGACCGCACCGGCAGTGAGCCCACCGATGATGTACCGCTGCAAGAACATGAAGAGCACCAGGATCGGGATCATCAGCATCAGTACCGCAGCGGCGATTCCGGGCCAGTTGTTCCCGTACACACCTTCGAAGACGATCAACCCGCGCGTGATCGGATACAGGTCGGGATCCGTCAGGTAGATCGTCGGGAGGATCAGCTCGTTCCAGATGCCGATGGCGTGGAGCACGGTGACCGTCGCCACGGCAGGGCGGATGAGGGGGAAGATGACCTTGAAGACGAACCGCGTGTAGCTGGCACCGTCGACCGCCGCCGATTCGTCCAGTTCGCGTGGGATCGACTTCATGTAGTTGACCAGAATGATCATCCCGATCGGATTGATCAGGAACAACAGGATGTAGCCCGGCCGGGTGTTGTAGAGACCGAGGTTCAGGATCAGCTGAAACTGTGGAATCAGCGCCGGCGGTAGGAACAGAGCCACCACGTACATCGTGAGCAGCGCCTTGCTGCCTTTGAAGTAACCCCGGGCGATGGGGAACGCCACGAACAGCGACGTGGCAATGAAGATCGCCGTTGCAATCGCCGTATAGACCGCCGAGTTCAGCATGTACTGCGGGAAGTTGGCCAGTTGCCACGCCTCGGTGAAGTTGGTCAGGCTGGGATCTTTGGCCAGGCCTCCCGGGTCCTGCAGGTACTCCGTGAACGGTCTCAGCGACGTATTGACCAGCATGAACAGCGGCCAGATGTAGAACACCGCGAAGAGGCTCAGCACGGAGTACGAGGCAATCTTGACGAGGCGTGATCGCTGGGAGATGCTTCCCGTCGCGTCGGGCTTCTGCAGGGTCTTGTCGAGGGTGAGACTCATGCCATGTACCTCTGTTCTCTCCAGCTGACGTATCTGTTGGCGACAAATCCGATGACGAGGACCAGGAAGAACAGCACGATCGATGCCGCCGCGGCGAATCCCTGGCGAAACGTTGGGGACGTGCCTTGTCCGAAGCCCTCAGCAAACACCAGATAACCGAGCACCTGGGTGCCCGGCTTGTACCCGACCAACACATAGAACAGCTGCCAGGCCTGGAGCGACCCGATGATGTTCAACAGGAAGTTGGTGTTGATGGCCGGCGTGAGCTGGGGCCACGTGATGTTGCGGAAGAGGGACCAGCCGCTGGCACCGTCGATTCGGGCAGCTTCGTAGAGATCTTCGGAGATGGTTTGCATGCCGGCGAGGAAGATCATCATGGTGACGCCGACGTTGGCCCAGATCTGCACGACGATGACCCACATGAACGCCTCGGTCGGGTTGGCCGCCGAGGAACTCCGATGAAGCTCCGAACCAGTCGTAGATCATGGCCATCGGCCCTCCCCGCGGGAGCAGGAAGAGCTTCCACATCAACCCTTGGATAACGACCCCGAGAATCACCGGGATGAAGAAGAGGGTCCGTAGAACGTGCGGCCCTTGAGCTTCTGATTGACCAGGAGGGCGATGATCAGTCCGAGGGTGAACTGGATGAAGGTGACGAGGACCGAAAACTGGAGGGTGCGAACCGTTGCGTCGATGTTGTCACGCGACGCCAGCCCCTCGAAGAGGAACTCCTGGTAGTTGTCGAATCCGATCCAATTGAACGGACGCCCCTCGCAGTCCGCTGATATCGGTGAATGAGAGAACGGCCGTTGCCATCGACGGGCCGAGGGCGATCAGGAAGTAAAGGAATACTCCGGGGAGGAGCAGGTAGACGGGCAAGAGACGGCGCCCGCGGCCCGCGCTGCCGAACAGGTAGTTCTTCTGCATGACTGCCATGGCGTTCCCGGTCCCCTTCCCCTCGGTCGCTCATCGGGGGCGGGCTCTCGGCGTGAGAGCCCGGCCCCGCAATGAGCCTAGCTGTCGTTCTAGCTCCTAGCTGTCGAGTCCGGCCTGCAAATCGGCCTGGATCTGATTGGCCAGCTCGGTGGCATCGGTCCACTCGTTGAACGGCGCGAACCACGAGGCTGCTTGGCGGCCGTCGGCCCACTGGCCGGCACCACTCGGCGACACCCAGTACTGCTCCAAGCCGACTCGGTACGCAGGCACCAGATCGGCTACCGCGTCACCGAGCTTGCTGTTCAGCGAAGCTGTCGGCTGCGTGGGCAGGAAGCCCACAGCATCCAGGTACGCCTGATACTCGGCCGGCTCGGACAGGGCGGCCAGGTAGGCCTTGGCCACGTCCGGTTCTGGCGTGTCCGCCGAGATCATCCAGCTCATGTCGTACTTGCCCCACAGGTACTGGTTGTCGGCTGCAGTGTCGCTACCCGGGACCGGGACGTAGGTCCAGTCGAACGCCGGATCGAACCCCTCGAGGTTGGGAGCTTGCCACATTCCGGTGGGCATGAAGGCCACGTCGCCGCCGGCGTATCGGGCGGTAGCTTCGTCGTGGCTCAGGCCGGTCACACCAGACTCGAGCATCTCGGTGGCGAAGGTCTGGAACTTCTGAATCGCCTCGAGTCCCTTGCCTTCATTCCACGTGATGGATCCGTCCCACAAGCCTTCGGCGAGCGCCGCCTGGTCGGGGAAGATCGAGCCGAGGACGCCGCTGGCACCGACGAAGATCGGCCAGCCGTCGCCACCACCGACCGTCATGCACGAATTGCCGGAGTCGACGACTGCTTCGCACACGGAGACCAGTTCACTCCAGGTGGTGGGAATGGAAACCCCCACGTCGGCCAGCAGGGTCTCGTTCACGAACATTCCGCTGTAGGTGACGCGGCCCATGGGGATTGCGTACACCCGATCGTTGAAGGTTGTGGCGTCCTGCACCGCGGTCTCGTCGTAGTTCGCCACGAACGGCTCGTCCGTGAGGTCCATGATGAGACCAGCCTCGATCAGCTGCTGCCAGATGGGCTTCTCACCGTAGTTGTCGCCCATGTAGTCCTCGATCCCGTTCGAGAACGCGGAACAAGACCCGGCGCAGAAGTCGATGACGTCCACGTCGTTGGCCGTGGTCCGGGTGTTGATGGAGCTGGCCATGTCGCCCGAGTTCACGACGGTCATGTCCACCGTCACGCCGGGATTGGCATCCTTCGAACCTCTGGTTGAAGCCCTCCATGTACGAAACGAAGGCCGGGTTCTGATGGATCAGAACCCGGAGGGTTGCATCACCTGCAGGTGGCGTCGTATCGCCCCCGCCGGCGGTTGTCGTCGTCTCTCCGTTTCCACCGGCCGCCGTCGTCGTCGTCTCGTCGCCCTCACTGTCTCCGCAGGCAGCAAGAACGAGCGCGAAAACGACGAGAAAGGCTGTTACGAACAGCCATCGTTTGCTTCTCACAGTTCCGTCCTCCTTGTGAATGACTCGGTCTCTTCACAGGTATGCGTCTTGTCGAACTTCACGCTCTGGGAGCGCTCCCGGTCCACCATACACACTTCTGTCATTTGTCCGTCAAATTGACTGGACCGATTACTCGCGGTAGGTTGCTGGGAGCGCTCCCTGGCGCACGGTGAGGAGCCAAAGGTGAATCTGACCCTCGAGGACATCGGCCGCATGGCTGGCGTATCGCGCTCGACCGTCTCACGCGTCCTCAACGACCAGACCAGCGTCAGCCCGGAGGTTCGGGCACGCGTGCAGGAAGTGATTCGCCGCACCGGCTATACCCCCAACGTCGCCGCCCGCTCCCTCGTCTCAGGACGCAGCGGAGTCATCGGTCTGGTGATCCCGAGCCGGGTCCGCAACGTCTTCGAAGACCCTTACTTCGCTCGATTGATCCAGGGAATCAGCGCAGCCAGCAACCAGTCGGGCAACACGCTCTCCCTCTTCCTCTTCCAGACCGAAGAGGAGGAAGAGCGCGCTGTATCCGCGGGTCGTCACGTCCGGATTCCTGGACGGACTCGATCGTTACCGCCACCCGGATGGCAGACCCGTTGATGGCCCGCATGGCCAGTCGCGGGAGATCCCGGTGGTCATGATCGGGCGTCCCGACGTCGAGGGCGTCAGCTACGTCAACGTGGACAATCGGGGCGGAGCGATGCAAGCCGCCATCCATCTGTGCAATCTGGGCTACCAACGGATCGGCCTTCTGGGAGCACCGGTGTCCACCACTGCCGGACTGGATCGGCTCAACGGCTTTGTCGAAGGCCTGGCCATCTGCGGCATGGCGCTGCACCCCAGCCTGCGGGCGGACGGCGACTTCTCGGAGGCGAGTGGCTACCAAGCCATGCTGGAGCTGATCCCCCACAAGCCCGAGGCGGTGTTCGCAGCGTCCGACACCATGGCGGTCGGTGCACTGCGGGCGCTCCGTGAAGAGTGGCCGCAAGGTTCCCCAAGATGTCGCTCTGATGGGGTTCGACGGCCTGCCGGCTTCGGAGAATTCGGTCCCAGCCTTGACGACCATCCGTCAACCGGTGACGGAAACGGGTAGACGCGCCGTGCACCTGCTGAACGACCTCGTGAGGGGTGTGGTGACGGCGCCGATTGTGGAGATCATGCCGGTTGAACTCGTCGTCCGGGAGTCATGCGGTGCAATGCGAGCCGTCGCCGGGGCAGAGATTCAGTGAGATCGCTTGACGCGGAACGTTGGCGTGATCGTCGCCGACGGAACGATCGAGCACTCGTCGCCGACATGACCCTGCCGAGAAGATCGGCCAGATGACCCAGGTCTCGAACGACGGCATTCTCGCCGGCCGAGGTCGGCCGACTACTTCGATCGGTTCGGTGCTCAGCGGTGGCAACGGAAACCCGACGCCGAATACGCCATCGGTCGTGGGTAGACATGGTCGGTGCATTCGTCAGACGCGGCGGACACGACCGCGCCTCGGCATCCCGCTCCTCTACGGCGTCGACGCAGTGCACGGTCACGGCAACGTCCGCGGCGCCACGGTCTTCCCGCACAACATCGGGTTGGGTGCAGCAGGAGACGAGGACCTCGTCGAGCGGATCGGGCGGGCAACCGCGGCCGAGATGCTGGCCACCGGCGTCCAGTGGACCTTCGCGCCCGACCGTCGCGGTCCCCCAGGACATCAGATGGGGCCGGACGTACGAGGGCTACGGTCGCGATCCCGCGCTGGTATCCACGCTGGGAGCGGCGCTCGTTCGAGGTCTCCAGGGTTCGACCAGGACCGGCCGGCGGTGCTCGCCTGCGCCAAGCACTTCGTCGGCGACGGCGCCACATCATGGGGTACGGTGGTTCGTCCCGATGCGACGTCGGACTGGTGGGACGGCTGGGGTGAGGAACTGGCAGATCGACCAGGGAGACGCCCGCATCTCGGAAGAAGAGCTCCGATCGGTGCATCTCCCGCCGTATGTGCCGCCATCGAAGCCGGCGTCATGACCGTCATGGCTTCCTACAACTCCTGGAACGGCATGAAGCTCCACGCCCATCATGGCCTGCTCACCGACGTGTTGAAGCGAGAACTCGGATTCGGTGGATTCGTGGTGTCGGATTGGATGGGCGTCGACCAGATCACACCGAACTATGAGGAAGCCGTCGTCACGGCCATCAACGCCGGGGTCGACATGGTGATGGTCCCCAACGACTACCGCCGCTTCATCGAGGTTATGGCCCGAGCCACGTCTTCCGGGCTGATCCCGATGCAACGGATCGATGATGCGGTGCGACGGATCCTGCGAGCGAAGTTCGCCGCCGGACTCGTTCGACCCCCAACGCCGAACCCCTCCCCTGAGCGTCGTCGGCTCGGCGGAGCATCGCGCCATGGCCGCCGAAGCGGTGCGGCGCAGCGCCGTCCTCCTCAAGAACGACCAGGGTCTTCCCCTTCCACCCGGCGCCCGATCGATCGAAGTGGCAGGCAGTGCTGCGGACGACGTCGGCCTCCAATGCGGCGGCTGGACCGTGGGCTGGCAGGGCGGCATCCGGGCAAACAACGCCGGGCACCACCCTCCTCGACGGACTGCGCGCCGCCACCACGCTGGGACGTCGCAGTTCGATCCGGATGGGACGGTTTCCGGATCGTGACCGCAGCGATGTCGGCATCGTCTGCATCGCCGAACCTCCGTATGCCGAAGGCCCGGGCGACTGCGCCGCACCCACGGCGACCGACGAAGACCGTGAAGTGTTCGCCAGAATGCGGAGCCGCACCGACCTGCTCGTTCTCGTGGTCTACTCGGGCCGCCCCCTGGTGATCCCGGACCTCATCGACCAGGCCGACGCCGTGGTAGCTGCGTGGCTTCCCGGGACCGAGGGCGGGGCGCTCGGAGAGCTGCTGGCGGGTCTCCATCCGTTCGAGGCACGAACACCACAACCGTGGCCCCGGACGTTCGGCGACCTCGGGGATCCCCACGCGACGCCGCTGTACCCCACCGGCCATGGGCTTGGAGGCTCCGGGCCGGTTGCTCCCGGAGAGTCGGGAATTCGCCAATGAGGGACTTCAACCCAACGAAGAGGAGATGCACATGAGTCCGGCGCCACCTATCGCGACACAACTGCCGCAGGGCGGTGGACTCGTCGAGATCGACGGCGAGGGCTTCTACGCCGTGCCCGACGTCGACCTGATGCCGCCGTTCCTGATGAGCGTGGTCAGCGACGGCGATCGCTGGATGTATGTGTCGAGCCGCGGTGCGTTGACTGCCGGAAGAGTCGATGCCACCCGGGCGCTTTTCCCCTATGAGACCGATGACCGCCTGCACGAGGCTGCAGGCGTGATCGGGCCGGTCACCGCAATTCGCCTGCATGCCGGTGACAACCAGGAGCTGTGGAGCCCGTTCCGTGGCAGACCCGGACCGGCGGTCCGCCGCAACCTCTACAAGTCGGTCGTGGGCGACTCGGTCATCTTCGAGGAGGTTCATACCCGTCTCGCGCTCACCTTCCGGTATCGCTGGGCGAGCAGCGATCGATTCGGCTTCGTTCGCACGACAACGCTCGTCAACGACGGAGACCACCCGGTTCGGGCAGAGGTGGTTGACGGGCTGCTGAATGTCCTCCCCTACGGTCTCGACACCGTCGATCTATCAGAGCTTGAGCAACCTCACCAACGCCTACAAGCGAAGTGAGATCATCGACCCGGCAAGTCGCCTGGCGGTCTTCTCGCTCGAAACTCGTGTGGCCGATCGCCCCGAACCGGCTGAGGTGCTCCGGGGATCGGTCGTCTGGTCCATCGGACTCGTCGACGCCGCGGTCACCGTGAGCCCCGATGCGCTGGCTGCCTTCGAGGCCGGCGACTCCCCCGATGGACGTTGCCCTGCTCACGGGAAGACCCGGCGCCTACCTGCTGCGCGGGACCGATCGACCTGCCCCCGGGCGGCGAATCGTCCTGGCATATCGTGTCCGACGTCGCCCAGGATCAGATCGCCGTCGCGAAGTTGCGCAGCCGGCTCCAGACCGACGCCGGAGCTTCCGGCCACGATTGTCACGTCCCTGCGAAGCGCTACCGAGACGCTCAACAGGATCATGGCACCTGCCGACGCACTGCAGCGGACCGGCGACCGTGTCGCTACCGCCCACCAGTTCGCCAACGTCACGTACAACGTGATGCGCGGCGGTGTCCCGCTCGCCGGCTACCAGATCAGCACTGCCGACTTCGCAAGATTCTTGCTCGACCGCAACCGGGGCGTTGCCGGCCGGCACCGGACCTGGTTGGAGTCGCTGCCCGAGGTCGTCGATCGACAGGTGCTCCTCGATCACGTCCGCCGCAACGGCGATCCACAACTGATACGGCTCGGTCTCGAATACCTGCCGTTCGGTTTCTCCCGGCGTCACGGGGACCCGAGCCGCCCCTGGAACGCCTTCTCGATCCGCGTGCGCGACGCAGCCGGAGAACCGATTCTGTACTACGAAGGGAACTGGCGGGATATCTTCCAGAACTGGGAGGCGCTCTGCATGAGCTTCCCGGAGTATCTCCCCGGCGTGATCTCGGTGTTCGTCAACGCCTCGACGGCCGACGGGTTCAACCCCTATCGCATCACCCGCAACGGCATCGATTGGGAGGTGCCGGAACCCGACGACCCCTGGAGCAACATCGGCTACTGGGGCGATCACCAGATCGTCTATCTGCTCCGGCTGCTCGAAGCCGCTGAACGATTCCTGCCCGGCGAGATTGAGCGGCTGCTGGCCGAACCGTGGTTCAGCTACGCCGATGTCCCCTACCGGCTCGCGCCGTACAACGACCTGGTTCGCGACCCGAAAGCCACCATCGCGTATGACGATGGCGCGGCTTCACGCTCCGCCGCCCGGGCCGACGCCGTCGGTGGTGACGGGAAGCTGCTGTGGCGAGAGGAAGAGGTGTATCTCGTCACGCTGGTTGAGAAGCTCCTGGTGCCGGCTCTGACCAAACTCTCCAACTTCGTGCCGGGCGGGGGCATCTGGATGAACACCCAGCGGCCGGAGTGGAACGATGCGAACAATGCCCTCGTCGGCTTCGGATTGTCGATGGTGACCCTCTACCACCTCCGTCGATACCTGGATCACCTCCAGTCGCTCGTCCGTGCGGCGGAACTCGAGGAGATTGCCATATCGCGAGAGGTTGCCGATTGGCTCGGTGCCATCACCGCGGTGCTGGGCCAAGCTCGCCCACGGGACGCCGGGATCACCGACCGATCCCGAAAGGACCTCCTGGACAAGCTCGGACTTGCGTTCTCCGAGTACCGCGATCGGGTCTACACCAAGGGTTTCACCGGTTTTGCAACGGTTTCCATCGACACCGTCGCCGAACTCTGTGAAGTTGCCATCGAGCATCTCGATGACACCATTCGCGACAACCGTCGCACTGATGGACTCTTCCAGTCCTACAACCTCGTCCGCTTCTCCGCCGACGGAACGACCGCTTCTGTCGATCGTCTGCCCGAGATGCTCGAAGGGCAGGTAGCGATCCTCAGCGTCGGGCGTGCTGTCCCCCGAGGAACGGGCCGATGTGATCGACGCCCTGTTTTCCAGCGCGATGTATCGGGCCGATCAGCGCAGCTTCCTCTTGTACCCGGCGCGGCAGCTTCCCTCGTTCCTCGAAAAGAACGTGATCCCGGAGGCGGCCGTCGAGGCAAATCCGCTCCTCACCGCGCTCCACGAAGCCGGCGACCGCTCGGTGATCGCCAGGGACGCCGAAGGTCGATATCGGTTCAACGCCGACTTCGCCAACCAGGACGATCTCGCAGCATCGCTCAATCGCCTCGGCCACGATCCGACCTGGACCGGCCTCGTGGCCTCGCACCGGGACGCCACGTTCGAGAGCTACGACCAGGTGTTCCGCCACCACGCCTACACGGGCCGATCGGGATCGATGCACGGCTACGAGGGGATCGGTTCGATCTACTGGCACATGGTTGCCAAGCTGCTCGTCGCAGTCCAGGAATCGGCGTGGGAAGCGGCTACGGCGGGCGAGGCACCGCCAACGGTGGCACGCCTCACCGATGCGTACTGGCGAGTTCGATCGGGGCTTGGTTTCAACAAGACCGCCGTGGAATTCGGTGCCATTCCCACCGACCCCTACTCGCACACGCCCGCTCACGCCGGCGCCCAGCAACCCGGCATGACCGGCCTCGTCAAGGAAGAGCTGCTGACCCGGCCGCTCGAAGTGGGCGTGCGGATTGAAGACGGCAGCATCAGGTTCGATCCTCTGTTCTTGCGACGCAGCGAGCTTCTCGAGAAGCCGGAGTCGTGGGCGGTGTACGACCTCGATCTCGAACCGTCGCTGATTGAGGTGGGTGAGCGCTCTCTGGGCGTGACCATCTGCCAGGTTCCCGTGGTCGTGTCGGTGAGCCCGGACGATCCGCACATCGACGTGTTCTTCACGGATGGGTCCACGGAGCGCATGTCCGGCCTCGAAGTGGGACGCCGGACCAGTGCGAAAGTCTTCGCACGCTCTGGCGAAGTCGTAGCAATCCGCGCTTCCCTGCCCGACGAGGCAATCGAGCCGGTCGATCAATAGGATTGGATCCCCCACACCTGATCCGATGCACCCGAGCAAGGAGTGAGCCGTGGCCCGAGTCGTCCTTTTTCACCATGCCCAGGGGCTGACCCCGGGCGTAGAAGCCTTTGCCGGGCTCCTGCGGGACGGAGATCATGATGTCTACACACCGGACCTGTTTGAGGGTAGGACGTTCGACTCCATCGGGGCCGGCATGGCCTACGTCGGAGACATCGGATTCGGCGAAGTCATGGAACGCGGCGCCCGTGCGGCCGATGCCATCGGCGGCGGCCTCGTGTATGCCGGCTTTTCCCTCGGCGTGGTGCCCGCCCAGATGCTGGCACAAACCCGTCCGGGGGCGCTGGGCGCTTTGCTCTGCTATTCATGCGTACCCGTCTCGGAGTTCGGCGAGGCTTGGCCGGCCAACGTCCCGGTGCAGATCCACGGCATGGACGCCGACCCTTTCTTCGTTGGCGAAGGTGACATCGATGCCGCCCGTGACATCGTTGCGTCTTCTCCACATGCGGAGCTGTTTCTGTATCCGGGCGATCAGCACTACTTCGCGGACAGTTCGCTTCCCTCCTACGACGCGGAAGCCACCGACTTGCTGGTGCGGCGAGTCACCGAATTCCTGGCTCAGCTGCCGGCCGTTTGAGGCTCCGGTCGGTCGTCCGTGCCATCGCCGTCTCACCCACCCGTTGGTAGTCAGGTCTGCCGACGCGAGGCCGTTTCCTACACCGGTCGAAGAGTCGGATAGTTCAGATCCCAGATCTCGAAGTCGATCGCAGCGTCGATCTCGTCACACGTCAAGTCCTTGCCGACGCCCTGCTCGCATGCTTCGATGGCGACCGCGCGGGCGATGACCCGACTGATGGTCCGTAGCTCTCCGATCGGCGGATACAGCACGCCCATCTCGAGGTCGTCTTCGTCAACGAGGCCGGCGAGGGCGTGCGCCGCCGCAGCCAGCATGCCGTTGGTCACCTCCTGTGCCCCACTGATGATCGTGCCCAATCCGAGACCGGGGAAGACGTAGACGTTGTTGCCTTGCGACACCTGCAGCTTCTGACCGTTGTACTCCACGGGTGCGAACGGACTGCCCGTGGCCATCAACGCCCGACCATCGGTCCACCGGAACACATCTTCGGGGACCGCTTCGGTCTTGCTCGTGGGATTGGACAGCGCCATGATCACCGGCCGATCGACGTGGTTCGCCATTTCCCGGATGATCTCCTCTGAGAACAAACCGGGCTGCCCGGTCGTCCCGATGAGCATCGTGGGCTGAAGCGCCCTCACGACATCCAGGAGACTCGACTCCCCGCCAAAACCCAGCCGATGTGCAAGCTCTGCCGGCCAAGCCGTGTCCTTCTGAGCATCCATCTCGATCTGATCCAGCGTGACTACCCCGGCGACATCGAAGGGAATCACCGCACGAAAGAGCTGTTCCCCGGTTACCCCATTCGACTCGAGTTCGTGGCGCAACTGGAGCGCGATGCCCGTCCCGGCTGCACCCGATCCGGCCATCAGGATGCGCTGGTCGGCGAGTTTGGTGCCGGTCACCCGGCATGCCGCCAGGATGCCCGCCACAATCACGCTCCCGGTTCCCTGGATGTCATCGTTGAAGCTCGGCAGGGTGTGACGGTAACGGTCGAGCAACGTGAATGCGTTCGCCTTCTTGAAGTCCTCCCACTGGAGAAGCACCTTTGGCCATCGACGTCGAATACCGTCTACGAACTCATCGACCAGTGAGTAATACTCCTCGCCCCGCAACCGCGGATGCCGCCAGCCGACGTACATGTCATCGTTGAGCAGCGCCTCGTTGTCGGTTCCCACATCGAGGCTGATCGGCAGCGTGTAGGCGGGGTGGATTCCGGCGCCCAGTGTGTAGAGGGCAAGTTTGCCGATGGGAATCACCATGCCGCCAACGCCCTGGTCGCCCAGGCCGAGGATGCGCTCGTTGTCGGTCACAACGATCAGCTTCACCTCTTCGCTTCGTGCGTGATCGAGCACCTCGAAGATACGGCCGCGGTGGTCGGGAGTTATCCACAAGCCGCGACCGCGCCGGAAGACATGGCTGTATCGCCTGGCAGCCGCTCCAACCGTTGGTGTGTAGATGATCGGCAGGAGCCTCTCAACGTCCCCGGCCAGGACCTGGTAGAAGAGCGTTTCGTTGCGGTCCATCAACCCGGACATCGACACGTACTCTTCCAACGGGTTGTCGCCGCGGTCTTTCACATGCTCGTAGGCACGCCGCATCTGATGCTCACGGTCGGTGGGCTGGTATGGGAGCATCGCATCGAGGTGGAAGAGGCGGCGTTCCTCCTTGGTGAAAGCGGTCCCCTTGTTGAGAAGAGGGTCCGAGAGCAGGGCAGAACCTCGCTTCCAGACGTCCATGAACCACCCACCATCGGGGCTGCGCTCTATGCGGTACTTCATGTGAGGAATCCTCCGTTTGCCGGACAGCACCACCTTCAAGCGTCCGCCTCGAACAGTCCGGCAGCTAGAGGCCTTCGTCACTTCCGCATCGCGCCGCTCCCGCATCGCGTCGGTGGGAACGACGGGCGAGTGCAAGGCGTTGGTCCTCCATGGGCGGGGACAAGGAACCGGGCTGCGGCTAGGCGTTCAGCATCTCGAGCCGGATGTCGACCAGGCGGCGGAGGAGGGCCTCACCCGGGATCTCGTCGATTGGGAACCGCAGGGTTCCTTTTGACCAGTCGTAGCCTTCGAGCAACTCCGGTTCGACTTGTGGGAGAACCGAACCAGAGTGTGGGAAATAGCTGCAGTGTCGCTTCCCATGGGCGTAGCCTGCCACCGCCTTGCCACCGACTTTGAAGGCGGGCACCCCGTACGAGAGGCTCTCCTCTGCCGCAGGGAGCATCAAAGCGAGCTTCGCTCGAAGCTGCCTCAGCGTGCTGCGTTGCGGCTCCGGTGCAGCATCCAGGTATTCGTCAACCGTCATGGGGCAGAACTCCTTTGCGGCCTGGTTCTTCGAGGTTAGGCCGCTTCTTCATCGAGCGAGCCTCCGTGTGCCCGTTGCGGCTGTCGAGCACCCACAGGCTGCACCTGTAGTTTGATCGGGCTGGCACAATGAACGGCGTGACGTGGGACACCAGCGAGGGCACCGCCGAAATCATCGATTGGCTGCTGGACGGCGACCCCGCCGTCCGCTGGCAGGTGCAGGCCGACCTCATGGACACCTCCCCCGCCGTCGTTGCAGCCGAGCGCGCCCGCGTCGAGCGCGAGGGCTGGGGGCGCGACTCCTGGCGCTCGAGGGTTCCGATGGGCTGTGGGAAGGCGGCGCCTGTTTCCCGGCGTCCTACCGGGGTGGGGAACCCGGACAGCCGTGGACGGCGACGATGCACACGATCCAGACGCTGCAGATCCTCGGGCTCGAGCCGGAGTCGGCGTCGGCCCGCCGAGCGATGGACCTCATCGCGGAGCACGGTCGCTGGGAGCACGACGGACAGCGTTACTTCGACGGCGAGGTAGAGCCGTGCATCAACGGCCGGACGATCGAAACCGGAGCACATTTCGGGGTGGACGTCACGCCCATCGTCGAGCGGATCCTCGAGGAGACGTTGGAGGACGGCGGCTGGAACTGCGAGGTCGAGAACGGATCCGTGCGCTCTTCGTTTGATACGACGATCAACGTGCTCGACGGCCTGCTGGAATTCGAGCGGCAGACCGGCGGAACCCCCAAAGTGCGCGCTGCCCGGCACGGCGGCGAGGAGTACCTGCTCGAGCGAAGCCTATTCCGCCGCAAGAGCACCGGCGAGATTGCCGATCCGACCTATCTCGATTTCGCGTTCCCCTATTACTGGCACTACGACGTTCTCCGGGCACTGGACTATTTCCGCCACGCCGGCGCAGACCCCGATCCGCGGATGGCGGAGGCGGTCGAGATCGTGCGATCGAAGCAGCAGCCCGACGGCCGGTGGCTGCTCGATCGCATCCATCCCGGCCGGGTCCACTTCGACATCGAAGCACCCGTGGGAACGCCCAGCCGCTGGAACACGCTTCGCGCCCTCCGCGTTCTGTCCTGGTGGGACGGCCCGGCCTAATGCGGCGGAAACGATAGGCCGGTTCGAATCTCCGGTCGTTCAAGTAGCTACGGGCAGGTGACGGATACCCGCCCGGTACCGACATCGGAGATGTCGTTGATGTCATCGACGTTGGTGGCGTCGAACGGCCCTTCGTACACCACATGCGGAGCCGCCACGGTCGCGCCGCCGGTTGTCTCCGGCCCGTAGAACGAGTTGTACACGACATCGGATCCCGCCGGAGAGATGGTTGCGTTGCCTCTGCCCTCCGCCGACCTTTCGACCTGAACGGCCAGATCCTGGCTTCCGGACTCAGATCGGACACTCACGAAGTCGTCGCCGATGTCGCAGACGAAGTAATCCATCTCATCGGCGGAGATGGTGAAGGTCTGACCCTCGACCTCGAGTACGACTGCACCGGGTGGCGGCATGTCGCTCGGATCGAGTTCGGGTGCACCGCCATCGCTGCCGGACCCCTCGGCGGAATCTCCTCCGTCAACATCCCCGGCACCCTGATCCGAACCGCCGGGATCGTCACTCTGCCCGGCGGGGTCTTCGGGCGCCACGGTTTGGTCGCTCGAACCGTTGTCGCCTGCGCATGCCGCAACGACCAGCACCACCGAAAGCAACAAGAGCACCATCAATCGCTTGTTCACGTCTACTCCTCCCCTTTCCACGAATCGATAAAGCTACTCATCGTTGTCGTCGGTGACCCAGAGCCCCGTACCCCACGCCTCCCAGTGATGCGGATCGGCATCGTCCGTCCACGGGAGAGCGGGCATGACTTCAGACTGCCTGCTCAACCTGTCACTTCGTCGGGTTGTCTCTCAGCCAGGCTCGGAGCAGTTCGACGTTGGCCTGGTGCTCTTCATACGTGACGGCGAAGCGGGTCTCGCCCGAGTGCAGGTCGATCGTCACGTAGAACCACCAATCGCCGGGCGGCGGGTCGAGGAACGCGTCGATCGATGCCTCGTCCGGCGAACAGATCGGCGTGGGCGGCAGGCCGTTGTGCCGGTACGAGTTGTACGGCTGATCGGAGGCCCGTTCCGCGCTGGTCGTGAAGATCCGGTCCTCTGGCACGGGGTAGAGGATGATCGAATCCATCTGGAGAGGCCCGCCACCGGCCAGCCGGTTGGTGAGCACCCGGGCCACCCGGGGCTTCTCGTTCTGGTTGTACGTTTCCTTCTCGATCACCGACGCGGCGGTCACCACCCGGTGCCACTCATCGCGAGGAACGTTGCGCGCTTCGAGTTGTGCCACCCGCCGATCCACCATCGCCTGGACGATCTCAGCTGCGCTGGCACCGTCGACCCGTTGGTAGGTGCCGGGCGCCGGCCAGCCCTCCAGAATGCCGCCGGCCTCGGGCGGCAACTCCACGCCGGCGATCGCTGCTTCCACTTCGGTGAGGTCGAATCCGAAGCTGGAGGCGATGTCCTCCGCCAGGTGCTTAGTGAGAGCGCCGCCGGGGGCGATCGTGTTCGGTCCGGTCGCGGGTTTGGGTACTGCGGCGTATCCGTTCGACGGTGGCGCGGTGGTATCCGGCGTGGTCGTAGTTGTCGACGGTGCCGTGGTCGTGGTGGTGGTCGAGGAAGCGAGCGTGGTGGTTGTCGTCTCCGGCTGCCGTGTCGTAGAGCTCGTGGTGATCTCCTGAGGTGGGGCTTCGGTTAGCGGGGTCTCGGTTGCGGCCGGTTCGCCGGGCGCTGCAACCCCACCCGTCTCGTCGTTCCCGCTGCTGAGTGCTAGAACCAGGACGGCCGCTGCCGCCAGGCCGACCAGGGTCCACACCACGGCTTTCGATCTCATGGACACACATGATGGCGCAGCCCTGCGCCGAGCACGAACTCTTGTCCGGGAAGCAGGAGCGGATCGCCATGAGGCCTTCGCTTCGAGCGGTCCCGGTCCGCGATGGTGGCTCGTGATCAAGATCGCCGCTGGCTAGTGTCACGGGCCCCCGGGGACGGGGATCGCCCCGGACGGTCGGATCAATGAGGGAGATCACCATGGCAACCACGCGCAAGGCGTCCAAAGGCAACACTCAATCGGAGGCGACTGCCGACGGTTTCAGCGCTGAAGAGCGCGCTGCCATGAAGGAGCGCGCCAAGGAGACGAAGGCGGTCAAGCGTGGCAAGAAGGCCGACGGCACCGCCGATGTGCTGGAAAAGATCGCTGCCATGGCCGACGCCGACCGCGTTGTCGCCGAGCGTCTTCACGAGATCATCACCAAGGCTGCACCCGAGCTGGCTCCCAAGACCTGGTACGGCATGCCCGCTTACGCGCGTGACGGCAAGGTCGTCTGCTTCTTCCAGGACGCCGCCAAGTTCAAGGCCCGCTACGCCACCCTCGGTTTTCAGGACACGGCCAACCTCGACGACGGGGCCATGTGGCCGACGTCGTTCGCGGTGACCAAGCTGACCCCGGCCGTCGAGAAGGAAATCGTTGCACTCGTGAAGAAGGCGGTCGGCTGACCGCCCGCACCGGGTTGCATCAAGTTTCGGGGCGTATCGCCCGCCACCGGCTGTCGGAAGCTTGTTCCGCGACCGGAATGCACCTGCAAGAATCGCTTCATGTCCACAGCCAAGCACGACCTCCACCGGTACTTGCAGGCTGGACGTGAGGCCGTCTTGTGGAAGCTCGACGGTGTCTCTGAATACGATGCGCGCCGGCCACTTGTCCCGACCGGAACCAACCTGCTGGGTTTGATCAAGCATCTGGCGTCGGTGGAGCTTGGCTACTTCGGAGACTGTTTCGGCCGGCCACACGGTATTGCACTTCCGTGGTACGACGATGATGCCGAAGCGAATGCAGACATGTGGGCGACGGCGGAGGAGGGGCGCGACGAGATCGTCGGCCTCTACCGCACAGCCTGGGCTCACTCCGATGCAACGATCGAAGCGCTCGATCTCGAGTCGGTGGGCCGGGTTCCCTGGTGGCCGACCGACCGAAACGAAGTGACGCTCCACCGCATCCTCGTGCATGTGGCGACCGAAACGCACCGGCATGCCGGCCACGCCGACATCGTGCGCGAATTGATCGACGGGTCCGCCGGCCTGCGCCGGGGCAACGAGAACCTTCCCGATCGCGATACCGCCTGGTGGTCCGCCTACTACGCCGGGATCGAGCAAGCGGCGAGCAGCTTCAGGCCCGGCTAGGGCCGTCGAGTTCCGCTCTCGTCGCGGGTGGATGTGCCAGGAGCCATAATCTTTCGTGGCCAGCGGCGAAGCAGGTTCTGTTCGCGACTCGAGTCCCCGACCTGGTGCGGACCTGTGCGGGTTTCCCAAATCTGCACATTCGTAGTCGTCCTGCGGTGCAACAGATTCCGATTGAGGGCAAAAGACGCCGGCTCTTCAGGCGGCAGGCGGGCCCTGCAGCACTCTCTCCCGCAGCCGTTCGAGGTCCCAAGGTTGATTGATTCCGGGCTCGAACCGATACGGCGCGACCCGGCAGTGCGGACCGATGTGATTGACCTCACTTCCCGACTAGAGCTGCGTGATGATGTCGAGCGCCTCATCCAGTATGTCGGCGCGGGTAGTCGCAGGACTCGCTCAATCGCCTGGTCCCCCAAGTTCGGCTCGGTGCCCCGGGGGTTGACCCCCACCTGATCGGAGCGAATCCGGTTGCCACACACGAGTCAGATAAAGCCGGCGGGTCGGTACCGTGGCATTGCCCCAGCCGGGCGGACCCGGTAGGGGTTTCCCTGATTTACCAAATGGAGTTAGAAATGAAATCCGCTTTGCCCCTCATCGTGTTTCTGACCGGTACCGTCGTCGTATTGGGCGTCCTCCTTGCCCTAGCCCTGTAAAGGGCCCTTTCCCGACCGCTCCTATCTCCCGGTTGACCTGGTGGTCGTCGGAATCAATCCTCTGGTCGCCCGGAGAGCCCCGGGTCTGATTGCCGGCGACCCCCGGCTGTAGAAACCTCGTCGAAGGAGTGTCATGTCTTGGTCGCGACCGCGATCGAACCGACGGACCGCCCGGCGGTCCGCGACCTGTGCCGTGTGAACGCGAAGCCGGTACCACCGAACATCAACGGTTGTCTGGTTTCTCACCACCGGTTGTCACCGGTCATTGCTGGTTGCGATGTGGTCGCGTCGTGGTCGCACTCGAGCGTGCGGCAAACCACGAACGGTCTCGCACCACTTCAGCACTCCTCAGAAGTTGGACGCGCCGTGAATCTCGACCTGACCTAGACGGTCGGTGCGCGGGCATGGCGACTCGGTGGTGAGCGGGCACCCTCACGACAACTGCGATCAGATCGATATCTGGCTGGGCCGCCAAGTCATGCACATCGTGGAATCCTCCGACGCCGTAGGCATCGGCCGCCGCAGCGGCAGACTCCGGGCGACTGGTGCACACCGCCGCCAATTCGAGGTGCTCGAGTGCCCGGATCGCCGGTATGTGGACCATGGGACCCCAACCTCGCCCGGAGGCGTCGGCGCCGACCAGGCCAACTCGCAATGGTTCCGTCATCCTTGTCTCCTTTTCGCCCGTCTGCATTCGGCTCGAGGCGGGCAGGTCCGAGCTCGTCTGGCCGGCAGGTGCGGCACTCCGTCAATCCGCTCGTTCGAGGACGACGACCGGAATGCGTCGGTCTGTCTTTGTCTCGTACTCGGCGAACTGACCCATGATCGCCACGAGTTCGGCGTACAACTCGTCGCGGAGCGGTCCATCCTCGACGATGGTGGCCTTCGCAGGGATTCTCTCGGTTCCGACCTCGATGGTCACGTCCGGGATGGCCCGTACGTTGAAGAACCAATCCGGGTGAGCCGGTACTCCTCCCTTCGTTGCGGCGACGACATAGCGATCGTCGTGGGTTGCGTACACGAGCGGGTTGAGACGCTGCTTTCCGGTCCTGGCTCCCGTGTTGGCTCCGGACAAGTTCGAGGAATCACGGTTCACACGATCCGCCGGTCGGTTGCCCACCGGGTCAGTTCATAGCGGGACGAGAGTTGTAATTTGCGCAACACTGCCGACACATGCGACTCGACGGTCTTGATCGAAATCGATAACCGCCGCGCCACCTGTTTGTAACTGTATCCACGAGCTATCTGGCGGAGCACCTCCTTCTCGCGAGGCGTCAGCTGGTCAAGTTCCGGATCCAGGGGGGCGGGAACCACTTCGGCGAAGGCATCCAACACGAACCCGGCCAGCCGCGGTGAGAACACGGCATCGCCGTCGTGGACACGCCGGATGGCCGCGGCCAGCTCGTCGGGCTGAATCGACTTGGTCACATATCCGCGGGCTCCTGCCCTGATCATGGCTATCACATCTTCCGCCGCATCCGAGACCGACAGAGCGAGGAACTTCATCTCGGGGAAGGCCTCATGGACGGCCTTGACGACCGCCAAGCCCCCTCCCCCCGGCATGTGCACATCGATCAGAACAACATCCGGCTGTAAGGCCTGGATGTCCTCGATGGCGTCATCGACATCGGAGGCGACCCCGACCAGCTCAAAGGAGGCATCAAGCTCGGCCTTGACCCCGGATAGGAACAGTTGATGATCGTCGACCAGAAACACCTTGATCATGATTGCCTCACTGAGAGATGCACCTCGGTTCCCTCCCCCGGTTCGCTGTGAATGGCGGCCGATCCCCCTTGCCGTTCCATCCGACCGACGATCGACTCGGTGATACCCCGCCGATCGGCCGGGACGGATTCAGGATCGAACCCGACCCCCTGGTCGCTCACGTAGACATCGATGTTCGACCCGTTCACCTCCGCAAACACCGAGATCAACTCCCCGCCGGAGTGTTTGGCGGCGTTGGTGATCGCTTCACCGGCGGCTCCCACCAGGGCTCTGAGTGTGTCGGTGAGCGGAAGATCGCCGGCGGCGACCACATCAACCGGTACCTGGTGGGCCTCTTCCACCCGCGAGGCAAGGCTTTCCAATGCTTGCCGGAGCGTCTCCCCGGCAGACGGCCTTTCGTCTCCATACAGCCAGCCACGCAGTTCACGTTCTTGTTGGCGGGCCAGCATCGCCATGCGCCGCGGATCGTCGGTTCTCTGCATGAGTGCCAAAGTTTGGAGGACAGAGTCGTGCAAGTGCGCCGCAACTTCGGCTCGTTCGTCCAATCGAATCCGTTCGCGTCGTTCGTCGGTCAACTGGTTGATCAGTCGCCACATCCAGGGACCGAAGACCAACCCCAGCCCCGTGATGGTGACCAATACGGCCAACACCGCCCCGCCCAGAAAACCTACGGCGTTGATCGATTGCAGATACAGGCCCAGCCCGGCCGTCATCAGCACTCCCCCGGCGATCAGGCGCAACACGCTTCCGCCTTTGGTCGGTTCGCCCGCCGGGAACGCCCGGCGAGTCCAGCGCGACCGGCGGGTCTCATCGATCAGTGACCACGTCAGCGCGAACCCGAAAGACGCCATGGCGGCGGGCCAGACGAGCGAGTCGCCAAACCACAACCCGATCGATCGAAGCAACAGCAGGAACCCGAGGAAGATCATGCCCAGGGCCAGCCGGCGCCGGTTGCTTCGCACCGCCAGAGTGTTCCGCAGGGCAGACTCAGCTTGCGGATCCGGGTCATCGAGAGTCAGAACCCATCCGGCCAGGTAGGCGAGTATTCCTACTCCCCCGGCGAGGGAAAGCGTCACGAAGGCTGCTCGCACAAACACGGGATCGATTTCCAGAACCCGGGCGATTCCGGCCGCCAGTCCGGTCAGGATCCGATCGTCACCGCTCCGCGACACCGGCAGACCAGGACGTTTGGCCTGCTGGGAGCTAGCGGATTGATCGGCGGTTTGTTGAATGATGACGCGCTCCTGATCTGCAAGGATGATCCCACAGTGCTTCTCCCCTCCACAACAGGTGAATACCCTGACCACAACCCTCAGAATCAGGGTTTCCGGAGGGGTACACCTCATAGACGCCCCGGTGCGAGACACGGACAATGCACCCATGACTAACGACACACATCTCGAGCTTCCACCCCCGGAAGCTGCCGGCGACGCCCAGCAGCCTCCCTCCGGTGGAACAGGGGGCGCCCGCCCGCCTCTGCGTCGCTTCGACGGAATACTGGGTGGGGTCGCCAACGGCCTGGCCGTCTACTTTGGAATGGAGACGTGGCTGATCCGATTGGCGTTCGTGATCCTGAGCTTCTTCGGCGGGTTGGGAGTTGTGCTCTACCTCGCCGGCTGGCTCCTCATCCCCGCCGACGGAGTCGACCAATCCATCGGCGAGCGCTGGTTGGAAGAGGCGAGGGCCGGATCGAGACTCGGCATATTCCTCATCGCTATCGCCTTGATCGTGCTGCTCATCTCCCTGGACATCTCCGGCACCGGCTTCGCGTGGGCCGTTGCTTTGCTCGTCCTCGGCGTCCTCCTCTACCGCGGGGAGACTCCCCCGGTCCCGGCGGATACCGACCAGGGCCCGCTAGATGCGCCCTCGCTTCCGGCGGTGTCGGTCGCCGGCGGACCGGCTGCCCGTACCACCCGGCCACCCCGCCCGCCCCGCGCCCGCCGGGTACGTCCCCCTTCCATGCTGGGGCGCTACACGATGGCCGCGGTTTTGATCGGGGTCGGCATCCTGGCCCTGCTGGACAACGCCGGAGTCCTCTTCCCGGACGCCCGCCACTACCTGGCACTGGCAGTAGCCATCGTGGGAGCCGGATTGCTGGTCGGATCGATATGGGGTCGATCCAGGTTGATGATCGTGGCGGGTTTGCTCCTCGCCTTCATGATGGGGATTGCAGCTATCGGCAACGCCGTTGACGCCTTCACGGACGAGATAAGAACGTTCGCCCCGACGACCGTTGAGGACATCTCGGCTAACTACAGCATGGACAGCGGCACTTTGATCG
The DNA here is from genome assembly GCA_963707435.1 of uncultured Actinomycetota bacterium. GTDB lineage: Bacteria > Actinomycetota > Acidimicrobiia > Spongiisociales > UBA4744 > UBA4744. The sequence goes on along the minus strand of CAVPPF010000007.1, from coordinate 303,984 downwards.
TCGACCTGACGGGGGTCGATTGGCAGGACCAGGAGATCACCATCGACGCCGAACTCGGCGCCGGTCAACTCGAAATCAAACTGCCCGCCGACCTCAGCGCGGCCGTCAACGCTCGGGCCGGAGTAGGACAGGTGGAAGTATTTGGCCGCAGTAGCGAAGGGCTCGGTGTTGGTCGCTCGGTAACCGTCGCCGGCGTCGAAGGAGCCGGAGACGTCACCGTGACCGCCCGGGTGGGTGCCGGCCAAATCATCGTGACCCAGGAGACCAACTCATGAACGAACGACATCCTCTCGACATCATCTCGCTCATCTTCGGCATTCTGTTCCTCGGGATATCAATGCCTGTTCTTCTGATGGACACCCCGCTCGACCTGGATGCCCGGTGGGCACTTCCCGCCACAGTCATAGTGGCCGGGCTGCTCATCCTGGGGTCGGCGCTGCGCCCCAAACGCGCGCCGGTCACCACTATCGAATCGTCCGGCGACGACTTCTAGCCCCTCCGCAAGGCGCGTGGGAACCCCTTTCAGGGGTTCCCGGCGCGTCGGTCAGAGATTGAGTGAGGAAGTGACCCGGGCTTTCGAACACGGCCATCCCTTCCGGGGCAGCTTCCCGGCATTCGGGTTCTTCGAGCAATCAAGGTCGTTGGCCAGAATCTGCATCCGCACCTTTGACCTCTGCCCTGACATGGCATCAGGTCAAGCGAGCAGCCTTGTCCTTGAAACGCAGCGTGCCGGAGTGCATCCAGCAAACCTCCTGCCCCGTTTCAACTACCTACGTTCGGCCACATCGTGGCTGGAGGTGGCGACCATTCAGGTTGGCCTCCCGCCGTGGTCTAGTCGGGGAGGACGATGTGCACCACTGTGACGGGCTCGTCCCCGATCAACGTGACGCGATGTCCCCGACCGGCGGTGTCTTCGGCGAGCAGGATCATGCCGGGAAGAAGGCTACGAACGTCTCCGTCGCTTGCTTCGATCTCACCCTCGCCTGACAGGTAGACGGCAATCATGCGGCGCGTCGCCGGAGCCCAGTCGCGTTCCCAACCAGGTGGGACAATCCTCAGACCGTGGTAGGTGGCTTCTTCAAATGGCGTTGCCAGCACCGGCGCGGCGGACGAGCTTTCCTCCAGCTTGCTCAGAGGGAATTCGACATCCTCGAAATGTGACTCTCCGTATTCGTCGTTGTAGAGCCGCACGTAGCGATAGTTGGCTACACCGGAATCCGTATCGCGTGGAGCAGCCATCCGATCAAGTCTCGGACTCGATGAGCCGTTTGATGCTCCGAGCGCTTCGCTCCATCAGCGGTCTGACCTTTTCAGCCATGGACTCGTCCATTCCCGGGAACTCAGCCCAAATCGTCACGTCGGTAGCGGTCGGGCCGGCGGCCGAGAATGTTGCCCGTCCTCTGGTTTCGATCGGTCCATCTTGGATCCTCACGCCCATCACCTTCTCCGGTTCGAATTCGACCACCTCCATCGTCCCCTCGGTCGGTGTTTCATAACGAACGTTGCGCCTCTTGATCACCGTACCCAGACCGATCGGACCATCGGAGAGCTTCTCCAGCTCGAGATCGGAATCCCACCGAGGGTGATTCTCAACGTGATGCACTGCGTAGAAGCCCCAAACCGTCGCAACGGGACGATCGACAACCGTCGACACCTCAATTTCCACTGTCTCTCCCCTCGTCGCGCCTTTCAGAACCATAGGTCAACCCCACAGCGGGTGCCGGACCCCAAGCCCTTCCGCTCCTGTTCCGCGGAGGCCACGCACAGATGGTCGGGCTTCCCCACCGACGCGACGCGAGAATGGGGGTCCTGTCCATGTCCACGGAGCACAACGTCGCGACGTTGAGGCGGGCAATCCAAGCCATGAACGACCGCGATTTGAGCGTCAACCCGACCCTGGTGACGCCGGGATTCATTCGTCATGATCTGGCCAGTGCCTTTCGAGAAGTCGGGGGCCGCGAGGGTGTTACCGACTTCCTCCAGCTTCTCCTTGGGGCGGTGCCCGACCTGCAGATTCGTGAAGAAGAGCTGATCGCCACGTACGATCGCGCTGCTTTGCGGGTCACTCTCACTGGCACCCATCTGGGTGAGTTTCAGGGCATCGCTCCCACCGGCAACCGGGTCGAAATCAGCGGAACCCACACGTATCGCTTTGAAGACGGCCTGTTCGCCGAAACCTGGCAATTGTGGGACGTGGCCACCTTCCTTCGCCAGATCGGCGTGCCCATCACGGTGATTGACCGTATACCGGCAGGGTTGGGCCACGTTGCGGGATGACTCCTTCGCGTAGCTGGTCCACCGCCTCGCCGACTCCGTGGAGGGGACGGCAGCGCGGCACTGGGCACAGGAAGATCGAATGACGTTCGACCCACATGCGGCAGGCAGCGCGATCTCAGACGGCGTTGTGCTCGCCTTCGAGAAAGTAGGTGGAGAGCTCACTCTTGCTCTTGATCTGCACCGTGCCGCGCCAGAAAAGCGGCGAACCACCCGGACGCCACGGTCCGTCATCGAACTCCCCAGCGTCCAACCTGGTCAGACCTCGAGACCAACCAGAGGTGCCCCTCTGAACGCGCATATGCCCCGGGCCGTCTGGTCTGGGGTTTCTTCCCGGTCGACTCGTAGAAACGAGTCGCCGACGCCCCCAGCAACGCCTCTTCTGCAGCTTGGCCCGGTCCTCAAAGTTCAGACGACAAACCTTCAAGCGGCTCGAAGGACAAGACAGAGTCGGCAAAGTCAAACCGAGCAACCGAAGTCCCGTTCGGAGCTCTGACGGACACCTGACACTAGGAGAGGCCCGGCGGCCAATCCGGAAGCGGTAGAACCCCCTGTATTTACAGGGAAATCCGAGGGTGGGCGCTACTGGGATCGAACCAGTGACCTCTGCCGTGTGAAGGCAGCGCTCTCCCGCTGAGCTAAGCGCCCGTGCCGGGGCATGTTAGTACCGCATCGATCCGCCGACCGGTGGTTGAATGCTGCCATGGATCGTGAAGAGTTCGAGACCCTCGTCGATCAAGCACTCGAGGAGATTCCCGCCGAGTTCCTCTCCCGGATCGACAACCTGGTGGTCGTGGTCGAAGATCGGCCCACCCCCGAACAGGATCCCCAGAACGAAGGACTCCTGGGGCTCTATGAGGGGGTGTCTCTGGCCGAACGCGGGATCGACTACTACGGCGTCATGCCGGACCAAATCACGGTCTTTCGGGAGCCGCACCTGTCGCTCGGGTTGAGCAGGTCTGAACTGGTCACCGAGATCCGCCGCACCGTCCTCCACGAAGTCGCTCACCACCTCGGCATCGACGACGACCGGCTCCATGAACTCGGTTGGGACTGATTGCTACCCTGAGCTGATCGGGAAGACCTGCGGAACTCCTCGAGTCTGCACGTGTCCGATTACCGAAGACTGAGAAAGGAACACCATGGAAGAGCTGCTCAACACGGTCGCTGAGAAGACCGGTCTACCCCTGGACAAGGCACAAGCTGCCATCGATGCGGTGATGGATTTCATCAAGGACAAGCTGCCCGGCCCCATCGCCAGCCAGGTCGAGAAGCTGCTAGCCGGTGGCGGCGACGCGGTCGACGGCATCACCGACAAGCTCGGCGATGTCACCGGAGGGCTCACCGACAAGCTGGGCGGCATGTTCGGCAAAAAGGACTGACCGACCGATGTGATTCGGAAAGAGACGCCCCGGCATTTGTCGGGGCGTCTCTCGTGGGAGCCTACGATAAAAACCGTGCCCGAACTCCAACCACCGAAACTCAGACTGCTGGGGCGAGGACTTGCGAAGCGTTGCCCCAGGTGCGGACAATCCGGCCTCTTCCGGCGTTGGATCTCGATGACCGACACCTGCCCGGGCTGCGGCCACAGCTTCGAGCGGGAGCAGGGCTACTGGCTGGGTGCCGTCATCATCAACACGGCGGTCACGTTCGCGTTGTTCATCGCCATCGGCATCACGATCATCAGCGCCACCTGGTCCGACGTTCCGTGGCAAACCCTCCTCGTCGTCACCCTTGTCTTCAACGGCCTGTTCCCCCTGCTGTTCTACCCATTCTCGAAGACGATCTGGGTGGCGCTTGATTTGGGTGTCCGTCCCGTCGAACAGCCGAATGTGCCATCGGCGGGCCCAGCCACCCGGACGGAAAGCCCGTGAGCACCGGGTGGGATCCCGATCAATACGGTCGGTTCGGGACCCATCGCAGCCGTCCGGCGTTCGAATTGCTCAATCGCATCGACCACCCGCACCCCGCCCGCGTCGTCGACCTTGGCTGTGGCACAGGAGAGATGACCCGAACCATGCAAGCCCGGTGGCCGGAAGCGCACGTCGTGGGTGTCGACGCCTCGTCCGAGATGCTGGCCGAAGCGGCCAGATCGGGGAGCACTGTGGAGTGGATTCAAGCCGATATCGCAACCTGGTCACCGGAAACACGGGTCGATGTGCTCTACTCGAATGCAGCCTTGCACTGGGTCGCGGGCCATCGAACCCTGTTCCCGTCGCTGGTCTCTTTTCTCGCCCCGGACGGGATTCTCGCCGTGCAAATGCCCCTGAGCTGGGCGGAACCGTCGCACGTTCTGATGCGAGAAGTGCTCAGAACCGGCGGACCAGCCGGAAAACCGATCGGGCCGCCCGAACTCTGGTCCCGGTTGGCCCACAAGTGGGTAGACGAACCCGCCGAGTACCACGATCTCTTGACGCCGCTGGTCGGCTCTCTGGACATGTGGACCACACGCTATTTCCAGGTGTTGCAGGGACCCGAACCTGTCTTCGAATGGGTCAAGGGCACCGGCCTGCTGCCGGTCCTCGAGACGCTCGACGGCACCGATTTGGACACCTTCGTGACCTACTACCGGGAAAGGCTGCTCGACGCCTACCCACGGCGATCCGACGGCACGACCCTCTACCCCTTCCCCCGGTTGTTCATCGTGGCGACCGCCCGGTCGTAGGTCCCGCCGGACGCGTCCCGAAGGAACCGTCGGCAGCAATCTCGATCCGGTGACCGTTCGCGCCGTTCCCCGCGTACCGAAACGCCAACGGCTGGCGTCACGGCTGCGGCAGAGGGCCAGCCGTGCCCCCCGAAACCGACTTTCGGCCCTAGCAGAACCCTCGAAGATCGTGTCGGGTGAACGGTGAACGTCTTCCCGAACAGGGGGTGGGTCACGTCTCGAACATGGCGCCGCAGATGGGATCTGGGTCGTCTCCTTGCCTGCCTCTTGGTGGTCCTTGTGGCCTGCGGGGGCGAAGTCGCCACAGACACCACGAGTACGATCGCCACGACGGACGCTGACCCATTGAGTCTGGTCGCCTACGACGAGCTCATCCACCCGGCTGCCATGGAGACCGCCAGGGAGATTGTGGACCGTCTCGGACCCAATGATGCTTTCGCGGCGGTGGTTCTTGCGCTCGACGCCGGATACGGAGCTGATCAGATCGCAGAGCACGTCGCCGCAATCGCCCGTGATGGGACCATTCCCGGCGTAGCCCCGTCGGGTCCGTCCGGTGGAGTCTTCGCCCAGGCGCGAGGGGAACCGCTCGTCCTGGCAGCTCCCGAGGGGCTCCCGCTTGCCGCCGAGCTGACGCCGGCAGACTTCCTTGATGTCTTGAACAGTAAGGCCGACCGCGGCCAGGTCCTCACCGGGCCGCCCGCTGCGCTCGAAATGAACAAGCGGGAAACTGTCGAGGCGTTCATCGGGGCGATCGTCGCCCTCACAGAGATCGGGTACTCCCTCGAGCAAATCGTGGAGGGTCTCGTATTTGGAGAGCAACGGCTTGCCACCTTCACGTGGACCGAAGACCGGATCCTGGGAAAGAGGGACGTGTTCGACGATTGCATCGTGCTGGCCGAACGAGATGGAACGCTGATCGCCCCCTCCTCCGCTCCCGTGTCCGATTACCCGGGGTCGGAGGCCTGCGCAGATGCCCTCCGCTATGGCGGAGGGGACATGCGAGTCTTGATCGACGGCGAACTCGTGGCCGGGGTGGTGACGACAACGACCACTTCGGGGGTAACAACCTCGTCCACCGTTGCCACCACGACCACGGAGGCCGCCATGACCTTCCCGCATACCTTTGCCGGGAGCGGGACGCTCACGTTCAGCACGGACTACGCGGCCGGCGCCTGCGTCGTCGACCCGGTTCTGATGAGAGTGACGCTCCTCCCGGACGGAACTGTCGAAGGCACGGTCGAGTACACCAATTTCGTCTTCACCTGGGAGCGGTTGGAAGGGGTGCAGACCCTTGTGTGCTCGGACGGAAGTCCCGTCACCATCGACCTGGGCGGAACTCACGAAGATGGCCATGTTGCGCTGAGGAGCGCCGGGCAACCAGACACGGAGTGGCTCCAGGGCGACTACCGGCCGGACGCGCTCACCATCGAGCAGCAGAACGTGAGCCAGGTGAGCGCCGACGTGACGATCACGTACTTCTCGGACTGGGTGTTCGTTCTCCCCCATGCCGTGCCCTGAAGCCTGCAGCGGAGCGTCGGGCTCTATCGGTTCCGTCCCGGATTCGTCACCACGCTCGACGCGAGCAAGGCAAGTGTGACCATCCACGCACCGTAACGAGACGCACAGACTGAGACCAGCTAGACCAGAGCCTGCTCTTTGACGTGGAGAGTGCAGGTGTTCCTATGCCGGCGCTTCAAGCAATGGACCATGACCCTTGCCGGTGTGCCCCGGTCGGTCAGATCCGGCGAGTCGGGCGGAATGGAACCCGGCGGGCGGGCGCGCCGGAAGTGGCGGGCTCGTATACATTGTGGGTCAGATGGCGGCCGAGTCCAAGACCGCGAGGACCACATGAGAGCAATCACACAGCGCAGCTACGGCCGACCCTCCGTGCTGGCACTTGAGGATGTCGAAAAGCCTGCCCCAGGCGACGACCAGGTCTTGATCCGGGTCAGGGCGGCGTCCCTGAACGCCTACGACTGGTACATGCTGCGAGGCAAGCCATACCTCGCCCGGCTCACGTCCGGTGTGCGCCGGCCAAAACGCCTCGTGCCGGGAGTGGACATCTCCGGCGTCATCGAAGCGGTCGGGGCTGCGGTCACCCTCTTCGAGCCCGGCGACGAGGTGTTCGGACCGTCCAACGGTGCACTCGCCGAATACGCGACCGCACGAGAATCCGCCTACGCCACCAAACCCGACGGATTCAGCTTCGAGCAGGCCGCGGCGGTCCCGATGGCGGGCGTCACCGCCATTCAGGCACTGCGAGACAAGGGACAGGTCCGGGCTGGTCAGAGAGTCGCGATCGTCGGAGCCTCCGGTGGCGTCGGCACATTCGCCGTCCAGATCGGCAAAGCGATCGGAGCCGAGGTCACCGCAATCTGCAGCACCCGCAACGTCCCCATCGCCCGATCGCTGGGCGCAGACCACGTCATCGACTACACCAGGGAAGACTTCATCGACGGCGACCAAGAACACGACGTGATTCTCAAGGTCGCAGGAGACCGCCCCATGGCAGACCTCCGGCGTGCGCTCACCCGGGCCGGAAGGCTGGTTGCCGTCGGCGGAGACATCGGCGGCAGCTGGGGGGGTCCGCTCAAGATGGTTCTCGAGCCCATGCTCGCCTCGGCGTTCCGGCCCCAGAAGATGACGACGATGCTGGCCAAGAACAGTACCGACGACCTCACCGTCATCGCCGAACTGATGGAGAGAGGCAAGGTCACACCCGTTATCGACCGCATGTACGCCCTCTCCGATGCCGCCGAGGCCTTCGCCTACCTCGGTGAGGGACACGCTCAGGGCAAGGTGGTCATCACGATCTGACCCGCCGGCAGACAACCCGGCTTCACAAGCGTGGTTCGTAGTGCGGATTGACGAAAGGCCACTCGGTCTCGATCCATGCGGATAACGCCCTCCAGACGACGACATCCATTTCGGCCCGACTCTCCCGCACCCACGACTGCACCCCGGCGTCAGAACCCGGGAGGCGAGACGGATAGATGTAGACACAGCCGATGACCTCGTCGCCGTCGAGGATGGAATACGTGAACCCGGTGCGGCTCTGGAAGTCTCGTGCGTGGCGGATCAGATCCTGGAGGTTTCGGTCAGGCGACATCGGTTCCGGCCATTCGCCATCGGGGAACCCGGGAGTCGACCGGATGTGGTCGATGCTCGACATCCACGCCTCGTGATCCTGCTCGTTGTGCTGAGGGCCCAGTGGCTCCAACCGGAATCCCGGTCCCGCGAAGGCTGTCGGCACATCGAACCCGTCGGGCACAAAGTCGTTCTCCATCATCAGAACGATAGGTTCTTCTTGTTGTCTTCGGCGCGGACGCCGGCCCGTCAGATCGAGACGAGCGGTGTGGGCCAGCATCACGCCGGTCACCGACGGGGTGGCTGGCATCAGATCCTCGCTCAGTTCGATGATGGTGCCGAAGCGGACCTCGTGCTGGACAAACCGGGGTTCGTGCAGTCAGCCGCGTTTCACCCAACCGGCACCGAACAGCATCCCGAGGCCAGCACCCAGGCCGATCCAAACCGGATTGTCAGCTGCAACGAACAGGACAACTCCGAGACTGATCCCAATGATGATCCCCACCCCGGCAGGAATTCGTTGGCGAGACCTGCGGTCTTCTACGTCGGGCATGCTGCGACCCTACAGGCCCCGATCAGTCGGTACGACCAGTATCAGCAGACAGAAACGCCGCCCACACCGACCGCTCCCGCCACTGCACGACCTGGACCAACAACCTCGCCTCGGCGGTTCACCCCCAATATCCGAGAACCCCCGCAACTACGGGGGTTCTCTGGTGGGCGCTGAGGGATTTGAACCCACGACCTCTTCCGCGTCAGGGAAGCGCTCTCCCCCTGAGCTAAGCGCCCTCAGGGACCCGGAGTGTATCAAACCACGTCGGGTACCCGAGGCGACGACCGGAATCGAACCGGTGTAACGGGTTTTGCAGACCCGTGCCTAAACCACTCGGCCACGTCGCCAAGAGAGGGGCGACGCATCGCCCCTCGCGGAGCGGAAGACGGGATTCGAACCCGCGACCTCAACCTTGGCAAGGTTGCGCTCTACCAACTGAGCTACTTCCGCCTGAACGGTCGACAGTGTAATGCCTCCGCCCGAAGTGCAACAACGCACCTACCGGCCCGTCGAACCGAAACCGCCCTCACCTCGCGCCGACTCCGGTAGTTCATCTACCTCGACGAACTCCTGGTCGACGACCGGGACCACGACGAGCTGGGCGATGCGCTCTCCCCGCTCCAGCTCCAGTGGCTCGGAGCCGTGATTGATCAGAATGACCTTGATCTCGCCTCGATAGCCAGCATCGACCAGACCCGGCCCGTTGACCACGCCCACCCCCAAACGGGCGGCCAAACCGCTGCGAGGGACTACTAGTCCGGCATACCCCTCGGGGATCGCAACGGCGATACCTGTGGGGACCGTCGTCCACGCCGCCGGGTCGAGGCGGACGTTTTCGCGCGCATAGAGGTCGACCCCGCCGTCGCCGGGATGGGCGTGCGCCGGGTTAGGTAGTTCACTATCGAGCTTTAGGAAGGTAATCTGCATGGGCAAGTCGTGGGGCTTTCATGGGCGGAGGCACACCACGGAGTTGCGAGTGCCACACGCCTACTGTACAACCTGCAGAGCCACCGTCACTGTCAGCGACAATCGTTGCCTCGCCGGTCATCCGATCAACGGCCCCATCCTCGCTACGGCCCGGGGGCGTCACCGCGCCCCGAGCTGGTGGGAGCAACTCATCCCGGGACGGAGTCCCGCGGCCGGCCAGCACCGGGCGACCCGGATTTCTGCCCCTGTCGATGAAGCCAGGCCGGCACCGAAAGCGAGTAACACTGCAAAACCGCGCCCGGCTCGCCCGGCTCCGCAGCGTGCCCAGCCTCCCGTTCGCACCCACCAACCGGCCGGTCCCGCCCGTCCGCCGGTTCAACCCGTCACACCGCGCCCGGCCCCTGCAGCACAATGGTCTCCCTCCGACGAGTCGACGCGTTCTGTCTACAGCTCGGCGCTCCTGGAGATGCTGGGACTCGACGAGACCGCCGGATTCGAACCGACCGTCGCCGCTACGCCCCTCATCCAACCGGAGTGGCAGAACCCGGTGCGGGTCGCCGTCGCAGAGAAGACCGGACTCGATGAACTTCCGGCTCTCTCCGACATGAGGATGGTGAACGAGAGCGACACCGACACCGGCACACTCATCGAGCGTCTCTGGTTCGCTACCGAGGAGCACGACGCCGTCCGGCCCGCCACCAACCTCTCTCCAACCGAATTCTCCCAGGCTCCCGAGCGAACCTTCCGCTGGACGATCGTCGTCGCGGCCGGGCTGGGCCTCGCCGTGGTCCTGGCGCTGATCCTCATCGGGATGGGCCAACCCGGTCGGATAGCCGAGCGAGCAACCTCGTCGTATCGCACGGCCATCACTGAAGCCCGTTCCGTCCTCCCCATCGCCTCCGAGGTGATGCTGGGGATCACCGATCCGGCCGTCACGACCGAAGGTCTCTCCGACGCGGCGGTGACCCTCTCCCGCCTCGACACGGCCTCGCGCAACCTCTTCACTTCGGCGTCCGAGCCGCTCGCTGCCACCCCTCCGTTCGTCTCGCGCGACGAGTTGGATGCACTCACGCCGATCCGAACGGACATGGCCAACGCATCACAGGACGGGCTCGCCGTGGAGCGCCGCCTCGGCGATGCACTGACCTACCGCCTCGTTTTCGAACGAGCTTTCGTCCTGCCGGAGCTACCGATCGCCGCCACCCCGGACGAGATCTCAGCGCTCGGTGTCGAACTGGGTTTGGGACTGGCCGGGACACTCGATGCAATCGCCGCACTTCCCAACGACCCGGCCTTCGAGGCCCATCGCGCCGAAAGCGAACTGCTGGCCGGCCGGTACGCCGAGTGGCAGATCGAATACCTCGGAGCGCTCCGGGCGGGCGATGCAACGACGGCTACGGACCTGGCGGCCGAGCTGCGCGGGGCCGTGGAGAGACTCACGACGGGCATCGCCCGACCGCTACAAACCGTGGCTGCCTGGGCAACCGAGGAACTTGACCAGTACAACACGACCCTCGCCCGGTTGGCCGGCAACCTCGACTAGCGGCCCGAATCTACGGAGTCTTCGAGGGTGGCCATCTCCCGTTCGAAGTCCTGCGCGCCCTGGAATTCCTTGTAGACGCTGGCGAACCGCAGATACGCCACCTGGTCGACCTCCCGAAGGTGCCCGAGCACCGCACGTCCGATCTCGTCTGAGTCGACGTGAGGACCGTGCGAGCGAGCCAACGCCTCCACCTCGGCAATCATCGCCTCGAGTCGCTTGCGATTGACCGGACGGTCCGCCAGGGCGCTCTCGAACCCGGCGCGGACTTTGTCGACCTGGAACGGCTCCAAACGGCCGTCCCGTTTGCGAACGACCAGCGGCACCACGCTTCGCTCGTACGTGGTGAAACGGTTGTCGCACGCGTCACAGAGGCGGCGTCGACGGATAGCCGAGCCGTCTTCGATGGGTCGGCTGTCGATAACGCGGGTACGCGAAGACGCGCAGAACGGGCATTGCATGTCGGACCGAGGGTACCCGATACGACGCGGCGTTGATCCGGCCGCGGGCGAAACCTCAGGAGTCGAGCGGCACAACCAGTTGATCTCCGACCCTGATCATGCTGTCTTCCATCCGGTTCATGCGTCTGATGTCGAACACGGTGGAGCGGACGTCTTCGCCGGCACCGGTGTGCTCGGTGGCGATGGACCAGATCGTCTCCCCGGCGGCGACGACGTGGAGGCCGGTAGGCCGAACCTCGTTGCCGGCCCCGGCACCGGAAGCCAGCAGGAGGAAGAAGACCACGGCGACCGCGGTGAGGAGAACTACAGCTCTCGTCAGAGTGCTGGTGCGGATCGTCATGCCTTTTCCTCCTGCTGTACGTTTCCGGGCGGCGCTTTCGCCATCTGCGGTTCACTGTACGAACCGGGTGTGACAGAAACCTGATCGAACAGGTGTTCGTGTCTGATGTCCATCATATCGAACATGTGTTCGCTGTCAAGCAGTAAGAGTTCGGTCGGACTGGCCGGGAGGCCGGTGGCGGGATCGAGCGAACATATGTTTGATTCGCGGTCTCACAAACGGTACATTGGGAACACACGTTCGAGGAAGGCAGACCGATGGGCGAGTTGAGTACCCGACAGCGAGAGATCCTGGAGCTGATCCGCACCAAGGTTGCCGAACGAGGCTATCCGCCTTCTGTGCGCGAGATCGGCGATGCGCTCGGCCTCCGCTCCCCCTCGACCGTCCACAGCCATCTCTCCAGCCTCGTCAAGGCCGGGTACCTGCGGCGTGATCCGTCCAAGCCCCGGGCGATAGAAGTCGTGGAAAGCGGTTCGGACACGATCGAACGGAGCCCCTACCGCGACGTTCCCCTCCTCGGACGGATCGCGGCCGGCTCCCCCATTCTCGCCGAGGAACAGATCGACGAGGTCTTCACCATACCGACCGAGTTCACCGGCAGTGGACCGGTCTTCATGCTGGCCGTGCGCGGCGACTCGATGGAAGGCGCCGGGATCCTCGACGGCGACTACGTCATCGTTCGCAGCCAGAAGGATGCGGCCAACGGCGAGATCGTGGCTGCCCTGGTTGACGGCGAGGAGGCAACCGTCAAACGATTCGAGCGGAGCGGAGCCACCGTGCGGCTCATTTCGGAGAACCCGGCCTACGAGCCCATGGTGTTCGAAGACGGAGTGGAGATCATCGGCAAGGTCGTCGCAGTCCTGCGGGCGATTCGCTGACCCGGCACCGGAAGCTCGATCGGAGATTCTGCGGTGAGGAGCGGCGAACGTCAGGGAACCGGCAGGGGTTCAACCGTCACATAGCCCTTCAATCGCTGCGCATCGGCCGGGGATAAACGAGCCCGGAACCAAACGCCATCCGGCCGGTACTCCTCGGCCAGCACCTCGCCCGCTTCATGGACCCGCGCCGCAGCCCAACCTGCCGAGAAGGGAATCAGCAGGTCGACTTCACGGAACCGGCGGGAAAGCTCCTGCCAGAGCCCCTCCGTCAACGATTCCAGTCCGCTCTTTCGAACCGCAGACACGATGATCGCATCCGGATGGCTGGCCAGGAATCGCTGCACGGCCTGCCGGGGTGCTACGTCGGCTTTGTTGCCGACCAGCAACTCCGGCACCCGGTCCGCACCGATCTCCCCGAGTACTTCACGTACGGCGGCAATCTTCGCTTCCGGATCCTCGTCGGCAAGATCGACCAGGTGGATCAACAGGTCGGCCTCCGTAGCCTCTTCCAGGGTCGACTTGAACGCCTCGATGAGCTGGTGGGGCAGGTGCCTCACGAACCCCACCGTGTCCGACAGCAACACCACCCGGCCGTCGGTCAGCTCGAGCCGCCGGGTGGTGGGGTCCAGCGTTGCGAACAACTGGTCCTCGACCAGCGCATGGGAACCGGTGAGGGCGTTGAGGAGGCTCGATTTCCCGGCGTTGGTGTAGCCGACGATGGCGACCTGGGCCATTTCCCTTCGTTTGCGGCGTTCCCGCTTGGTATGACGGGCTCGCTCGAGTTCTTCGAGCTGGGCTCGCAGCCGGGCGATGCGGCTGGTGATACGCCGCCGGTCGACCTCCAGCTTCGTTTCGCCGGGGCCGCGCGTACCGATGCCACCTCCCAGCCGCGAGAGCACAACACCCTTCCCCCGCAAACGGGGCAGCCGGTAGGCGAGCTGGGCGAGCTCGACCTGGATCTTGCCCTCCCGGGTCGTCGCATGTTGAGCGAAGATGTCGAGAATCACTGCCGTTCGATCCAGCACACGGCGATCCAGCGCCTGGGAAAGATTGCGCTCCTGAGCAGGACTGATCTCACGGTCGAAGACCACGACATCGACATCCTCAGCCGCAGCTTCCGCACGGAGTTCAGCAACTTTGCCTCTGCCGATGAGCGTGGCCGGATCGAGTCGGTCGCGATGCTGGACTTCCACGGCAACGGTGTCGGCTCCGGCAGTATCGACCAGGCGAATCAGCTCATCGAGGGACGCTTCAATCCCCCCGGTCTCCCCCGTCGCAACGCCGACGAGCAGAGCTCGCTCGCGGCTATCAGATTGCGCCATGCCACTCCCCCTCGAACACATAGTTCGCCGGGCCGGTCAACCAGGCACCACGTTCGTCGAGGGTCACCAGCAGATCACCGCCGGGAAGTCGAACCGTGGTAGTCGAATCCACCCGACCCATCCGGTGGGCGACGGCGGCCGCAGCTGCGGCACCGGTGCCGCAGGCGAGGGTCTCGCCGACGCCGCGTTCCCAGACCCGCAATTCGATGAGGTTCTCACCCCGTACGGCGGCGAACTCGATGTTGGCGCCGCGAGGGAAGGCCGGATCGGTCCCCATGCGCATTCCCAGCTCCGCCACAGGCACAGCTCCCGGATCTTCGACGAAGACCACCGCGTGAGGATTCCCGACGTCGATTTCCCGGGCGGTCAAGCCGGCCACCTCAATGGATTCCTCACGGTTCGGCACCGGCATTCCGACCTGCACCGTGACTTCAGATCCAACCCGGGCCTCCCGCTCCCCCACTGCGGTAACCACGGTGAACACATCGCTCCCCACCCAGCTGCGATCGTAGGCCAGCCGGGCGACACACCGCAGGCCGTTACCGCACATCTCGGCTGCGCTGCCGTCGGCGTTCCAGTACTCCATCTTCACCCGATCGCCTCCCAGCGGGGTGACGACGAGAACGCCGTCCGCTCCAATGCCGCGCCGGCGATCACACCAGGCCACGACCCGGCCGGCTGAGATCTCCTGCGGACCTTCGAGCACGACGAAGTCGTTGCCCAGTCCTTCCATCTTGAGAAACTTCACGCTTCCTCCAGCAGAGATCGTCTTACCCGTTCGTAGCGTTCGTCCGGGTCGCTCGACCACGGTACCCACTCGATGCGGGGATCGCGGCGGAAATAGGTGCGCTGGCGCTTGGCCAGGCCCATGGTCACACGAACCGACTCGTCGAAACCCTCCTGTGCGGATGCCTCACCCCGAACCACCGGAAGCAACTGCTTGTACCCCACTGCCTCGGCGGCGGTCGGACCGAGCGAATCGGCCAGACGACCAACTTCCTCGAGGAATCCTGCAGCCAGCATCGCGTGCAGGCGCTGCTCAACCCGGTCGGCGAGTTCGGCTCCCGGGTCGATCCCGGCGGCGACGAACGGAATGGCAGCTTCATAGCTCGCAACCGCCTGCGCATCGGGCCGGACCGACCGTTCGGTCGGCGTGAGGCCGGTGAGTTCGTGAATCTCCAGGGCCCGTTGCACTCGGCGCGGATTGGCCAGGTCCACCAGTTCACCGACCGCCGGATCGATGTCGATGAGGCGTCCCCGGGCGGTGGTGGCGTCCAGCGCATCGACCCGTGACCGCACGTGTGGGTCGTGGGGCGGGAACTCGAGCGGATCGACCAATGCCCGGAAGTGGAGTCCGGAACCCCCGACGATGAGCATGGTCTTCCCCCGTCCGATCAGTTCCTCGATGACCCGGCGGCCTTCGTGCTGGAATTCGGCCACACTGAAACGGACGGCAGGATCGACGAGGTCGATCATGTGGTGGGGAATGCGAGCCTGGTCCGCAACGGACGGTTTCGCGGTCCCGATGTCCATACCGCGGTATACCTGCATCGAGTCGACCGAAACGATGTGCGCACCGACCTCCTCGGCCAGACGAAGGGCGAGGAGGCTCTTTCCGGCCGCGGTCGGGCCGAGCAGCGCCAGTATGCGGCTCAGAACACAGTCCCGAAGAGGTGGTGGGGTGCGGCCGTTTCGATCCTCGCCTGCAGGAACGATCCTGATGGATAGCGGCCGTTGAGGTGGACCATCTTGTTCCCGCGGCTGCGGGCCGAAACGACCTCGGGATCCTTGCGGGATGGTCCTTCCACCAGCACTTCGAGGATTCTGCCGACCTCGGCCTGGTTCTTTTCGAGCGAGATCTGATTCTGCAGGGCGATGAGCCGCTCGTACCGATCCTGGGCTATCTCGGGATCCACAAGATCGTTCGTGTACTCGGCGGCGGCGGTCCCCGGCCTGGGCGAGAACAGGAAGGTGAAAGCCTGGTCGTACCGGGCGGCCGCCACAACGTCGAGCGTCTGTTCGAAGTCTGCCTCTGTCTCGCCGGGGAAGCCGACGATGATGTCCGTTGACACGGCCAGATCGGGGATGTACGACCGGGCCATGTCCAGCCGCTTGAGGTAGCGCTCCACGTTGTAGCCCCGGTGCATGCGCGCCAGAACTCGATCACTGCCCGATTGGAGGGGGAGGTGCAACTGCTCGCACACGGACGGGGTCTCGGCCATGGCAAGCGCCACGTCCTCGCGGAAATCGGCCGGGTGCGGGCTGGTGAAACGGATCCGGCGCAGACCTTCCACCTCGCCCACCCGCCGCAGCAGTTCGGCGAAGACCGGCCGGCGCTTGCCGTCGATGGCCAGGTCCCGACCGTAGGTGTTCACGTTCTGGCCGAGGAGGGTGACTTCGACAGCGCCGTCCGCCGCCAGCCGTTCGACTTCGGCGATCACGTCGCCGGGTCGCCTGCTGACCTCAACACCCCGCACGGCCGGCACAATGCAGAACGTGCAGGTGTTGTTGCAGCCGATCTGGATGGCGACCCATGCCGCGTGCGCTACTTCGCGACGCACGGGCAGTGATGACGGCATCGCTTCCAGCTCATCGGCGATCTCGGTGATCGCCCCCCACTCCTGAGCGTGATCCATGAGATCGAGCACCCGGTCGAGATTGTGGGTGCCGAGCACCACGTCGACCCAGGGAGCGCGCTCGTGGACCAGTTCCCGGTCCTTCTGGGCCGCACATCCACCCACGACGAGCAACATTTCCGGGTTGTGGTCTTTCAGCTGTTTCAAATGGCCGAGGTTGCCGTAGAGGCGGTTGTCGGCGTTCTCCCGAATCGTGCACGTATTGATGAACACCACATCCGCAGAGGCATAGTCGGCGGCGGGTCGCATCCCGTCGGACTCGAGCATCCCGGCGATGCGCTCGCTGTCGTGGTCGTTCATCTGGCACCCGAACGTCCTCACGAAGTAGCGCTGTCCGGCGCGCGTGGGGACGCGCCGCTCTTTCCGTCGCACGGTCGGATGACCGAGCTGCACCGTCTCCGCCACGGTCACCTGGCGTAGTCCGTCACACGGAGCTCGCGAATCACCGTCACCTGGATCTGACCCGGGTACTGGAGGTCCTCTTCGAGCCGCTTGGCGATCCGCCTGGCCAGATCCGATGCTCCGAGATCGTCCACCGCCCCCGGATCGACCACGACGCGCACTTCGCGTCCGGCCTGCATCGCGAAGACCTTTTCGACCCCGTCGAAATCGAGGGCCAGCTTCTCGAGCCGTTCCAGACGCCGAACATACGACTCCAGGGCCTCCCGGCGTGCGCCGGGTCGGGCCGCCGACACGGCATCGGCTGCCTGCACGAGAACCGCCACCAGCGTGCGGGGCTCGACCTCATTGTGGTGAGCCTCGATACCGTGCACGATGGCGGGATCTTCACCGAACCGCCTGGCGATCTCCGCCCCGATCAGGGCATGAGATCCTTCGACCTCGTGCGTTACCGCCTTGCCGATGTCGTGTAACAGCGCCGCTCGCTTTGCCTCGAGCGGGTCGATGCGCAGTTCGGCGGCCAGCATGCCCGCCACATGGGCTGCCTCGACCAGATGATTCAGCACATTCTGGCCGTATGAGGTCCGGTACTTCAGCCGGCCCAGCAGCGTCACCAACTCTGGGTGCAGGCGGGAAATACCGACTTCCAGAAGAGCCCACTCGCCGGCATCGCGCACGCTCTGTTCAACCTCTGCTTGAGCCTTCTCGTACGCTTCCTCGATGGATGCCGGGTGAATCCGGCCGTCGGCCACCAGCCGTTCGAGCGCAATACGCGCTACCTCCCGCCGCACGGGATCGAAGGAAGCTACCGAGACCGCCTCCGGTGTGTCGTCGACCACCAGGTTGACACCCGTGGTGGCCTCGAAAGCACGGATGTTGCGGCCCTCCCGGCCGATGATGCGGCCCTTCATGTCGTCGGAAGGAAGCTCGACCACCGACACGGTCGTTTCCGTGACCACTTCCGAGGCAAGACGTTGAATGGCCGTGGTGAGGATCCGCCTGGCCCGGCGATCGGCCTCTTCCCGAGCTTTGATCTCCATGTCGCGCACCAGGATCATCGCTTCCCGCCGTGCCTCATCCTTGACCTGTTCCAGCAACTGTTCCTTCGCCGCATTGGCGTCGAATCCGGCCAGGCGCTGCAGTTCGTTGCGAGCCTCCTCCTTGATCACGTCCGCCTCGGCCCGCGAATCAGACGCTTCGCGCTCGCGGTGAATCAAGGTCTGCTCACGCTGCGCAAGATTGCCGGCCCGTTGCTCGAGCGTTTGTTCCCGTTGGTTGAGCCGCTCCTCGGAGGATCGAATCTCCAGACGCCGATGCTCGAGCGCCGCGTCTTCCCGTTCCCGGTACGCCTCGGCCTTGGCCCGCCCCTCTTCCTCGGCTCGAGCCAGCAGGCGCTGAGCTTCCTGCCGGGCAGTCAACACCATGTCCTCGGCCGAGGAATCGGCATTGACCTTCGAACGACGCAGGCGGCCGCGGAATAGGAAGAACCCGGAGATCAGGCCGATCGCTAAGGCGACGAGTCCGACGGCGATCGTGGTGACCACATCCATCGTCCCTGCTTTCCGGTGACCATTGAAACAGGAATGCCGAACCCCCACCGGGGTCCGGCACACACATCATCCGATCGAAGCTCTGGGCTAGGCCATTCGCCTCGCTCGAAACACCTCCTGTATCCAAAGATCCCTGTTGTTATTCACGAATTCGATTCTGGTTCGTTGCTTGTTTTTTGGTACGTATTGTGTGTGCTGTCAGCATCGTACCGCGTCAACACCCGTTTGTAACGGGCAACTTCTCACAAGCCGTGAACGACCCGCAACCCCGGTGACGGTTTGCAGCGCTACTTCTTGTCTGGTTTGGGATTGGATTCCGGGGCAAGATCCTTCGTAGTATCAGCATCTTCAGCCCCGTCGGCTTCGATCAAACCAACGGCCTCGAGCACCTTCGCCTGGAGTTGCACGGCAATTTCGGGGTTTTCCCGCAAAAAACGCTTGGCGTTTTCCCGCCCCTGTCCGAGCTGGTCGTTGTCGTAGGTGTACCAGGCGCCGCTCTTCTTCACGATGCCCTGATCCACCGCCACGTCGAGCAGGCTGCCCTCCCGCGAGATCCCTTCTCCGAACATGATGTCGAACTCGGCCAACCGGAACGGTGGGGCCAGTTTGTTCTTGACGACCTTGGCGCGGACCCGGTTCCCGACGTTCTCCTGGCCGTCTTTGATGGCTTCAATCCGGCGGATATCGATGCGAACGGTGGAGTAGAACTTGAGGGCCCGGCCCCCCGGCGTCGTTTCCGGCGATCCAAACATCACCCCGATCTTCTCCCGCAGCTGATTGATGAAAACCGCAGTCGTCTGGGACCGGTGAATGTTCCCGGTGAGCTTGCGAAGTGCTTGCGACATCAGCCGGGCCTGCAGGCCGACGTGGGTGTCACCCATCTCGCCTTCGATCTCGGCGCGCGGGACCAGTGCGGCCACCGAGTCGATCACCACAACATCGAGCGCTCCTGAGCGAATCAGCATGTCGGTGATTTCGAGCGCCTGCTCGCCGGTGTCCGGTTGCGAGATCAGGAGTTCGTCGACATCAACGCCCAGCGCCCGGCAATATATCGGGTCGAGCGCATGCTCGGCGTCGACGAAGGCCGCTATGCCTCCGTTACGTTGTGCCTCTGCCACCACATGGAGAGCGAGGGTGGTCTTCCCGCTGCTCTCCGGGCCGTAGATCTCGACCACACGGCCGCGTGGAACGCCGCCAATGCCGAGAGCCAGGTCGAGCGACAAGGCCCCGGTCGAAATGGCCGGCATCCGCTGATGGTTGCTCTCGCCGAGTTTCATGATGGCCCCGGTGCCGAACTGCCGTTCGATCTGCGACATCGCCATTTCGAGCGCTTTGTCCCGTTCCACTGATTGCTCCCTTCTTGATGACTCGATCACACGGTAGAAGTTGGGTGTGACAGAATCACACGGATGTAATCCTATTCGTTCCGACCCTGAGAATCTAGTCGAACATACGTTCGGAGCCAAGCCATTCGGGAGCCCGCGACCCGCCGACGACCGGGGCTACCGCCGGCTAGGCAAGCGGGACGTTGTCGAGTTCCTCGTAACGGGCCCCCCCGCGGCCAAGATGGCTCCGGTACACGACGAGCCGATCAACGGGCAGCGACATGCCGAGAGGACGAACCCGCTCGATCAACGAACGGACATCCTGGTGAGGTCGGATCCGGCTGAGCGTGACGTGCGGGTGAAACGGCCGGTCTTCCGGAGCGAAGCCGGCCAGCCGGGCGGCCTCCTCCGACACGTCTGCCAGATCCTCTAATCGGTCGGCCCCTCCGGCAATCCCCTGCCACAGCACCGTGGCCCGGGCGGGTCGGGGAAAGGCCCCGAGACCGGCCAGGGTGGCCCTGAACGGGCTGCCGAGTTCCGCTTCGGTCAGCGCGGCCAGCAGCCGGTCGTAGGTCACCTCGTCGGTGGGACCGAAGAAGCGCATCGTCAGGTGCCAGTTGGGCGGCGCGACCGGCTTCCCCGGCAATGCCCGGCCCTCGAGAAACCCAACGATGTGGGCGGCCAGCGCGGAACGCACCTCCCCGGTGAGCGGCACGGCGAGAAACAGGCGTCCTACGTCCGCCACCAGGAGCCCTCGACGGCCAGCCGCACGAGCTGCAAGGCGGCCGTACCCGCGTAGGTCCTCACGCGCTCACGATCACCGGGCAGCCGCAAGGTTCGGGCGGCCGTGTCTTCGGGTGTGTGTACTCCGATGATCATCGTCCCGGCCGACTGCTCCTGTACCTCCGGTCCCGCCGATCCTGTCACCGATACGGCTACCTCCGCCCGGAGCAGCCGCGCGGCGCCGACCGCCATCGCCATTGCGGTTTCTTCCGAAACCACCCCTGCCTCCAGCGTCGCGGTCGGAACCTCGAGCAATCGGTGTTTCAGCTCGGTGGCGTAGGCCACGACGCTCCCGACGAACACGCGAGAGGCCCCCGGCACCGAAGTTATGCGCGCCGCGATCAGCCCGCCCGTGGCCGATTCTGCGGTGGCGATCCGCCAGCCCCGTTCCTCGAGCAGGCGCAGCACGATCGGTTCGATGGTGTCGCCGTCGGTCCCGAAAATGCGCGCTCCCAACCGCTGCCGCACCTCCGCCTCCACCGGTGCGATCAGGCGGGCCGCCTCTTCATCGCTTTCCGCTTTGGCGGTGATCCGCACCTTGATCTCCCCGCTGGACGCAAGGAAGGCGACCGATGGGTTCGCAGATGCCTGGAACACGTCGTCCAGTAGTTCGGCAACTTGCGATTCGCTCATGCCCCAGCTGCGCAGCAGCCGGCTCTTGACGACCGCCGGACCACCCGCCAGACGGCGGAGCCTCGGCATGACCTCGTCGTCGAGGAGCGCTTCCATCTCCTGGGGGACGCCGGGAAGGGCGAAGATCCAGCGACCGTCGTGTTCGAGTGCGATGCCGGGAGCGGAGCCTTTCGGGTTGGCGAGCTGGATGGCACCTTCGGGATACTCGGCCTGCCGGAGGTTGCTCTCCGGCATGATCCGGCCGCTCGCTTCCCATCGGGCGCGCAGCAGGCGGGCGTATTCGTCGGAGAACTCCATGTCCCTTCCGGTCGCTGCGCAGATCGCTTCCCGGGTGACATCATCTTGAGTCGGGCCGATCCCGCCGGTCACGATCACCGCGTCGGCACGCCCCAGCGCGGTCTCCAGCGCAGCCACCAGCCGTTCGTCGTTGTCCCCGACGACCACCTGGTAGTGCGCGTCGAAACCTTCCTCGGCCAGGCGGCGCCCGATGAGGGCCCCGTTGCCGTTGATGATCTGTCCGAGCAGGAGTTCCGTCCCGACCGCCACAACCTCGATGATCATGCCGTCACCACTTCGGCGGCCAGGTCGATTCCATAGCTAGCGGTGATCGTTGCCGTGACCCACTCGCCCGGCCGGCCCCGATCCAGAGTCACCATCCCGTCGATATCGGGAGCCTCGCGGTATGTACGCCCGACCGGCACCCCATCCTCGACCTGATCGATGAGCACGTCGAAGGTCCTCCCGACCTGAGCGCCGTTGGCTTGCTCGGTCAAGTCTTCCTGGATGGCCTGCAGGTATCGCAGCCGCTCCGCGGCCGTTTCGGCATCAACACGATCGGAAAGCAGAGCGGCGGGGGTCCCGTCCTCTGCCGAATAGGGAAAGAATCCGGCCCAATCCAACCGAGCTTCGCGGAGGAAATCCGCCAGCGTCTCCACATCGTCTTCTGTTTCGCCCGGAAAACCGACAATGAAACTGGACCGCAGCGTCGCTTCGGGAGCCGCCGACCTGATCCGGGCAATGAGGTCGAGGTACCGGTCCCCGTTGCCCGGACGGCTCATGGCTCGCAGGAGGCGTTCTTCCGCATGCTGGAGGCTGAGATCGAAATAGGGAACCACCAGAGGGTTCGACGCCATTTCGTCGATGAGGGTCGGCCGGATCTCCTTCGGGTAGAGGTAGAGCAGGCGAATCCGGCGCAGCCCCTCGATGTCGGAGACGAAGCGGATCAGCTCGACGAGACCGCCGGGGGCGTCGAGGTCCCGGCCGTAGGAAGCGAGGTCCTGGGCCACCAGGACGACCTCCGAAACCCCGGCCACCGCCAGAGCGCTGATCTCCTCGTGGATATTGGTCGGCCGCCGTGACCGTTGTTTTCCCCTGATCAAAGGGATGGCGCAGAAGGTGCACGGCTTGTCGCAGCCTTCCGCAACTTTGACGTAGGCATAGGGAAACGTCGGGGCCGGCCGGTTGACCGCGTGGAGGATGTCCATCGGCGAGCGCCGCAGCCCAACCGGCTGCCAGCCGGTCAACCGGTCGAGCGTTCCGACCAGCTCCCCGTACCGGTCGAGACCCAGGACGGCATCGGCTTCGGGCAGCGCTTCGACGATTTCTGAGCCGAATCGCTGGGCCATGCAACCGAGGACCACAAGACCGGCGCCGGGGCGCTTGGCCTGCTCGAGCTCGAGGATCGTCTCGACCGACTCCTCGCGGGCCGCTTCGATAAAGGCACAGGTATTCACCATGACAACATCTGCCACGGAAGGGTCGGCGGCCTGCTGGTACCCGGCCTCGGCCAGCACCGTCGAGAGCTTGTCGGAATCAACCTGGTTCTTGGCACAGCCGAGGGTGGTCAGCCAAACGGTGGGAGGATTCATCGATCAGGATTCTAGGAAGACCCACGCGCTTCGGGCCCGAACTCCGCTGCGGCATCGTCGGCCAACACCCGGTACCGGCCTCGGTGATAGACAAGAGGATCGAAAAAGCCCTCCAGGTCGATCTGATCGATCACGCCCGTCACGAGACGGTGGAATCCGGTCTCCACCGATCGCTCGAATCGACAGTATGCCCTGGTCCCGAGCGTTCCGAGGGCAGGTCCCCAGGGAGTGTCCTCAACCTCGAGACCGGCAAACGGGCCGCCCGGGCTTGGCCGGACACCGGCGAAGCGTTCAGACAAGGCCCGGTCGGGAACCCCCAGGACGTGGAGCACCCACGAGCCGCTCTGTTCGATGGCGAACCAGAGATCTGTTGCGTCTCCGATCAGGGCGACGACCCGCGATGGTTCGCCTTCGGCGATCAACAGAGACGACACCGTCAACCCGGTCCGACCGTCCGGTCCGCCGGATGTCAGCACCGTGATCCCGGAAGCAAGTCTTCCCCGCAACTGCCGGGCCGGGTCGCGCAAGTCCGGGGGCGCGGCAAACGGGTGCTCGTTGTGAATCCAACCTCCACTCATGGGCGGAACCGTAGCCGAAGGCGGGAAGTGCGAATGGCACGCCTCCTTCATCGACGAGCGCCATCCAGCGCGACCAACTGCCCCGTCCGATTCCGAAACCTAAGCCGCTCGGTGTACCCGGCCTCCCGGGCGGCCGCGACGACCGCGTCATGTCCCCACGCCGCTTCGCCGGGAAAGTGGCCGTCGGAGGCCAGGGTGATGGGCACCTCCGCCTCACGGAACATGCGTAGGAACACCGGCGACGGGTACACCTCGGCGACCGGCTTCCTCAGCCCCTGGCTGGAGACTTCAACGGCCGTGCCCGAGGCCGCCGCTGCCGCTACCACCGCGTCGTAGTGGTGCAACGGCTCGGCGGGGAGCCGGTGCCCGTACTTCTTCGGTAGGTCGACATGCGCCAGGACGTCCACGGCACCTGAGGCGGCCAGTTGCGTCTCGAGAGCGAAATACTGGTCGTAGCCGCGTTCGAGGCCTCGATGGTCCCACTCGTATCCGGCTTCGGAACTGTCGACGGCCCACCCGCCGATCCAATGCACCGACCCGATCAGGAAGTCCCACGGGTACGGCTCGAGCAGTTCGAGCACTGCCGCGATGGTGTCCGGAAAGAAGTCCACCTCGAGCCCGAGCAGTACGGGCAGCCCCCGGCTCTTGGCGTCCTCCACGGCGGTGACGTAGGCGTCCAGCGAGAGATTGCGGTCGGCCGCAACGAAACTCTGCGTGTGCGCAGCCAACCCGGGATCGGGCTCTCGTTCCCACCAGGTTCCCAGGGCTTCCTCCGACTCGACGCATCGGTACAGATGCTCGGTGAAGCCGAGTTCATCGACGCCGCGGCGGGCGGCTGCCTCGACATAGGCTTCGATGTGGCCGGGCGGGTACTCACCGGGTGGAGGTCCGTCTTCGGTGGGCTGGTGGGGATGGAGATGCAGGTGATAGTCGCTCATCGACGCCGAGCGTACCGGATCATGTGAAATCCGAGTACCCGCGCAGAGGGCAGAACGACGTCGGTCACCGGCCGAGTCGAGCCACGACGGCTTCGAGCGGACCGGGTCCCACCGCCGCGTTGAGGGCCGCCAGACTCAATTCCGACAGCGAGCCATTGTTGACGAGGTCGTCATTGGCCTGCTCGACCGCTCGCGGCAGGGCGGCAAAGGCGCCGATCTGGTCGAGTTCGGCGGCGCGACGGGCCGCCGCCCGGGCCGCGTCGGCGCGGCCCGACTCCAGGGCGTTGAGCGCTCGCTCCGCCGCTTCCAGCGCCTTGCGCTGTGCGTGTCCATCCATGTGACCGGAAGCTAGCAAGCCGTCCGCACAAACCGGCGCCGCCGATCAGTGCTGGAGGAACTGCTCGTCCTCGGTCGATCCTTTCAGTGCCAGGGTCGACGCCTCGCCGCCGCTGATGGTCAGGGCCACTTCATCGAAGTATCCGGCACCCACTTCACGCTGATGTTTGACTCCCGAGTACCCGTCCTTCTCGATCTCGAACTCGTGTTCCTGCACGCGGACGTAAGCGGTCATCCCCTCTTCGCGGTAGCCCTTGGCCAGATCGAACATCGAGGCGTTGAGCGAATGGAACCCGGCCAGGGTGATGAACTGATACTTGTAGCCCATCGCCCCCATTTCCTTTTGGAACGTCGCGATCGTCGCATCGTCCAGATTCATCTTCCAGTTGAACGAAGGCGAGCAGTTGTAGGCCAGCAGTTTGCCGGGGAACTCGGCATGAATCCGCTCGGCGAACTCACGCGCCTCGTCGAGATCCGGATGACCCGTCTCACACCAGATGAGGTCTGCGTAGGGGGCGTATGCCAGGCCACGAGCCACCGCCGCATCCATTCCGTTCTGCACGTCGTAGAAACCCTCGGACGTCCTGGTTCCCTTCACGAAGGGATGGTCCCGCTCGTCGATATCGCTGGTCAACAGCGTGGCACCCAGCGAGTCGGTCCTGGCGACGATGAGGGTGGGCACGTCGAGCACGTCGGCTGCCAGGCGCGCCGCTTTCAGGGTCCGTACATGCTGGCTCGTCGGTACGAGCACCTTGCCGCCCATGTGGCCGCACTTCTTCTCGGCGGCGAGCTGGTCCTCGAAATGGACACCGGCGGCACCGGCTTCGATGAAGGCCTTCGTCATCTCGAACACGTTCAGGGCTCCGCCAAATCCGGCCTCTCCGTCGGCCACAATGGGAGCGATGAAATCGTGATCGTGGCGGCCTTCCGACCATTCGATCTGGTCGGCGCGCAGCAAGGCGTTGTTGATCCTCCGCACCAGCATGGGTGCGCTGTTGGACGGGTACAGGCTCTGATCGGGGTACGTCTGCATGGCGAGGTTGTTGTCGCCGGCAACCTGCCAGCCACTCAGATAGATGGCTTTCAGACCCGCCTTCACCATCTGCACAGCCTGGTTGCCCGTCATCGCTCCCAGCGCGTTGACATAGTCTTCGGTTTCGAGCAGCTTCCACAGCTTCTCGGCACCGTGCTTGGCCAGGGTGAAATCGATCAACAAGGTCCCGCGCAAACGAACCACCTGTTCGGCGGTGTAATCGCGCGTGATCCCTTTCCAGCGGGGATTGTTGTCCCAGTCCCGCTCCAGATCTTCAACCTCACGCCGGAATCGTTCGGCGATCTCCATCGATACCCTCCTCAGTCGATCAACTCGTATGCTTTCAACGTCAAGAACTCGGGGAAGTCGTCGCTCAGCGCAACGGTCTCGAAGAGCTGACGAGCTTCATCGAACCGGCCCCGGGCGAAGAGGTCCTCTCCATAGGCTTCCTGGATCTTCTCGATCTCTTCGATGACCAGGCTGTGCACCAATTCACGGGTGACGGGTTGGCCGTTGTCCATGAGTGCGTCGTGGCGAATCCACTGCCAGACCTGCGATCGGGAGATCTCGGCGGTGGCCGCATCTTCCATCAAGTTGAAGAGAGCAGCGGCGCCGACCCCCCGCAGCCACGACTCGAGATAGAGGATGGCGACCGAGATATTGGTGCGGAGTCCTGCGTCAGTGATGGCTCCCTGATCGATCGTCGTGTTGAGCAGATCGCTTCCGGCGACCTTCACATCGTCACGGAGAACGTTGAGCTGGTTGGGGTTGTCACCCAGAACCTCGTCGAAGACTTCGAGGACCGGCGGGACCAGATCGGGATGGGCGACCCAGGTTCCGTCGCATCCGTCGGCCGACTCCCGCTCCTTGTCCTCGCGTACTTTGCGCAAGGCCGCCTCATTGATCTCGGGATCGCGACGACTAGGGATGAAGGCGGCCATGCCACCGATCGCAAACGCTCCCCGCTTGTGGCATGTACTCACCAGGAGTTCCGTGTACGCCCGCATGAAAGGAACCTTCATCGAGACCTGAGCGCGGTCCGGCAGGACCATGTCCGGGCGGTTTCGGAACTTCTTGATGACCGAGAAGATGTAGTCCCAGCGGCCCGCGTTGAGTCCCGCCGAGTGATCCCGCAACTCGAAGAGGATCTCCTCCATCTCGAAGGCGGCCAGGATCGTTTCGATCAGCACCGTCGCTTTGATGGTGCCGACCGGAATGCTCAGGGCCTGCTGCGCATACACGAACACGTCGTTCCAGAGGCGCGCCTCGAGGTGGCTCTCCAGTTTCGGCAGGTAGAAGTAGGGTCCGGTCCCTCGTTCGGCCGCGCGTTTGGCGTTGTGGAAGAGGTACAGCCCGAAGTCGAAAAGGCTCGCAGAGATCGGATGACCGTCCACGAACACATGTTTTTCGGTGAGATGCCATCCTCGCGGCCGGACCATGAGGGTGGCCGGATGCTCGCCCAGTTCGTAGTGTTTGCCGTCCTGGCTGGTGAACTCGATCGTCCCGGCGATGGCATCCATAAGGTTGAGGTGGCCCTGGATGTTGTTCTGCCACGTCGGCGAGTTCGAATCTTCGAAGTCGGCCATGAAGACCCTGGCGCCCGAATTGAGCGCGTTGATCATCATCTTGCGGTCGACCGGACCTGTGATCTCGACCCGCCGGTCCATGAGATCCGGAGGGACGGGGGCAACCTGCCACTCACCGTCGCGAATATTCTGGGTTTCGGGGAGGAAGTCGGGCAGTTCCCCATGGTCGAGCCGTTCCTGGCGGAGGGCCCGAGCACGAAGCAGCGCTTCCCGTCCCGGGTTGAAACGACGATGCAGATCGGCCACGAAGCTCAGCGCCTCCGGCGTGAGGATCAGGCTGAAATCCCCCTCAACCGGACCGATGACCTCGATTCCTTCACTCATGACAAGGGTCCTTCCTGAGATCAGCTCCTTACCGCTAATTATTGCAAGCACGGATGTAAGAAGCGATTCGAGGATTCACCCGGGCGTTTACGAGGCCAGGAACAAACCCGGTTCCTCGAGATTCTCCCTGAGCCGGGTCATGAAACGCCGGCCGAGCCCTCCGTCGATGACCCGGTGGTCGTAGGAGAGCGAGAGCGGCATCATGCGAGCGACGGTCACCACACCGTTGCGAGCCACAGCTTGGGCTTCGGCTCTCCCCACCGACAGGATCGCCGTCGTCCCGAACGGAATGATGGGTGTGCCGTGTCCACCGCCGACCGCTCCGATATTGGAGACCGTGAAGGTTGCGCCACTCAGCTCGTCCGGAGTGAGCGTGCGCGATCGGGCAGCGCCTGCCAGGCGAACGATCTCGGCAGCGAGGTCGCGGAGTGACCGGCGGTCCGCACCCTTCACTACGGGGACGATGAGCCCGTCCGGAGTATCGGCCGCCACACCGACGTCGTAGTGGCGCTTGAGCACCAGGTGATCCCCATCGAGGGATGCATTGAACTCGGCGAACTCGGCCAGGACCGGCAGGACGGCCTTGAGCACGAGGGTTTCGATGGGGACCGGGGTGTCGTAGCGGGCCGACAACGCCGCCTTGAGATCGAGCAACCGGTCGGCGCCGACCGAGTCGAAGGTCGTGACATGCGGGATCTCCCGCCACGACCGTTCCATGTTCTCCGCAATCGTCCGGCGGAGCCTCGACAACCGGACCCGTTCCTCTCCCTCCCCAACGATGGGCGGCGCTGTCGGCGCCGCCCATCGCCCGGCGCTCGCGTGGACGTCTTCCCGGCTGATCCGGCCTCCCGGACCGGAGCCCTGCACGTCGGCCAGATCCACCCCCAGGTCTTTGGCGAGCTTTCGAATCAACGGGAGGGCCTGGATGCCTCCCGCCGCCGGCTGATCCGGGGCCGCGTCGCGCGGTGCAAGGATCTCGGCTTCCTCAACGAGATTGCCGACGATGGGTGCCGCATCGGCGGGACTCCAGGATTCATCCAGCCTTCCGATCACCGTGAGGACCGCTCCCACCTGGAGTGTTTCACCTGGTCCTGCACCGTGGTAGAGCACCACCCCCTGATGGGGTGAGGTGATCTCAACAACGGCTTTGTCGGTCTCGACCTCGACGAGGGGAGCATCTTCGGCCACCTCTTCCCCGACGGCCACCACCCAGCGCACGACTTCTGCTTCCGTCAGTCCCTCTCCAATGTCGGGCAACAGGAATTCGTAGGCCACTACCCCTCCAGTGTTCTGTGAGCTGCTTGCACGATTCGGTCGACGCCGGGCAGGTAGTACTCCTCCGTGCGCTTGAGCGGAAAGATCGTGTCCCAACCGGTCACCCGCTGCACGGGAGCGAGGAGCGAATACAGCGCCTCCTCCTGGATCCGCGCTGCCAGTTCGGCGCCAAACCCGGCGGTTCGATGACCTTCGTGAATGACCACCGCCCGTCCGGTCTTCCGCACGGACCCGACCAGGGTTTCGACATCGAGCGGCACCAGGCTGCGCAGGTCGATGACCTCGACCGAGACCCCATCCCCGGCGAGCCGATCTGCCGCATGGCGGGTCTCCCGGACCATCGACCCGTAGGCCACCAGGGTGAGATCGTCCCCGCTTCGCTCCAGCCGCGCTTGACCGATCGGCACGACAAAACGGCCGGCGGGAACCTCCTCCTTCACGGCCCGGTAGAGCCTGATCGGTTCGAGGAAGATGACGGGGTCGGGGTCCTCGATGGCCGACAGCAGCAGACCCTTGGCGTCGTACGGCGTTGAGGGAACCACCACTTTCACCCCGGGCGTGTGTGCATAGATCGCCTCGGTCGATTCACTGTGGTGTTCGGCGGCACCGATTCCGCCCCCGTAGGGCATCCGGATCACCATCGGGGCGGTGAATCGGTGGCGGGAACGGTTGCGAATCCTTCCGACGTGACTCACGATCTGATCGTACGCGGGATACGAGAAGCCCATGAACTGGATCTCGACCACGGGGCGGAGGCCCGCCACTGCCATTCCGAAGGCGGTTCCGACGATTCCCGATTCTGCCACCGGCATGTCGACAACCCGTTCGGCGCCATGGGTTTCGAGCAATCCGTTGGTCAAGCGAAACACCCCACCCGTGCGGCCCACGTCTTCGCCCATCACGAGCACCCGCGAGTCGGCCGCGAGGGCGACGTCGAGTCCATCGGTGATGGCCTGGGCCAGGTTCATGACGGTCACGAAGACTCTCCTCGCGACTCGAGCAGCCACCGCTGCTGCTCGACCAGCTCGGGCGTCATGTCGGCGTACATCGCTTCGAAGATCTCTTCCGGGGCAAGCGGCGCCAGTGCTTCGGCTTCTTCTACGGCCCGGTCGATCTCATCGTGGGCGGCGGCCGTGACGCCCGCTTCTCGGTCCTCATCCCAGGCGCCGGCTGCAACCAGGTACGAGCGGACCCGGTCGAGTGGATCCCTGGCCCGCCATGCTTCGACTTCGGCGGCGTCCCGGTACCTGGTGGGATCATCGCTCGTCGTGTGCGGACCCAGCCGGTAGGTGAGCGCCTCGATCAAGGTGGCCCCGGAACCATCCCTGGCTCTCACAACTGCCTCCCGTGTGGCCTGGTACATCGCAAAGAGATCGTTGCCGTCGACCAGCACCCCGGGAACCCCGTACGCCTCTGCCTTCCCGGCGATGGTCTCCGAAGCCGTCTGCCGGCCTCGGGAAAGCGAGATCGCGTAGTGGTTGTTCTGGCACACGAACACGACTCCGGTCCGGAACACACCGGCGAAGTTCATGGCCTCGTGGAAGTCGCCCTCGGAGGTCGCTCCGTCCCCGAAGTACGTGATGGCGATCCGGTCCGATCCCTGCAATCGCTCCGCCCAGGCCAGACCAACCGCGTGCACCATGTGGGCGCCGACGGTGATGGACGGCGGCAGCACCGGAACCCCGTCGGGCGGAGAACCGCCTCGTTCATCACCCATTCTCGTGAGGAGCAGGTGCGTCCAGGGGTACCCCTGCATCCACATGGCTGCTGCGTCGCGGTAGGTGGGGACCATCCAATCGTCCGGTCGCAGTGCCGCCGCCGAACCGACCTGGGCGGCTTCCTGACCCTCAAAGGGTGCGTAGGTCGCCAGACGTCCCTGTTTCTGGATGGAGGTGGCCTTCCGATCGTACTGGCGGGCCGCGATCATCGCCTCGAAGAGGCGACCCGTCAGCTCGAGGTCCATCGGTGGATCGCCGACCAGCTCGCCGTCCGGAGTCAGTATCTGCAGCATGGTGGGATCAGGCTACCGGGATATGGAACGGAGGGACCCTGAATCACCGGCGAAGATCACGTGGCAAGAACGTTACGTCCGGCACGGCGAAGTGATAGCGCGAAACCGGCCCGAGCGAAGTCAGCCGCCGGACCCCGGGCAAAGCGCGCCGGGCGGTCAGCAGCACGTACGCAGGGACGGCGGGCATGACCAGGAGTCTCAGAAACCCGGCCATCTTCAGGTCTCGGACGTCGAGTTTGCGTACATCTGCTCGAGGTCGTCTTCGGTCATCAATACTGCTCTCGCCTTCGAGCCTTCTGAGGGACCGACGACGCCTTTACGCTCGAGAATATCCATCACCCGGCCGGCTCTCGCGAACCCGATCCGCAGCTTGCGCTGCAGCATGGAGGTGGATCCCAGTTGGGAGCGGATCACGAGTTCGGTGGCGGAGCGAACCAGTTCCGCATCATCGCCTTCGTCCTCAGCGGCAGTCTGCCTGACCTGCTCGGCGTTCGCTTCGATGACCTTGTCCTGATACTTCGCTTCGCGTTGCTTCTTGACCCAGTCGACGACGGTATGCACCTCTTCTTCGGTAACCCACGCCCCCTGGATTCGGGCCGGTCGGGGTTCTGTCGCCGTGATCACCAGCATGTCTCCCATGCCGACCAGCTTCTCAGCCCCCATCCCGTCGATGATCACCCGGCTATCCGTCTGCGATGCGACTGAGAACGCCAAACGGCTCGGGATGTTTGCCTTGATGACTCCCGTGATGACGTCGACGGAGGGACGCTGGGTGGCAATCACCAGGTGGATGCCGACCGCCCGGGCCATCTGAGCGATGCGGACGATCGCCTCTTCAACCTCCCGGCCCGCCACCATCATCAAGTCGTTCAACTCATCGACGATGACGACGATATACGGGAACCGATCGAAACCGTCGGGATCGAGTTTTCCGTCGTCGAACTTCTCCCGGTAGCCGATGATGTCGCGCACATGAGCGTCGGACAGCAAGTCGTACCGCCGGTCCATCTCGGCCACCGCCCACTGCAGCGCCTCGGCCGCTTTCTTCGGGTTGTTGATGACCTTGGTGAGCAGGTGCGGCACCCCGTTGTACTGGTTGAGCTCGACCCGCTTGGGGTCGACCATCATCAATCGAACATCGTCGGGGGTGGTGCGCATCAGAATTGAAGTCACCAGCGAGTTGATGCAGGACGACTTGCCTGCTCCGGTGGCTCCGGCGATCAGCACGTGCGGCAGTTCCGAAAGATTCAGGAGCTTGGGGCGCCCGGAGATGTCCATCCCGAGGCCAACTTCCAACGGATGATGGGCAACCTCTGCTTCGGGGCTGCGGAGGACATCTCCGAGCGTCACCAACCGGCGGCGGCGGTTGGGAACTTCGACACCGATGGCGCTCTTGCCGGGGATGGGAGCAAGCAGACGGACGTCCGGGGTGGCGAGAGCATAGGCGATGTCGTGCGCCAGCCCGGTCACTCGCGAGACTTTGACTCCCGGAGCCAGCTCGATCTCGTAGCGAGTCACGGTGGGCCCAGGAACGATCTTCGTCAGGTGAGCGTCGACACCGTGCTGGCGGAGCGTGTCCTCGAGTTCCCGGGCGGTGTCTTCGAGGGCACGACGGCTGTGGGACTCTCCCCCACCCAGCTTGAGCAACTCGAGCGGCGGGAGCACGTAGCCCTCCCCTGGACGCTGCTTCGGCATCGGGATCTGGGTCTGACCGGGTCCCGGCCGGGCTTTGCCGGAGGGTTTTGACCTGGGAGCTGTTGGTTTCGGTCCTTGCTTCGCCGCGGGTCGCTTTCGAATCGGCTCGGCGGGGCGGTGCTCAACGACCTGCACGGCGTGTTTTCCGGGTGTGCCTGCCATGGTCTGCTTCGCCCACCGGCGAGCCGCACCGGCCAGCTCTCCAACGGCCATGGCCAGCTCGCGGACGGTGGTACGGGTCAGGATGAGGATTCCCATTCCGGTGAGCGCTACGAGGATCACGAGAGCGCCCCAGAATCCGAGGAGTCGCCGCAGGGGGAACGCCACCAGCGATCCGACGGCCCCACCGCGATCTCTGACCATCTCGAGGCTGGCCGCCAGCGAGATGGCTCCGGTCATCAGGTGGAACATGGCCAGCGTGCCCACGAAGGTCAGGAAGACCCCGATGGCCATGCGACCGTAATCGTTGCGCGGTTTGCCGACGATCAGGGCGATGCCGATGCCTGCTACTGCAGCGGGAACCAGATACGACCAGACACCGAACAACAGGAAGAGTCCCGAGATCGTCCACTGCCCGACGGGGCCGGCCTGTCCGAAGAAGGCCAGACCGAGCAGGACTGCGATCACCAGAAGGATCAGGCCCCACACGTCATCGGTCTGCCGACCGAGACGCGACCGGATCCGGTCCTTGAAACCGGTGAGGCTCTCTCTCCAGGTTGGGGTTTGAGCCGATCGGCGGGCGCTCGCCTTCGTGCTCGTTCCCCGGGAACGTTTGGTTGTCTTCGCCTTCGACACCCGTTTCCGCCCTGTTGCCCCACGGCGGGTGGGTGTTCGCTTGGCCATGTAGTCACGACTTTACACAAGCCGGAAGCAGTCACCAATCATTTGCGCGCGACTGTGCGCGCGGTGAGTGGGAACGGGGCCGGTGGGCGGCCGGCCGCTCAGACCTCCATGACCACCGGCAGCACCACCGGCTTGCGCGAGATCTCTTCGCGGATGACTCGCCGGGTTGCGTTGCGCACGGCCTGCTGGACGTCGGCGATATCGCACTCACGCTTCTTGAAGGTGTCCACCAGCGCCTTCTTCACCGCTTCAGCAGCCTTCGCCAGCACCGGTCCGGGGTCGGTGGTGAGACCGTGGCTGTCGAGCACCGGGCCGTAGATCAGCTCGGCGGTGTGGAGTTTGACTCCGACGGTGACGATGACGACTCCCTCGTCGGCCAAGTGACGCCGGTGCCGCAGGACCGTCCCGCCGATGTCTCCGAACTCGCTTCCGTCCAGATAGACGTATCCGGCTTCAACCGTCTGCCGTTCGACCCGCGCCTTGCCGTTCTCCAGAACGATGGCATCCCCGTCGGCGAGGGCGAACACTTCGGGTACCCGCATCTCGATGGCCAGGTCGGCATGCGCCCGCAAGTGCCGGAATTCACCGTGCACCGGCACGAAGGCCTGGGGCCGGACCACGTTGAGGAACGTCTTGAGTTCCTCCTGGGCCCCGTGCCCGGAGACGTGCACCCGGGCGTTGCGACCGTGGAACACGGTGGGTCCGGTCTTGAGCAGCCGGCTGATCACCTTGGAAACGGCCGCCTCATTGCCGGGAATCGGGGTGGCGCTGATAAGCACGGTGTCGTCGGGATCGATGTCGATGAACTTGTGGCGCCCGGAGGCGATCAACGAGAGGGCGGCAAACGGCTCGCCCTGACTGCCCGTGGAGATCACCATTTGCTTGCGAGGAGGCAGCTTGACGAGGTCTTCGATATCGACGAGGCGACCGTCCGGGATGGTCAGGACACCGAGGTCGCGGCCGACCTGGCTGACCCGATGCATCGACCGGCCGAGGAACGCAACCGTCCGGTCGTCTTCGACGGCCGCATCGACCAGCTGCTGGACACGGTGGACGTGGCTCGCAAAACAGGCGGCGAGGACGCGGCCGGGTGCGTGGTGCACGATGTCCCGGATCGGCCTGGCCAGCGACGTCTCGGATGGCACGAAGCCCGGGTTCTCCGCATTGGTGCTGTCGGCCATGAGGAGCCGCACGCCCTGACGTCCCAGCTCCGCGAACGTCGGCAGGTCCGTCGGACGGCCATCGATCGGCGTCGGGTCGAGTTTGAAGTCTCCGGAGTGCACGACGAGACCCTCGGGGGTCTCGAAGGCAACGCCCGAACCGTGCGGAACGCTGTGCGAGACGGGAATCAGCTTGAAACGGAACCCACCGAAGGAAACCCACTCGTTGTCGGCGACGGCCCGGAAGTCGGCGTCGACGCCCATCTCTTCGACCCGCCCCCGGGCGAGTGCAACGGAGAACTCTGTTCCGAACACGGGAACGTTGATGTCGCGGAGAAAGTAGGCCAATGAACCGACGTGATCCTCATGCCCGTGGGTCAGGACGACACATTGCACGTCGTCGGCCCGATCGATCAGCCAGCTCCAGTCCGGCAGCACCAGATCGACGCCAAGCATGTCTTCCTCGGGGAACATGAGGCCGCAGTCGATCAGCGCAATCCTCCTGTCGATTTCGATGGCCGCGCAGTTCCGTCCGATTTCTCCCAAACCACCCAGAAACGTGACCCGTACCGTCATAGCGATTGCACCGCCCCCAACGTCTCCTTGATCGCCTGAACCGTTTCGTCGGAAGCAGGGACCAGTGGCAATCGGGGATTCCCCACGGGTTCCCACAGCGCGTTCATTGCTGCTTTGACCGGCATCGGGTTGGGCTCGAGGAAGAGCGCGCCGGCCAGCGGGGCCAGTGCCAGATGCAGCGCCCGGGCCGTTTCGAGATCGCCCTGTCGGGCCGCTTCGACCATTGCTTTGATCTGCTTGCCTGCCAGATGTGCAGCTACCGAAACGACCCCGATCGCCCCGACCGACATCATCGGCAGCGTGTTGATGTCATCGCCCGAGTAGATGGCGAAGTCCTCGCCGACGGCCAGCCGGGTATTCGTGGTGAAGGTCAACTCCCCGACGGCATCCTTGACGGCAACGATGCGCGGGTGTTCGGCCAGCCGCGTGAGCGTGCTCAGCTCGATCTTCCGGCCGGTCCGGCCCGGGATGTTGTACAGGAGCACCGGGAGATCGCTGGCCTCGGCCACCGCTGTGAAATGCTCGATCAGCCCCTGCTGGGGAGGCCGCGAGTAGTAGGGCGTCACTGCCATGACTGCGTCACAACCCACTTCGGCAGCCCGCCGGGTCAATTCCACGGACTCGGCCGTGTCGTAGGTGCCCGTGCCGGCCACCACGTGGGCCTTCTGGCCGACGGCTTCAACCACGGTGCGGAACAGCGCCACCTTCTCATCATGGGAAAGTGTTGGAGACTCGCCGGTCGTCCCGCTCACCACGAGGCCGTCGGAACCGGAATCGATGAGGAACCGGGCGAGTCGCCAGGCCTGCTCGTAGTCCACAGCTCCGTCGGAAGTGAAGGGGGTGATCATCGCGGTGAGTAGATGTCCGAACGGCGCCATGACGCCTGCCTCCTGTGTGGGCGGTCAGCATGAATCCTAGGACGATGCCGGCCCGGAACCTCGCACTGCCCTCCTGACGGGCATACGCAGGCCGGGCAGTATCCTGGCCGCATCATGAATGCGGCTTTTGTGAAAGATGTCGATACGGCTGCCTTTCAGCGAGAGGTCATCGACCGATCGAGAGAAGTGCCGGTGGTGGTGGACTTCTGGGCAGCCTGGTGCGGGCCGTGCAAGGTGCTGGGACCGTTGCTGGAGAAGCTGGCCTCGGAGTTCGACGGGGCGTTCGAGCTTGCCAAGATCGACGTGGATAGCAATCAGGAACTGGCCGGGCAGTTCGGGGTGCAGGGAATCCCTACGGTGGTCGGCTTCAAGGACGGAGCGGCCGTCAGCCGGTTCACGGGGGCCCTTCCCGAGCACAGTGTCCTGCAATGGCTCCGCGAGATCGTTCCGTCCGAGGCAGACCTCCTGGTCACGACCGCCGGTGATTTGCTCGACGAGGGCGACACGGCCGCCGCCGAGCGGAGCTACCGCGAGGCGCTGCGGATGGATCCCCGGCATGCCGAGGCCGCCATCGGATTGGCCTCCCTCCTCATCGACGCAGGCGCAAACCAGGAAGCCCTGGACCTGCTGGAGGCGCTGGCTCCCACCCAGGAGGTGGAACAGCTCGCGGCTGCCGCCCGGATGGGCACCGTCGACACCAACGCCATACCTGATCTCGAAGCGAAGGTGACGGCCGACCCCGACGACATTCCGGCTCGCATCGAACTGGGCAAGGCGCTGGCTGCAAGCCATCAATTCGAGCCCGCCCTGAACCATCTCCTGGAGGCGGTTTCCCGGGGAGGAGAAACCCGTGACGAGGCTCGCAAGGCCATGCTGGACGTGTTCGGGGTCCTCGGATCGGACAACGAACTGACCGTGGCCTACCGGCGCCGCCTGGCCAGCGCCCTGTTCTAGCCGGCGCGTCCTAGGTCGCCATCCCGAACCGACGTTCAAACGCCTCGGCGCGCCGGAGCACCTTCGCGGGAAGGTCCATGATCGCCTCCTGGAGTTCCCGCGCCTGGGCGGTCAGATCGGTGAGCTGGTCGATCTTCCAGTCCCGCAACAGCGGCGCGATGACCCGATCATTGTGGATGCGGAGGTTGTACACGGCCGCTTTGGCCATCTCGATCGAGCGGCGCAGATACCCGGGAATGCCCGTGCCCGGCATCTGGAAGTTGGCGAGCACGCGGTAGATGGCACCCAGGACCAGCGAGGGGTTCTCCCTGAGCATGGCGAGCACAACGCCCCGGTAGAACAGAAAATGGTGGTTCTCGTCGGTGGCGATCCGGGCCATGATCTGATAGGCGACCTCTTCGTCTGCCAGTTTCCCCGCATTGCGATGACTCACGCGAGTAGCCAGCTCCTGCGCGGCGGTGTACGCAAAGACCTCAACAGGATTCTCGAAGGTGTCCTGGTAGCCGCGCGACATCGTCGCGTAGCGGTCGTCCTCGAGTTCGTCGGGATCGCAGTTGCGGCTGGTCAAGAGGTAGCTGCGAATGGCTATGGAATGCTGCGCCTCTTCAGCCGTCCACCGCCGGTTCCAGTCGCCGTACACAGAATCACCGGGCAGATGGTGCTCCAGCGTCGCGTGGTAGTAGGGAAGATTGTCCTCCGTGAGAAGATTGAAAACCAGCGAGGTCCGCACCTCAGGGGACAGGGTGGCCTGGGACTCGTCCCACGGTTCAGTTCTGAAGCTGCGACCCTGCTCCCACGGGACGTACTCGTGGGCGTACCAGTGCTCCCGCCGTTCGACATGCTCGGCATGCAACCGGGCCACCGTCGGGGCGACCGCCTCGAGCAATTCGTAGTACTCGTCCCTGGCCATGGCCGGCTCCTTGCGTTTGCGGGACCGCTGTTTTCACTAACGTACAAGCAATCCGGAGCTACCGGCGGCAACGGGAAAGAATTCTCTGTCCCTGTCCCGCACCCGTCCACGCCGCACCGTCGAGCGGAGCGGACGGTCGCAGGGCTTCGCGGTGGCCCCGGAGCTGCTCCCGAGAGGTTCCGTCCGGGCTCCGGTAACCTGGCCGCCACCCATCACAGGAAGGCTCAACATGGCCAAGCAGTATCCGGCTCCCCCGTCGCTCGATATCGACCTCGCCACAACGTATTCGGCGACGCTCGACACCAATCACGGGGAGATCTCGATCAGTCTCTTCGCCGAAGATGCGCCGCAAACGGTCAACAACTTCGTGTTCTTGACCAGAGAAGGCTTCTACGACGGTGTCATCTTCCATCGTGTCGTCCCGGGGTTCGTGATTCAGGGCGGGGACCCGACCGGTACCGGACGGGGCGGCCCCGGCTATACGTTCCGGGACGAGCTCGACAAGCCCCGCTCGTACTCGCGTGGAACCGTTGCCATGGCCAACGCCGGGCCGAACACCAACGGCAGCCAGTTCTTCATCTGCCTGGCCGACGTCGGCCTGCCGCACTCCTACACGATCTTCGGTGAGGTAACCGACGGCATGGATGCGGTGGACGCGATTGCCGGCCTCAGCCTCAGGGGCGAGAAGCCCAAGGACGACGCGGTCATTCGCATCGGTCACGATCAGCGAGAGCTAGCGCCCTGCGGCCCGGTCGGATCAGGGAGCGACGATCAGCTCGGCAACCTCCCATTCGTCGTTGCCGAGGTACCGCACCGTGCACCGGAACTCCCGGTGGGTCGAGTCCGGCAGCTCGTAGTACGAAAACACCCGGTACAGGTCGGTGGCAAGCACCACTTTGACCCGGTCACTCGGATTGGACGGAAGCACTGCAAATCGAGCCCCCGGATCCATCTCGAGCGTCGCGGCCGCATATTCGTGACAGACTTCCCAGGCCCTTGCCTGGGAAGGTCCGTGCTCGGGACGGATGAGCGCATTCACCACGACTGCTGCGGTCACGACGATCAAGGCGGCGACGGTCCACGATAGGAGCAGCTGTTTCCTCCTGGCCCGTTCGTAGATGCGCTGATGTCGCTCGCACCGTTTGCTGCCATCGGCCCACCAGTCGACCGCTCCCCCGCACTGATCGGAGAATTCGCGACAGGCGTCGTGCGGAAGCGCAGGCTCCGGTTGATGGCCGCCGGCCATGCCCTGAGCCTACGACAACTCCACCGGTTGAAGGTGGGAACTCTCGGAAGGGAACGCCTCGTTGTCAACCTGAGAACCGTTACGAGTCTGTAACTCGTTCGTTGCTTTGGCGTGACTCGCCGGCGACACACTGATCACAACGACGAACGAGAGGTTGGTCATGCGGCGAAGCTCCACACTCATCATCGGATTGGCGTTGGTGGCGACAGCCTGCGGTCCGCAGGATGTGACCGCGGAGACATCGACGACATCGACGGCGGTCACAACGACGGCTGGAGAAACGACCACGACCAGCCCTCCGTCAGGATCTTCGACGACGACGACCCGGCCATCTCCCGTGACCACCTGGACCGAGCAGCGCAGCGCCGTCCCGGAAAACACCCGGTTGGGCGAACTGCTCGTTGGGTCGCCCGGATACGTCGTATTGGGTTGGCATGACAAGATCCCAGGGGTGCAGGGCGCCCGCTCGGGTCTGTGGTTTTCAAATGATGGCTCGAGTTGGGAGGAAGTGACCCCCGCCGGCCAGGAACTCGAATGGGTCGAGTTCAACGCCGGTGTCTGGACCGGCACGGAGTACGTGGTGGTTACCGAGGGAATCATCAATGCCGAGAACACGGGTAGCGACATCGAGGGTGATGGTCCATTGCTCCTCCGTTCAGTGAACGGTCGGGACTGGTCAATTGAGATAGTCGATACTGCCGTGGTGGCCGCGGCGCCGTCCCTCGGCCGGTTCTTCATGACGCCCGAGCTCATCCAATATCCCGGCAACGCCGGCTTCACCGATATCATCCTCGGCCGCGAAGGCCTGCTGATGACCGGTTGGCTCAACACGTCCGAAGGCACCGAAGCCGTCGTGTGGTCATCGAGAGATGGCGACGGGTGGACCGTCCGGCGGCTGCCGGGAGCCAGGCCGAACGTCCGGGCAGATCGGATTGAACGAGGCCCGCTCGGATACGTTGTCTTGGGCTCTCAGCAGGTCATCGGTGGCGGAGGTGGGATCACGTCGGTGCTGTGGCGGTCGAACGACGAACAGGGCTGGGACCTGATCAATCAACCGTCGACCGAGTATCCCGGAGTGGAGCTGCTCATCCCCGATCTGTGGTACGTGAACGACGCCGCAGTCGGCCCGTTGGGGTACCTCCTCTCGGGATATCTCTGGTCGGATACCGGCGCCATCGAATGGCAGCTGTGGTACTCCGATGACGCCAAGAGCTGGGCTGAGACCGGACCATTTCCCGGAGAAGGTGCGTACATCCAGGACATGAAAGGCGATGACGACGGCTTCCTCGCCGTCGGCTGTCAGACGATCGACGAACAACGCCTCGCATCCCTGTGGCGGTCTCCCGACGGCAGGTCATGGACAACCGAACCGGTTACCTTCCCTGATGCGTGCATTGACAGGCTCGAACGAGTCGGCAACCAGTGGGTAGCCACGGGTAGCGATGTCCACCCGGATTCTGTCTCCAACGCGAGCGAGTTCTCCCAGGCGACCGAGTACATTATCTGGACCGCTCCGGACACGGTCGAAGTCCGTTCAGTCGTCGGGGTGGCAGCCGATGACGTGCTCAACGTGCGGTCCGGTCCGGGAGTGGAGTACGACATCATCGCCGGTCTCTCCCCGACGGCGACCGGAGTCATGCTCACCGGCCGGGAAACGCTGGTCGGGTCTTCGGTCTGGGTAGAGGTCGTCACCGACGAGGGAACCGGCTGGGTCAACGAGTCCTACCTGGCCGAACAGGACCAGTAACGCTCCGAGTCCCGGTTCGCCCTGGCTACCATCCATCGCCGTGACCGCCGAGCCTGATTTCGAGCCCGACGCTCCCGGCTGCCGCCTCGCCGCCGCCGGAGCGGGCGTTCTCCTCGGACTGGCTGCGCTCGGGTTCTGGATCGGGTTCTTCGTTCTGGATCCACCCAACTACGCGCTCGTCTTTGCAGCGCTTCCGGTCTCGGCGCTCTTCACCGTTCTCGGAGCGTTGCTGGCGTCGGCGAGCAGCGATTTCCTGCTTGCGTGGCCGGTCGATCTGGCGTTGTGGCTCGCCGCCGCTTTTGTCGTCTCACGCTGGGCGACGAGCAAGCAGTTGAGACCACGCGCTTACGCGTCGGTATTCCTGCTGGTGGTAGTCATCGCGCTCGTCTACGGCGTAGCGCTCAGCTGGCTCGTGGAACCCGCTGCTTGAACGCCCAGGCGGGACAATCGGTCGGATATATGAGACCCGGCCGGGTTCAGGCGACCGAGGTGGCCGGGGACGGACGACTCGCCTCCGCCGGACCGATGAGACCGGGTCCGATGATGGCTTGGCCCTCGGTGAACGGCAACGCCCTGGCGTCGCCCCAGGTAGTGATTCGGGATCGGCGGTTGATACGCCGTCGGATTCGCCTGATCATGTTGTTCGTCCTTCCGTTCGACTTCTGCTCCGTGTACGGCCCCAAACCACGCATCGGATGACCCGTTGCGGGTGAGGAACGGGGAACAGAACGGTCGGCGAGCATGGCGACCATCCGGTCGGCAGGACGAGCTTGCCGGTTCAGATCACTTGAGGGTGAACGGTGGGTATTCGTCGGTAACGAGCAGCGATGCGTACGCAGAGACTCGCAGGCCCCAGCGGCCGACCCCGACCATGTAGTCGAAGAGTGCCCGTGGATAGCGTCCGGTGAAGAGGATGGCGAACCAGGCGATGACCCAAACCACCAG
The DNA here is from genome assembly GCA_963707435.1 of uncultured Actinomycetota bacterium. Classification (GTDB taxonomy): domain Bacteria; phylum Actinomycetota; class Acidimicrobiia; order Spongiisociales; family UBA4744; genus UBA4744. Next base: position 261,708 of record CAVPPF010000007.1, on the reverse strand, counting down.
TCCGACGACCGCCAGGACGACGAGCGCAATGTAGTGCGGCAGGGCAAGCAGCCATTTGACCAGCGGGAGCCAGCGGTTCAGATCCCGTTCCACGTCCGGGTAGTCGATCTCGAGGTGCACGGCCTGTTCGTCGACGGTCGACGGATATGTATCCGTCAACAGGAAGAAGTAGGCGGCGACCCGTGCTCCAAAGCGGGTCAATTCCCGGGCGAAGTCAAACCACCAGCGCGGATAGCGTTGGCGGAAGACGATCATCAGCATCGTCGCCAGGAACAGTCCGCCCGTTATCCCTCCGCCGGTTCGTTCGATCTTCTCGCCCGATTCAACGATGGTCTCATTCCCGGTTGCGGTGAGCAGTGCGAGGATGATCCCGATCGGGATGATCCAGAGGATCCGAAAGAACGTCGTGAAACGGTCGAGCTGCTCCGGGTAGTCGATCTCCAGGCGAGCTGCGTAGGGCGCAGGCGGTGTGACCACGGTCATCTCCTCACGTCAAGGCGGCGTGGCCGGTTGCCGGGTTGACCGCCGTTTTCGGTCTTCACATCGTAGTCCGGGGCCGACTAGCCCGGACGGCCTCTGACGGCGCTCTCCCAGGGTCCCGGCACACGCCCTCCATTGGACCCTTCCGGAAGGAGGACGACGAGAGGGCATTGGTCCCAAAGACACCGGGTCTTCTGCCGAAGGCGCCGCTGCTAGAGGCCCAGGAGACCCTCGATGCCGACCGTGACGCCCGGCGTCCGGGCAACGCTGCGGACCGCCAGCAAGACCCCGGCCATGAAGGCCGTGCGATCGCTCGTGTCGTGACGGATGGTCAGCCACTCACCCGAGTTGCCGAACAACACCTCCTGGTGGGCGACGAGACCGGGGAGCCGCACGGCGTGCACCGGTACCCCACCGACGGAAGCCCCGCGTGCTCCGGCGGCCAGTTCCTTCGAGGTCACGGCGCGTTGCTGGTCGGGTTTGGCACGACTGATCCGCTCGGCGGTGTTGGTCGCAGTACCGCTCGGGGCATCGGCCTTGCGGTCATGGTGGAGCTCAATGATCTCGGCCGCGGGAAAATGCGGGGCGGCCAGTTCGGCGAACCGCATCATGAGCACGGCACCGATGGAGAAGTTCGGGGCTATGAGGCAGTTCGGCGGACCGTCGCCCCACAGGTCGGCCACCTCGGCCAGCCGCTCGCGAGAGAAGCCGGAGGTGCCGACAACCGCGTGGCTGCCGAAATCGCGCCAGAGCCTCAGATTGCCCATCACGGCGTCCGGGTTCGTGAACTCGACCACAACGTCGGATCCTTCCAGGGTGCCCGGATCCGGAGAAATCATCAAACCTCCCGGCCCCTCCCCGCCTGCCTCCGGATCGTACAAACCGGCCAACTCGAGGTCTTCGGCCTCGCTGACGGAGGCGGCGGTGAGCCTGCCCATTCGACCGCCGGCTCCCGACACGCCTACCCGGATCATGTGAGGAACTCCTCGAACTCGCCGCCGTCGAAGGGGCCGACCGCCCCGATGACCTTCGTCCCGCTGAGAACCGTTTCGGCCACCGCCTGGACCTCCGTGAGTGCCACTGCCTCGATGCGTTCTATCTTGTCATCCACCGACAGATGTTCCATCCGCGTGAGCTCATCGCGGCCCAGCCGGATCATCCGGCTGTTCGGATCCTCCAGCGCAAGCGCCAGGGTACCCCGCATGTTGCCTTTCGCCCGTTCGAGCTCGTCGGCCGTCACACCCCCATCGATCAACGCGTCGATCTCGGCCCGGATCAGCTCGAGGACCGCAACGGCCTGGGAAGGCGTCGTGCCTGCGTAGACACCCCAGGCGCCGGCGTCGGCATAGGGAGCCCGAAAGCTGTACACCGCATACGCCAGGCCCCGTTCTTCGCGGATGACCCGAAACAGGCGCGAGGACAGTCCTCCCCCGAGCACATGGTTGAGTACCTCGAAGGCAAACCTGCGATCGTCGCCACGTTTCAAGCCACTGCCGCCGATGACCAAATGGGCTTGTTCCGTCGCTCGGTTCACGACTCGCACGTGAGCTCGGGGATGCAGAGCAGCCAGTTCATGGTCGACCTCGTCCCCGCCCCAGGTTCCGAAGTGGCGAGCGGCCTTTTCGACCACCTCTCCGTGATCAACACTGCCGGAAACCGCCAGGACCGCGGATCCGGCCTGATACCGGCGTTTCCAATAGCCGGCCAGGTCGTCACGGGACATGCCATTGACCGAGGACCTGGTCCCGAGCACGGGACGCTCGAGCGGGTGCCCGGAAAATACCGCCTGAAAGAACTCCTCATGGGCGAGGTCACCCGGGTCGTCCTCGTTCATGTTGATTTCTTCGACAACGACCTGTCGCTCGGAATCGATCTCTTCGGGACGAAACGCAGGCCGCTGCAACATTTCGGCCAGCAACTCCAGGCCTTCTTCGAGGTCGTCGTCGAGGAGTCGGGCCCAGAAGCAGGTGTAGTCCTTCGACGTGAAAGCGTTCGACTGCGCCCCCATCGCGTCAAACCGCTCGGAGATCTCCCGGGCGGATAGGTGCTCGGAGCCCTTGAAGAGCAGGTGCTCGAGGAAGTGAGATGCCCCGGCTTCGGAATCTGTCTCGTCGCGGGTTCCGGTGTCGACCCAGCATCCAACGGCGGCCGACCGCACCCCCGCCACGGGTTCGGTGATGACGCGGAGACCCGTCGGAAGTGTTGTGAGATCGAAGTGCATGGGCGGATCATAGGACCCGTGCCGGGTCCCGGGTGGCCATGAACAACCCGCCAGGCCCGATAATGTGGAGGGCCATGGACGAAGCCACCGTCACCACGTGCTACCGGCATCCGGATCGGGCAACCGGTCTCTCCTGCTCGACGTGCGGACGGCCCATCTGTGTCGACTGCTCTCGCGACACACCGGTCGGCCAGAAGTGCCCGGACTGCGCAAAACCGACCGGGCGGCACCAGGTCATCAACGCCCGTCAGCAGTTCAACCGCCCGACCCCGGTGACCCGGGCCATCCTCTACCTCAATATCGGCATCTTTGTCCTGGGCTATGTGATGCCCACGACCAACCTGATCGGCCAGTTCGGCCAGATCAACTTCCTGGTCCTCAACGGCGAGTGGTACCGGATGCTGACCGCCGCCTTCCTCCATGCCAACCTCATGCACATCGGCTTCAACATGTATGCGCTCTACTTGTTCGGCCCTCAGATCGAGCGCCAGATGGGCGGTTTGCCGTTTGCCGCCATGTATGTGTCGGCCGCCCTCGCCGGAAGCGCCGCCTACCTCGTGTCCGGGACGAGCAATGTTGCGGTCGGAGCTTCCGGAGCCATCTTCGGTCTCTTCGGAGCGTGGATCGGAGCGAGCTACAGCCAGCGTCACACCCCGGCAGGTCGTGCCCTGTTCCAGCGACTCGCCTTCCTGCTGGCCATCAACCTCAGTTTGCCGCTGGTGATCGGCGGGATTGCCTGGGAGGCCCACGTCGGCGGCCTCGTCGCCGGGGTGATCATTGTGACGGCGTGGAGGCAACTGCCGGGACGCGACCAGCGCGCCGTCACGCTCAGGACCTTGAGCGCGATTGCGGTCGGCGCCTCGGCGCTGCTGATCGCCCTGCTCGTGGTCTAAGAACCGACCGCAAAGCTCGCTGTTCTGTGGGAGACTCACTGGTTATGCGCGCTCGTGAGCAGTCGATTCTCGCCGAGATACTCCCGCCCGAACAGCGGGCGATCGAGGCTGTAGTTGCCCGCTATCAGCGGGTAGCACCGGCCGTCACCCGCTTCGCGCGCTCCCTGGCCCACAACGACGAACTGCGCGTGAGGCTCGGCGCAGAAGCGTCGGCCGGCGCCGGCGATGTGGTGCTCGACCCCGGACTCTTCCAGGCCGCGTATGCCAGGAGTGCGCCGGTGACGCCCGAGGAGGTAGCGCTGGCTTCCGCTCTGCACGAGGTCGTACACCTGATCTCAACCGATTTCGAGGAACGGCGCCCCATACCGGCGTCCTGGCTGTCGACGGAGACCGGTCCGGCTTCCGACGTCGCCGTCGATCTCCTGGACGCAATCGCTACAACGGGCGGCCCGGCCGCCGAGATGTTGTTTTTCGCGCTCGAGGATGCTCGGCAGGAGTTCTCGGGGATGAGCAGCTATCAGGGCGCCCGATCGGTGCTCGAAGACCTCTATGCCGCCGCGACTCCCGGGGCGCTGGGATCTGCCAAACCGCTCGGCCAGTTTGCGCTTGCCTGTTTCCTCCTGGCCGGCCGCTACTCCGATCGAGATCGATTGGAGAGAAACTCGGTCCCGCAGGTCGCAGGCGCACTCGCCGATGCGACTCCCTTCATCGATGAGGCGATTCACGCTGAAGATCCCTGGGCGGTCGGGTACCTTGCGCTGCAGCTGCTGGCCGTAGCCCGCCTCCACGGACTCGTGGTCGAGGGGCCACCCGACGAATCTTCCAACCGGAAGAAGGCCCGGCAAGACGACGACGCATCGGCCATCGCCGACGCCGTCGACCGGGTGCGCATGATCAGTCCGGTCCTCCAGGACGCAGCCGGATACGACGCAACCAAGCGGGCCGGAGAGGCCCGGGCCGGAGCCAAGGGCCGGAAGGCCCCTGCCGACCTCGCCGGCGACGCCTCCACCGACCAGATCCTGCGGGTCAGCCAGGCCCCCATGGTGTACCTGCCGACCGGACAAACCGGAAGGCTGATCGTCTCGCAGATACCCGACCGGTTCCGGACGCTCGGCCGTCTCGGGCGCGAAGCTCTCGTCGGTACCGCACGGCAATGGGGGGTAGCGCAACGGCATGTGTCCGGCGAGCTTCACCCCCTTTTCGTTGCCAATCAGCGACGCGGTCTTCGCTCGGGCTTCGACAACGGCGACCTGTCGCCGCATTCGGCATTGCTCATCGGTGCGGGCCTCTACCAGCGGATGTACGAGCGCCGGGACTTGCCCACGAGGCGGGCCTACGCGGTGAGTCTCCTGGTCGATGGATCGGCGAGCATGCTGCAGCCCCGCCGGTTGGAGAACGGTTTGCGAACGCCCTGGGGCATGTCGGCCGCCACGCTCGGGGCATGGACGCTGGCTCACCTCTGCGACGAGCTGCAGGTGGATTTCGAGATCGCCCTCTTCAACCGGTCATTCGCCGCCACGCCCGGTGACACGGAACGAACCTTCGCCGAACGCCGCCACCGGGCGATGGCCGGCCTGAAACGGACGCAGGGGACGGCCGCCGAGCGTCTCACCAGCACCGTGAACCACTACCTCATCAAGACGTTCGACGAACCGTGGCGGCGAGCTGAAGATGTCCTGGCGGGCCTGTTCTGGACGACCAGCGAACCCGTGCAGGCAGCGACCCTGGCCCGCAAGGATCCCGACGGTTCGCCGCCGGTCTCCATGTTCGAGAAGGCGGCCAATGTGGACGAGTTCAACGTGGCCCACGCCGCAGAACGCATGCTGCAACAGCGCGCCCAGGTGCGGGTGCTGGTGGTTCTGGCCGACGGAATGACCCGGGGTTCGGTCGAAGCGCTGGCCGCCACCGCGCATTCAATCGAGCGGGGCGGAACCACCGTGCTGGGCATCGGCATCGGGGACGCAACCGTCCAGGCGGCCTACAGCCGCAACCAGGTCGTGGAGCAACCAGACACTCTGACCCGGGCCATGGTCGAGGGCGTCCGCTCGGCGCTTCGTCGAAGCCTCGCCCTGTGGGGAGTCGACACCTGGTGGTCACGAGCCAGCCGTCAATCAGCCGAACTCAACGAGGAGCCGATCAGTGCCTGAGAACGTCACATTCATCGACCCGACGGGAGAAGGATCCCCTATCGAACTGGAGACCTTCGAGGTTTCCGCCGGAGTACCCGACCGCGCCCAGCGCCTGACCAAGATTCCGGATCCCGACCCGTTCTATGTCGATCTCGGCATGCTCTATCGCTTTGCCGCCCTCGAGAAAGTGCGGCGGGAGAGCAGCGCGGCTTTCGTCCCGCTCCATATCGCGGTGCGGGGGCACATGGGCACCGGCAAGGATCACGATATCGAGCAATTCGCCGCTTTGATGCGCCTCCCCTACTACCGCATACCGCTCACCGGTGAGGTCCGCGATGTCACCCTGATCGGCTCGACCAAACTCTACGGTGACGGCAAGGGAGGAACGGAGAGTCGCTGGGAAGACGGTGACATCACGCGGGCCATCCGCGGCCCGGCGGTGGTCAACCTGTCCGAATTGAATGCCGCGGGGGCGGAAACCCTGTTTGCTCTCCACGGCCTCCTCGACCGGTACCGAGCCCTCGACCTGCCCAACGGCGAGTCCGTCAAGCTACAACCAGACGTTCGGCTGTTCGGGACCATGAACCCGACGGACTTGCGGGACTACGCAGGCACGCAAACCCTCAACAAAGCGTTCGCCGACCGATGGCTCATCTGGGAGAAGGACTTCCCGAGCGAGTCGCAACTCACGGCCATGCTCGAACGCCGCTACCCCTCCATGAAGCAGCCGTTCGTCGAAGCCCTGGCCAGACTCACCGTCGAGGTCAACGAGTCGTTTCGGGCCAGAGACACTGGAACCCGGGTTGAGACGCCGATGAGCCTGAGATCGATCCTCGACCGGGTTCCGACCGGGCTGCAGATGTTCGCCGGGGCCGCCGATCCTCTCCTCCGCTCATGGCAGGAGTTCGTGCTTCCCCATATCGACCCGTACGATCGCGACCACTATGAGACGGTGTGGAGTGCGGTAGTCCGCAAAGGCCCGCCCGGACCACCGTTCAGCTGAGCAGCCAAGAAACCGACGGTGAGAGCTGGGAGTCCCGGGTCCCGGCCACTACCGTGAACCGATCCCGGACAGAGTGACCCATGCGCACGTACGAATTCGAAGACGACAACCTCAACCGCCTCATCGGCGAACTCATCGATGCAGCCGGTGACGGCTGCAACGCCGACCTGACCAAAGAGATCGTCACGTCGGCAATCAAACTCTTCCGCGACAAGGCCGACCGGGGTGACATGAAGCTCATCAACGCGGCCGTCAAGGAGATGCGCTACTCATTGCTGATCTTCTCGAAGTATCAGCACGTGCCGAAGGTAACGATCTTCGGCTCTGCCCGAACGGTGGTTGACGACCCCAACTACCGGATGGCAGCGGAGTTCGCCAGGAAGATGGTGGAGGAACGCGGCTGGATGGTCGTGACGGGGGCCGGCCCAGGAATCATGGAGGCCGGCAACCGCGGCGCAGGCTCGGAACACTCCATCGGGGTCAACATCCGCTTGCCCTTCGAGGACCAGGCGAACGCCTACGTCGATGCGAGCCGGACCATCAACTTCAAGTACTTCTTCACTCGCAAGCTCGGCTTCGTCAAGGAGTCCCACGGCTTCGCCCTGTTTCCCGGCGGCTTCGGAACGATGGATGAGACGTTTGAGCTCCTCACGCTCGTTCAGACGGGAAAGAGTGATCTGCATCCCATCGTCATGCTCGAGTCGGACGGTACGGGCTACTGGCAGACCTTCAACGATTTCGTGAAGAAAGACCTCCTCGGCAACGGGCTCATTTCCGAGGCCGATCTCAGCATCTACAAGGTGACCAACGACGTCGAAGAGGCGGCTCACGAGATCTGCCACTTCTACTCCAATTACCAGTCGCAACGGTATGTCGACGGCCGCTTGATTCTGCGGCTCAACCAGGCTCCCGACCGCGCCCAGCTCGAAGGCTTGAACGACGCGTTCTCCGACATCGTCGCAGCAGGCTCGATCGAAGTCATCGAACCGACGGAAGCTGAGAAGGCCGACGGCGACTCGTTGAATCTGGACCGTGTTGCCCTGCGCTTCAACCGTCGCAGCTTCGGGAGGTTGCGGCAAATGGTCGACGTCCTCAACGATCTCATCGAGACCGATGACGTCGTGCGCCCGCCCCGCGCCTTCAGCGTCTAGCCGGCCCGGAAGAACACTTCGAGGGGTCCTCTCACATAGCGCAAACAGGCTCTCACGACTAGCCTTTGCCGGTGCGCGAAATCCTTTCCGACCTGGTAGCCGAACAGCAATATCAAGACCAGTTCCTGCAGAAGACGAACATCCGGGACTGGAAGAAGAAGACGCCGTTCACCGGATGGACCATCCACGATACGGTCGGTCATCTGGCCGCGTCGGAGGGGTACGCCTACAACGCACTCGAAGAGGGCGGTTCGCGGCTCGACGAGGCATCTCAGTACGAAACGTTCAACGAGTTCTATGCGGCGGGATTTCAGCCGGGACGATCGATGCGGCCCCAGGACGTCATTGAATGGTGGCGCGAAGCTCGGGCAAAGGTAGTCGACTCACTGTCCCGCACGTCGCCGTCGCAGCGGGTGCCCTGGTTTGCCGGCGACATGAGCGCCAAGACGTTCGCCACCGCCCGGCTCATGGAAACCTGGGCCCACGGTCTGGATATCCATACGACCATGGATGCCGAACCAGACGACACTCCCCGCCTGCGGCACATCGCCTGGCTTGCGTGGAAGACCCTGCCCCACGCGTTCGAAGACGCCGGCCAGCCGTACGAAGCACCCGTCCGGGTGGAGGTCATCGGGCCGGCGTATGCCAAGTACGTCTTCGGTCCCGTCGATACCGATCAGGTGATCAAGGGGACCGCCGGCGACTGGTGCCGTGTGGCAGTGCGGAGACGATCGCCGGACGATACCAATCTCAAAGCTCAGGGCCAGGTTGCCCAGATGGCGCTAAAAGTCGTTCGCGTCTTCCTCTGATGGCGCCCCGGTTCATCGGCATGGTCCATTTAGGCCCGCTGCCGGGCTCGCCGGGATACGAAGGAGACTTCGAAGCCGTTCTCGAATCGGCCGGCCGTGACGCAACCATCCTGACCGAGACCGGCTTCGACGCCCTCGTGGTCGAGAACTTCGGCGACGCACCGTTCTTCTCCGATGATGTTCCGAAGGTGACGGTGGCGGCCATGGCCAGGGCGGTGACCGTCCTCCGCATGGCGACCGGGCTCCCCATCGGCGTCAACATCCTCCGCAACGACGCACTAGCGGCCCTCGCCGTTGCCGGGACGTGCGGGGCCTCGTTCATCCGCGTCAACGTCCTCAGCGGGACCATGCACACCGACCAGGGACCCATCACCGGTCGGGCCGCCGAGCTCGCCAGGCTGCGAGCGGCCGTCGCCCCCCACGTCGAGGTCTACGCAGACGTTTTCGTGAAACATGCGATCCCGCCGCCGGGAGCGACCATCGGCCAGATCGCTGCCGACACGTACCGGCGCGGTGGAGCCGATGCGCTCATTCTCTCCGGCTCGGCAACGGGGGAACCGGCCGATCTGGCGCAATTCGATCTGGTCCGGGAAGCCGTCCCCGAAGCCCGGATCCTGGCCGGCTCAGGAGCCTCGGCGGAGACCATCGGCGCGCTCCTCGACCACGCCGACGGAGCCATCGTCGGCACTGCCATCAAGGTCGGAGGGGTGACCACCGCGCCGGTTGATCCGGCCAAGGCAAGATCTTTCATCACGGCGGCGCGTTCTCGTTAGCTCCGGCCACACACCCTACGAGTTCTCGAGGTCCGGCTTCTTGATGTCGAATCCCGTCTTCACGAGCAGCTTGAGCAGGGCCGGGGCAGGATCCTTGAACTGAGCGGGTCGGAGAACCTCCTCGAGGTCGTGGAAGTATCCGAGCATGGTGCTGAAGATATGGCTGAGGGCGATCGTGTGCATATCGGTCGTCTGGCTACGTCCGAAAGCTACCAACCGGGTTCGAACGATTCCGGTCCCGGCGCACGCCGGCACTTCCGAGAGGCCGCGCTCCTGCAGGTCCTCGACGACGTCGATGATGGGGGATCCGTAGGCCCACTCCAGTCGATGAAGGACGGAGTGCAATACCTCGTGGCGGGTGATGCTCGGATTGAACTCGGCATCGCCCTGTTTCACCTCACCGAGGATCACATCGATCATGTTGGGCTGCAGTTCCAGGGCCGGATCGTGGATCTGCAGCATCCGGCAATCCTCATGACCGTCCGACCCAGACATCTCACCCGGCAAACGAAAAGCGACGATGTCGACATCGGTGACGGTTTTATACAACCCGTTCTCGCTGCGCCGTTGGATCTCGAATTCACTCATCGTCAGGTATCCGTTGAGCCGGAGATAGCTTTCGACGAGATTCACGGCGATGTCCATGCCCCCATTGTGGCCCCTGTGGATAAATGAGTCGCACGCCTCATACCCATACCTCTTCGTTCTGTCTACTGTGTGTGTTTGTAGCGCCACCTTGGGTGGTATTGGCGACGGAGGGACAGGCGGCGATGCTGGACCAGTTCATGCAGATGATGTATGAGACGGATCCCGATCTGTCCGGCCACGGCTCCCGGGTGGCGGCCCTGGCGGCCCCCCTGGCCGACGTTCTCGGTCTCAGCCGCGATGATCGTCGCCGGCTGCACATCGCTGCCCATCTCCACGATGTCGGAAAGGTCCGCGTCGATATGCGGGTCGTTCAGAAACCCGGCCCGCTGACTGCTGCTGAGTGGGTGCACATGCGCAGGCATCCGCTCGAGGGGTTTCGGATCGTCGACGGGCTCGTGCATGCCCGGATTGCCGACACCGTCCTCGCTCATCATGAACGTTTCGACGGCAGCGGGTATCCGTTTGGGCTGCGGGAAGACAAAATCCCCTACCTGGCGCGCATCCTGCTGGTGGCAGATGCTTACGATGCCATGACCAGCGACCGGCCGTATCAACCGCCCCTATCCCCGGAGCATGCGTTCGCCGAACTCGAGCGCTGTGCCGGCACCCAGTTCGACCCGCGGGTCGTCGACGCCATGGTGGCGACTGCCCCGGCGATCTGCACCATGGCACTCGCCGGCTAGGGATGAGAAGGTCCTAGCGAAGCGGAGCCGGCCGCCCGGGTTCTGCGCTTGCCGGTCGCCCTCGCCCCACCAGCGCCTCGATTTGGTCGGGAGTACCCGGCCGGCCGAGAAGAAACCCTTGAGCAACGTCACACTCGAGTTCCCGAAGCACTTCGAGTTGCCGTTCCGTCTCAACCCCTTCGGCGATGACCTCCATGCGGAGGCTGTGACCCATTCTGATGATGGCGGTGGAGATGGCTGCGTCGTCCTGATTGTCCGTGATGCCATCGATGAACGACCGGTCGATCTTGAGTGCATCGATCGGGAACTGCTTGAGGTAGCTCAGCGAGGAATACCCGGTCCCGAAGTCGTCGACCGAAACCCGGACCCCGACCTCCCGCAGGCGTTCGAGTGTCCGGCGAGCCAGTTCGACATCCTCGATCAAGGTACCTTCTGTCAGTTCCAGTTCAACCAGGCCGGGATCCAATCCGAACCGCAACAGCGCCGACTCAACCGTCTGAACGAGGTTGCCGTAGTGGAACTGCCGGGACGAGACGTTGATGGCAACGGGCACGCCGCCGAACCCATCGTCGCGCCAGCGGGCCGCCTGTTCGCTGGCCTGCTCGATGACCCACGTTCCCAGCGGGATGATGAGATCGGTTTCCTCGGCCAGCGGTATGAAGCGCGACGGAGGCACGAGGCCGTACTCCGGATGCTGCCACCTGAGGAGAGCTTCAACGCCGACCAGATCTCCGCCTGCCACTCCGAACTTCGGCTGATAGACGAGATGGAGTTGTTCTCCCGTTGCCAGCGCCTTCCGGAGGCTGTCGATCAACTTGAGCCGTTCAGTGGTCTGAGCGCGCAATTCCGGCGTGAAGAACTGGAAGTTGTTGCGACCTGCCTCCTTGGCTGCATACATGGCCGTGTCGGCATCACGGACGAGATCGTCGACCACATCGCCGTCGAGGGGGTAGACAACAATGCCGACCGACGCCGTCATGAAGATCTCACGCCCGCCGATCCGATACGGAGCAGCCAGAGCTTCGAGAATGCTCTGGGCGACAATGCCCGCAAACTCGGGACGGTGCTGGCCTTCGAGCACAACCGTGAACTCGTCTCCTCCCAACCGGGCGACCGTGTCGCTCTCCCGGACGGTGCCTTCGAGCCGTTCCGCCACATTCCTGAGAAGGGCATCACCCGTTCCATGACCGTACTGATCGTTGACCGCCTTGAAGTCGTCGAGATCGACGAACATCAACGTGACGATGCCTCCCTCCCGACGAGCCCTGACGATCGCGTGGTCGAGACGATCCCAGAGAAGCGACCGGTTGGCCAGCCCCGTCAGGGGATCGAACTGAGCAAGGTAGTTGAGCCGCACCTGGTCGTAGTTTCTCTCCGCCGAGTGCCTGCGCTCACGCTCGCGCCACCCGAGACGAATTTGCTTGGCCGCCGGACGGTACAGAAACAGGCCTTCGAGCAACAGCAGCACCAGCATGGCCTCGAGCAAGATGATCTCGAACTTCTCGAGGCTCCGTACGCGCTCTTCTGCTTCCCGTTCGTACTCCGAAACCAGGGCCTCCATCTCCGAACGGAAGAGCCCGGCCCAGGCACTCAGTGCCGCTGATCTTTCTGCGGCATCCGGCTCGAGGGCTACGGCTTCTACGGCACCGAGCAACGATTGCAGGTGGGTCTCGACCGACTCGAGCATGGCGGCCACCCGCGGGCTGTTGTCGCCGGGCAGACCGAGCGCGTCAGATCCGAGACTCAGCCCGGCGTGCGTACGAACCATCTCCTCCTTGGTCGCGTCGAGTGCTGCGAGCGCGGTCTGTCGTTCCTTCGCCGTCTCACTGCCCATCAGGGCGGCGCTCGCCTTCTCCAGTTCGAAGCTGGAGATCAGCTGTCCGGCGGCCGCGTTGACAACCCGGGCATCGCTTTCTTGCCGGGTGAGCGCCCCTCCGACGACCAGGCTGCTGGTTATCGCCAGCAGGGCAACCGCGGCGAGACCGATCACATACCGTCCGACCAGCTGCTCCGGGCTGGGCTTGCGGGGGGCGGGCTCGATCGATCGCGATCGACGTGTGCGCCCCCGAAGCGAAGTTGTGACGGTCGCGTTTGACCCCATGCATGCTCCTGATTGACCAACCAACTAGGTATCGGCGCCGGCTGCGCGATAGTTGAGGCACCGGCGTTTGTCGGGGGCACGTCCTAGCCTTGCCCTGTGAACACGCTCGCCACCTTCTCCCCTGCCACGCGCGCCTGGTTCGAGGCATCCTTCCCTGCCCCGACCGAAGCCCAGGAACGGGGTTGGCCTGCGATTGCGGCCGGAACCCACACCCTCATTCATGCTCCGACGGGCTCAGGCAAGACGCTGGCGGCTTTTCTGTGGACGCTGGACCAGTTGCTGCATCGCCCGACCCCGGAACGACAGGACCGGTGCCGGGTTCTCTACGTGTCACCCATGAAGGCGCTCGCCTACGACGTCGATCGCAACCTCCGTTCACCGCTGATGGGTATCCGCCACGCCGCCGCCCGCCTGGATATGGAGGAACTCCCGGAAGTTGCCACATTCCTGCGCACCGGCGACACCCCGGCAGACGACCGGCGGCGCATGCTGCGCAATCCGCCGGACATCCTCATCACGACTCCGGAGTCGTTGTACCTCATGCTGACGTCCCAGGCTCGCCGGGTACTTCAGACGGTGGAGTGGGTCATCGTCGACGAAGTCCATGCCGTGGCGGGCACGAAACGAGGCGCCCACCTGGCTCTCTCACTAGAGCGGCTCGAACTGATCACCAACCGTCCACCCCAGCGCATCGGCCTCTCGGCGACGCAGCGGCCGCTGGACACGATTGCCAGATTCCTGACCGGCGGCGAGCCTCAGCCCGACGCTCCATGGTCGCCGCGGCCGGTCGAGATCGTGGACGTCCCGGGCGACAAGGAACTCGAAGTCGAGCTGATCGTGACCGTCGACGACATGAGCTCCCCTCCCCCACCTCCGCTCGACCGATCAAACACGGGGATCGTCGACGGGCCGGACAAGCAACCACCGGCCCGGTCGGGAATCTGGCCGTCGATCTACCCGCGCATCCTCGAACTCATCGAACAACACCGGTCGACCATCGTGTTCGCCAACAGCCGGCGCCTGGCCGAGCGGATCTGTGCAGAGATCAATCTGCTGGCGGGACGGGAGGTCGCCCGCGCTCACCACGGGTCTGTTTCCCGGGACCAGCGGGTCGCCATCGAGGAACAGCTCAAGCGGGGCGAGCTTCCGGCAGTCGTGGCGACCTCCTCGCTCGAGCTGGGCATCGACATGGGCGCCGTCGATCTCGTCCTCCAGGTTGAGTCACCCGCAACCGTTGCCAACGGGCTCCAACGAGTGGGGCGAGCCGGCCATCAGGTCGGGGCGGCGAGTCGCGCGAAGATCTTCCCGAAGTACCGGGGCGACCTCGTCCAGGCCACCGTCATCGTTGACGGTATGTACCGGCGATCCGTGGAGGAGACCAGGATTCCCCGCAATCCGCTCGACGTCCTGGCACAGCAACTCGTCGCCACGGTGGCCGATTCCACCTGGGCAGTCGATGATCTCTATGCCATGGCTCGCCGGGCTGCCCCCTACGCAGAACTGGGACGAGCCCCGTTTGAGGCGGTTCTCGACATGCTGGCCGGCCGCTATCCGTCCGATCTGTTTGCCGAGTTACGGCCGCGGGTTGTCTGGGACCGCGTGGCGCAGACCGTGACCGGGCGAGCGGGCGCTCGAATGCTGGCGGTCACCAATCCCGGCACGATCCCCGATAGAGGCCTGTACGGCGTGCACCTGCCCGACGGTGGCCGGGTCGGAGAACTCGACGAGGAGATGGTCTATGAGTCACGACCGGGTGATTCATTCATCCTCGGCTCTTCCACCTGGAAGATCGTCGAGATAACGCACGACCGGGTCGAGGTCGTCCCGGCGCCCGGCGAGCCCGGTGCAACGATGCCCTTCTGGCACGGAGACATGATGGGCCGCCCCCTCGAGACCGGGCGAGCCATCGGAGCTTTCATCCGGGAGATCGGTGCACTCGACACCGATGAGGCCGCGGCGAGACTGCAGACCGACTATCGCCTCAACGACCTCGCGGCGAAGAATCTGGTCGCCTACCTGCACGAAGAACTCGCTGCAACCGGGGTCCTCCCAACCGATCAGACCATTGTGTTCCAACGTTTCCGTGATGAGATCGGCGACTGGCGGCTCGTGCTCCTCTCCCCCTTCGGGGCACGCGTGCACGCTCCCTGGGCCATGGCGCTCACGCAGATGCTCAGGACACGCTTGCATCAGGACGTCGACGTCATCTGGGCGGACGATGGAATCGCGTTCCGCTTCCCCGATGCGGATCGAGCGCCGGATGCGGGCGATCTGGCCCTCGATCCCGACGACGTCGAAGACCTGGTCGTCGAGTATCTGGGTGGATCGGCCCTCTTCTCAGCCCGTTTCCGGGAAGCCTCGGCTCGTGCCCTGCTGCTTCCCCGGCGGCGCCCGGGCGGGAGAACTCCCCTGTGGTTGCAGCGTCGCCGTGCCGCCGACTTGCTGGCCGTGGCCAAGGACTTCGGGTCTTTTCCGATTCTCCTCGAAACCTACCGGGAGGTCCTCCAGGACGATTTCGACGTTCCTGCACTTCTGGATGTGCTGAAGGACATCCGTTCACGCCGCATCCGGATCTCGGAAGTCGACACCACATCGCCCAGCCCCTTTGCGGCTTCCCTGCTGTTCGAATTCATTGCCGCGTACCTCTATGAGGGCGACACCCCGCTCGCAGAGCGTCGAGCAGCCGCCCTCACCCTGGACCGGGAACTGCTCCGTGAGCTGCTGGGCGAAGGCGAACTGCGGGAACTGCTGTCGGCGGACGTGGTGCAATCCGTCGAGCTGGAACTGCAGTCGCTGGCCTCCGACCGCCGGGTCCACGGGCCGGACGGAGTCCATGACTTGCTGCGCCATCTCGGGCCGATGTCGACCGAAGAGATCGCAGCAAGAACGCAGGGCGAGGATACCGCCGGGGTCCTGGAGGGACTCGAGAAAGATCGTCGCGTCATCGCGGTACGCGTGGCCGGGCAGCTTCGATGGGCCGCCGTGGAAGATGCCGCCCGTTTGCGCGACGCGCTGGGTACGGCCTTGCCACCCGGAGTCCCCGACGTCTTCCTGGAACCCGTTCCGGATCCCCTAGGAGACATCATCGGTAGGTTCGCTCGCACGCACGGACCCTTCACGGTGAACGATGTGATGTCCGCGTACGGGCTTCCCAATGCCGTTGTGCGCCATCAGCTGTCGGCACTCGAGGCTGCGGGACGGGTCACCCGCGGAGCCTTCCGCCCCGGGGGGCGGGAGCAGGAATGGGTCGACACAGACGTCTTGCGCCGGCTGAAACGGCGTTCTCTCGCCGCACTGCGTAAGGAAATCGAACCCGTCGATCCGTCGGCGCTCGGAAGGTTCCTGCCCTTCTGGCACGGCGTCCGTACCTCGCGCCACCCCGCATCGCCGGCCGCCCTGCCGGATACGCTCAGGAGGCTGCAGGGAGCAGTCCTGCCGGCATCAGTCCTGGAGCGAGACGTACTGGCGGATCGCCACACTTCGGCCACCGGACAATTGGATCAGCTGATGGTCGCCGGCGACGTGGTGTGGGTCGGGCGCGGTGCACTGGGACCTCGCGACGGCCGCGTTTCGCTGTACTTCCGCGACCACCTCCCCAACCTGCTTCTTCCTCCCGACGCAGAGCCTCCCGGGGGCCCGGTCCACGAGCGGCTCCGGGCTCATCTCGGGGAACGGGGCGCCAGTTTCTTCGCCGATCTGTATGTCGCAGCGGGAGGGGGCGATCCGGTCGAGGTTCTCGACTGTCTGTGGGACCTCGTGTGGGCGGGCGAGGTCACCAACGACTCCCTGGGGCCGCTGCGCGCCTTTCTGGCCGGGAAGCGGTCCGGCGGGTCCGGACGGTCCGGGCGTCCCTCGGTGCCCTCTCGATTTCCGCCGGCTTCGGCGGGCCGCTGGTATCTCGTCGCCGACTTGCTCGACCGTCCGGCCGATACGACGGTCGCGGCGGCCGCGTGGGCCGAACAGCTCCTCGAACGGCATGGGGTACTGACGCGGGATCTGGTAGCCGCGGAGTCGATTCCCGGTGGCTTCTCGGGTCTCTACCTCGTTCTCTCCCGGATGGAGGAGACGGGCCGCATCCGGCGCGGCTACTTCGTCGAAGGGCTGGGCGGCGCCCAGTTCGCGCTGCCGGGAGCCGTCGACCGGTTGCGACAAACTGATCTGTCGGGAGACCTCGTGGTGCTGGCGGCCACCGACCCTGCCAACCCGTACGGGACCGCTCTCCCCTGGCCGCCCTCGGCCGCCGGGCGAGCCGGCCGCTCGGCTGGCGCCTACGTCGTGATGGAAGACGGCGACCTCGTCGTCTTCATCGAACGCGGCGGCAAACGGCTGCTCACCTTCACCGACGACCCGGATCGGTTGGAGCGCGCTGCGGCGCAGCTCGGTGACGTCGGCAGGCGCAGAAAGCGCACGACCATTCAAACGATCGACGGGTCGCCGGCGCGAACACGGTCCTGGGCCGCCTCCTCGAACAGCACGACTTCGCCGACTCTTACAAGGGTCTGGTCTACCGGGCCTGAACGCGCCGGCCGGAGAAGAAGAAGGAACACTCGCGTAACCGAGGCTACCGTTGCTTCATGCCCGACTTCACCATCACGATTCGACCCGGCCATCCTGATTTCCTGGATCTCGACTGGACGCGAACCCTCGAGGATTGGGATTCCCCGCGTGTCGTCGATCTTCCACGCGGCATCTCCCGGCACGTCGTGCGGTTTGTCTCCTACCGCCAGGGTCTCTACGCAGTCAAGGAGCTTCCCACAGCGCTTGCGCACCGTGACTACGACGTCTTGCGCGAATTGGAAACGAAAGGCGCCCCTGCGGTCATGCCGGTCGGTCTCATCGAGAAGCGAGTTGAAGATCACACGGCTGAGGCTTCGGCCGCCCTGATCACCAAGTATGAGGACTACTCGTTCTCGTTCCGGGAACTCCTGGAGGGTCCCGGTTTCGGTCAGCGGCGCAACCAGATGCTCGACGCCTTCGCCAGCCTGCTCGTTGAACTCCACACCCTGGGTTGCTTCTGGGGCGATTGCTCCCTGTCCAACACCCTGTACCGGTTCGATGCAGAGACCATCGAAACGATCATGGTCGACGCCGAGACCGCCGCCATGTTCGAGACCCTCACCGACGGCCAGCGGGAAGAGGACCTCGATATCATGATCATCAATGTCGCCGGCGGCATGGCCGATATCGCCGCCGAACGAGGCATTGCGCTCGATGAAGCGGACCTGACGCTCGGTGAGGACATCGCCGACCGCTATCGAGGCCTGTGGGCAGAACTCACCGATACGCCGACGATCGGCTCGGATGAGCGCTATCGCATCACCGAACGGGTCCAGCGACTCAACGAACTCGGCTTCGACGTGCAGGAGATCGACCTCCAACCGAGCGAGGGGGGCCAGCGGGTGCAGATGAAGGTACGGGTGGGTGGCCGAACGTACCACCGGGTCAAGCTGAAGGAACTCACCGGCCTCGACGCGCTCGAGAACCAGGCTCGTCAGATCCTCGACGATCTCTACTACTTCCAGGCCAAAGCCAACACCGAAGAGCCCACGCTGAAGGCACTCACCTCGGTGCAGTGGCGTATCGGAGAGTTCGAACCCACGCTGCGGCGCCTGAAGCAACTCGGCAGCGAGATCGATCCGATTCAGGCCTACTGCGACCTGCTGTACTTCCGCTACATCAAGTCGGTTGAAGCAGGTCAGGATATCGGCACCGAAGCAGCCTTTTCGCAATGGCTGGAAGCCGGCCGGCCCGGCTACCCGGTCGAGTAAGACCGGGCGGCCGCCCCATGATCGGCCGTCGTCCGGAGCGGTTCGCTCGTTAGAGTGATCCGGAGATGTTCGCCTTTGCCGCCCAAGCCTTCGTAACGATGTTCGTTATCATCGACCCACCCGGACTGGCCCCCATCTTCATCTCGGTGGCGGGCGATCGACCGCCGGAAGCTCAGCGGCATCTGGCGCGCAAGGCCATTCTGATTTCCGCGGTCGTGCTCGCCGTCTTTGCGGCCGGAGGGTCCGCCCTCTTTGAATTCCTCGGCGTGTCCCTGGAGGCGTTCTCGATTGCGGGCGGAATCCTCCTCTTCAAGATCGCCGTCGATATGGTGCTGGCCCAACGACATCGCCAAACCGCCGAGGAAGAAGAAGAGTCACATCACCGGGACGACGTGTCCGTGTTTCCGCTGGCCATCCCGCTGATCACCGGACCGGGCGCCTTCGCCACCATCCTGGTCCTGGTCGGTCAAGCCGGTCCCGATCCCGAGCGTTTGGGTGTGCTGGCGGCTGCCAGCGCGGCGGTGTTGCTGATGGCCTATGCCTCACTGCGCCTGGCCGGGCTGGTCAGCAAGTTCCTCGGCCAGACCGGCATCAATGTGGTCACCAGGATTCTCGGGCTCATTCTCGCCGCCCTGGCGGTGCAATACGTCGCCAACGGTGTGTTGGCCCTGATCTAAGGCTCATGCAAGACCATGCGTTCCAGAAGGCTCTCTTGGAGACTTATGGGCTGATCATCCCGCGGCGAGTGGCTGCAGGCCTGCAGAGGATACGGGACAGGGGGTACCTTGGTCGTATCACCATCGAGGGTCGAGATGTGACGACCGGGCTGCCACGAGAGATCTCGGTCACGCTCAACCAACTACAACCCCCGGCCGACGGCTCTGCGACCCCCGACCGGACCTGAAGCGGCCCACGAACCCTGTTCCTATTCGATGACGTGGGAAGATGCGCTCATGCAGCCACCGGAACCATCTGTGCCAATGCGCGACTTGATTGCGGCGTTCTCTTCAGCTGCGAGGACTGCACTCGTAGCTCGCGGTTGGAAAAAGCGGAGCGGAGACATATTCACGCTAGACCTGGGAAACGGGTTTTTGGCCTGGCTCGGCCTCAATCGAGGCACCAGGTATCACCCGCTCACCGTCAACCCGGTTGTCGGGGTGATCTATGAGCCGGCCCGCAAGCTCGAGCGGCAACTCAAGAATCTGCCACCGGCAATGTTCCCGGCGGTTGCGGAGCCACTCCTGCACCTCGCTTCGAGCGCCGACCACTTCCTCCGCGTCGCCGACCCGGCTGATGCCGAACGGGAAGTCGCTACCTTGGTCGAGCTCCTGGACACGTACGGCCTACCTTTTGCACGAGGACTTGCCAATCCCGAGTCGATCCTTGCTGCACTCCGGGAGAGAAGACATCTCGTCGTACGCGAGTACGCCATCACCCGGCTGCCCGCAATGCTGGCGGCGCTCGGTTCGACAGCCGAAGCTCGCGACGCCATGGCCACAGGGCTGGATGAGCTGGGTCGACGGACCGACCCGGCCCCGGAGGCTATCCGCAGGTTTGCGATTGCACTGTCGGCTCACCTCGACGCTTGAGCCGGCCCTCTTTCGGCCTATCCGAGTCCAGGACGGGCACCCGTCACGCCACCGTCGATCGGGATCGTCACGCCCGTGATCCACGACGAAGCACTCGAGCACAGGAAGAGCACCGTCCCGGTCACGTCCTCTACCTCCCCGAGCCGGCCGAGCGGATGCAATCCGGCCGCACCGTCCTCGTTCATCTCCCAGAGAGCCCGCGAGAAACGGGTCTTGACGATTCCCGGGGCAATCGCATTGACCCGGACAGTCGGAGCCATCTCGTAGGCGAGCTGACGGGTGAGAAAGATCAGCGCCGCTTTCGACACGTTGTAGGCTCCCAGCAGCGGTCCCGGCAGCATTCCACCCACCGAGGCGACATTGACGATCGCACCCCCGTGCTCGCCCATCCATTGCCGCCATGCCTCCCGGGCGAAAACGAGAGGTCCCCGTTGATTGACGGCCCAGATCTTGTCGATGGCCCTCATCTCCACGTCGATGATGTTTCCCCCCACGGGGTTGGTAGCGGCGTTGTTGACGAGTATGTCGAGCGCACCGAACCGCTCGATGGCGGCCGCAACTGCGGCCGCCGTGTGCGCATCATCATCCGCGCCACCCGCCACCGCCAGCACCCGGTCCGGGTCGTCGAGACCGGCGATGGCGTTCTCCAAGTTGGCCGACTTCCGGCCCGTCATGACGACTCCGCGGGCGCCCCCCGCCAGCAGCTCCTCGACCACCGCCAGGCCGATCCCCCGGCTCGCCCCGGTCACCAACGCAACCTTGTCGTCTACTCGAAGATCCATGACCACTCCTCCACGTGCGCTTCCCGGGCATGGTAGGAGCGTGACCCGGCGAGCGCCCGGCCCGGGCTGGACCCGGCGGTCCCGCGCTGCTACTTCCGCACGGCGGCGATGAGTAGATCTGCCACCACGGGCACAGAAACGTCCGGGGTCATGATCCCGGCGCTGTAGTCGAGAACCGTGAGCGTCGAATCCGTGAGCAGCGCAATCTCAGCGCCGGCTGAGGCGGTGAAATCGCCGGACACCAGCTGCTCCGCCCCGGCAGTGAGCGAGAAGCTGGGACCGAGGGGTACGTGGCGGCTCCCCTCGATCGTGTAGAGACGCGCCAGACCATCCGTGCTGCGGTACCAGAGCACGTCGTCTTTGCCGTCGCCGTCGAGATCGCCCGAAGGAATCGAGTTCCAGTTCCGGGTCCCATACTGGACCGCGGTGATGGGAGCGAAGCCGCCGGCGTCGGTGATCTGGTAGTAGCGCATCAGACCATCACTCGCTCGATACCAGAGAATGTCGTCGCGACCGTCATCGTTGAAGTCACCGGGCACCAGTTGTGTCCACCCACGATTGCCGTACATGATCGGGGTGATGGGGATGAACCGGCCGGTCAAGGTGATCGTGTAGAACCGCATGAGCCCGTCGGTTGCTCGATAGAAGAGAACGTCGCTGACGTTGTCGCCGTTGTAATCGCCGGGTACGACATGGGTCCATCCCCGCGACCAGAAGCCGTCGAACATGACCGACCAGTTCGTCAGATCCCGACCCAGGTAGTTCACTCGGGCCGTCGACCCGTCGTACACGACGAGGTCCGATCCTGCCGCGCCCCCGAAGCTGCCGGCTTCGAACGTGTCGGCTCCGGCAAAGACGGTCCCGCCGAAGTTCGATGACCCGATCAGCGTCTCGATGGCGCCGGTCGCCGGCCGGTATCCGACCAGCATGTCGGTCCCGCTCGAAGCGACGGCCGGGGCGACCACAGTATGGGGGATGTCCTTCCCCTGGGATCGCACGACCTTCGTTCTCGCCGCTGCCTGGATTAGATAGTCGGGGACGTCGCTCGAGAACCAGATCTCCACCGTGTACGTTCCATCATCGAGCAACCTGCCCGGCTTGTAGGAAACGGAATACTCATGCTGGTCGCCGGGTGCCAGGTTGATCAAGCGGCGCTCCTGGGCAAACACCACCACTCCGGCTGGATTGAGGACCCGCATGAAGAGGTCGCCGACCAGCGAACCGTTCCCGGAGTTGCGAACCGTCGAGTTGAGAACCATCGTCGTCGAGTAGGCGGAAACCCGGGACGTCACCGCCGCCGTCGCGGCCACGGAAGCGTACGATCCGTCCGACTCGCGTACCCACTGCACCGATTGCTGCGCCAGTTCCCGGGCAACGTCCCGCTGGGTCAGGCCCCCGCCCGCCGACTGGAGGCCATCGGAGTGAACCAGAAAGTCGACAAGGAGAAAGTCCCAGTAGACCAGTCGCCCGTAGCCGTATCGAATCGCTTCGGCCGCCTGGTACCCGTCGTAGGCCATCGGGTTCACGCCCTCGTTGGACGTGGTCGAATGGATATCGAACTCCATCAGCCGGGTTGTGTTGGGGTTCCCGCCCAGGGGAATCGTGAATTCCGCCCCGGCGCCATCTGGTCTCCGGAGTTCCAGCGAAGAAAGGCCGGTAGCCGCCAGGGTCCGCTGAATAACCGGGTGCGATCCGGTCGAGACCACAGAGAAGTCGTGCGGCGTAGGGTCGTTGACCAGGTCTTTTTGATAGGCAGCGGAGAGCGGCCCCCACTCGAACACACTGCCGTTGTATGCGACGAACCAGTACTCGAACGATCCCGGCGCGGATCCGTCCGGGTCGCGGAACACTCGAGGCGAACCCTTGTCGACGACCAGACCACCGCCGGCCCGCACCCAGTCGACCAGCGCAACCGAAGGGCCTTCGGCGAGAGCGATGGTGAAGGGGAGCACGACAACATCGAATTGCGACAGCGTGGCGGCGGTGAGCGTCTCCGCATCGAGCCACTCGGGCGCAAACCCACCGGCAGCGAGAGCATCGAACCAGCCGTTCTCGAAATCCGTCACCCGGTTGACGCCCACCAAAGCGGAGAACTCGACCGAGTCGGTGCTGCGCAGCACCCCCACCCGGGGACCGGCAGCATCCGCGCCGGTCGTGACCATCAACGGAAGAACGAGGGCCACGGCGAGCACGCACGCGATACGAGACCTCACCGCAATCAATCTCCTTGGACGGGCAATACCACTATCGGTGGTATCGGCTCAATGGCCTCCCCGCTTGACCCCGCCGTACTTCATCCGGGTATCACTCATCGCGGCCACCGCCCCTTCGTAGTCCGGATCGAATCCGGCTTCTACGACCTCGCCGACGAAGAACGTGTGTGTTCCGTAGTCGGTCGAGCTGTGCACCTTCAACTCCATCCAGGCGACTGCTTCCTCGAAGATCGGAACACCGGTCACTCCCGGGCGAACCGGCCTGCCGTTGAGGGTCAGGCCTTCGCGTCGAGCCGGCTTTGAGAACTTGACGAACGTGCGGGTGTCTTCTGCAGACCACAGGTTGATCGAGAAGGTCCCGGCCGCCGAGATCAAGCGGTGCGTAACCGACGAGTTGTCAACACCGATTCCAACGAGCACCGGTTCCATCGATACCTGCGTGATCCAGCTGGTGGTCATGGCGTTCCATTCATCACCGGCCCGCGACCCGACGAGGGCAAGAGCGTTCGGGATCTTCCAGGTGACCTGGTTCACCACTTCGTCCGACAATCTCTCCGAGTCCATGTTCTTCCTCTCATCTCACCGGCTCGCTCAACACCCCCACAATGCGTATAGCCTATTGGCGTGCACATCTTGATTGCCACTGCAGGCGTCCTGCCGACCGTACCGGTCGCCGACCTCATCAAGACGATCCTTCCCGAGGGCGGAGTCGTTTCCGTCATGACGGTGATCGAAGTGCCGCGTTCCTTCCTCGATGGACTCGAATCCGAGAGCTGGCATCCGTTCAGCGACTTCGGCGACCGAAAGGACCAGGAGACGGCCCGCGTCGATCGCTACCTCGAGGAACGGGGCCGCAAGCTCATCGAACCCGTCATGGCGGCGCTGCGTTCACGAGGCATTGAAGCCAACGGCATCTTCGTCGAGGGAACGGACCGGGCGGTGGCCATCTGCGAGACGGCCGGTCAGGTCGAAGCCGATCTGATTGTGATGGGAACCACGCGCCGCCTCTTTGGAGAAGGCACCTGGGAGAGCATCTCCAGCCAGGTCATGGGCCGAACCCATCTTCCGATCCTGCTCGTGTCCGGAGCACCTCGACCTCCTGAAGAGAGCGACAGCGAAGACCCCACCGTGGGAGCGCACGAGCCCGGAGAGACCTGACGGTGGAGCCGGGGTCACGGAACCTCAACTTTCGCGGCGATTCCGCAGAATCCCGTCACGGAATCCCGTGCGACGACCGTGACAGAGCCGATCTCTGCCGGAACCGCAATTCCGCCCTGGCTGCGAGTGAACGGCTGCTCGTCCACATGCGGATGCGCGAGCACTCTCGTGCCCAGGACCCTGCCGTCGGGGGCTCGAACCTCCCAAAGATCCGCATACTTCTCCGGACCGGTATCCGCCGAACGTACCGTGACATCGAAGCGGTACGTGCCGGAGTCCTCCGGCGTGATGGCGACGTCGACAACATCGGCACACGCCGTGGAATCGTCTGCGGCAACCGTGGTACTCGGCGGGAGCGCCACGCTGCTGGTACTCGCAGAACCGGCGCATCCGGCCAGCACCATCCCGCCGGCTGCCAACGCCAGGGCCAACGCGCGCGATCCGCTCCGCTGCGCATGGGTCCCGTCGGGGCCTGATCTCGTCGTGGCCCCGCTGACGCCGATCATGTCATGACTCCGTCCCGGTCGTCTGCCATGCAAACCCTACCGGCACATCCCGCCCGGACTCCCGGCTGTTTCTGTCACACCTCCCCGTCACACTGGTCACATGGCGAAGACGACCGCGAACTGCGAGCACCGCTCTGTTCAGGTAGCGAAGGTCAGTGTGGTGGCATGTGAGGACTGTGGCCTTGTCGATTGGGCAGGTCCAACCCGCCCGCTCGACGCGTCCGAAGGCCTCGCCGCACTCTTTGGCATGTACCTTCTGATCGGAAGATTCCCGGCCGTGCACGCTCCGGGCCCGGAAGTGCTCATGTACCGGGCACCCAACCGCACGGCCCGCAAGAATCTGACCGCCTTCCCGGCTCACGTTTGGCTCGAGGTTGACGACAATCTCTGGCTCACCCATGACGGGGAGCACCTCCTCCTGGTGCCGACCACACCGCTCCTCATGGACAACTTGACCCGGGAAGCCTGATCCGTCGGTCGAAACGCCCGTGCAGTCGTGCACCTGGAGACCCGCGCTGCTCGACAAATCGGAAGTTTCAGGCACAATGGCGCTCGTGACACGGACAGCATCATGAAGGTCATCGACCATCTGCAGGAAGCGAAGCGGCCGCTGGTCAGTTTTGAGATCATCCCTCCCTTGCGCGGGGGCGACCTTGCCAGCCTGCTCCGGCTCATTGAGACACTCGCCAAATACCGGCCACCGTTCATCGACATCACCAGCCATGCTGCCGAGGTGGTGTACGACGAGACCCCGGGGGGTTACCAGAAGCGGATCAAACGCAAACGGCCGGGCACACTCGGCGTCTGCGCACTGATTCAGAAGAAGTTCGAGATCGACGCAGTACCCCACCTCCTCGTCGAGGGGTTCACCACGCAGGAGACCGAGGATTTCCTCATCGAACTCCACTACCTGGGCATCGACAACGTCCTCGCCATTCGGGGAGACGGCAACGGGTACAGGAAGCCGCTCGAGCATGGCCGCACCCGTCACGATCATGCCACCGACCTGATCGCGCAGATCCAGGACATGAACAAAGGTGTTTATCTGGAGGAACTGCTCGACGCATACCCGACCGACTTCTGCATCGGGGCGGCAGGCTATCCGGAGAAACACTTCGAGGCTCCCAACCTGGCTTCCGACATCGCCTGGGTCAAGCGAAAGGTCGAAGCGGGCGCCGAGTACATCGTGACCCAGATGTTCTTCGACAACCGTCACTATTTCTCGTTCGTCGAGCAGTGCCGCAACCAGGGCATCGAGGTCCCGATCATCCCGGGACTCAAGATCCTGACCACCCGGAGACAGCTGACATCGATCCCCAGCACCTTCCACTGCGAGATCCCCCCGGGTCTCACCGAGGCCGTCGAACGGGCCGAGGACGGGGAGGTGACGGCGGCCGGCGTCGACTGGACGCTGCAACAGGCGACCGAACTCATGGCAGCCGGGGTACCCGCCGTTCACCTCTACGTCATGCAGCGGTCGCGGGCGATCGAAATGCTGATGGATCGTCTCGAGGTTCCCTCAGGCTGGTAGCTCAGCGCGGAGTATTCTCGTCCGGTCGAAAAGCCCTGCCGTGTCCCGGCACGACGACGGTCGCGACCTCGAGCACCCGGCGCCGACCTGCGTGCAAAGCGTCGGCATCGGAAGCCAACGGGTCTTCGGCGGGACCGGCGGCATTCCACCACAGGTGCGTGCAGGCCACCACGCCGTCTTCCGTCTCGATCAAGGTCGTGATGTCCTGCGGAGTGTGTCCCGGAGTCTCGATCAATCGAACGTGCGGGGATACGGCAAACCCCTCCGCCGGACGTGAGTTCCAGACATCCCCGCGATAGATGGCCCAGTGGTCGTGGAACCGGGCAGCGGGGAACAGTGCAGCATTGACCGTGTGGTCCGGGTGGTGATGAGAGAAGATGACGTCCGTCACGTCGCCGGGGGCAATGCCGAGGGCGGCCAGCGGATCGAGAATCGCAGACTGATCGACGACCATGCCCGGGTCGACCACGACCACCTGTTCGCCGTCGACGGCGACCGACACGGTCGATGCCACCCGGTCGCCAACATACCCGGACACGAGTACTTGAAAGTCGACCATCAGACCTCCACCGGTTGGTTCCGAAACTGAGTCTCGTAGAGACTTGCGTAGAGCCCGCCTCGCTCGAGCAGCTCCGCGTGGGTGCCCGACTCGACCAGACGGCCCTGGTCGAGCACGAGGATCACGTCGGCCGCCAGAATGGTGGATAGTCGATGGGCGATCACCAATGACGTTCGCCCCCTCATGACTCGCTCCAGGGCCTCCTGAATCAGAGCTTCAGAATGGGAATCGAGATGGGAAGTTGCTTCGTCGAGGATCAGAATGCGGGGGTCCTTGAGGATGACCCGGGCGATCGCCAGCCGCTGCTTCTCACCTCCGGATAGGCGGTACCCGCGCTCCCCCACCATGGTCTCGTAGCCGTCCGGCAGCGAAGCGATGAGCTCGTCGATGTTGGCGTCACGGCAAGCTTGCTCTATCTCGGCCGCCGTCGCCTCCGGCTTGGCGTACCGCAGATTGGCCCCCATCGTGTCGTGAAAGAGGTAGGACTCCTGCGTGACGACCCCGATCCCATTCCCCAGCGTGCCCAGCGTGAGGTCCCTCACGTCGTAACCGTCGATCCGCACTGCGCCTTCGTTGACGTCGTAGAGGCGGGGAAGGAGATAGCTGATGGTGGTCTTCCCGGCCCCGCTGGGACCTACCAGTGCAGCGAGCTGGCCCGGCCGGATCGTGAACGAGACGTCCTCAAGAGCCCACTCCCGGGTCGAGACCTGGGTCGTGTCGAGACCGGGCTGCTCCACGGCCCGGCCCCAATGCATCCGTTTCACCTCGGTCAGCCCGGGCAGCGCCCCATCAGTAACGTACTTGAACGAGACCTTCTCAAAACGCACCTCGCCCGAGATATCGGCGAGATGGGTGGCTCCATCTCGCTCGTCGATGTCGTGCGGGAGATCAAGCACCTCGAAGACCCGTTCAAACGAGACCATGGAGGTGGCAAACTCGACGCGGGCGTTGGAGAGTGCGGTGAGCGGCGAGTACAGCTGGGCCAGCAGTGTCGAGAACATCACGATGGTGCCCACGGTGAACGAACCGTTGATGACGAGCACCCCGCCTACCCAGAACACCGCTGCGGTGCCGAGGGCGCTGACGACCCCCAGCGCTGCAAAGAACCAGCGGCCGATCACGGCTCTGCGCACCCCGAGGTCGCGCACCAGAGCTGCTTCGTTGGTGAATTTGTGCGTCTCGTCCTCGGCGCGATTGAACAGCTTGACCAGGAGCGCTCCACTCACATTGAACGTTTCCGTGAGGATGGAGGACATGTTTGCGTTGTGTTCCATTTGCTGTTGGGAGACTCTCCGGAGGATCTTCCCGACCCGTCGTGCGGGATAGATGAAGAGCGGAAGGGCTGCCACCGCCAGCAGGGTGAGGCGCCATTCGGTTCGTACCATGATGATGAGGATGGCAGTGACGGTGACGATGTTCGAGGCGATCGTGATGAACGTTCCGGTGATCGCGTTTTGGGCGCCGACCACATCGTTGTTCAGACGTGATACGAGCTCGCCGGTACGGGTCGATGTGAAGAACCGGAGCGACATCCCCTGCAAGTGCCGGTAGAGCTGCCGGCGGAGGTCGAAGATGATTCCTTCTCCGGCTCGAGCCGACATCCACCGCTGGAGAGTGCCGACGACGGTATTGACGATCGGGACCGCCACCATGCCGAGACCCAGGAAGGTCAGCAAGCGGATGTTCTTCTCGGGGATGGCCCGGTCGATCAGTTCCCGCATCAGCAGCGGCGGGACCAGCGTCAAGAGAGAGATGATCAGAATCGTGATGAGGACTACGACGAGGTCGCGGCGGTAAGGCCGGCCGTAGGCAAGGACTCTGGCGAGGAGGGCGCGGTCGACATGTGGTCGATCCTGCTCCTCGTCATAACGCAGGTACGCGAACCAGTTCCCACCGTGAAAGATACGTCTTCCTTACCGAGCGACCACCCAGCCTATCGCCGGCGGGCGCGAATCTCAGGAGCCGCCTGCCGCTGCCGGAGACTCGCCGGCGTTCCCCGCAGGTGCACCGACCGTCTCGTTCGGCCCGGCCAGCACCGACTCCACCGGTTCGAGGTTCTCGCAGGACCCAGCCATCTGCGCCGCCAGATCTGCGGTGTCCGCGTTGCGCACGAAGAGGTCGTAGGTGTAGCCGCCCTCCGACCACACGAGCCTCCACCCATCAGTCACATCGAGCGACCAGGCCGGACAGCCGTCCTCCAGCGTCACCTGCGCGCAGGCTTCCACCGTGCCATCCGCCAGCTCCTCGCAGCGGTCATCGACCGGCGGGGGTTCCGGTACGCCGATGGTGTCGGGAACCACCGGCTCGGGGGTTGGTTCGTCGACGGCCACCATCAGGACGGCCAGCTGCGAGACGCTTCTGCTCTTGGTGTACGGCTTGTCGGACCAGAATCCGAACGCGGCAACGGTGTTGGGCGCCAGCAGGCCCGTGCTCGGGTCGAACACCAGCTGGCTGGTCACAAAGGCCACGTTCTCAGGGACGAGCTCCGGGACTTCGACGGCGGGCAACGCGGCCGCGATCTCCGAACGGCTGGCCTGCACAAATCGGTCCTGCCGGTTGCTGCGGGACCATACAGCGTTGATGACTTCCTCCGGCGTGGCCGGCGCTGCAGGAGACAGGTCGCCCAGATCATCATTGACCCACGCGACCGTCTTTGCCGTGCTTGCCGCAAGCAGCCCGCTGGGTACCGCAACAACCCGGGTGGTCGTCGTAGCCACCGTCGGATCGAGTGCTGCTTCGATCCAGCGCTCGGTCATGTGGCCCATTCCGGCGAGCGGCGCGTCGGACCCACAACCCGCCAGCAGCGACGCGGCGAGAACTGGCCCGACCACGAACTTCAACCGAGATGCAGCCAACCCACACCCCTTCCCGCACACTTCCAACGGCCTTCCATCATTGAGACGCCGCCGGCCATGCTTTAGTTCCAACATATCGCATGCCGACAGGCCCCGCCCCCGGTTTGACATACTGTCGCCATGGCCATCCGCCTGCTCACCGAGCAGTTCACCGAACGACCCGCTTTCGATACAGCGGTGTCACACGCGCTCCTCCGCCGGGCTGCGGCCGGTGAGATCGGGGAGAGCCTCCGGCTTCACCAACCGGGGCGGATCGTTGCCTACGGACGCCAGGACGTCGTCAGCCGTGGATATCCACAGGCCGTCGCCGCGAGCCGGTCGGCGGACTACGAAGCGATCGAACGACTCGCCGGTGGACGGGCTGCGGTATTCCACTCCGGCACGATTGCTTTTGCCTGGACGATTCCGTCCCCGAACCCGCGCGAAACGATCAAACCGCGCTTCGAGGCCCTCGCTTCCACCTTGCTGGCTGCCTTCGGGGCGCTGGGAGCCGACGCCCGGATCGGTGAGGTGCCGGGCGAGTATTGTCCCGGTGCCTACAGCATCAACGTGTCGGGCCGACACAAGGTCATGGGTGCCGGGCAGCGCATCATCGGCCGGGCAGCCCACGTCGGCGGCGTGATCGTCGTTGAAGGCGGGGATCGCATCGCGGAGGTGCTGATTCCCGTCTACGAGGCCCTTGAACTCACCTGGGATCCAACCACCTCGGGCGATCTGGCGGGAGCCGTACCCGGCCTCAGCCGGCAGGATGTCCTGGCAGCCGTTGCCTCAGCGTTCGACCAGCGCTTTGGACTCGAGGAAGGAACCATCGACGAGTCGACGCTCCAGGTAGCGGGGACCCTCGAAGCCGGCCATCTGTCGCCGCACGCCGAGTTCACTTCTCGACGAAACTCGTGAACTCAAAGATGACTTTGTTGCCGAAGTCGTCCCTGGCTTTCACTTCGAATGCTTCGCCGTAGGGGGCCGTCTCGAAGAACACCTTCACATACCATTCGCCGTTTCCGGCGGCAGTGGTCGAACCCGACCCGAAGGAAGACGTAATGAACACCTTGGTGCCGGGTTTGGCCATCCCGTAGAACTCGTCGAATGGAGGGCTCTCCGAGCACGATCCGTACTTCTGAACCGCGGAGAACTCAACGAGCGGGGGTTCTTTCTCGGGAGGGTCGGGGACTTCGAAGGTCACCGAGACAGACGCCGCTGCCGTGTTTCCGGCCTGATCGGTCGCCGTGAAGGACGCCAGATTGCCGCCGGCGTTCAGCAGCAACACGATCGACCACCGGCCTGCTTCATCGACATCGGCTTGATACGGGCCTGCGGACACGACCGCTCCCGGTTCGGTCGTACCCTCAAACCGCAGCGACTCCGTAGCCACCCGGGCGCCGTTCTCCGGGTACGTGATTTCCAGCGGGGGTGGTGTGTCGTCCACGGCGACCGTGGTTGAGGTCGCGGCGGGCGGTGCCGTCACCGGCGTGGTAGCCGCAGTTGTGGTCGGCGCCTCTGTGGTCGACGTTGCTGCGGTCGTCACCGTATTGACCGGGAATGTGTCACCGGTCGTCGACGTCTCACGTTGGGGCGAGAAGAGATCAACTTGAACGAGGGTCAGTCCTACGACAAGCACAACCGCCGCAAAGGCGCCGGCAAACGAGAGCAGCCGCGATTGACGGCCGGGAACACGGACGGCAGGAACTCCCCGTTCCATGAGCATGAGCGGGGCCTCGTTGACCTTCTGCTTGAGGTTGTCTGCGGCGCGACGGGCGCGATCGTCGAGATTCATGATTCGTCCCCCGGCCGGGTACCGAGCCGTTCGGCCAGTCGCATCCGGCCTTTGTGGAGATGCACCTTGGCCGTGGACGGTGAGCAGTCGAGGATGTCGGCAACTTCGGCCACCGGTCGATCTTCGAGATAGTGGAGTGCAATCGCTTGAGCCTGGCGTTTCGGGAGGGCCCGAACCGCCGCCCAGAACTCATCGTCTTCCACCTCGAGCGCCGGCAATGCCTCTTGCCGCCGTACGGCGATTCGGGCTATCGCCCGGGCTTCCGACGCCCTCTTGCGGTAGAGCGACACTGCCATGTTGGCTACCACCCTCCTGACCCACGCTCCCGGCGAGTCATATTCGCCGATGCGATCCCATGCTCGGTGGGCTGCAATAAACGCCTCCTGGGCAAGGTCCTCGGCGGCCCAGCGACTGCCGGAGAGGGCGTAGGCCAGACCGACGACGGACCTGAACTCGCGCTGGTAGAAGGTCTCGAAACGCTCAGGAAGCGTGACGATCCCTCGTTCTGCTCCTTGCATCCAGTTCTCCAAGAGGCCCTTCGGGCTTTCCCAGCCATCTCGCCTAGTTACTCGTATCGGCGACCGGGAAGGTTTACCTGAGCAGTCCGGATTGACCCCGCCCCTGAGATCGTTGGGACGATCCGGGCCGGCTCGATAGCCTGAGGAGATGCAATCACCCCTGCGCCTCCTGGTCGTCAACGGACCGAACCTCAACCTGCTCGGTTCCCGCCAACCAGACATCTACGGGACCACGACGCTTTCCGACCTCGATGCCGCCTGTCGTTCCTGGGGCGCCGACCTGGGGGTGTCGGTGGCAACATTCCAGTCGAATCACGAAGGAGCCATCATCGATCGGCTCCACGAGGCAAGACACGACGCGGATGCCATCGTCATCAACCCCGGCGCTTTCACCCACTACTCGTATGCGATCCTCGACGCTCTCGAGTCCGTAGAACTGCCTGCGGTCGAAGTGCACATCTCCGATATCACCCGGCGGGAAGCCTGGCGGAGCCATTCGGTCATTGCCCCCGCCTGCGTCGCCACGATCTTCGGGCGAGGCATCAACGGATACCGCGACGCCCTCCGCCATCTGGTGCTCAGGATCGGGAATCCGCCGATCTCCCTTCCCTACGGATCGGCGGTCGATCAGATTGGAGACCTCCGGCTTCCTCCGGGGCCCGGACCGCACCCAACGGTGATCCTCATCCACGGCGGCTTCTGGCGGCGGCCGTGGAGCCGAGATCTCATGGACGGACCGGCGGTCGACCTGGCAGATCGGGGTGTTGCGACCTGGAACGTCGAATACCGGCGCGGACCCCTCGAGTGGCAGCATGCTCTCTCGGACATCGCCGCTGCGGTCGATCACCTTGCCGGCCTGGCCGCAGAATTCCCCGTTGACTTGGCCCGGGTGGCGGTCGTGGGCCACTCAGCCGGATCTCAACTGGCCCTGTGGGCGGCCGGACGGGCCCGACTGCCCGCGGACTCGCCGTGGGCCGCCCCGGCGGTCTCGCCCGGATTGGCCCTTTCTCTCGCCGGCGTCGTCGATCTCAACCAGGCAGTCGACGACGACCTCGGGGATGGCGCCGTCGAGGAGTTCTTCGGCGGCCGTCCACCGTCGGAGCAGTCACCTTCAGACTCGCTGCCCGTCGGCGTGCCGGTGCTGGTCGCCCACGGGACGGCGGACGACCGGGTCCCGGTCGAATACAGCCGAACGTACGTTGCCCGGGCCCGGGAAGCGGGCGATTCGGTCGAGTACCTGGAATTCGATAACGCCGACCACTTCGTCCTGATCGATCAGGACTCCGCGGAATGGAATGCGATCGCACAACGGACCGTCGAACACCTCGCCGGATCTTGATCGTGGAGTGGTTCTTCGTTGGGGTGACCGCCGCCGGCCTCGCTGCCACGCTCTTCGGTGAACACCGCGGCATCCCGCTGCGGTTCGTGGCGAAACCCGTCGCGTCTGCGGGCTTCATCGGACTCGCTTTGACGCTGGGAGCAACCGGATCCCCGTACGGCTGGCTGATTCTTATCGGTTTGGGCTTCGGGTTCGCCGGCGATGTTGCCTTGCTCGGAACGGCCCGCAGCTGGTTCATCACCGGACTGGCGGTATTCCTGATCGGGCACATCATCTACGCAGCTGCCTTCCTCATCGAAGGGATCTCCGTTGTGCCTATGGTGCTGGCTGCGGCCGTGGCTGCCGGAGCCGCCGTTGTCATCTGGCGATGGCTCCGCCCGCACCTCCCTTCGGCGATGACCGGCCCCGTCCTTACGTATGTGGTGATCATCTCGTCCATGGTGGCCGCCGCCGTCGGAGCTACCGCCTCGGGCTCCACCCCGCTGATCCTGACCGGCGCCGTTGCCTTCTACCTGTCCGATCTCGCCGTCGCCCGCAATCGCTTCGTGGCACCCGGGCCACTCAACCGGTTCTGGGGACTCCCGCTGTACTACCTCGGCCAGGTACTCCTCGCCTGGTCGGTGGCCTGAACCGCGGCGCGCTACTCCGCACCGGGCACCCGGGTGCCCAGCTCCCGGTCGAGCAGCAGGAGGGCCGCGCCGTTCTCCCCGGCCATGGCAATCTGCTCGATCAATTCCGACACGGTTGCTTCTTCCTCAACCTGCTCGTTGATGAACCAGTGGAGCAGCGGAAGGCTCTCGTAGTCCTTCTCATCGGTGGCCTCCCCGTACAGGTCGTGGATTGAGCGGGTCACGGTGCGCTCGTGAGCCAGGGAGGCTTCGAACACCGACAGGGGCGACGTGTAGTCGGCGGAGGGAGCTGCGATGGTGCGCAGTTCGACCTGGTTGCCCCGGTCGAGCACAAAATCGAAGAACTTCATGGCATGGACCCGTTCTTCCTCAGCCTGCTGGCGCATCCAGTTGGCAAAGCCGGGAAGGTTCGCGTCGTCGAAGAAGGCCGCCATCTGCAGGTACGCATACGACGACGCGAACTCGAGGGTGATCTGATCGTTGTACTTGTCTTGAAGCTTGGCACTCATTGCCACGGTCGTCCCTTTCGTAGTCGGCCCGGCGAATGATATCCGAGCCGCGTGATCGACCGTCCGCGGCCGGCCGGCGGCCCCGCCGGCTGCTACCGATCGACGCGGTATGCCCGGGCTTCGCCGGGAGCGAGGTTCTCCAACCGGTGGAAGACGCCATTGCTTTCAATCCGGTGATCGATCGCCGGGATGTGTCCGACCGTAGAAAACTCCGCCGTCAGCATCTCACCTGATGCAAGGGCCGGGATGCCGAAGTACCCGGAGTCTTTCTCCAGGTCGTAGTTCACGACAAACACGTAGCGAGCGGCGCCCTGCTGGGTCCACGCCGCGGTTCCGCGCTGGGTGCTCGCATCGGGGGGCAGCAGCCAGCGAGTTGCCGCGCCTGCCATGACCGGGAGGACGTCGTCGGCGTAGGACCTGAGCTCGGTCAGTCGATCAAAGAGCAGCTGGTTCTCTCCCCACACAAAGCTGTCGCCGTGGCGGGCCTTCGACGGGTAGACATTGGATTCACCCCGCTCCCGGAAGACGAAGAGCTTGGTGTAGCGCTCGTTTTCGACCGGCCCGTCGTGAACGTCCCGGACTTCGAACCCAAGACCCGTATACGACGGCATATCGGGCAGGAACACCGCGGTGAAGAGCCGGGCCTCGTTGCCCGCTCGATACAGCCCGTCAAAACGGGGATCGTCCTTGTCGGCGGTCATGACGGTGAAGGCCGGGGCGGTACGCCGGGTCGCCAGATAGTCGAGGTACCGACGGAACCGGCCCAGGAACTCAGGGCTGCCCACCTCGGTCGATTGCAGATCGCCCAGGGTCGCGTCGGCTTGCGAGGCTTCGAGGTGGTCCAGTTCCTCCCCAAACTGGAACGTATCGCGCGGCGGCAGGAACGACTCCGCGAAGTAGCCGAACCAGGGTGCGGCCGCCCCCCGTTGGATGTGGGATTTGACCGCCCCGAGGATGTCGTAGTACTCGCCGATCACCGGCGGCACGCCGTCCGTCCGCATCTGCACATGGGACATATCGCCCCGCATGAAATCGAAGTTGCCGATGTGCTGAGTGCGGGCGAAGTGGCGGCAGACGTACTCCCACACATGGGAACGAGGTCGGGCGAAGTCGATCTCCCAGTTGGCGTTGTCGTCGAGTCGGCCGTAGAGCTTGAACCGGGCCAGCGGCGAAAAGACGCGCGACATGCCTTCCGGACGGGTGATGACGTAGTCGGGCCACTCCAACCCGTAGCGGTCGGTGACGACGTGCGTAGCTTCGGGGTCGACCATGATGCCCCGAAAGGGCACTCCCATCGTGGCCGGGACCGGCTCCAGACCCCGGCGCTTGAGGTGTGTGATCAGGTCGACCCGACGATTGATCCGTCCGATGAGATCGGACGGGTCACCGAACAGAACGGCCAGGCGTTCCTCTTCCGAGCCGCCGAACAGGCCGGCCGGATCCGGCGGAACCGGAAGCAGAGGCGAGGCCGTGCCCGCGTGACGCAACCATGTGAAGACTTCCTGCTCAACGGTCTCGTGCAGCGATTCCGAATGGTCGACGATCTCCCGATCAACCACCCTCATCCACTCGAACAGGTCAGGAGTGCCGACGGTGGCCTCTGAGAACCGATCGGTGTGAGGGATCACGTCCATCCCCACCGTCTTGCCCATGACGTGCAACAGGTTGGACATGGCTCGCAGCTGCCGCTCGATCGTGTTGATATGGGGTCCAAGCCGCAGCAGCTCTTCCGAGAAGAAACTGCGGTTGAGGTTCCATCCTGCAATGCCGTATAGGCTCTCAACGACACCGGGCTCCCAGATCGGCAGCAAGTGGATCGAATCGAATGAGGCGGGGAGCGTGAGGGCGTACTTCACGACGCCGGCGTAGTCGCCGACCGTGCGAACGTTGATACCCACCATGTTGGTTCTCTGCAGCCACGTTCCGTCGGCTTGATCCGCCCGCGGGGAAAGCACTTCGACCGGCAGCTCGGCGAGCGGCAGCTCAACGTCGACGGCCTCTTCCGACAGGGCAACGTCGACTGCGGCGCCGACCCGGCGCCGCAGGAGCGCCAGGACCGTCTCGAGTGGCAGAGCAATCGCATCCTGGGGTCTGAGTCCGGCGAGGAACGACCGCCGTCCGGCGCAGAAATCGGATTCGCCCGGCAGGCCGTGCGCCGTCACACCGTTACAAACTCGACGTCGTATTCGCGGGTGATGACTACATCGGCGAGCGGGCGGTGGAGAGAGATGATCTCGTGCTCTGCCTTGAGCACCTCCTCGATGAAGGAGTCGAATTCCTCCCTGCCCCGCTTCATACGATGCTCCATGGTCTCCAGCCGGTTCCGGGCAATGAACACGCGGCGGTCGACGTTGGCGCAGAGTGATGTGTACACGCCCTCAGCAATCACCACGTCGATGCCATCCAATGAGATCGTCTCTTCGGTGATGAGGTTCTCCGCGTAGATGACCAGCGGCTTCACGAGCGCTTCCCCACCTTCACGAGCCGCCGCCAGGTGCGCGTCGAGCAGATCGATACGGACTTCGGAGGTGCCCACCCAGCAGAAGTTGGCCCGACGCGCCGCATCGTTCGATCGGGGAGGAAGCACGTAGTAGTCGTCCTGTTGGAGGACCACAGCTTTGACGCCCCCTTCGGCGAGTACGTCGTGGAGCGCCCGGGCAGTCTCCGACTTGCCGCTTCCGGACTCTCCGGCCACGGTTATCGTGTACCGGCGGCCGGTGCGTGCGATTTCGTCGAACAGTTTCCCGATGATGAGGTCGGCGGCCCTCCGGTGTTCCTCTCCGACGAGGATGATGTCGCCCTTCATCGGCGATATTCTAACGCCGCCCGGCCTTCGAGCCGAAGGAATGCTGTCGGCGCCCTGGAGGCCCTATGCGCTTCGTCGACCACTATCGCCGCTGGTTCACCCACGCGGCATCAACCTCGTTCGCGCGAAATTGGCTGGGACCAAAGCTCGTGAGCCGGCTCGACCGGGTGCTGTTCGCAGCTACCGGCGGGGGTCTCATTTCGTTGGGATCGAGGGCATACCCGACTTTGTTGCTCAGCACGACGGGCCACCGGACCGGGAAGCGGCACACCGTCCCCCTCTTCTTCCTGGCGCGCGGCGAGAGCTTTCTCGTGGTCGCCTCAAACTACGGCCGGGCGAATCATCCCGGATGGTCGGCCAATTTGCTGCGGAACCCTGACGGCCACGTCCAGACGCCGGAAGGTTCCTGGACGGTGCGGGCACGCCTCTTGACGCCGGATGAGAAGCGGACCGTCTGGCCTGAGTTGAACGCACTCTTCGATGGGTGGCAGGCCTATGAAGATGAAACCGAGCGAGCGATCCGGGTCTTCTCGCTCGATCCTGTTTGAGCCCGGGTGCTTCCCATTGTTTTCCAGGATCCGGCTTGGGCTGAGTCGCCAAGACCGTTAGCCTGTTGGAACGCCACCGGTGCTGGGTCGGGGCGGAAACGAAGGCGGAGTAACCTTCATGCGCAGTGTGCGGTCTGCCCTGGTCGGACTGGGGACCCTCATCATTCTCCTGACGTTCGTCGGTTTCGCAACGTTCTCAACCAACGGTGCGGAACGGCCGCGCCCGGAGTCGCTTCCTTCCGAATCGCCGGACCCGCTCGTCCTGGCGGCAGGCGCCGGCGCAACCACCGGGCGCGTAACGGCTTTCGTCTTTGCGAACCAGCTGCAGGCACCCGGCCTGCCCGGGGACGCCGCGACCGCAGCAGTCGACCCGGGGCGCCTCGAGCTCACGATTGCCGACCTCGCCAATGATGGCCGGGGCCCGCTGTCGATGACGACCACTACTACCGTGCCGCCCACCACGACGACTGCGCCAAAGGCAGCCACGACCGCCCCACCTGCAACCACCACCACGACTACCCCACCTGCAACCACCACCACGACTACCCCACCTGCAACCACCACCACGACCGCCCCACCCGAAACCACGACCACGATCCCTTCGAGCAGCCCCCTCAGTGAGGACGGAATGCGAGCGCTGGCGTCGATCTTCTTCCCCGCCGAAGGGGTCGACAAGGCGGTCCTGGTAGCCAGGTGTGAGTCGAACTACGACCCGTCCGCCTACAACCCGGCCGGGCCTTTTGGCGGCCTCTACCAGCATTCCGCGGCCTATTGGGACGGTCGAGCGGCGGCGGCCGGCTGGGCCGGTGCGAGCATCTACGACGCGACTGCCAACACAGCGGTGACCGCCTGGCTGGTCGCCCGTGACGGCTGGGGTCACTGGCCGTGGTGCTCAACGTGGGCGGATGCGCAGCTAGGCGGTTAGCTCTTCGCGCCGCGGCGGTAGAGCAGCGAATTCCCTTCCTTGCCGGCGATCGCCACCACCCCGGCGGCGCGCAAGCAATACGCCATCTGCTGGGCAAGACGACGCGGGATGGCGGCGGAATGGGCAACGTCCGCGGTGGAGAACGCATCCGGCAGGTCCGTCGGGAGGAACTGTGCCAGATCGGTCGACGATCGCAGCGTCATGCGATCCGTCACTTCGACCAGCGACCGGCCCTGCACCACCCAGCCTTTTCGGCGCCGGGCCTCTCCCGGCCGGTGCACCCGCACCTCGTCTTCGGCCGTGAGCAGCACGTCGAGTTCGAAACGCGGATTGTCGATCAGCGTCGGGAAGCTGACCAATCTGGCGAAGATGTCCTCGTAGCGGCCCTTCTTCGGTGAACGGCGGCGCCCGAGCACCTCACCCTCTTCGGTGACCCGAACAATCGTCCGCAGTTGGGGAACCGGAGCAACAACCCGAACCCGATGGCGCGACATGAGGTTCTCCAACTTGGTCCGCAGCGGGGCGAAACCGCCCGTCTGCACCTCGATCAGCAACCCCTCGCGAACCAGATCGATGACGTAACCATCGACCGGGTGTTCGATGAGATCACCGGGGGTTGCGTACCACGCCTTCAATGCCGCGTGCAGAGACCCTTCGTTCAACGTGCCGATCACAACCCGCATGGTGGCAGCCTGATGTCGGCGATCGGCGGATTTGGGCCTGCCCTGCGAGCCCCGCCGATGCCCGCCGCAGCGGACAGTATGCTTTCCCTTCGGACCACCATGAGAGGGTAACCATGCAAGATTTGTCCGCGCACGGCATCAACCCAACCAAAGACGTGTATTGGGATTTGTCGACGCCACATCTGGTCGAACACACGCTCCGGCGGGGGGAAGGCGTCATCGCCCACCAGGGGCCCATCGTTGTGTCGACCGTCCCCTATACCGGTCGCAGCCCCAAGGACAAGTTCGTCGTCCGTGAGGAAACCACCGAGAAGGACATCTGGTGGG
The DNA here is from genome assembly GCA_963707435.1 of uncultured Actinomycetota bacterium. Taxonomy (GTDB): domain Bacteria; phylum Actinomycetota; class Acidimicrobiia; order Spongiisociales; family UBA4744; genus UBA4744. The sequence goes on along the minus strand of CAVPPF010000007.1, from coordinate 221,798 downwards.
GCGACGTCAACCATCCGATTGAGACCGAGGTCTACGAAGCCCTCTACGACCGGGTCGCGGATTACCTCTCGCAGCAAGATCTCTACGTGCAGGACGTCTACGCAGCCGCCGATCCGCAGTATCGCCTGGCCGTCCGCGTCATCACCGAAACCCCGTGGCACGCCCACTTCTGCCGCAACATGTTTCGCTTGCCCCGAACCTATGAACACGACGACGAGATCGAACCCTTCATGCCCGACTTCACCATCGTGCACGCCCCGCACTTCAAGGCGGATCCGGAACGCGACGGAACCCGCAGCGAAGTCTTCATCATGATCAGCTTCGTTCACAAGGTGCTGCTGATCGGCGGATCGACGTACATGGGCGAAATGAAGAAGTCGGTGTTCTCGGTCATGAACTACCTCTTGCCGAAAGCCGGTGTCCTCAGCATGCACGCGTCGGCGAACGTCGGCCCGGACGGCGATTCCGCCGTCATCTTCGGATTGTCGGGTACCGGGAAGACCACCCTGGCGACCGATCCGACCCGGGGAATGATCGGCGACGACGAGATCGGGTGGGGCGTCGACGGGATCTTCAACATCGAAGGCGGGTCGTACGCCAAGGTCATCAACTTGAGCCCGGAAGACGAACCGCTGATCTATCAGTCGGCGAACCAGTTCGAGACCATCCTCGAGAACGTGGTTGTGAGCCCTGAGAGCCGCCAGCCCGAATGGGAGGATGCCTCGAATACCGAGAACACCCGTTGCTCCTACCCGCTGGTCCATCTGCCCAACGTCATCAAGACGGGCGTGGCGGGCCATCCGAACAACATCGTGTTCCTCTCGGCAGACGCGTTCGGGGTTTTACCTCCCATCGCCCGGTTGAGCCGCGAGCAGGCGATGTACTACTTCATGTCGGGATACACGGCCAAGCTGGCCGGCACGGAGCGGGGCGTCAACGAGCCCGTTGCCACATTCTCTCCGTGTTTCGGCGCTCCGTTCCTTCCGCTTCCACCTTCGTACTACGCAAAGGTGCTGGCCGAGAAGATCGATGAGTTCAACCCTGGTCTCTGGATGATCAACACCGGCTGGACGAGCGGCCCTCATGGAGTCGGCTACCGGATCCGCATCCCCCACACCCGGGCCATGCTCAACGCCGCGCTCGCCGGAGAGCTGGATAAGTCTGAGTTCATCGAAGACCCGGTCTTCGGGTTGGCGATACCGACCGAGATCGAAGGGGTTCCGAAAGAGCTGCTCATCCCCCGCGACACGTGGGGCGATCCGGCTGCGTACGACCGGCAAGCCCGGAAGCTGGCCGGCATGTTCCGCGACAACTTCGGGAAGTACACGGCTGCGCCGGAGGTGGTCGCCGCCGGCCCGCAGGGTTAGCGGACGCTCGCAGCACTTCCCGGGATCCCGGGCGCAGCACTCCCTCCAGCGCGGAGGTGCGCTGCGCCCGGATCGTCTACGGGGTATTCATCCAGGAATCGTGGATCTCCACCGCCGGAGTCGCGTTCATCCATGAGTCGTGAATCTCGTAGCCGGCCTGATACGCCGGGTAGTTCATCCACGAATCGTGGATCTCCGCCGTCGGAGCTCCTGTCGTCAACACCACCACAACCACGGCGAGTGCGATGACGGCCACCACGAAGAGGATGGTCGTCAGCACCGGGACGGGTCGCGACGGGGCTTCCGGGATTCTGGGCCGACCCACATCAACATCGGGCCTGATGGTCCGGGGATCGACGGTCTGCACGACAAACCTCCTTCAGAGCACACACGTGCGGCAGGATGCCTGCACCTCTACTGTCCCTCCGCCCCGATCGCTCGGATAGAGGAGAAAGTCCCGACCGGACGCTTCCCGGCCGGACCGGGCTCGCCACTGGGTGCAGCGATGGGCCTAGCGGAAGTCCCGGGACGTGATACCTTCGACCGGCCAGGGCGAGAACCCACGGGCCACGAAGTTGGTGACCCCGTCCCGATACTCGACCACCCCATCCAGCACCAGGCCGGGATGGCGCCGGGCTACCTTCCGGTTGGCCTGCCAGATATCGGGCAGCACCACCACGTTGAGAAGGCCGGTTTCGTCCTCCAGGTTGAGGAAGATCACACCGTTGGCGGTACCGGGCCGTTGCCGGTGGGTGACGATGCCCCCCACCTTGGCGCGCACCCCGTTGCGACGCAGCGCCAGCATCTCCGCAATGCGGAGGCAGTGCAGTTCATCCAGGCGCGGCCGGATGAACTGGACCGGGTGAGACACGGAGATCCCGGTTGCCCACAGGTCGGCAAGATGCTCATCCCGGGCGTTCATCCCGGGCAAGGTGGGAGCCTCAATGCCCGGCGCCAGCGGCAGACGTTGCGGATCGATCTCGGCCAGAGCCCCGGCAGCCCACATCCCGGCCCGGCGGGACAACCCGAGACACTCGAGGGCGCCCGCCCCGGCCAGCGCCTCCAACGCATCGACCGGCAACCCGGTGCGTTGGGCCAGGTCTTGCGGAGACCGGAAAGGTCCGCCGATCTGGCGAGCTGCTTCGATCCGGGTGATCTCGCCATCGCCCAGGTTGCGGACGTAGCGCAACCCCATCCGCATGGCTACGGCCGGACGGATCGGATCGTCGAGAGCCCCCCTCCCCCGCCGCCAGGACTTCTCGTAGTAGGTCACCACATCATCGGGAGCCGCATCGTGTGCTTCGATGGTGCAGTCGTGGAACGACCGGTTGACGTCGGGCGGCAGCGCTACCACCCCGTGTCGAGCTGCATCCTGGACGAGCGAGTTGGGGCTGTAGAACCCCATCGGATAGGCATTGAGCAGCCCGGCGAGGAACTCGGTCGGCCAGTGGTACTTCAGCCAGGCCGACATGTACACGATGTAGGCGAACGACACCGAATGGCTCTCCGGGAACCCGAACGAGGCGAACCCCTGCAGCTTCTCCCATATCTCATCGGCGGCGGCCCCGATGATCCCTTTGCCGGCCATTCCCCGGTACACCTCATCCTGCAGCTTGCCCATGGCTTCAGCAGACCGCTTGTGGGTCATCGCCTGACGGAGCCGATCCGACTGACCGCCGTCGAATCCCGCACAGATCCTGGCCAGCTCCATGAGCTGTTCCTGGAAGATCGGCACGCCCAGTGTCTTGGCCAGCACCGGCTTGGTGGAGGGATGGGGAAAGCGAACCGGTTCCTCCCCATTCCGGCGCCGCAGGTAGGGATGGACCGACTGGCCCTGAATCGGCCCCGGTCGGATCAAGGCAACCTCGACGGCCAGGTCGTAGAACGTCTTCGGTTTCATCTTCGGCAGCGTGGCCATCTGCGCCCGTGACTCCACCTGGAACAAGCCGACGGTGTCGGAGGTGGTGAGCATCTCGTAGATGGCCGGCTCCTGGTCGATCGTGGCTAGATCGATCTCAACACCGTGCGCCTCACGAATCAGGTCGACCGCCAGGTGCAAAGCGTTGAGCATGCCGAGACCCAGCAGGTCGAACTTGACGATGCCGATCGCTGCGCAATCGTCCTTGTCCCACTGCAGAACAGACCGGCCCTCCATCCTGCCCCATTCGAGCGGGACCACCTGCCAGAGCGGCCGGTCGGCGATCACCACCCCGCCGGAGTGGATCCCGAGATGGCGAGGGAACCCGTCGAGCCGGTGGCAAACGTCGTAGATGAAGTCGGCCGTCATCCCCTCAGGAAGCGGCGCTTCGAGCCGGAGTTGGGACGGGTCGCGCGTGTCGACGTACTTGGAGAGCCCGTCTACCTGGGCCTGCGTCAACCCAAAGGTCTTGCCGACATCTCGAAGGACCGAGCGGGCCCGGTACGTAATGACGTTGGCCACCATGGCAGCCCGCTCCCGCCCGTAGCGGCGATAGCAGTACTGGATGACCTCTTCCCGGCGATCGGCCTCGAGATCGAGATCGATGTCGGGTGGCCGCCCTCGCTCGTCGGACAGAAACCGCTCGAAGGGGAGCTGCAGCCGGATGGGATCGACCTTGGTCAGTCCGAGGCACCGGCAGACGGCCGAATCGGCTCCGGATCCACGAATCTGGCAGTAGATGTCCTGAGAACGGGCGAAGTTGACGATGTCCCACACGACGAGGAAATACCCGGGGAAACCGAGCCGTTCGATGACGTCCAGCTCATGGTCCAGCCGCCGGACCGCCCGCGGGTCGATCCCGCCGGACCGGCCGGCGTATACCTCGCGGGCTCCTTCAAACGTGAGATGGCGAAGATACGCCATCTCATCGCGGAAGTGGCCGGGCATCGGAAAGTCGGGTAATTGTGGTGCGACCAGCTGCAAATCGAACGCCAGACGTTCACCGAGATCTCCGGCACGCTCCACCGCGCCCGGATAGCGGACGAACCTGCGATACATCTCATCGTGAGACTTGAGGTAGCGCTCGTTGGTGGCGGGACGGTACCCGTCGGTCTCCGCCAGGCTGCGCCGCCCCGCAATGGCTGCCAATACCTCAGAGAGATCGGCGTCCCGGGGGTCGGCGTAGTGGACGTTGTTGGTGGCCACCACGGGGAGCTGCAGACGCTGCCCGACCTCCCACATCACATCGTTGCGGACATCGTCCTCCGGCATGCGATGATGCCACAGCTCGAGGTGGAGGCGTCGCCCGAAGAGGTCCCGCAACTGAGCTGCGGCGCGCAGAGCCTCATCCAGATCACCACGCTGGGCAGCTCCGGGCACGGCTCCCTGCCAGCAGCCGGTCAGCGCGACCAGCTCCCCTTGTCCGGCCGCTGTTGCCAGATCCGACCACGTGTATCGAGGAGCGTCCTTCTTGCCGCGGAACTGTGCCTGCGAAACCAAACGGCTGAGCGCCGCGTATCCCTGCGGTGATGGAGCCAGCAGTACGACGTGATCGGTGGGTGGCGAGGCAGTCGGTTTGGAACCGTGCATGCGTTTCCGGCGCCCTCTCCGCGGTCGTTCGGAATCGTACTTCGGTTGTCCGTCCCCGAGTCTGTCGGTCTCGTACTTCCATGTCCGCCGGCTTGCTCCATCCAGGGATCACCGACGACTGAGGACTGACGACTGATGACTCCAACCGGCGGCCCGCTGCAAGCCGATCTCCACGCCATACACCGCCGGCAGTCCCGCTGCCCGGCCGCCTGCCAGAATTTGACGAGCCCGTAGAAGCCGTGATGATCGGTAACAGCGAGAGCCGAATAGTCCAACCGCACGGCTTGTTCGACCAGAGCCTCAGGATGGGAAGCACCATCGAGAAAGCTGAAGTTGGTGTGACAGTGCAGCTCGGCGTATCTCATGGATCGGTTCGTCATGCCCGTTCCATCCTATCGAACGTATGTTCGATCAGCCAACGGAAGTGCTGCGCCTGGACCCGACCCCGGAAAAGCTGATAGCGTGAACCGAGAAGGCGGGCGCGAGATACCCGCTGGTTGGGGTTGTTCTTCCGTTGGGATCGGAGGTGCCGGTGGCCTGGGGGGCAAACCGGGGCGATTTCGTCAGCTCACTCCGCCGCGTCCTGGTGGCTCCCGCCATCTTCGGTCTCCTGGTCCTCACCCCGGCCGCCGCCCGTGCTGAGAGCGGCACGAGCGAATGGCCGGCGACCGCCGGATCGGCCGACTGGTCGGCCGATCCGAGCCCGGCGGATCCCCAACGCGGCGAAACGTCACCCGCCCCCGAACCGGATCCCGTCCAACCGGACCCAACCAGCGAAGACCGGCCGGTCGCAGCCGATCCGCCGCCGCCACCGCAACGAATTCTGGACGCAGCCATCATCTTTCCGGTGGACGGTATCGCCACCTATTCGGCCGGTTTTGGAGCTCCGCGTCCCGGAGGCAGGTCCCACGAGGGCGTCGATATCTTTGCCGACAAGCTGACTCCGGTCCTCGCTGCCGCGACCGGCACCGTCAGTTTTGTGCGCAATGGGATCGGCACCGACTGTTGCGTGGCAAAGATCCGCCACGACGACGGCCGCAGCAGCCTCTACCTTCACCTCAACAACGACACCCCTGGTACGGACGACGGGCTCGGCTACGGGCTGGCCGAAGGTATCGAGGTCGGCGTGCGGGTAGCCGGCGGCACCGTTATCGGGTACGTGGGAGACAGCGGCAACGCCGAAGACACTCCATCGCATCTCCATTTCGAACTCCACGACGAGGCCGGGGTCGAGGTCGACCCGTACCCCTACCTCCAGGTCGCCCAGGGGGCGGAGCCTGCACTGTTCGCCTCCGTTCTCGCGGCTGCGCCCGAGACGCTGCCCGAGACGGGTCTTTCGCCGGCCGGATTGCTCCCGTGGTCCCTGGTGCTCCTGGCCGGCGGTGCAGCGCTCGCCCGCCGTCCTGATCGGGGCCGGCTCGCACCTCGGCGATCACGGCGGCTCAACGCAGCATTTTGCGAAACAGCGGCCTCGTGTCGCTCCGCCGGGCTATTTCACTGAATCCGGCCGCCTCGAACATCGAAGCCAGCCCCATCCAGGCGTAGATGTCCGGCATGCGATCCCGGCGCGGTTCGACGGGGTAGCCCTCAACTGCGACGGCCCCCTGCGTCCGGGCATACTCCACCGCCGCCACCAGCAGGGCGGTGCCGACTCCACTCCCCCGATGCTTCCGGTCGATCACGAAGCACACGATCGACCATACGGGGGTGTCGTCGACGGGCCTGGTGACCCGGGATCGCTGGATTCGACCGAATTCCTCCCGTGGTCCCAGCGAGACCCAGCCGACGGGCGTGCCGGCTTCGTACGCCAGGAGACCGGCCACCCGCTCGTCCACGATGCGCCGCAACATCTCCCGCTTCTGGTCGCCGGAGGCCTGTTCAAACTCGCGGTTGGTGAGCCGGTTCCACATGCACCAGCATCCGCCGTAGGCGCCGCGAGGACCGAAGAGTTGCTCCAGATCCGGCCAGCGTTCCGGCGTGAGCGGGTGGATGTCCGGCTTCATGGCGCGATGCTACGCAACCCCCGGGAGGCACGCAGCGCGATAGTCTGTCCGCAGGGATGATGACGTGGTCTGGAACGCTCGTGCGCCTCGCTTTTCTGGCAGCGTGTCTCGCAGGGAGCGCTTGCAGCACGGATGGCGTCCCCTCCACCGAATCGGCCAACACTCCGGGAGGAACCATGCAGATCACCAGCCCGGTTTTCACGCACAACACTGCGCTCCCTGATCGCTACACCTGCAACGGGGACGACATCAACCCGCCCCTCGATATCTCCGGGGTGCCGGTAGGCACCCGAAGTCTCGTGCTCATCGTCGATGACCCCGACGCCCCGGATCCGGCGGCGCCCAGAGTCGTCTGGGAGCACTGGATTGTCTGGAACATCGACCCGGGAACATCGGCGATTGCCGCCGGGTCCATCCCCCCGGGAGCCGTCCAGGGGACCAACAGCTGGGGTCGCACCGAGTACGGCGGACCGTGCCCACCCATCGGAACCCACCGGTACTTCTTCAAGCTGTACGCCCTCGACACCGACCTGGCTCTCGGCACGACCTCCATCAAGGCAGACGTCGAAGCGGCCATGCAAGGCCACGTTCTGGCCCGGGCGGAGTTGATCGGGCTCTTTGGAGCCGGCTAGGAATCACCGGCGGAACCTGATTCGAGTAAACCTTCTGCGGCCTCGCAACGAGTAGCTACTGAGAGTGATAGTTCACCCACTCTATGTGGTCATCGTAGGAGGAACAGCATGAAAGGCCGCTCGATCGTCATCCTGACCGTCAGCTTCGTTGTGGTGCTCGCCGCCGGAGTCGCGCTGGCTCAGGTAGGAGCATTCGCTCCGAGCCTCACCGAACTCGCGGAAGCATCAGAGTCCCCACCCTCGGGCCTCGTCTTGCTCCCCAAGATTGCGGACCCCGAGGCACCGGATGCGGCGAAGGTCCCCGCCGACAAGGCCGACGTCCGCGTAGAGCCCCCGGTGAAAGACGAGCAAGTCATCGCGGAGCGGGAGAAGCCGGAGGAACCTGCCGAGGAACCCAAGGAAGCCCCGGCGGAAGAGCCGGCCGACACCACTCCCCCTGAACTCACCATCACCAGTCCCTCCAACGGCACCCACTTCACCGAGAAGACCCTGAAATACACAGGCAAGACCGAGCCCGGCGCTCGTGTATTTGCAGGCGAATGGGAAGCCGACGTCTTCGAGAATGGCGAGTGGCACATCGTCCTCGTGCTGAGCGCAGGCAAGAACGTGACCACGTTCACGGCCAAGGACGAGGCCGGCAACAGGACCAAGGCGACGGTGACGGTCTATCGAGATGTATCGTCGAAGGAATTCACCGCTCACCAGAAGTATGGCACGAACGGCGAGCCGTGGGAGAAGTTCTCAGGTACCGCCGCTCCGGGCACGGTCATCGAGCTCATGTCGAAATACGGCAACGCCCGGCTGGTGACCGAAGGCAGCGAGTGGTACATAAAACTCCACTTCGACGGTTTGACGGAACCAACCAGCTTCCCCATCGTGCTCGAGACTTCCACCGGCCAGCGGATGGAATTCACATTCCGCTACAAGCCGCAGGCGGTCGATTTCTCTGCCAACCAGAAGTACAAGACCAACAGCGAACCGTGGGAGAAGTTCTTCGGCACGGCGGCACCGGGAACCGTGATCGAACTGGGTTCGGAGTACGGCAACGCCCGGCTGGTGACCGAGGGCTACGAGTGGTACCTCAAGCTGCACTTCGAGGGCCTCGCAGGGCCGACCACCTTCCCGATCGTCCTTCACACGTCGACCGGCAAGGTCATGGACTTCATGTTCACCTACGATCCAAAGCCCGTCGGCTTCACGGCCAACCAGAAGTACGAGTCGTGCAGTGAACCCGAGCCGTACAGCGTCTACTTCGGTACCGCAACACCGGGAACAACGGTGACGGTGACGACGGACGGGCACGGTTCGGGCAGCACCGTGGCCGGCGACGGCGGCGGATGGGACCTGACGGTCTTCTTCACCAACACCACGCACGGCGAGCCGATCACCGTGACGGTCGCCGACTCGGAAGGACACGCCAAGACGTTTGCGTTCGTCAGCTACGCGGGCGGCGACAAATAGACGAACCCTCCGACAGCGAGCCAGGACCGCGGCGACCGTGCCGCGGTCCTCTCGCGCCGGGGGACCGCACTCCGGAACCGCCCGGATCGAGAGAACCGGTACGACGGGAAGTCGCCGGCAGTGGGACCGAAGTCAACTTCCATGAGCCCTCAAAGAACCAGTTCGGCCATCGTGCGAACCGTATCGATGTCCATGGTCGAGATCAGCAAGGTCGTCACGCCGGATTCCTGCCAGGCGGCGAGCCGGTCCCGGATTGCCGCTCTCGGCCCGACGAGGTTGGTTTCGTCGACCAACTCGTCCGGGACGCAATCGATGGCCTCCTCTTTCCTCCCGGAGAGGTAGAGGTTCTGGATTTCGGTAGCCGCCTGCTCATATCCGTACCGGCAAGCGAGGTCGAAGTAGAAGTTCCTGCCCCGGGCGCCCATTCCCCCGATGTAGAGCGCCATGAACGGCTTGACCATGTTCCGGCCGGACTCCAGGTCGTCGGTGACGACGGCCGAAATCGACGGTGCGATGTCAAATCGATCCGCTTTGCCGGGATCCCCGGAACGGGCGAACCCGGCCGCGAGGTGTTCGGCAAAGACGTCCGCTGCTTTCTCCGGCGAGTAGAACACCGGAAGCCACCCGTCGGCGATTTCTGCGGTGAGTTGAACGTTCTTCGGTCCAATCGAAGCGAGGTAGATCGGCAGGCCGGGGTTGTCCGGATGCAGAATGAGCTTCAGCGGCTTGCCGAGCCCGGTGGCGGCTTCGCCCCGGTACGGTATCTGGTAGTGCTCACCGTCGTGAACCAGCGGCCCTGTGCGATGCAGCGCCGTCCGGACGATCGAAACGTACTCGCGGGTTTTGCCCAGTGGCTTGCCGTACGGGACGCCGTGCCAGCCTTCCACGACCTGTGGACCCGACAACCCTAAGCCGAGCAAGAACCGGCCCCCGGACAGCTCGTCGAGCGTCGCAGCCGTCATGGCCGTCATGGCGGGCGTGCGGGCGGGCATCTGCATGATCCCCGAACCCAGCTTGATGCGTTCGGTCCGTGCCCCGAACCACGCCAGTACCGAAACGACATCGGCACCGTAGGCCTCGGCTGCCCACACGGAGTGATATCCCAGCCGGTCCGCCTCTTCAACCAGCTCGGTATTCCCTCGCATACCGGCGCCCCAGTACCCGACGTTCAGCCCCAGTCGCATCCACACCTCCTTCCCTGAACTTATCAGCCGGGAACGGCACTAGCGTGGAAGCGATGAAACGCGTCGTGCACACAGGCCTCTGGATCGGAGCCGCTTCCCTCTTCGGTTTGGTCGGTGAGGTCCTCTACACGGGATTCCGCGATCTTCCCATGCTCGAAGGAACCGACGCCTCGGGAGTATTCGGCACGCCGGACCTCCCGCCGCTCCGGATCGCCATACTCGGCGATTCGAGCTGTACGGGGCCGGGACTCGAAGACCCGAACCAGATCTGGGTGCGGCGGATCGGCGCGCATTTCGGAAGGAGCTTCCACACGACGATCGACAGCGTCGCCGTTGGGGGTTCCCGGGCCTCCGACGTCCGGCGCGATCAGGTGCCGATCATCCTGGCGACCAGGCCCGACGTCGCCATCGTCGCGGTCGGCAGCAACGACATGCTGTACGGAGTCCCGCTGAAGACCTTCGAACGGAACCTCGAATCGATCGCCACGGCGCTGTTGACCTGCACCCCGGCGGTGTTGTTGAGCGGTGTCGGCGACCTCGGAACGATCCCCCGGCTGCCGTTTGTCTTGACCCGGATCATGCGGTGGCGCAGCGCCGGGGCCAATGATGTCCACAGCCGTGTGGCCGCGCGTCATCCGGGTGTTGTCCGGATCCCGATGCGAGAACGGTGTGGTGCCGCCTTCGAGGATTCGGGCATCTACTCGGCCGATTTGCTCCATGTCAACGGTGAAGGCCACCGCATCTGGGCGGACGCCGCGATCCCGTCGATTGAAGCCGCGATCCAGGACTGAGGCTGCGGCCGATCGCCCGCGGTGCCCGGGCGACTCGTACACTGCCTGCGATGTCGGCCAGACGGAGCACCACCACCGCTTTCTTCACGGGAGTTGCGGTGGCCAACACCGGGTTCATCGCAGCCGTCACCGTCACCGGCCTCGTAGCCGAGCAGATCACCGGTTCGGCCCGGTTGAGCGGTCTTCCGGGAGCGGTGGGCACCTTCGGTACAGCCCTCGGGGCGACGGTCGTTTCGCTGTTGATCGGACGGGCGGGAAGCCGTGCCGGCTTGAGCATCGGCTACCTGGCCGCGGCAACGGGAGCAGCGGTTGCCATGACGGCGGCCGTCCTGGCTTCGTTCCCGCTCTTGCTGGCCGGCATGTTCATCCTGGGCATGGGACACAGCGCCACCCAGCTCAGCCGTTACGCCGCCGCCGATCTCTACGACGTGCACCATCGGGCCCGGGTGGTGGGCCTCATCGTCTGGGCCGGAACGATCGGGTCGGTGGTCGGACCCAGCCTGCTCAAGCCTTCCGGGCGGGTAGCCGTTGCCGCCGGGCTCCCGGAGCTCTCCGGGGCGTACGGGGTCTCCGGAGCCTTCTTCGCCGCAGCCGCCGTGCTCTATGTCCTGTTCCTTCGCACGGGTACCGCAGGGACTCGAAACCAGGCCGCGGCAATTCCCCGGACTCAATCGGAAGGGCGATACCACCTGCTTCGCCTCCCCCAGGTCCAGGTGGCGCTGAGTGCCATGATCATCGGGCAGCTCGTGATGGTGCTGATCATGGCGATGACCCCGCTCCATATACGCCACATCGGCCTTGGTCTCGGCGCCGTCGGCTTCGTCATCAGCGCCCACACACTGGGGATGTTCGCGTTCTCGCCGGTGACCGGCTGGTTGACCGACAGGTTCGGACCGGTCCGGGTGATCGCGACGGGGGTCGGCCTCATGGTCGGATCCACCTTGCTTGCTGCACTGGCTCCGACGGACGGCCGCACACACCTGGCCGTCGCCCTGTTCCTGCTCGGCCTCGGTTGGAACTTCGGTTTCGTAGCCGGGAGCTCCCTCCTCACCCGCGACGTACCGCAAGCGTCACGCCCCGCCCTGCAAGGCGGGGCAGATTCCCTGGTGTGGATGGCAGCTGCGTTCGCCAGCCTGGCCAGCGGATTCGTGCTGGAAGCCGCCGGCTTCGTCACGCTTGCCGTCACCGGGGGTCTCATAGCGCTCCTCCCCCTGGTGGTCATCGCCCGCCGGCCCTTCCACCCGGCCGCCGAAGCCCCCTGAGGATCACGGCGCGATCGGGTTGCCCCAGAAGGCCCTCAATCCGTCAGAGATCTTCTGGCCCGCTTCGTTCACCCAGATGCCATCCGGTGCCTGCGGCGCCAGAAAAGCAAACGCCACGATGACGATCAGCACTACGACCACAAGCGCGAAGAGCCTCCTCACGACGAACTCCGGTTCGCGGCCGACGCGGTACGGTGCCGGGTGAACGCGGCGTCCAGACGGGAGGCCAGATCGCCGTTGGGGCGAACGACAACACCGTCGAGGCCGAGCCACGCAGCCATGAGCTCGAGTTCTTCCGCCAGCGGACCCGCCACCGACGCACCCTCGAAGCCCGGTTCGAGATGGGCCGACTGCACCGCGAGGACACCCGCCTGACGGTCTGCCTTCAGGTCGACCCGGGCGACGAGATCCTCGCCAAGCAGGAAGGGCAGCACGTAGTAGCCGTATTGCCGTTTCTGCTTCGGTACATAGATCTCGATCCGATAGTGGAACCCGAAGAGCCGCTCGGTCCGCTCCCGGTACCAGATGAGGGAATCGAACGGTGACAACAACGCCCTGGCCCGGACCCGGCGTGGCATGCCTGCCTCGGGATGGAGATACGCGGGCTTCCGCCAACCCTCTACCTCTACTTGACGGAGAGACCCGGCGGCGACCAACCGCTGCACCTGCTGGTGAACGGCCGTAGTATTTATCCGGAAATAGTCGGCCAGATCCTTGACCGTCCCAACACCATGGGCGCGGGCTGCGATCAGCGTGCGCCGGCGTACTGAGGTCTCGTGATCCATCATCGGCGTGTCGAAAAAGCCAGGCGGATAGACCCGTTCGGCGAGATCGTAGACCTTGGCGAAGGATGCCGGCCGGTGCGAGATCGCCAGTCTTCCCTTGACGTAGAGCCACTCGAGCGCAGTCGATCCTTTCCCCATCCCCCACCAGGGCCCGGTCCGGCGGCCGGGATCAGCCAGATCGACGCTCGTCAAGGGGCCCCGTTCTGCCACCTCGTCATACACCCGCTCGATATACCCCGGATGCTCGCGCATGACCTCATTGACTCGTCCCCACGACGTGATGGCTTCCATCCGCGGCCGCAGCAGGGGAAGCATGTCGGGAGTGCTGTAGGAAGCGGCGTGAAACAGGTACTCGAACAACTCCCGCCTGGCGTGCGTTGCTTCATCCAGCAGCCGGCGCGGATAGGGCCCGAGCCGGGCGAAGACCGGGAGATAGTGTGACCGTTCGAGGACGTTGACCGAGTCGAGCTGCACGACCGCGACCCGCTCCATGACCCGCCGGAGGTGCCGGATGTCGATTCGCCCGGACGGGCGCGGCTCGGCGAAACCCTGTGCCGCCAGGGCAATACGTCGGGCTTGTCGCATGCTGAGTTTCCGCATGGGCCACCGATCCGTGGGAACCCGGCACTCTACATCGTCGCCGTCTACGCTGACCGCCATGCTCGCAGCCATCAGGACCCCGTTCACCTACCTGGTCGGTCTCCTCGTGACCGGACTGGCGGCCACCGCCGTCGTCGGTACCAGCCTGCTGGCGCCCAGCTCGCCCCTCATCGATCGGATGGTGTCCGCCTGGGCCCGCACGATCCTGTGGGCCGGTGGCGTCCGCCTGCAGGTCATCGGAGTTGAGAACGTCGATCCGTCGGCCTCCTACGTGGTGGCCTCGAACCACCAGTCGACGTTCGACATCATGGCGCACTTCATGGCATTGCCGGTTCCCATCCGGTTCCTGGCCAAGAAGGAGCTCTTCGGCGTGCCCCTCCTCGGATGGGCACTGAAGAGGCTGCACATGGTCCCGGTCGATCGAACGGCGGGAAGACCCATCTACGAAGAGATCGAAGAGAACACGGCCGCCACCATTGCCGACGGCAAGTCGATCATCGTCTATCCGGAGGGAACCCGCACGACCACCGGAGAGATGCTTCCGTTCAAGAAGGGAGCGTTCTTCATCGCCGTGCGGACCGGTCTGCCCGTTCTGCCCACGACCATTGTGGGTTCCTACGAGGCCTGGCTGCCACGGGCCAGGATCATTCGGGGGGGCACGATCACCGTCGCTATCGGCAGCCCGATACCAACGGAGACGCTGACGGTAGAAGACGCTCCCGGCCTGTGCGATGCCGTGCGGTCCTCCATCGAGGAAACCCTGGTCGAGCTGCGGTCGAAACCTGGCGGGTGATGCCGACGGAGATTCTGGATACGGCACGGCTCGCGGAAGAAGGCGGGTACGTCCCCACCGCCTTTCTCAGTCATAGACCCCAATCACAAACGTTTGCTCGCCGCGATGCTCGCAGAGCAACGCCCCGACCGACGTCACCATCTGATACCGGTCGACATGAGGCTCGCCCTGCCACCAGCGACCCAGTTTTCGCCAGGGGCCGGCCCAGTTCAGAACCGGTTCCCAGCGGCTCCGCATGCGAACCCGTGACGGCATACCACCGTCCCACTCCACTTCGAGCAACCGCGGTTCCGGCGGGACCAGCGCAGGAGAAGGCCCGGGGGTCGATCCCGGCCAGGGGGCACCCGGATCCCGTTCGGGAGCGGGAGGGTCGTCTCCCCACCGATGCCAGCGCACCTGCTCGCCGGCGTCGCGACCTCCCTGGCGCCTTCCCTCCAAGACCGCCTCCGGCCCCAACAGCGCCTGCACGCGGGCGACGGCCCGCTCCGCTTCAATGCGAGCCGAGACATCTTCCAGCAACGTCAGCTGCCGTCCTTCCCCCGACAGGTCCGCCGGCGACAGCGTCAGTTGCGTAACCCCGCCGGGAATGGCCGCCGATTCGTTCCAGGCACGAAGCTGCCACCAGACGCGTTCGGTGAGGGTTTCCTCCGTGAATGGATCGGCACTCCGCCACACCCGGGTTCGCACGGAGCCGTCTGCCGCCCGCGCGCTCACTTCGACCCGGTGCGGTGCAACTCCCTGCTCCAGCATCGCTTCCATCAAACGATGGGAAAGGGCCCTGGCGGCGAACCCGACCTGTCCGAGAAGAACAAGCGGCTCTTCGAAGCGCTCTGTTACCGAGGCGTCGGTGGAAAGGTCGCGTGGCTCGGGGCGCCGATCCTCACCGCTGGCCAACCGGTGGGCGTGCAGCCCGGCCGTTCCAAAACGGGACAGGAGTGCCGGTCTCGGCAGAGCAGCCAGCTCTCCGAGGGTGTCGATCCCCAACCACCGGAACGTGGCTACGAGTTCCTCTTTGCCGAGCACGTCCACATCCAACGACGTCAAAAACTGCCGGTCGTCGTCGATGATCATCGGATCTTCACCGGCTACTTCTGCGGCCCAACGCGCCGCAAACGGGCCGCCGGCTACACCGATACGGCCCCCTCCTCCGGCGGCCTCTCGAACGGCTCGCGACAGGTTCTCCACCACCGCCCGCTCCCCGCCGTAGTAGCGAATCGCTCCGGCAATTGGAACGAACAGGAGGCCCGGATCGGCGACCTCTACCCGGGGTATGAGTTCTTCCACGGCTCCGGCGACGGATTCAAAGGCGTGCAACTCGGCCGCTTGGTCCTGCTCGAGCGTGGTTCCCCCCGGACAAAGAACTTCCGCCTCCGGCCGGCGCATACCGAGCCGTACTCCGGCCGCTCGGGCAAGCTGATTGAAAGCCACCACCCGGGGAGCCGACGACCGGTCGACGACCAGACAGGCCCTATCCTGCGACGCGTCCGGCCGGCGCAGCGGCCAATCGGGAAACCATACGCACACCGTCCGCACCATCGTCCTCCACCTCAATCATCCGTTCGATGCCGGACATCCCCTTCCCGGACGCTTCCAACACCATCCTTCGTCCTTCGAGACGCCCGTGACCGGCGTCGGGACCGTCCCAACTCACTTCTCTGGCCTCGTAGCGCACATACGCCACACCGGTCGGGAGATCGCCGCTCAGTGGACGCAGGAGCAGGGCAGATCGGCGCGACCTGGCCAGCGCGGCCAGCCTCCGCAAGACCGACTCCTGAACTCCCGGGGGGACCTCTGCGTACACGGCACGGATCCCCTCCAACAACGCAGCCGTCGCCTTGGGCCATAGCAACCGATCGGAACACCGCACAATGACCAGCCGCTCCGGAGGTATCCCCGCCTCCCAGGCCGTCAGCGGGTTCACCCACCCGCGTACATCCAGGTACACCACCGGGCCGGTTTGTGACGATTCGGCCAGCATCGACAACCCGACCCTGGTCAGTCCAAAACCGGGGGGCCCGACCAGGCCGACCACCTTGCCCGGCTCCAGTGCCGGCCGATCCGAGAGGGAAGCGATGGTGTGAGCGTTTTCCACAGGAAGTCCAATCTATCGAACATATGTTCGATAGGCAAGAGCGCGAAAATTGACGACAGCTCACCTGTTGCCGGCGACATAGGGGTGGGCCCCGGCGTGCCGGCCGGAAGATCGATCAACGACGAGTTGCCGTCTACGGGCCGTCCGGTCCCGCCCCCATCTCCTCGAGATCCTCAACGGTCTTCGGCCAGTCGCCCTTGAGCAAGCGGGAAAGAGATCGATCGGCGAGCAACTTGCCGTCCGTCTGACACGTGGCGCAATAATTCGTTTCGTTGCTGGCGTACACGATGTGTTGCACCTTCGAGCCGCAGACCGGGCACGGTTCCCCGTACTTGCCGTGCACCGCCATGTCCGGTCGGAACGCAGTGACCTTTTTCGGGAACCCCTCCCCCGTCTCGGTCCGCAGGCGGTCCGTCCATTCCAGCAGCGAGCGGCGGACGGCTTCGTAGAGCCGGGCTACCTGCTCTTCGTCCATCCGGGCGGTTCGCTTCACGGGTGAGAGGCGGGCCCGGTGCAGAATCTCATCCGAGTAGGCATTGCCGATTCCCGAGAAGATCCGCGGATCGGTGAGGGCGCGCTTCAAGGTGCGATTCTCCTTCAGCAGCGCTTCGGAGAACTCCGCCAGGCTCACCTCCAGAGGCTCTACTCCCCCGCGATCATGCTGGGCGAGTGCATCTTCGCCGCGCACGATCCACAGGCCCGCCCGCTTCCTGGTGGCCGCCTCGCGGAGCAAGAGACTCCCGTGATCGAAGTCGAAGGCGGCCAGTCCGACCTTGCGCGGGATCGCAGCACCCGGAGCCGCCCAGGCAAATCGGCCGGCCACCATGAGGTGCACGACGACGAAGAGTTCGTCTCCCATGTCGAAGACGATGCGCTTTCCAATCCGTCGCAGCCCGGCAACGGACCGTCCCTCGACGGCAGCGAGCGGCGGGTCGTAGGTGCGGAGAACCGAAGGCGACACCACGCGGATCTTCTCGAGACGGCGGCCGAGCGTAAATCGCTCCAGCGCCTCGATGTAGACCACCACATCAGGAAGCTCGGGCATGGAAGGAAGTTATCAGTTCTCCGTCGTCGGTGATCAGAAAAGGAATGCGGACCCCCGGAGGGGTCCGCATCCTGTTTCGACGACGAACAGCGTGATTCGTCAGTCGTCGTTCTTGAGGGTCTTCTCGAAGTCCTCCTCGAAGGAGACCACCCGGCGCCCGCTCTTCTCAGCGTCGGCGCCCCGGCTGCTCTCACCGCCACGATCGCGGTCACGACCCCGGTCACGGTCTCCGCCGCGACCCCGGTCACCGCCACGATCACCGCCACGGTCTCCGCCGCGACCCCGGTCACGACCCCGCTCACGGTCTCCGCCGCGACCCCGGTCTCCGCCACGATCACGGTCACGGTCGCGCCCGCCACCGCCTGAGGCGGCGCGCTGGAGCGCTTCCTCGGAGGGTTCGACCTTCTCGGCCAGGTCCAGGTTGACCTTGCCCATCCGGTCGATCTCGCGAACGACCACTTTGACCTTGTCGCCAAGGTTGAAGTAGTCCTCGACCCGCTCGACCCGTCGTTCCGAATCGATCTTGGAGATGTGGAGCAGACCGTCGCGGCCGGGCAGGATGTTGATGAACGCACCGAACTTGGTGATGTTCACCACTTCGCCGTCGTAGTCCTTTCCGACCTCAGCCTCCGGCGGGAATGCCAGTTGCATGACCTTTTCCTTGGCCAGTGCCAGCGATTCTCCGTCCGGCGAACCGATCCTGACGATGCCCTCGGCTCCCTCTTCCTCGATCTCGATCGAAGCACCCGTGGTCTCTTCGAGCTCACGGATGTTCTTGCCCTTCGGACCTATGATCTCGCCGATCTTGTCTTTGGGAATTCGCACGGCCTCGATGCGCGGGGCCCACTGGTTCAGTTCCTCCCGGGGACCGGGAAGCGCTTCGTTCATCTTCTCGAGGATATGAAGCCGGGCGTCCTTGGCCTGATCGAGTGCTCCGGTGAGCACATCGGAAGGCAAGCCCTGGATCTTCGTATCGAGCTGCAGTGCGGTGATGACGGCGGCCGTGCCGGCCACCTTGAAGTCCATGTCGCCGAGAGCGTCCTCCGCACCGATGATGTCGGTGAGGGTGACGAACTTCCCGTCCTGAGAGACCAGGCCCATGGCAATCCCCGCCACCGGTTCGAGAATCGGAACACCGGCGTCCATCAGCGACAAGCTCGACGCACACACCGACGCCATCGATGTCGACCCGTTCGAGGCGAGAACCTCAGAGACCAGCCGCAACGCGTACGGGAACTCATCCTCGTTGGGCACCACCGGGAGCACAGCCTTTTCGGCCAGGGCTCCGTGCCCGATCTCGCGCCGTTTGGGACCGCGCATGAAGCCGGCCTCTCCCGTTGAGAACGGAGGGAAGTTGTAGTGATGCATGTACCGCTTCGAGTCTTCGAGGGCGAGCGTGTCGAGCATCTGCTCCATCTTGAGCATGCCGAGCGTCGTGATGTTGAGCACCTGGGTTTCCCCACGCTGGAACAAACCGGATCCATGGGTGCGAGGCACCACTCCGACTTCGGCGGAGATCTCACGGATGTCCTTGGGGCCGCGTCCGTCGAGGCGAATACCTTCCTGAACGACCCGATCGCGCATCATCGCCTTGGAGACCTTCTTGAAAGCCCGCTTGGCCGGTGTCAGCTCGTCCGGATCTTCGATACCCAGCTCTGCGACGACCTGCTCAAAAGCGGCGTCTTCTGCTGCGCTGCGGTCGCGCTTGCCCGGAATGGTGATGACGTCGCCAAGCTTCGGGCGAGCCGCCTGCTCGACCCGCTGGAACAGCTCGTCGCTGAAGTCCTCAACCGTCGGCCATTCCCGCACCGGGATGTCGACCTGTCCGGCGAGTTCCTTCTGCAGGTCGATGACTTGAGCGATGTAAGCCTTGGACTCTTCCAGCCCGCGCGCCACGGTCGCTTCGTCACTCGGCGGCTGGCCGTCGGCGATGAGCCGGAGACCATCCGGAGTCGAACCGGCTTCGACCATCATGATGTCGACGTCACCGCTGTCGTTGCGCCGACCCGCCACCACCAGTTCGAACACGGCGTTCTCGAGCTCCTGATACGTCGGATTGACGATCCAGTTTCCGTCGCTCAAGGCAAGGCGTACCGCTCCGATCGGGCCCAGAAAGGGAATCCCGCTGATCGCCAGGGCCGCCGAGGCGCCGTTGAGGGAAATGATGTCGTACGGGTTTTCGCCGTCGATCGACATGACGGTCGATACGACCTGTGTTTCGCACCGGAAACCGTCGGCAAAGGACGGCCGGAGCGGACGGTCGATCAGCCGGCAAGCCAGGATGGCCTGCTCGCTGGCGCGACCTTCGCGACGGAAGAACGAGCCCGGGATTTTCCCGGCCGCATACATGCGTTCTTCGACGTCGACGGTCAGGGGAAAGAAGTCAATGCCTTCCCGGAGTCTGTCGTTGGCGGTGGCCGTGACGAGGACCGTTGTGTCCCCGGTCTGGACCGTCACCGCGCCGCTGGCTAAACCGGCCAGCTTGCCTGTAGTTATAGCGACTTCTTTGTCGCCCACGAGGCCGCGTACCGTGATTTCGGACACGCTTACCTCCCTTTCGGTATGGAGGGAGGGCGGGCCAATTACCAGTTGTCATGCCTCTGCATTGAGAGGGATGACAACTGACAACTGGACTCGTCCGTCCCTCGCGTCGGTTGTTGTCGGGGTTGGTCGGCGGGTCCCGGGCCCGTCACTCCTGACTATTTCAGAAGCAAGAAAGCGGCCAAACGGCCGCTCCCCGAGATCTCTAGCGGCGCAAGCCGAGCTTTGCGATCAGCGATCGATACCGTTCGACGTCTTCACGTCGCAGGTAGTTCAAGAGGCGCCGGCGCTTGCCAACCATCATCAGAAGCCCACGTCGACCGTGGTGATCCTTCTTGTGATCACGAAGGTGATCCGTGAGGTGATTGATGCGTTCCGTGAGCAGCGCGACCTGGACCTCGGGCGAACCGGTGTCGGAGTCGTGCTGGCCATACTCTTCGATGATGGTCTTGGTGTCTTTCATTCACACACGCGTATAGCTAGGGGAAGGGGAACGGCCGAAGTGTAGCACCGGTTGGAGATTGTCACGAGTTGGCCGGAGCGCAACCCGCATCGACCCGCCCACTACGCCCGAGGTGCCCGATTCACGAACAGCCCGATGAGCACAGCCGCCAACCCGAACGCGATCCCTGAGATCCGGCGCAGCCCGAATTCTGTTGTATCGCCGATTCCAATCACGTTTGCCAGCGAAGCGATGAGCACCAGAAGCGCCCCGGCCGCGGCGACCAGGATTCCGAGTGTCCTACGAGACACGGCCCGGCTCCCCCGCATCGTCGATCTGATCGACCACGACGGCCTTGACGATAGCCTCCGCCTCGACCTCGACCTTCCAGGCCGGATCGATCAGTCCGGCGATGACCACCATCGTCGCTGCGGGTCCCGCGCCACCAAAGATCTCCCGGTGCGCGCGCCCCACCTCGTCTGCGTCGCCCGGATCGGTGAGATACATCCGGGTTCGCACGACGTCTTCCGGAGCGGCACCGGCCTCTTCGAGGACGGACACAATGATCTGGCCGCATCTGAGCATCTGCCGGTATGCCGTCTCCGCGACCGCCTCTCCCGGCCGGGGAATCGGAGCGGTGCCGGCGACCAATACCCGGTCGCCGATGCGCAGCGCCCGCGAAAACCCGTACTCCGCCTCATACGGTGATCCGGATGTGAAACGCCGCCGCTCAGTCATTGCGCCCCTCCGTTTCGATGGGTTCGGTGGCGCCGGCCAACCGCCGCCGTGCTGCTGCCACGTCATGATGGATCTGCGTCACGAGTTCATCAACGCCCGAGAACTTCTGTTCGTCACGCAGGCGGTGCTTGAACTCGACCCCGAGCGTGCCTTCGTAGAGACTGCCGGTGAAATCGAGCAGGTGAACTTCAACGGTCAGCACCTCGCCGCCGAACGTCGGTCGAACTCCCACATTCGAGACTCCGGGAATCGAGCGGTCGCCATGATTGACCCGCACCGCATAGACGCCGCGAGCAGGCACCGCCATCCCTTCAGGAAACGAGAGGTTTGCAGTTGGGAAACCGATGGTGGCCCCGCGACCGTCACCCGCAACCACCCGGCCCTGCAGCTCAAACGGACGTCCGAGCGCTTCTTCAACCCGCTCCACATCGCCGGCGGCGAGCAGCGAGCGAATCGCAGAGGATGAGACCGCCGCCCGGTCGCCGTGGAGAAGCTCAACTGCGTCGACGGCAAAACCATGCCGCACACCTTCCTCCCGGAGACCGGCTACATCGCCCTCGCGATCCCGGCCGAATCGGAAATTGGTTCCGACCACCACGAGCCGTGCTCCCAGGGAGTGGAGGAGCACCGAATGAATGAACTCGGCGGCACGCATGTCGCGAACCTCATCAAACGGAAGGACCCCGACGAAATCAACGCCGAGCGACTCCAGAATCTCGACACGCTGTGCAATCGTGGTGAGCAGACCCGGCGCCCGTTCCGGGGCTACCAGGGCAAGCGGATGACGGTCGAAGGTGAGGACGGCTCGCTGGGCCACACCCAGCTGATCGGCGCGAGCTGCGAGATCAGAAAGGACCGTCTGGTGGCCGCGATGCACACCGTCGTAGACACCGATCGTCACCGCCGAGCCGGCTGCCGGAGCCGGACCCCAGCGACGCGGGTTGCCTTGCATCACCTTCACGAGAGCACGACTTCCGCAACGGCCTTGCCGTCGGTCATCCGGTAGATCGCCAGCAGCTCGCCCGCTCCATCGAGAACCCGGAACGCGTCCCCCGGGACACTTACGGCAAACACCGAGCCGGGCAGCTGTACGCCGTGCAGGACAGATTCGGCCGTGGTCGCATCCACAGCAACCGACGGGAAGTCTGCCAGTCCAAGCGCAGGCGAAACGACGAGGTTCTCGAGCCGGTCCTCTTCGGCAGCTTGCTCGAGATCAGCCACGCTGCTGCCCTGCGACTCGACATCGATCGATCCTGACCGGGTCCGTCGGAGGGCGGCGAGGTGGGCTCTGCCCCCCAGCGCCTGGGCGATATCGTCGGCCAGGCTCCGGATGTAGGTCCCCTTCCCGCACACGACCCGGATCGTCGCTTCGGGGTAGTCGCTGGGAGCGAAGTCGACGACCTCCAGCTCATGGACGTGCACCTGCCGCGGAGGCCGGTCGACGACCTGACCCTCCCTGGCCAGCTCGTACAGACGCCTGCCGTCGACTCGCAGCGCAGACACCATGGGCGGAACCTGCATGATCGTGCCGGTGAACCGGGACAGGACGCCTTCGACCTCTTCGACGGATACCGGCATCGGCTCCCGGCTCAGAATCGCTCCATCCGCGTCGAGGGTGTCGGTAGCAGTCCCGAAAGCCACCCGGGCAACATATTCTTTGGGAAGGTCTTGCACGAATCGGAGCAGGCGAGTCGCCCGACCCAGCCCGACCACCACCAGGCCCGTAGCCATCGGGTCGAGCGTTCCCGCATGTCCGGCCTTCTTGAATCCGGTCAGACGACGAAGCTTGGCGACCACGTCGTGGGACGTCCAGCCCCCGTCCTTGTCCACCATGAGGAACCCCGGGCGGCGCTCAGCCATCCGCGCTCTCGTCTTGATCTCCGGCGGTTTCTGCCGCAATCTCGCGAAGGAGGTTGGACATGTAGGTCCCGTGCTCGATGCTCGTATCGATCCTGAAGTCGAGCTTGGGAAGATACTTGAGCCGCACTCTTCGGCCAACCTCCGAGCGCACGTGGGAGGCCGCCGACTCGAGTGCCTTGACGGTGGCGGATCGTTCCTCATCGGTTCCGAGTACCGAGTAGTAGACGATGGCATTGCGCAGATCGGGAGCCGTGTCCACACCGGTCACGGTGACAAACCCCAGCCGGGGATCCTTCAGGGTGGCGACTTCGCCGGCGATAGCCTCCAACAGGATCGCGTTGACACGCCGCATCCGCGGGCTGGTTGGACGGCTCATGACGGTTCCTCCAGATATGAGATTGCCATTTCCAGCAACATCACCGCGTCCAATTGCTCGAAATACTTCTCCAACGAGTGGGCCAGGCGCTGCAGCTGGCCGGCTTGCGGAGCCACGACGGCGATTCCCAGCGTGGCCCGCTGCCAGAGATCCTGGTGGTCCACCTCGGCGACCGAAACTCCAAACCGTCTCCGGAGCTCGGCAATGATCGGCTTGAGCGTGCCGCGTTTTTCCTTCAATGAATGTGCGTCGAGGATGCGCAGTTCCACCCGGAGCGCAGCAGCATGCACGAGCACCTACCCCTACAGTCTGGCGACTTCTTTCAGCTCGAACGCCTCAATGATGTCGCCTTCCTTGACATCGTTGAAGTTCTCAAGCCCGATACCGCACTCGAATCCGGCCGCAACGCTCCGTACATCATCCTTGAAGCGGCGCAGTGAGGCGATCCGGCCCTCGTAGACAACAACTCCCTGGCGAATCAGTCGCGCCCGGGCGTTGCGGAGCATGTCTCCTTCGGTCACGTAGCAGCCGGCCACGGTCCCGGCTCGCGGAACCTTGAAGACCGCCCTAACTGCGGCAGCTCCGAGCACGGCCTCAATCTCGTCGGGTGCCAGGCGCCCGACGAGCATCTGCTCGATTTCTTCGAGGAGTTCGTAGATCACCCGGTAGGTCCGGACTTCAATACCCTTCGCTTCGGCTTCCCGCCGCGCATTGCCGTCGGGTCGAACGTTGAAGCCGATGATGACGGCCTCGGTGACCTCTGCCAGGCTGACATCGTTCTCGGTTATCCCGCCCACGGACGCCTGTATCGTCGTGATGCGGCCTCCTTCGCGTGCGATCTTGCCGATCGCGTCACGAATGGCCTCGAGGGAGCCGTTGGCGTCTGCTTTGATGATCAACCGCAACTCTGCCTCATCGGCCGAACGCATCCGCTCGAGCAACTGGGAAAGACGTTCCGTTGCGCTCGGAACGACGAACTCCTCCGATCGGGAGCGGCCCTCTGCCTCGGCAGCACTGGCCCGGGCATCCTTTTCGCTCTCCATCACGTCGAAGGTGTCCCCGGCGGTCGGCACTTCGTCCCAACCCATGATCAATACCGGGGTACCGGGCGTAGCTTCTTTGACCTGCTTGCCGTTTTCGTCCAGCATCGCCCGCACCCGGCCGGCTACGGATCCCGATACGAGAATGTCGCCGCGCTTCAATGTGCCTCGCCGGACGATGACCGTTGCAACCGGACCACGTCCTTTGTCGAGCTGGCTCTCGATGACCACCCCGGAGGCGCGAGGCTTCGGGTTGGCTTTGAATTCTTCGAGTTCCGCAATCAGATCGATCATCTCGAGCAGTTGATCGATTCCCGCTCCCGTCGCAGCCGACACCTCAACGGTGATCGTGTCCCCGCCCAGCGACTCGGGCACGAGTCCGTACTCGGTCAGCTGGGCCCTGACCCTGTTGGGATCCGCCATCGGCATGTCGGTCTTGTTGATCGCCACAATGATGTTCACGTCGGCCACCTTGGCGTGACTGATGGCCTCGATCGTTTGCGGCATGATTCCGTCGTCGGCGGCCACCACCAGGATCACAATGTCCGTTACTTCGGCCCCTCGAGCCCGCATTGCGGTGAAGGCCTCATGGCCAGGCGTGTCGATGAAGGTGATCTTCTTCCCGGCCCGGTCGATCTGATAGGCACCGATGTGCTGGGTGATGCCACCTGCTTCGCCCGCGACCACGTTGGTCTTGCGGATCCGGTCCAGGAGTGTGGTCTTTCCGTGATCCACATGGCCCATGACGGTCACGACCGGGGGCCGGGGCACGAGATCGGCAGGGTCATCCTCGAATACCCGCTTTGGTCTTGGGCCGGCAACGGCGGCTTCCTCAACGGCCGCTTCCTCGACTTCGACCTCGAACCCAAACTGCTCACCGAGCAGCACCAGAGCCTCATCGGAGATAGGCGCGTTGCCGGCACCCATTTCGCCCATCAGCAGCAGCGTCTTGACCACCTCACCGACGGACCGGCCGACTCTTTCGGCAAAGACGGCGGAGGTCGCACCGGACTCGATCTTCAGGATGGTCCCGGCCGATTCGCCAACCACGTCATCCGGCTCATCGGCAATCGTTGCTGCCGGCGCTTCCGGTACCGCTTCTTCTTGCACGGTGGCGGCCGGCTCAGGCTCAACCACCTCATCCGGCTCCGCTGCTCCAGGGGCAGTCGCGGTCGGCGAAGAAGTCTCCTGGAAGGACATCACCAGGAGAGCCGCATCGTCCTCTTCGAGGCCCGATGAGGCCGTTTTGACCTCGAGGCCGAGCTCGACGGCCCGATCGAGAACCTCTCGCGACTCGAGTTCGAGTTCTCTGGCGATTTCGTATAGGCGCTTCTTAGCCACGCTCAGCCCTTCTCTACCTGGTCGGCGTCATCGACGGCGTCCTCTCCGGAACCCGTTTCTGCCCCGGCCGCATCTGCCTGTCCTGCTTCGGTGCCGGCGACGGCCTCGTTGCTCCCCTCTTCGAGCGACGGCTCAATGAGACCTTCCTGTGCCGGCGCGTCGTCCGCAGGGTCCGGTTCCCCGGGTTGCGGTTCCTCCGCCGCACCGTCCTGCGGCGCATCGGCCGGCAAGGCCTCGGAAACAGCTTCCGCCGCCTCCGGTTCGGCCCCGGCAACCGGCGTCTCAACGGATTCCTCGGCCGGAGGCGGAGTCGCGACCTCGGGCTCTTCCCCTTCGACGTCGCCCCGCTCCTGACTCTCGGACCGGATGTCAACGCGGTAGCCACTCAATCGAGCTGCAAGACGGGCATTCTGTCCTTCACGGCCGATCGCCAGGGACAGTTGGTGATCGTTGACGATTACCACGGCTTCTTTGTCTTCTTCATTGATCCGCACCTCTTTGACCTTGGCAGGCCCGAGGGCTTCGGCAATGAACTGAGCCGGATCGTCCCGCCACTGAACCACGTCGACTTTCTCGCTCCGCAACTCGTTGACTACCTGTCGCACGCGTGAACCACGGGCACCGACACAGGCTCCCTTGGGATCGACGTTCGGGTCGTTCGAGGAAACGGCAATCTTGGTGCGATGTCCGGGCTCTCGAGCAATGGCTTTGATCTCGATGGTGCCGTCGAGGAGCTCGGGCACCTCGAGTTCGAGCAGCCTTCTGACGAAGTCGGGGTGGCTGCGGCTCACGACAATCTGAGGTCCCTTGGCTTCTCCGCGGACCTCCAGGATGAGGGCCTTGACCCGGTTGCCCCGGTCGAGCCGCTCGTAGGGAATCCGCTCCGAGCCGGGCATCAGGGCTTCGGCATCGCCCAGGTCCAGGATGCTGTACCGGTGGTCTACCTGCTGAATGATCCCGGTGATCAGGTCGCCTTCACGTCCCTCGTAGACGTCGAAGACCTGCTCTCGTTTGGCGTCACGAAGCCGTTGCGCGATGACTTGCTTGGCCGTCTGGGCCGCGATCCGGCCGAAGTCATCCGGCGTGTCTTCCCACTCCCGGACCACGTTGCCGTCTTCATCGAGTTCCTGGGCATACACGACAATATCGCCTGCATCAGGATCGATGACGACCCGGGCTTCTTCTGCCGCCCCGGGCGCCCGCTTGTACGCGGAGACAAGACCGTTGGCGAGTGCGTCGAGAATGGTGTCGACCGGGACACCCCGTTCACGCTCCAGCAGCTCGAGGGCCTCCATCACTTGAAAATCGAGTTTCATGGTTTATCTCCTACCGGCCCTTGGCGCCAGGTTTGGCTGCGGGTTCCCAACGAAAGACCGTGCGGGCAGACGCAATGGCGGCGAGCGGAATCTTCCGGTCACTGCCTTCGACGGCGATCACACACGCCACTTCATCAGCGGACAGGAGCGTGCCCCGGTGCGCCCGCTCGCCCTCTATTTCCTGGTGCGTCTTGACCACCACTTCGCGTCCTATCGACTTTGCATAGTGTTCCGGCCGCCGCAGCTTCCGCTCGAGGCCGGGCGAAGTCACTTCCAACGTGTAGGACTTCTGGAAACGGCTGTCTTCGTCGAGGAGCCGGGCCAGACCCCGCGAGGTCTCGGCCAGCCGATCGACACCGACGCCGCCCTCCATATCCACGACGACGCGCAACAGCGCGACCCGATCCTGGCCGACCATCTCGAGGTCATCCAGTTCGAGGCCTTCTGCCTCCAAATAGCCCGAGAAGAGCTCCCAGAGGTCTTCCGGGACTCGGCTCATCGTCGTTCCTCCATAAAGAAAGTGGGCAGGGCGCCCACCTCTTCGCGTAGCGTCCGTAAGTTTTCCGCGACGAGACGCGCAGACGCGCTGGACGCGCGTACGCGACTCAAGCGCACGCCGTAAGTATAACCATGGCCCGGTGACTGAGGTTGGCCTCGACGATCGGCAGCCGAAGCCCGGTGCTACGGGCAGTCGATCGTCACATCGGGACCTTCGCCTCCTTGGAGGCACAACCGCGCTGCGGCAGGATGATCACGAGGATCTCGAGGAGGGCACGATGGCGACCCGAAGTGGCGCGGACAACAAACCGGCGCGGCGAACACCGCGCTCCCCCGGCGTCGGTGTGTTCGCCGCGGTAGAGGGAGCGGCCCTCATTGCGTGGAACCTGGTCGCCACCCCGATCATCGGGCGGAGACGGCTGCGGTGGGGCACGGTGGGAACCGAGGCAAGCGATTCGCTTCCCGGCGATGGACTGGTGCCCGAGCCCCGGTGGTCGTACACCCTGGGAATCGGCGTCGACGCAAAGCCGGAGGAGGTGTGGCCGTGGATCGCCCAGATCGGACAGGGCCGCGGGGGTTTCTACACCTATCAGACACTGGAGAACCTGGTCGGCTGCAAGATCGTCAACACAACGGAGATCCTCCCCGAATACCAGCATCCGGCCGTGGGAGATGAGATCTACCTGCATCCGACCGCACCCCCGATGCGGGTCGAGATCGCGGATCCTCCCGGCGCTCTCGTCCTGTTCGGGTCACCCGCCGGCAGCGGCACGGAGGAAAGCTGGGGAAGGTCGAGCTGGCAGTTCGTCGTCAATCCCGACCCGGTTGGCGGCAGCCGGCTCCTGACCAGGGGCCGCTACGACCACACCCCGGATTGGAAGAGCCGGCTCGCGTTTGGACGCTTCCCGATCGAAGTCATCTCGTTTGTGATGAGCCGCAAGATGATGCTCGAAATGAAGAGGCTGGCAGAGCGTCACGCCTAGCCGATGCCGATCCCGTTCCGATCGGTGGGGTGCCCTACCGAGCCGCTTCGACCAGGCCCTTGACGTGTCCCAACAACAGCATCGAGTGCAATCTCAGACGACTCGCCGTCGGCTCGCGTGACGAACTCCGCGACACCGCCGGCAAGGCCCCGCGGCCCGAGCGTCACCCGAAACGGGATACCAACCAGCTCGGCGTCGTTGAACTTCACACCCGGGCGCTCGTTGCGATCGTCGAGGAGCACATCAATGCCGGCCGCGAGGAGCTCGGAGTAGATCCGCTCCCCCGCCGCCAGGGTGGCATCGTCCGTTTTGACCAGGGTGACGACGACTTCCCACGGCGCCACCGCCACCGGCCAGACCAGGCCCTTGTCGTCGTTGTAGACCTCGGCGACGGCCGCCACTGCCCGACCTAGGCCAATGCCGTAGGAGCCCATGATGATCGGCCGGGTCTTGCCGTTTTCATCGAGAACGGTGGCACCGAATGCTTCGGAGTACTTGGTCCCGAGTTTGAAGATGTGTCCGACCTCGATCGCCTTGTACACGTCGAGCACACCGTCGCAGTTGGGACAACCCTCACCGGCTTTGACTTCGCGCAGATCGACCCACTCGGACACTGCGATATCGCGTGCGATATCGACACCGCGGTAGTGGAAGTCGTCCTCGTTGGCGCCGGTGGTCATGGCCACCCGTCCCTGCAACTGCGAATCGGCGATGACCCTGACGGTCTCCACGGCGACCGCGCCGAGCGAGCCGGCATGAGCTCCCAGCAACTCGAAGATCTCATCCTCATGGGCGGGCCGCACCTCGCTCACCCCCAGGTGGTCGCTCAGCTTCTGTTCCTGGAGTGGGTGGTCGCCCCGCATCAGCACCAGAACCGGATCCCCGTCGGCGATGTAGACGAGCGTCTTGATTTGATGCTCGGCTGCGGCCCCGGCGTCGAAATCGGCCAGCGCCTCGATCGTACGGACCCCGGGCGTCGGAAATCGCTCGACCGCGTCGAGCGGCTCGCCGTTGGCCACCTCGGGAATGCGCGACCGGGCTCGCTCGACGTTGGCGGAATAGCCGCAGTCCGGCGAGTACGCCACGAAGTCCTCTCCGGCAGGCGACTCGACCATGAACTCCACGGAGTCGGTACCACCCATCGCCCCGGAGCTCGCTTCGACTGCGACCGTGGCGAGTCCCATGCGGTTGAAGATCCTCGTATAGGCAACGTGGTGGGCGTCGAACTGTTTGGCCTGGCCTTCGACGTCGATGTCGAGCGAATACGAGTCCTTCATCACAAACTCGCGGACCCGCAGGAGGCCGGACTTGGGCCGGGGCTCGTCGCGGCAGCTTGGTCTGGAAGTGGTACCAGAGCTGGGGCAGCTCCTTGTAGGAACGCAGCTCGGTGGCAACCAGCGCGAAGATCTCCTCGTGAGTCATCCCGAGGACGTGGTCGACACGGCGGCGGTCCTGGAGACGAAACAGCTCGTCGCCCATGACTTCCCACCGACCGGAGCGCTGCCACACCTCGGCGGGGTGGAGCACCGGCATCAGGAACTCCTGACCCCCGATGGCGTTGATCTCTTCCTCGATGATCCGACGGATCTTCGTATGCACGCGAAACCCGGCAGGAAGCAGCGAATACGAACCCGACATCAGCTGGCGAATGAACCCGCCGCGCACCAGCAGCTTGTGCGAGATCGCCTCCGCCCCGGCCGGGTCGTCCCGCAGGGTGGGAATGAACACTTGTGACCAACGCACGGGCTCTCCTGGAGTCGGCTGAGCGCGGAGGATAGTCGGGCTGCTGCTAGTCGCCGGTCGCCATTTCGGCGACGGCCGCCCGCCGCTCGGCCGCCCGGTTGGCGTCTCCCTGCCGAGCCAGCAATTCCGCGGCGGCTTCGTCGGCGAGCACCGACGCGAACTCGTCTGCCGCGGCCAGGCGCGCTTCGACTCCCTCTTCGACCAGTTTCTTAGCCTCGTCCAGGAGTGCATCCACCATCTCAGCTTCGGGCACCACCCTGACGACCTGCCCCTTGATGAAGAGGTGGCCCTTTCCCTTGCCTGCGGCGATCCCGATATCGGCCTCGCGAGCCTCCCCGGGCCCGTTCACAACGCAACCCATCACGGCCACCTGAATGGGGAGATTCGCCTCCTCGAGTTTCTTCTGGGCTTCCCCGGCGATGGCGATGACATCGACGTCGGCCCGGCCACAGGACGGGCACGCAATCAGATCCAGGCCTTTCCGCTCGCGCAGGCCGAGGTACTCGAGCAACTGACGTCCGGCCTTCGCCTCCTCAACCGGGTCGGCCGTGAGTGAAAACCTGATCGTGTCGCCGATCCCTTCGAGGAGGAGCGTGGCGATTCCTGCCACCGACTTGATCAGTCCTCCGGGGGGCGGACCGGCCTCGGTGACCCCCAGGTGCAGCGGGTAGTCGATCTGCTCGGACAGCAACCGGTACGAAGCCACCATGGAAGGGACGTGAGAGTGCTTCACCGAGATCTTGATATCGGTGAAATCGACATCTTCGAGGTAGGCGATCTCTTTGAGCGCCGAGGCCACCAGCGCCTCGGGAACCGGACCCCCGTACTGATCGAGGAGGTCCTTGTCGAGCGACCCGGCGTTGACGCCCACCCGGATCGGCACACCGCGTTCTTTGGCCTCCCGGGCCACGGTCTTGATGTGCTGTTCGTTGCGAATGTTGCCGGGATTGAGCCGAAGACCCTGCACCCCCGCCTCCAGAGCGGCCAACGCCAGCCGGTATTGGAAGTGGATGTCGGCGATGATCGGAACGGGCGATCGCGGAACGATCTCCGCCAGACCCTGGGCGGCCTCCACGTCGTTGCACGTAATGCGAACGATATCGGCGCCTGCTCCGAACAACGCGTAGACCTGGCTGAGGGTGCCGTCGACGTCCGCCGTCTTGGTCGTTGTCATCGACTGCACGGCGATCGGAGCGCCCCCACCCACTGCAACCTTGCCCACGTGAATCTGGCGGGTTACTTTGCGAGAGACGGTGGTCATGAGTGCCGGATCACCCGTTCAACGAGATGGGATTGACAATATCGAGGAGGAGCGCCACGGAGAACAAGAAGAGAACAAGTGCCATCACCGCAGCCGCAATCGGGGCCAGCTTGCGCACGTCCGCTTCTCTCTTGGTAATCCGTTCGTAGGCTGCGACTGCGAACTGGCCGCCGTCGAGCGGATACAGCGGGAGACCGTTGAAAATCCCGAGCACGATGTTGACCATCGCCACGAGGCTGACCATGAGCTCAAAGTCGCTTTCCGTTCCCAACCGAACGATCCCGACCGGGCTGACCGGTCGGATCTCATTCGGGACATCGGTGTTCCCGAAGAAGGCTCCACCGAGCTGGGCCAGCGAAGACGGTTTCACCAGGTTTCCGAGCGCTTCAAAAGTTCGACCGGTGATACTCACGAAAGCCCGCCCGGCCAGACCGGCGGCGCTGAAGAAGCTCACCGACTCGCGTTCATAGGCCGGGCTCACGCCCAGGTAGCCCACCGCGACACCGGTATCGGGATCAGCAATCGAAGACAGAGCGGTGGAGAGCGTAATGAGTTCGCCGTCCCGATCGACCGTGATCGTGATCGAAGCGTCCGGCCGGGCCGCCAGGGCTGCCCGAATCTCTTCCCAACCGCCGACGGGCAGACCATCCACACGCACAATCGTGTCTCCGGGTTCGATGCCGGCCACCGAGGCCGGGGTGGCGGTCCCATCCTCGAGAGTCTGTTGAACCACCGATATCTCGGGCAGCGGGGCATCGGGATTGTCGATGCCGAATCCGAGGATGGCCCCCAGTATCACTACGTAGGCGATAACGAAATGGAGAGCCACACCGGAAAGGATCACGAAGCTCTTCTGCCAGAATTTCTTCTCCCGATAGGTCCGCCCCACATCGGCGGGATCGACGTCTTCGAGCGGATTCATGCCGGCGATGCGAACGTAACCGCCCAGAGGAAATGCCTTGATTCCGAACTCTGTCTCGCCGCGGGTCGTGGACCAGAGTTTGGGGCCGAATCCGAAGAAGAACTCGGTTGCCTTCATCCCGGTAGCCCGGGCCGCGAAGTAGTGACCGGCTTCGTGGATCATCACGGAGGCGACCACCGCGGCCAGCATGAAGATGCCACCAAGCACGTTACGTCTCCTTCGGGTTCAGCAGCTCAAAGGATATCCGGCCCCCATCGCTAGATGGAAACCATCTCAACAAGCCCCACCGACCAGGCCATGCGCAATAGCCCGGGCTTCGCGATCGGCCGCCAGGACGTCGGCCAGGGAGGAGATCGGATCCCAGCCGGTGGCGGCGAGCGTCCGCTCGAGAACGAGCGGAATCCCCTGAAACCCCAGCCGACCTTCCAGGAAGGCACGTACGGCAACCTCATCGGCAGCGTTGAAGGCTGCAGGCGCCGATCCGCCGCGCCGGCCGGCCTCATAGGCGAGGTCGAGAGCCGGGAAAGCTTCCCGGTCGGGAGTTCGGAACGTCAGATCGCGCCCGGCGAGAGCGAAAGGCTCGCCGGCACCCTCCAATCGGTCCGGGTGGGTGATCGCATATTGGATCGGGATCCGCATGTCGGGATCACCCATGTGGCCTTTCAGCGAGCCGTCGGCGAACTCGACGAGCGAGTGCACGATGCTCTGCGGATGAACCACAACGTCGATGTCGTCGAACGGTATCCCGAAGAGGTAGTGGGCTTCGATCACCTCGAGTCCCTTGTTGACGAGCGTGGCCGAGTCGACGGTGATGCGGGGCCCCATGGACCAGGTGGGATGACGCAGGGCACGCTCAGGGGTCGCCGCGGCCAGTTCCTCCCCGCTCATCCCGAGAAACGGGCCGCCCGACGCGGTGAGGATCAGCTTGCGGACCGCCGACGCCGGTTCTCCAACCAGGCACTGGAAGAGGGCGGAGTGCTCCGAGTCGACGGGAATCAACTCTCCGTCGCTCCGGGCGAGCGCTTCGAGGACGAGAGGACCTGCGGTGACCAGGCTCTCCTTGTTGGCCAGCGCCAAGCGGTTGCCCGCTTGGAGGGCACTCAACGTTGCGGGCAGCCCGGCGAATCCGACCACTCCGTTGACGACGATACAGCCGTCCCGCGCGGCCAGTTCCACGAGTGCCTCCGGCCCGAACCGGACTCGCTCGCCAAACCTGGCCGTAAACGCCTGTTCCTCGTCGCGGGTTGGAGCCGCGACGCCCACGAGACAACCCGGATGCGCGGCACCAATCTCACTGAGATGGACCGAACCCCGGCGGGCGGCCACCGCCGCGATCGGAATGCCCAGCCGGGCGGCAACCTGGAGCGCCTGAGTACCGATCGAACCGGTGGCGCCCAATACAACCAGCGGTTTGGTTTGCTTCCGCGTCACAAGGGCTAGGCCAGGTACCCGAGCCAGAGGAAGAGCGCGTAGGCGGCGGGCACGGCAAAGATGAAACTGTCGATCCGATCGAGCAGACCTCCGTGTCCCGGCAGGATCGCCCCCATGTCCTTCGTGTTGAGCGCTCGCTTCACCATGGACTCGGCCAGGTCGCCCAGCGGCGCTGCGAACGAAACCACGGCACCCAACAACAGGCCGTCCCGCAGTTCGAATCCGAACCAATTGACGTACGAAAGGCCCGCCCCGACTGCGACCGCGGTGATCACACCACCGATGAGGCCTTCCAGAGTCTTCTTGGGTGAAAGCGCCTTGGCCAGTTTCCGGCGGCCGATCGCCCGCCCGACGAAATAGGAACCTATGTCGAAGAGACCGGTGAGGAATGCCAGGGCGAGGATGAGTTGCTGATAGCGGGGTGCCAGGATGATCGGCACCGCAAACGCCATGAGTCCGGCCACCCAGGCCATCCCGAAGATGGTCACGGCAGCATTGACCAGCGGGTTCCGTCGCGGCACGACGGCATACCAGAAGGTGGTCGCCACGAGCGTCATGCCGACGGCGCCGGCAATGGCCTGCGGGGTGTTGCCTTCGGCCAGGTAGGCGGCGGCGAAGGCGCCGACACCTCCGAGCAAACCGAAGATACTGACCGGCGCGAATCCTTGCCTGCGGACGGTGGCGTAGAACTCACCGAGCGCAACGATCACGATGCCCAGCACGAACAGCCACAGCCAGAACCCGCCCAGAATGATCGCACCGATCAGCAGGGAGACCAGTACCAGGCCGGTCACCGCCCGCAGGGTCAGGTCCGAAGGACCGCGCGGTTCCGGCTGTATGACCTGCGGTTGCTCGCCCGTGACGTCGTCGAATCCGACGAGGCCCGCCTCGATGCCCGGCATGGAGGCGGCCACCGCCTGCATCTGGACCTTTTCATCGGCCGCCTCGGCGATGGAGTCCGCAAGGCCCTGGTACTCCTGGGTCGTTGCCCGGATGTAATCCTCCCGGGTGAACTCGTCGAATGAGCTGGCCCCGGTGGCGAAATCCTCGAAGTCATCGTCTTGGTCGACCACCGCCCGGGAAATCGCCTCTTCGACATCGAACGCCGGGGCGGTGTCTCCCGGGTCGTCCGAAGAGGTCTCGTCGGCGGGCTCCTCCAAGGGCGGCTTCACACCCCGCCGGGCGTCGAGGTCGTAGGTTTCGCCCGACGGTTGAGGGATCTCATCCCGGAGAGGCTCATAGTCTCCAGCGGCCGGCTCAGATTCCTCGTCGTCGTTCTCATCTTCCGGAGGGACGTCGCCGGGCCACTGGGAAGGGTGCCGGCCACCGGGGAACGGGACTACCTCGCCACCTTCCCGGCCATCCTGCGGTCGATCATCACTTTCGTCCACACTCACACCTCGAGCAGTTCCTGCTCTTTGTGTTCCAAGAGCTCGTCGATGCGGGACGTGTGTTCATCGGTGATGTCCTGGAGTTCCTTTTCGGCCCGCCGGATGTCATCTTCGGATTGTCCCTCGAGAGACTCGAGGCCGTCCTTGATGTGGCGGCGCGTGTTTCGGATCGCCACACGGCCTTCCTCGGCCATGTGCCGAACCACCCGAATGAGCTCTTTGCGGCGCTCTTCGGTGAGCGGAGGGAAGGCCAACCTGATCACGGTGCCGTCGTTGGCGGGGTTCAGCCCCAACCCGGCAGCATTGATCGCCTTCTCGACGTTCCCCATCGACGACTTGTCGTACGGGGAGACGACGAGCAAGCGAGGCTCCGGCACGGAAAACGTGGCGAGCTGCTGGAGGGGCGTCGGTGTCCCGTAGTAGTCGACCATCACCCTGTGCAGAATCCCCGGATTGGCTCTGCCGGTGCGGATGGTCCCGAACTCCCCCTGGACGTGCTCTATGGCCCCATCCATCTTCTGTGCTGCTTCAGCAAGGAACTCTTGGATCATCATCCTCTCCCGTCAATGCACCAGCGTACCAATGCGTTCGCCCTGGACCGCTTTCACGATGTTGCCGTGGGTGGTGATATTGAACACGACGATCGGCAAATCGTGGTCCTTGCACATGGTAATTGCAGTCGAGTCCATGACCTTGAGTCCCTGGGCGATGACCTCCATGTAGGTGAGTTCGTCGTACATCACCGCGTCCGAATTGGCGTGCGGGTCTTCGTCGTATACACCGTCCACCCGGGTGGCTTTGAGAACGACTTGTGCGCTGATCTCCACCGCTCGCAACGCCGCAGCCGTATCCGTGGTGAAGAACGGATTGCCGGTTCCGGCGGCGAAGATGACGACTCTGCCCTTCTCGAGGTGGCGAATGGCACGAAGACGGATGTACGGCTCGGCCAGTTGCTGCATGGTGATGGCACTCTGGACCCTGCTCGGCACGCCCGCCTTCTCGAGAGCATCGCGGAGAGCGAGCGCGTTGATGACCGTAGCCAGCATGCCCATATAGTCGGCGCTGGCGGCATCCATGCCGGCCGCTGCGGACGACACGCCACGGAAGATGTTGCCACCGCCGACGACCACCGCAATCTCGACACCACCCGAGTGCGCTTCGACGATCTCAGTGGCAACTCGCTTGACGGTGAGCGGATCGATGCCGTACCCGAGCGCCGGATCGGCAAAAGACTCACCCGAGAGCTTCAGTACGACCCGTCGGTACATGGCCCTGACTCCCCTCCGTGGGTCGGCTTCAATCCTCCTGCTCGCCTACCGCGATCCTGGAGAACCGCTTGACGCCGATGTTCTCCCCCATCTTGGCAGCTAAGCGTGCAACAAGCTCGCCGACGGTTCCGTCGAACTTCTCGGCGTTGACGAACTCCTGCTCGTAGAGCACGAAGTCCTTGTAGAAGGAGTTGACTTTGCCCTCGACGATCTTCGGGATGATCGCGTCGGGCTTGCCTTCGTTGGCTGCTTGACGGGCGATTAGGTCGCGCTCTTTTTCGATGGCGTCGGCGGGAACCTGCTCTTTGGAAACCCACCGGGGAGCCGACGCGGCAATATGCATGGCGACATCATCGGCGACGTCCTGGAACTCGGGGCTCTTGGCCACGAAATCCGTTTCGCTCGAGAGCTCCACGATCACGCCCATCACGGGCCGTTCGAACTGGTGATGGATATAGATGCCGATCGTTCCCTGATTGGCATCGCGGTCCGCCCGCTTCTTGGCATCGGCCAGGCCCTTTTCGCGCAGGTAATCCTTCGCCTTTTCGTAGTCGCCGCCGCACTCGGCCAATGCCTTCTTGGCATCCATCATGCCAACGTTGGTGTCTTTGCGGAGCTTCTGCACATCCTGTGCGGTGAAACTGGTCACGACGCCTCCTCCGAGTCGACGGCTTCGGGCTCCTCTGCGGCGGTGCCCTTGAGAGCGATTTCGCGCCCTTCCTGACAGGCCGCAGCGATCACCGACGAAACCAGGTGCGCTGATCGGATGGCATCATCATTGCCCGGGATGACTACATCGATGAGATCGGGATCACAGTTGGTGTCGACCAGTGCCACGACCGGGATCCGCAGCCGGGCCGCCTCGCGCAGCGCGATCTGTTCGTTGTTGAGATCGATGGTGAAGAGGATGTCGGGAAGTGACGTCATTGACTGGACCCCGCCGAGAACCCGCTGCAGTTTCTCCAGCTCGCGCCGCAGGCGAAGGCGTTCCTTCTTGGGACGGAGCGCCATCTCCCCGGAGCGTTCCATCGCCTCGAGCTCTTTCATGTAGTAGATGCGCTTCTGAATCGTGGCGAAGTTGGTCAGCATCCCACCCAGCCAGCGGAAATTCACGTAGGGCATCTGCGCCTGTTCGGCGGCATCCTGGATGGCACCCGAGGCTTGCTTTTTCGTTCCGACGAACAGCACGGACCCGCCGGCCGCCACCGTGTCGCGGACGAAGTCGTAGGCCCGTTGAACCTGGTCGAGGGTTTGCCGGAGGTCGACGATATGGATCCCGTTTCGCTCGCCGTAGATATACGGCTCCATCTTCGGATTCCATCTGCGGGTCTGGTGTCCGAAGTGGACACCGGCCTCCAGCAGTTGCTTCATAGTGACTGCTGCCACTGCTTTCTCCTTTGTTCGGTTGGTCCTCCGCTCACCCCGGCACATGGTGTGTGCGTGGCCGCAAAGCCTCTCCCGCAGGACGCGCCGGGCGTCCCGACCGATGGGAGTCTGCAGTGAGCGTGCGAATTGGGGCGGAAGTGTACCAGATCGCCGCCGGGCCGCTTCTAGCGGAAGGAGGGCTCCGTCATGCGATTCCGAAGGCTCATCACGGACTTGGTGTGGATCTGGCAGACACGCGATTCCGTCACCCCGAGCACACTGCCGATCTCAGCGAGAGTCAAGCCTTCGTAGTAGTAGAGGGTCACCACCAAACGCTCCCGCTCCGGCAGGCGGTTGACCGCATCTGCCAGAACCCGTTTCATCTCTTCGATCTGGTACGCGGCTTCCGGATTCGTACCTTTCCGGTCCGGTACGAGATCGCCGACGGCGGCGGAGTTCCGGTCGGGCGACAGGAGCTCATCGAGAGCGACCAGCCCCAGCGTGGATATCTCAGCGAGTGCATCGAGCAGTTGTTCGAGGGGCATGTCCAGCTTGGCGGCCAGCTCTTCTTCGGTCGGGGTCCGGTGGAGCTTGTGCTCCAGCTCGGCCATCGATCGTTCGATCTCCCGGGCCCGGGCCCGCACCGAGCGGGGGACCCAATCCAGCGCCCGCAACTCGTCGAGGATCGCTCCCTTGACGCGGCTGATGGCGTACGTCTCGAACTTGATGCCGCGTTCAAGATCGAACTTGTCGATGGCGTCGATCAAACCGAAGATGCCGTACGAAACCAGATCGGATTGTTCGACGTTTCGCGGCAAACCGACCCCGACTCGCCCGGCCACGAATTTGACCAGCGGCGAGTATTGGAGGATCAAGCCCTCCCGGGCTTGCTCGTCCCCTGTTGCCTTGAACCTTTCCCACAGCTCGCGGACATGTCGCTCCGCGGCGTCTTCAGGCTCGCGGATGGCTTCGTTCATATGTTGACCTGAGATGATCGCGAGTTACGGCAGTGTAAATCTGCGTGGTGGCTAGTTCAACGTGTCCGAGCAATTCTTGAACGGCCCGGAGGTCGGCCCCACCTTCGAGGAGGTGGGTGGCGAAGGAGTGGCGGTACGCGTGCGGGAAGGTAGCGGACCGGTTGCGAACGACGCGCCGGATCCCGCGCGGGTCGAGGGCGCCGCCCCGGGCGCCCACCCAGAGGAGGTCGCCGGCGGCCGGGCCGGCCAGGGCCGGCCTGCCCGACGTCAGGTAGCGGTCGACCGCATCTCGTGCCGGTCGGCCGAGCGGAACCATGCGCTGCCGATTTCCCTTGCCGGCGATGCGCACAGATTCTTGTCCCTGCACGTCGCCGATTCGCAGTCCGGCCAATTCGGATACCCGAACCCCGGTGGCGTACAAGAATTCGAGGATTGCGCGATCCCGCAGGTCGAGCGGCTCCTGCCCCTGGAGTTCGTCCAGAACGTCTCTGACCACCCGCTGCGGAAGCGCATGAGGAAGCGTCTTCGGGCGGCGGGGTCGGGAAACCTGGTCTGCCGGGTTGAGGAGAATCTCCCCACGCCGCGCCTGGTCGGCAAAGAAGACCCGCACCGCCGAGGTCTTGCGCGAAATCGACCGCCGCGCATACCCGAGCGTATCGAGATATGCAACGAACCTCCGCACGAGTTTGCGGTCGACGTCCGCCACGTCGCCGACCCCGGCGCGGTCACAGAACGCCAGGAACTGGCTCAGATCCCGGCGATAGGCGGCCAACGAATGGATGGAGAGGTTGCGCTGCGAACCCTGCCTGACGAGGAAGTCCCCGACGGGTTGTTCCGCCCAGGCGGGAAGTTCCGGAAGCGATGGCATCCGCCCATCCTCGCCGGAACGAACCGCCGGGTCAACGTTCCCCGCTTTTCAAGGTTCCCGGCCCGGCGGTGCTGCTACGGCGGTTCGGCACCCGGCGGGGCAGCACCACACCGCCGGATTGGGCAACCAGACCATCGTTCTCGAGTCTCGCGATCTGAGCCAGCACCTCGGATACCGGGAGCTCGAGTGCGCTCACGAGGGAGTCGACCGTCAGGCCGAGGGGCCCCAACGCGTCCAGCAGGGGCTCATGCTGCGGTACCCGCCTATTTGCAGCGGGTGGCGGGCCGAGAATCAATGAGATCGCCTCGATCAGGTCGTCGGGGTCGAGCACGGGAATCGCCCCATCGCGGATGAGCAGGTTGCAGCCAACCGAGGTCGACCTGGTCACGTCTCCTGGGGTCGCCAGCACCTCGCGGCCTTGCTCGAGCGCTCGTCGAGCCGTGATCAATGCTCCTCCCTCTCGAGCGGCCTCAACAACGACCACGGCTGCGGCCAGACCCGAAATAACTCTGTTCCGGGGGGGAAAGCGCCACCCGACGGGCGGAGCCCCGGGCGGATACTCCGAAACGATACAGCCGCCCGCCTCCAGTAGCCCCTCACCAAGGCTGCGGTGTTCGGGCGGATACCACACGTCCAGACCGCAGCCCAGGACGGCAATGCCGCGACCCGCAGCGTCGAGCGTGCCCTGGTGAGCGGCGCCATCGACCCCCCGGGCAAGGCCACTCACAACCGGCCACCCGGATGACCCCAGCGCCGCACCGTAGGCTCTGGCCAGGCCACGGCCGTACGAGGTCGCCTTCCGTGATCCAACGATCGCCACGCCGCGATGCGGAATCATCGGCCCCCGAACGAACAGCAGGTCGGGAGCATCGGGGAGTTCTGCCAGGTGCTCGGGGAACGTGGCTTGCCCCCGGATGATGACCTCAACACCGATCGCGGCAAGCTCGTCCCGTCTGACGGTCGGATCAACCCCGGCTGCCCGGCGGGCCCGCTCCGGCACCTCGATCCGTCCGTCTCGGATCCTTCGCAAGAGCCCGGCCACCCCGCCATGTGACTCGATCAACCGGCGCCGGCGGTCGGGGTGCATCCCCACATACGCCAGCCTGAGGAGATCGTCGCCGATCACCATGCGCCTCGAAACGCAAGCGCTTCGGCCGCGTGCACCTCTCCAACCGCCACCTCACCGCTCAGGTCGGCAATGGTCCGGGCCACCCTCCGGACCCGGTCGTATCCGCGACCCGTGACGGTGAACCGCTCAACCGCGGCGCGAAACAGACGATCGGCACCCGGCTCCCATGCCAGCGAGTCGAGCTGGAAGCGACGCAGCGACCGGTTGAGACAACCCCGCCTCGATTGCACAGCCCGGGCGGCTTCCACCCGCCGCCGAACTGCCTCGCTCGACTCGCCGGGCGGGCCGACGAGACCGCCGTGGTCGG
Source organism: uncultured Actinomycetota bacterium (assembly GCA_963707435.1). Taxonomy (GTDB): domain Bacteria; phylum Actinomycetota; class Acidimicrobiia; order Spongiisociales; family UBA4744; genus UBA4744. Next base: position 180,478 of record CAVPPF010000007.1, on the reverse strand, counting down.
GACGCGGGACGACGACGCGCAGGTCAAATCGATCGATGAGCGGGCCCGAGAATCTCCTGCTGTAGCGGTCTACGGCCCGCGGAGAGCACAGGCACGGCTTGATCGGATCACCGCTGAAGCCGCAAGGACAGGGATTGGTCGCGGCGACGAGCTGGAACGCGGCCGGGAACGTGACCGAGACCCCCTTGCGGGCGATGACTACCCGGCCGGACTCAACGGGCTGCCGGAGTGCGTCGAGCACCGAGGGAGGGAACTCGCCGAATTCATCGAGAAAGAGCACACCGCGATGCGCCAGGCTCACTTCGCCCGGCACCGGCATGCCGCTTCCGCCACCAACAACGGCAGGGGCGGTGGCGGTGTGGTGCGGTGCGCAGAAGGGCGGGGTCGCCGGGGGTATGGCGTGGCGGCCGGCCGCCGACCAGATCTGGGCTACCTGGAGCCGCTCATCTTCGTCCAGGTGGGGAAGCAAGCCGGGCAGACACCGGGCCAGCATGGTTTTCCCGGCGCCGGGAGGACCGGACATGAGCAGGTGGTGTCCGCCGCCGGCCGCAATCTCCAGCGCACGGCGGGCAAACGCTTGCCCCCGAACCTCCGCGAGGTCGATCTCAGGCTCGGCTCGACGGCCCGGCGGGTCCGGAACCAATCCCCCCGGACTCTCGCCGAGCGCCACCGAGATTGCCTCGTTCAGAGAACTGATGCTGCGCACGGTCGCGCCTCGTACGAGTGCTGCCTGGCCGGCGGCCATGCCGGCCAGCACGCACGGTTTGTTCAGGTCGCGGGCGACGAACCCGGCGGCCAGCCCCCCGCGAGCTTCCCGCACGGATCCGTCCAGGGCCAGCTCGCCGAGCGCAACAACCCCGGCGACCGCGGCGGGCACCGCCCCCGATGCGGCGAGAACGCCGAGGGCGATCGGCAGGTCGTAGGCCGACCCCGCTTTGGGAAGATCCGCCGGGGCCAGGTTGACGGTCACCCGGCGACTCGGAAACCGATACCCGGACGATGCCATTGCTGCGCGGACGCGATCCTTCGCTTCACGCACCGCCGTGTCGGGGAGGCCGACCAGCATGAAGGCGGGGCCCTGGCTGCCGACGTGGACCTCAACGCGCACGGGCCTGGGTTCGACGCCGACCAGCGCAACGGATGTGATTGCTGAGAACATGGAACGAACGTACGTCCCGGGTATGACGAAAACGCGGAGGCGGGCCGGAGCATGGGGCTGCCGTCGCTCACTACCCTTCGCTCATGGACCGGCCCCCCATTGCGCCCGTCGCCTGGCGCCCGCCCCCGGATCAAGGTCTCACAGGGCAGTTCGGGGTGAACAACCGCCTGGAGGTGGCGAGCCGCATCCGGGTCCCCGGGAACGGGCCCGAAGATGTGCTTGTCGACGCTGCCGGGAAGCTCGTGTACGGACTTGCGGACGGTCGGGTGATGACCTCAGAACCTGACGGCTCGCGCCAGGAACTGGTAGCGCACACCCGGGGCCGCCCGCTCGGGATCGAGCTCCATCCGGATGGGCGCCTCGTCGTGTGTGATGCCTATCGGGGTTTGCTGGCCGTCGGCGAGGGCGAGGTGCAGGTCCTGGCCGACGGGTTCGAAGGAGAGCCGTTTCTCTTCACCAACAACGCGACCGTTGCCGACGACGGGACGATCTACTTCACCGTCACGTCGCGCAGGTTCCCGCTTCCGCACTATCGAGATGACCTCTTCGAGCATTCCAACACGGGCCGGTTGTTTCGTCGGCACCCCGACGGGGCCCTGGAGGTCCTGCTCGTCGGTCTGTCGTTCGCCAATGGTGTCGCCCTCTCGTCCGATCAGCAGGCGGTCTTCGTGGCCGAGACGGGGGAATACCGAATCCGGAAGTACCGGCTTTCCGGGCCGGATGCCGGAAGCACAGCGGTATTCGCCGACAACCTCCCCGGAATACCCGACAATTTGACGCTGGGCCCGACCGGAACGCTCTGGGCGGCCATGTTCACCCCCCGCAACAGGCTGCTGGACGTGCTTCTTCCGCGCCCCCGCTTGCGTGGATGGGTGGCGAAACTCCCTGAGAGCCTGCAGCCGAATCCGGTTCGGCACGGTTTCGTGATCGGTTTCGATGAGATCACGGCCAACCTGACCTACAACCTGCAGGACCCTTCAGGTCTCTACGCTCCCATCACCACGGCCCGTGAGCACGACGGCCGCTTGTGGCTGGGGAGCCTCACAGAGCCGGCCATCGCCGCCATCCACCTGTAGCGACCGGGCCCCGCACAACCTCAGCCTGCGTTGGCGAAGAGTGACGGCACCTTTCCTTCCCATGGGTCTTCGGCCAGCACGACACGACGACCCTGACCGATCTCGAGCAAGCCGCACGATGCGCAGATCTTCCGAGTCAATCCGGCGCCGATGTTGTGTTCACGGAATTGGTGGCTGGTCCCGCAGCTCTTTCGCTTCGCGGCCATATCGGACACTCCTTCACTGCCTATGGTTGCTTATCGGCGTGACCCGCCCGGCGCACAAGAGGGGTTCGTCTTCCACTCGCAGTGACTAGGTCTTTGAGGCCGGGGCTCCCGGAAACTACACTGGTGTAACTATTGCGAACCGGGAGGGATTTTGGCGCTGGCGATGCAAACCGAAACCACTGATGTCGAGGCCGTGGTTGCAGCCTGCGCCCAGGTCTATGCTGCTCGTCGCATTGCGATCGAAACCATCGACTCGATCGAGCTCCGGGACGGCCGTATCCCCGGTGGTCGGATCCACGGCCTCGTCGCCCGGGCCGACAACCGCATTGAAGTGGTCGTACCTCGCGACGCCGACCTCTCCCTCTACCCGGCCGCCTTAGACGGCCTGTCGCGAGCCGGTTGGGATGTATGGGCGCTGATTCCAACCGAACTCCTGGGACCTGCGCACCGCCACCTCCGCGGTGTGGAGATCACCCTGCAGCCGTGGTGGGAAACCGGCGACGGCGTGCTCTTCGGTCGACCCGAGTTGCCGTGAGATGCCTACCCCGCTCTACACGCAGACCACCATCGCGTTCATCTGGGACTTCGACAAGACCCTGATCCCCGGGAACCAGCAGGATCCCCTCTTCGCCGCGTACGGCGTTGATACCTCCGGCTTCTGGGCAGAGGTCGACGGGCTGGTGGACTACTACCGGGAACGAGGCATCACCATCGCTCGAGACTCTGCGTATCTCGGACACATCTTGACCTACGTGAGAGCAGGCAAGTTTCCGGGACTGACCAGGCAACGGCTCCGGGAACTGGGGGGCGAGCTGGAGATGAGCCCTGGCATACCCGAGTTCTTCACGGCGACGAGGAACCACGTTGCTTCGGTCCCGGACTATGTCCACGAAGACATCGACGTCGAGCACTACGTCGTCTCGACCGGCATCCGTCCGATGATCGAGGGAAGTCCGATCGGGGGCATCATCGATGGGATCTGGGCAAACGATTTCATCGAGCGGCCGGCTCCACCCGGCTATCTCGAGACGCTCGCCATCGAAAGCGAGCCCCACCCGATCAGCATGCTCGGCTACATGATCGACAACACGTCGAAGACCCGGGCTGTGTTTGAAATCAACAAGGGCGTCAATCGCAACTCTGGAATCGACGTCAATGCGCTGATGGCGGAGGAACAGCGTCGCGTGCCCATCCGGAACATGGTGTACATCGCCGACGGGCCCAGCGATGTGCCGGTGTTCTCGATCCTCAACCGGCAGGGCGGCAAGACGCTGGGCGTGTATACGACCGAGCCGAGCAACAACTTCCGGCAGGTGAAGCAGCTTCAAACGCAGGGACGCATTCAGGGGATGGCCAAAGCTGACTTCCGGGAGGGGGAAGCGGCCTACCTCTGGTTGATCGACTCCCTCGATCAGATCGCGGCGGAGATCGTCATGAACCGCCGCTCTGCCTTCGCGGAGATCCCCCGTGCACCCGGTCACGTGGACTGACCCTCTATCGCAGCCACGGGCGCGGCTCAGCGACCGGTGAACTCCGGTGGCCGTTTCTGAAGGAACGCACTGATGCCTTCCACTGCGTCTTCCGAACCGAGGCAGATCGTCTGCGCATACGCTTCGAGGGCCAGCGATGCTTCGAAGGACATACCGGCAGACCGGTTCATCGCCGACTTGACCATTGCCTGGGCCAGCGGGCCGCCCGTCAGGAAGCCATCTGCCACGGCGCGCACGGCAGCCTCGAGCTCTTCCGGTTCCACAACCCGGGTTGCCATGCCCAGGTCGCGGGCCTCGTCGGCAAGAACCATCCTTCCCGACAGAGCCAGTTCCTTGGCATGTTGCAGACCGATGAGACGGGGCAGGAGCCAGGTGCCGCCAAAATCCACGGTGAGGCCCCGGCGCACGAAGAGCGCCGAGAAACTGGCCCGGGTGGTAGCAATGACGACATCGCAGGCCAGAGCGAGGCTCAGACCGGCGCCGGCGGCAATCCCATCCACAGCTGCGATCGTCGGTTTCGTTATCCGCTGGAGACCTTCCGCAGCCGCACCGACCATCTGCATGCGTTCGTAACGTCCGCCTGCACTCTGCAGCGCTGCCGTGCTCACCGCATCAGAAGAAAGGTCGGCGCCCGAACAGAAGGCGCCACCCGAACCCGTGATGACCAGCACCCGCAGGTCCGACGATTCAAAGTCGACAAAGGCCTCCCGGAGGCGGTCCCAGCCTTCTGGAGGGATTGCATTCCTCCGCTCGGGGCGATCGATGGTGACGGTTCTCACCGGACCGTCGTCGGCAATGATGATCATGCTGCAAGGGTAGAAGCCTGCCGCAACCTTCGCTCACAGGGCCCAGGAGATGAGTTCCGCCACCGATTGCCCGGCACAAGCAGGGGAAACCAATACCATGGCGTCCGTGGGATTGAACCCTTTTCGCGAACAGAGGAAGACGGCCGTAGATGTGGCGATCATGCTCATCGCAATCGCGGCTGCGCTGGCGGCAGTGTTATGGGCAGTTCTTTCCAACTAGACGAGATCGTGACACCGGTCCAGCCGTATGCGGCTCGCAAACGGTATCTGTGCCCGGGTTGCAGCGGGTACATCGAAGTGGGCATGTTCCATCTCGTCGTCATTCCCGAACATGCTCCGGACTTGCGCAGACACTGGCATCGCGGGTGCTGGTTCAAAGAGCAGCGCAGTCGCCGACCCCGGCTTCGCTGACGCGGCTCAGGCAACCTCGGGGATCCAGCGGATGTCGACACCGGCCCGCCCGATGGATACGGCCACCAGGTCGACCCGGGAAACCCCGAGCCGGTTGGCCAGTGAGCGAACCTGAACGGCCTTCCTCGAAGTAAACGCATAGGCCGGGTCGTCGAGGCCTCCGGTTTGAATTGTCTTGACCTCGACGGCCACCCGCAGGTTGCCGAAGGCAACCAGCAAGTCGATTTCACCACGCCCGACTCGCACATTGCGTTCGAGGATCCGGGCACGACGGCTGCGGAGGAAGCAAGCGGCGAGTGTTTCGCCGGCAACGGCGAGTTGCTGCGGAGTCAGAGCTGAACGCCCGGCTCCAATTCTTCGATGTTCACATCCCGGAACGTCAGCACCCGCACCTTCTGGAGAAACCGGGCCGGCCGGTACATATCCCATACCCAGGCATCCTCGAGTTCTACCTCGAAATGGACCGAGCCGTCCTCCTGGTGTTTGTTCAGCGTGACACGATTGGCCAGGTAGAAGCGACGCTCAGTCTCGACGACATACCGGAACATGGGGAGAACATCGCGGTATTCCTTGTAGATCTGAAGCTCGACTTCAGATTCATATCGTTCGAGGTCTTCTTCGTTCATTTCTGTGGCTCTCGATCGGACAGCGCGGGTTCTCCCTCAGTATCGGCGATCATAACCATCCGGCTGAGCTTCTTTGCGTTTCCGCTCGAGATCACTTCCCGTTCTACGGTCCGGGTGTGACAGAACCCGGCAAACTCAGAGGCCGCCCCAGCGATCAAAGGGCCACACGCGCACGAAGGCCCGCCCGACGACCGTATCGGTCGAGATGGGACCGAACCGCCTGCTGTCCTGACTGCGGGGCCGGTTGTCGCCCATGACGAACACCGTGCCGACGGGAACCTCGACCGGGCCGAAGTCGGGCATGAACGCTGATTCGTCGAGGTACGGTTCGTCGAGCGGGACCCCGTCCACCAGTACCTGGTTGTCCTTGATCTCGAGCTCCTGTCCGCCAACCGCCACCACCCGCTTGATCAGATCCTCAACGGCCGGCGTCTTCAAACCCAGCGACTCGGCGACATTCCGGACAATGGCCTGCAGCAGCGGCTCCGCTTCCTGTTCCACCCCGAATGGCGGGTCAAAGACAACGATGTCACCCTGTTCCGGTTCGCCAAACAGGTAGCTCAGCTTGTTGACGAGGACCCGGTCGTTGATCTCCAGCGTATGGATCATCGAACCGGAAGGAATCCAGAACGCTTGCACGAGGAAGGTCTTGATGAGAACGGCCACCACCAGTGCAACCAACACGAGGATGGGCAACTCGATGAGAAACGAAACCTTTGGCTTCTTCTTGGCCGAGCCGTCGGGAACCGGAACCGCAGGCGAGGATTCGTCGGGATCGGAGGGCTGGGGAGTCTCGTTCATGTCAGCACGGGCTCGCCGGGCTGCCCGCTCCTAGCGCTGTTCTTTGATCCGCGCGGCTTTGCCGACCCGGTCGCGGAGGTAGTACAACTTGGCCCGCCGGACGTCGCCCCTGCGTACCACCTCGATCTTCTGAATGATCGGAGCATGGACCGGGAAGACCCGCTCGACCCCAACGCCGAAACTGATCTTGCGCACGGTGCAGGTGTCGTTGACGCCTCCACCCTTCCTGGCGATGACGACGCCTTCGAAGAGCTGCACGCGTTCGCGCCCTCCCTCGACGACCCGAACATGTACCCGCACGGTATCGCCGGCCTTGAAATCCGGAACGTCATCGCGCACGTACGCGCTCTCGAGTTGATCAAGCTTGTTCATCGGGAACTCCTTCGCGAGCGGCTGCGCAGCAGAAGCGTTCAGCCGGCCAAGAGTGTACCACCAGGACGCGCCGTTGCTAATCGACCGCGTCAGGGTCGTCCGGAACAAGGTCCGGGCGGCGCAACCGGGTGCGGTGGAGCCGCTGTTCATGGCGCCATGCTTCGATCCTGGCGTGGTCGCCGGACAGGAGGACCTCGGGAACCTGCCAACCCCGAAACTCTGCCGGCCGGGTGTAGTGCGGTTCCTCGAGCAGCCCGTTTCGAAAGGACTCCGATCGTGCCGACTCCGGATTTCCCAGCACGCCCGGCAGGAGTCGCGCAATGCCTTCAATAGACACCAGCGCAGCGGCCTCGCCACCCGCCAGAACGTAGTCTCCCAGCGAAACCTGCTCGTCGACCAGGTGTTCGCCGACCCGCTCGTCGATCCCCTCGTATCGGCCACACACAAGCGTGACATGCGGCTCAACCGCCCAGCGATCGAGCGTCTCCTGATCGAGTGGTGCGCCTGCAGGCGTGAAGAGAACTCGATGACCGGTCCCCACCGACTCGAGTGCGGCAGCCAGTGGTTCGATCATGAGCACCATCCCCGGACCTCCTCCAAATGGAGCATCATCGACCTGCCGGTAGGCACCGTGGCCGAAAGTGCGGAGATCGACGAGCGAAACCTCGAGATGGCCCGCTTCCAGGGCCCGGGCGACGACGCTGACGGTCAACGGAGATGCAAAGAACTCGGGGAAGAGCGTGACGATGGAGATCTTCATGTCGCGAAAGAACCTGTGTTGGCTGGCTATAGAGTATCCTCGCTTGCGGAGGAAACGTGGGAGACAACGACTTCACTGCAGGCGATCCCTGGGGTCTGCCGATCGAAGATTCCGAAGAAATCGAGCTGGGAGCCGCGCGGCCCGAGCCGGCCGAACCGGAGGAACCGGACGCTGACGACCATTTCGAACCGGTTCCGGACGCGGGCATCAAACCGGAAGCACCGTTCGGTGCTGTTGCCGAGGGCGATACGCACGACGCTCGCGACGGGGCAACAGACGACCTGGTCGAACCCGGAGCAGACGAAGTCGAGACCGATGCGTGGATGCCCGCATCTGATGCATCCCTGGAGCCCGAGGACGAGGCGGAAGCCGCCCCGGACGAACACCAGGACTCCGTCCCCGAGTCTTCCGATTCCGAGGAGGACGAATACACGTTCAAGGCTCCCTCACGAACACCTCTCTCGCAGATGATTGCCGCCGCCCAGAGCGTCGTCAGCTCCGTCCAGGGCGACGGAGAAGATGAGCACGCCGGGTCCGAGGAAACGGACGGTCTCAGCGACGAGACTCCGGCCATCGACGAGGTGTTCACTCCCGAGCAACCGCTCGCGGACCTGAGCGAACCGACCGGTATGGTCGCCTCCTCCGGGGACCAGACGGCTCGTGAAGAGGATCTCCCCGAGGAGCCACCCTCCTGGATGATCGTAGACTCGGAGCCCGACCTGGAATCTCCGACCTCCGTCGACGTCACTGAAGAACTCGAAGATGACGGCTCAGCCGACGACTATGCGACGTTCACACCGCTCGAGATCGAAGCTTCGATCGCCGATCTGGCGACACCGGAGACACCCGAAGCTCCCTTCGCTGAAGATCACTTCGAGATGGTGGGCGAGGAGGCCTCATCGATCGACGAAACCGCCGATGGGGTCGACGTCGACTATGACTCCTCCCCCGGTGTCTATAGCGAACTCCACGACTTGAACGAGCTGGATGCGCAGGCGGAATCCCTGCTGCAGGAGGCTGCCGCGGCCTTCGGGCGAACCGACGAGACCACCACCGACCAACCCTCCGAAGAAGTCGAAGGCCTCCCCGAAGACCTCACCACCGAAGACCTCGACAGCTACGCCGACGCCCTCGCCACCGGCCTCACCGACGAGACCACCACCGACCAACCCACCGAAGAAGTCGAAGACCTCCCCGAAGACCTCACCACCGAAGACCTCGACAGCTACGCCGACGCCCTCGCCACCGGCCTCACCGACGAAACCACCACCGACCAACCCACCGAAGAAGTCGAAGACCTCCCCGAAGACCTCACCACCGAAGACCTCGACAGCTACGCCGACGCCCTCGCCACCGGCCTCACCGACGAAACCACCACCGACCAACCCACCGAAGAAGTCGAAGACCTCCCCGAAGACCTCACCACCGAAGACCTCGACAGCTACGCCGACGCCCTCGCCACCGGCCTCACCGACGAAACCACCACCGACCAACCCACCGAAGAAGTCGAAGACCTCCCGGGAGCGGACTCCGGTTCCTTCATTGACGGCGGCACGACTCCGTACATGGGTGAAGACGAACTGGGTGCTGCGCTCGCCGGACTCGCCGATTCGGTTCACGACGACGGTGCCGCTGAGGCCGATGAGCCGGAGCCGGAAACCTCCGACTGGTGGTCCGCAGAATCCCGCACCCCCTCCGACCAGAACCTCGCCGACGAAGCAATCGAGGTCGACGGTCTCGATACCGAACCCGGGCCCGAGGAAACGGCCGATCCGGCCTCGCCCGGCTGGTGGTCCGCAGAACCCGACACGCCGTCCGACGACATCATCGGGCTGGCACCCGAGGCCGCTGAGGCAGAGGATGCTCATGGGGCCGACGAAGCCGCTGAAGCCCGTGGGGCCGAGGGGGCCGAGAAGCGAGAGGATCTCGACGAGACGGTTGCAGGCGTGGAAGCGCTGGCACCCCTTGGATCTCTCGGCGACAGCGACACACCCGATGCAGACGTCGACGCCGAGGATCACGAGACGGCTGAACCGGCGACGGTGGTCGACTCCCCCGTTGAATGGGGCGTTCGCTATCGAGAAGCTCACCAGGGCTGGGTGGAGGACGATGAGGGTCGTTCGACGTGGCGGCCCATCGTGACCAGCGGCGAATCCGTGGCCGGATGGGACATTGACATTTACCTCGGATTGGTCTCCGGCGATATTTCGATCGATCGACCGTCACCGGGGGCAGTGGCTTCGGAGGTGGCAGCCGCCCGCGAAGGCGCCGTTCGTCGGATGCTCGACGAGGGCCTGGCCCGAGGTGCTCACGCCATCGTTGGAGTCACGTTCACGCTTGAGGATGTCGCCGGCGTTGTCCTGGTCGGAGCCTCCGGTGTCGCGGTGACGCTGAGGACCCCTGCGTAGCAACCAGTCGGTCGCCGACCAGACGAACCGCTCCGGAAACCAAACTCGCGGCTAATGCTCCAGTTCTCGTCTGGGACGGACCGACTCGACGAGCACGAAGTCACCGGATACCGACTTGAAAGTGATTTTGACGGCCGGTCGATCCCGCGCCACCGCCTCGGAAGGGCTCGAAGGGAGCTGAAGATCTCCGGTAAGGCTCTGCAGATCGACGTCAACCCTCGCTCCCCGCGGCAACCCGACTCGCATGTCACCGGAAACCGTCTTGCCACTGAGGTCGCGGCCGCAGAACTCATCTATGGTGACGTTCCCGGAAGCAGACTTGGTAGTCGTGGCCCCCTCGGCCATCCCCACCGTCACGTTGCCCGAAGCCGTCGAGCAGCTTGCGTCACCCGAGACAACGCCGATCGTCATGTCGCCCGACGCCGCAGTTGCTCGGAGCTTGCCTCCGACTGCGTCGATTTCGATGTCGCCGGACGCGCTCTTCACACTGACATCACGGGCAATCCTGCGAGCCCGGACGTCTCCCGATGCAACGCTCACCTCCAGGTCGGTCACGTCGACTTCGACCGTCAGATCCGTTGAGGCCAGGGCCGCTTCAACGTCGACCCCGGACGGAGCGTGGACCGTCATGTCAAACGCACCGGCCGACCATCGCCCGGTTTCCTGACGGATCACGATCGTGTCGCCGATTTGCTCGACGATGATCGTCTCCGGCTTGGTCCCGCGGATGACGACTTCAATTGCGCCGGCCGGGCCCGGAACAACCCGGACATCCCCCGTCGCCAGGCGCAGCTCCAGACGGGGATGGGAGCCAACCGCGAAGGTCTCCTTGCGCTCGGTCACAGCTCCACCGTCCCGGTGATCCGCCGGCCCGGAAGCCGCGGGGAGGCCTTGGCCTTGGACGACAGTGCCTTGACGACCCACCCGTTGACGGAGTCGCCGGTCGATCCGGCGGCTTCCTCCACCAGTTCCTTGATGCGGCTGGGAAGGCGAAGCGTGAGGCGAGCCTCGTACCCCTCGCCGGCAACCGCCGGCTCGTCCTCGGTACGCCCGAGCCGCAATGACGGCTCACCGTCGGCCACGACGACCTCGACGAGCCGGTCCCCCAGCTGCGCTTCGACCTCGGTGGCAGCCTGCTGGGCCAGATCCAGCGCTGCGTTTCGCAGCGCAGGCTCGAGGACGTTCAGAATCGCTCGTGCTGCGCTTTCGACGGTCGGATCGTTACCGGCCAGCACGACCTGGGCCGCCACTGCAGATTCCAAGTGGGTAATCAGACCCGTCGTGTCCACGGCACCTCCTGAAGCTGACATCACCATGATGTCATATTGATGTCAGGAAGGCAAGAGAGCCAATCGCCATGCCGTCCTAGATCAGCTTGCGGTTGTGGGCCCAGATCGTGAGTTCGTAGCGACTGGACAATTGCAGTTTGCGCAACACATTCGAAACGTGGGTCTCAACCGTCTTCACCGAGATGAAGAGTCGTTCGGCGATCTCCCGGTACGTGTACGCCCGCGCCAGATGCTGGAGAACCTCCCGCTCTCGTTTGGTCAACTGATCCAGTTCGGGATCAACTTCAGAAACGGGAATCGATGAGAAGGCCTCGAGCACGAACCCGGCGAGTTGCGGGGAGAACACCGCATGGCCTTCGGCCACTCGGTCGATCGCCACCGTGAGGTCTTCGGCTGAGATCGTCTTGGTCACGTAGCCCCGGGCGCCGGCACGCACAATGGCCACCACGTCTTCGGCTGCATCGGACGCGGACAGGGCCAGGAACTCAACCTCGGGGCATTCCTCCCGGACTCGTTCGATCACGACCTTCCCTCCCCCGGCGGGCATATGCACGTCGAGCAACACAACGTCGGGATTCCTTTCCTTGATCATCTCGACGGCCGCATCGACGTCGGAGGCTTCGCCGACAATGTCGACGGTATTCCCGAGACCGGCGCGCACACCGGACCGGAAAAGGTCGTGGTCATCAACAATGAACACCCGCACCATCATCGTTCAATCACCATCTCGACCTCAGTTCCCTCACCGATGCTCGAAGCAACCGAGGCACGTCCACCGCTTCTCTCCAGCCTCTTGACGATCGATTCCCGAATCCCCCGGCGATCTCCGGACACACTTTCGAGGTCGAAGCCTCGCCCCCGGTCGCGCACGAACACGGTGATTCGATCGGGGAGCGCTTCCGCATAGACGGCGACGTGATCGGCACCCGAATGCCTGGCTGCGTTGACCATGGCCTCCCGGGCAGCCTGTACCAGGGCCTCAGTAGATGGTGTGCGCTCCACATCTCCCACGGCGACCAGATCAATGGGGACATGGTGCGCTTCCTCGACGTCTGCGCAGATGCGGCGCAGGTGGTCCGAGAATGTCCCCGCGGCAGGCCCATCCCCTTGACCGTACAGCCAGGCTCGCAACTCTCGCTCCTGACGGCGGGCAAGTGCGAGAACCTCCCCTTCGTTTGCGCTCTGACGCTGGATCAAGGCGAGGGTCTGCAGGACCGAGTCGTGCAGATGAGCCGCCATCTCCGTCCGTTCTTCAGCTCGTGCTCGCACGAGTTGCTCGGCGGCCAGGGCTTCCTCGGCCTTTCTTCGAATCCTGTCGGCTTCCCGCAAAACGCCAATCGCCCACCCGGCCACGGCCCCGGCTACCACGTAGATGAGCACTGCTGCCGACGACGTAGTCGGATCGGCGGGACCAACCAGCCTCGAGAGTTGCACGGTGGCCATGGCCACTGCGGCCGATAAACCTCCAATCAGGCCGTGTCCGTAGGCGGCCAGGAAAACCGGAGACATCGGATAGCCGCCGTAGAAGTTCTCACTGCCCGCCACATCGGGCGCTATCAGGGTCCAGGCCGCCACCCCGATATCGGCAGCCAGGAACCACCAGGAACTCATTGTTTCCGGGAAACGGGCATGAAGCGCAATGGTGACCAGAGACCAGCCAACCGCGAGAACCATCGTTGCTACCACGACCCCGGGGCGTTCCGGTCCGCCGGGTCCGGCAACGGCAATCACCCCGAGGAGTACCAGCCAGACCGCCGATACCACCCGGTATCCGACCACGACCCTCCGCAGGGTCTGTTCGGCATCCAGTGCCTGTCCGCCTACCGACTGCATGGCGGCAGGCTACCGGCCGGCGGGGCGCGGTACGGGAATCAGGTGAGCCTCTCGACGATCATGGCCATGCCCTGACCGCCTCCGACGCACATCGTCTCCAAACCGATGGTGAGATCGGCAGACTCCAGGCCGTTGAGCAGCGTCGTCATGATCCGCGCTCCGGTCATCCCGAAGGGGTGGCCGAGGGCGATCGCTCCGCCGTGCGGATTGAGCTGATCGGCCACGTCTATTCCCAGCTCGTCGACCACCGGAAGCACCTGCGCAGCGAATGCTTCGTTGAGTTCGACGATATCGACATCGCCAATCTTCATGCCGGCCCGGGCCAGCACTCGACCGACCGCCTCAATGGGGCCCACGCCCATGATCTCGGGGGCGAGCGCCGACACAGACGAAGCAACGATCCTCGCCAGCGGCGGGATCCCGAGTGCCCCGGCACGTTCATCCGACATGATGATCACAGCCGCGGCACCATCGTTGAGCGGGCAGGCATTGCCGGCCGTCACCACTCCCCCGGGTTTGAACGCCGCGGGGAGGCCGGCCAGCTTCTCCAGGGTGGTTCCCGGCCGGGGACCGTCATCGCGGTCCACGACGCGGCCGTCCCCGAGGGGCACCGGAATGATCTCACGCTCGAAGTGGCCATCGGCCTGTGCGGCAACGGCCCTGTCCTGGGAAAGCTTCGCATACTCATCCATGCGGCTCCGGCCGACTCCGAATTGCTCGGCAACGTTCTCGGCGGTGATCCCCATGGGTATGTACACGTGGTTGATGAAGTCGTCTCTGCTCTCGTCCATGAAGCGAGGGTTGAAGTCTTCCGGTTCAAACCCTTTGTTCATGGCCCGGGTCACGCTTTCGACCCCGGCGGCGACGAAGACATCACCCTCGCCCGCTTTGATCGCATGGAACGCCATGCGAATCGTCTGCAACGATGAGGCACAGAAGCGGTTCACCGTCGTACCGGGAACGGTATCGGGGAGTCCGGCCAGCAGCGCTGCATTGCGCCCCAGGTTGTAGCCCTGCTCATGGTGCGTGAGACCGCATCCGAGCATCACGTCGTCGATGGTTGCCCGGGGCAACTCAGGGACTTTGTCGAGCACCGCCTTGATGACCATCCCGGCCATATCGTCGGGGCGCACGTCGATCAACGAGCCTTTGTACGCTCGCCCGATCGGAGTGCGGCCGGTCGCGACTATCACTGCCTCTGGCACGATCGCCTCCTTGCGGCCGTCACTTCAAAGCGTACTCATGTGAGGTGCCCGACAGGGTGCCGCCGGTGGTCTCAATCGGAAGAGAACGATCGAACCTAGGGCATGGTCGAGATCAAACGGTCGGGTTGCCGTTTCGTGCCGCCAGCGATTCGCGGCGCTGCTGGATCAAGGCTCGCACGACCTGGCGAAGATCATCCGGCTGGAAGGGCTTGGTCATGAACACATCCGCGCCGGCGTCGGCGGCCTTCATCAGGTTCTCGTCGCCGACATGCGCGGTCAGCACGAGGATCGGGATGGCCATCGTGTTCGGATCCGCACGAAGACGCTGCAGGACTTGCCATCCGTCGAGCTTGGGCAGGGCAAGGTCGAGGACGATCAATTCGATCGCCTCATCCTGGGCAGCCTCCAAACCGGCGAACCCATCGGACCGAACCATGGTCTCGTACCCAAGCGGCCTGAGGGTGACTTCCATCAGCCGGGAGTTGGAGGGCTCGTCTTCGATGAGCAGGATTTTTCCCGGGGTCATACCGTTCGCATCGGCATCCGGCGAGACGATCTTGAGAGCTCGCCGGGCCAATCCGCTCGCAGCGCTTCGCCCGGGTCCGGACCGCACCCCAGGGGAACGGTTGACGGTTGCCGGAAACCGCGCGAGTACCATGGCGGCTCGAGGGCTACTCCCCTCGCAATGAGGTCTCCAAGCAGCACCTGAGGAGGTGTCTCCATGAAAGTGGCAATCAACGGCTTCGGCCGTATCGGACGCGCGGTCTACCGGATCATCGCCGAGCAACCCGACTCCGGCCTCGAGATCGTCGCCGTCAACGATCTGGCGGACGACGACACGCTGGCCCACTTGCTCAAGTACGACACAGTTTTCGGACGTTTTCCGGGCGCGGTCGTCGTGCACGATGGCGTGATGAAGGCCGGGGGCCAGACGGTGAAGATGCTCGAAGAGCGCGACCCGGCCAATCTTCCCTGGGCAGAACTCGGCGTCGACGTTGTGGTGGAGTCCACCGGCGTTTTCCGTACGCGCGAGGCGCTCAACAAACACCTGGCAGCCGGGGCCAAGCGGGTACTCCTGACCGTGCCCTCCAAGGACCCGATCGATGCGACCGTGGTACTCGGTGTCAATGATGCGGATCTGACGCCCGACGCGAAGTTCGTTTCCAACGCGTCGTGCACGACCAACTGTCTGGCCCCGGTTGCGAAGGTGCTCAACGATGCCTTCGGGATCGAGAGCGGCATCATGACCACCGTTCATGCATACACCAACGACCAGCGGGTTGCGGATACTCCCCACAGCGACCTGCGACGGGCACGGCATGCCGCCGAGAACATCATTCCGACGAGCACCGGGGCAGCAAAGGCCATCGGTCAGGTGCTGCCGGAGCTAGACGGCAAACTCGACGGAATGGCGATGCGGGTGCCGGTGCCGGACGGATCGATCGTGGATCTCGTCGTTCAAGTGTCCCGGCCGGTGACCGTGGAAGAAGTCAACGCCGCGATGAAGGCCGCCGCCGAAGGCGACATGAAGGGGATCCTCGAATATACGTCGGATCCCATCGTGTCGTCGGACATCGTCGGCAACCCATCTTCGAGCATCTTCGACTCCGGTCTCACCAAAGTCATGAACGGCACCATGGTCAAAGTCGTTTCCTGGTACGACAACGAGTGGGGCTACTCCAACCGGGTGGTCGACCTGCTCAAGGCGATGGCAGATCAGGTCTGAGCTTCATTCTGACCCCAATGAGCCGGCCTGCGGGCCGGCTCACTACATAGGGCAACGTGGTCGGCCGAGAGACCAGCGGGCGCTACGCTTCACTCGATGAGGCTTCGCCCCTTCACGTTGTCCGTTTTGGTCTGTCTCGCAATCTCGTCGTGCGTCGAGCCGAACGCGACCACCACCTCAACGTCGAGCACGACGAGCAGCACCACAGTGCCGCCAACATCCACGACGCCGGCAACGACCGAGCTTCCTCCCTGCCTGGCTGGCGATCAGCCGTTTGCCACCGACGGTGCGCTGGCCACCGGCTTGCTGAACGGTCAAGAGGGCGACGCAGAACTGGTCGCCGGGTTGAGCTGGACTGCGTTCGAAGGATGTGAGCGCCTGGTCGTCGAGCTGGCGACGGCCGGCGGCGCCCCCGCCACCGAGCCCGGTGGGGTTCGCGCCGAGCTCCTTCGCGACCTCGGAATCGTCAGGCTACGCCTGGACGACCTCGTCGCCTCGACGGCCATCGCCGACCGGGTCGTCGAACGCGAACTGGTCGACAGGGTCTATGTCGTCCGGTCCCTGGACGGCTACCTCTTCGTGGACATCCACCTCGGTTCCGCGGTGCTCGCCCGAGCATCTGTCACGCGATCGCCGGCCGCGGTGATCGTCGACCTCCAGGCAGGAGGACCGGAGCTGACGGCTCGACCCGTCGTCAGCGATGCCACTGTGGTCATAGCCCCGACGGGCTCGAAGGCGGAATTCCCCTTGATCGTTAGCGGATATGCCCGCACCTTCGAAGCAACTGTCGTCCTGCGTCTCAGACAGGGGAATCGATTGGACGTCGAGGACGTGACCTCATCGGCCGACTACCTGATCACCTGGGGGGAGTACCGATTCGACATAGCGAATGGTCCGAATGGAAAGGTCGACATCTTCGTAGGCGAAGACTCTCCTGAGGATGGAACCGAGCGGGGCGCCCGGTTCACTCTGGTGCTGGGTTGAGCAAGCCGTCAATGGGATCAACGACAACCCACCTCTCTGCGATATTCACCTCGGGCACCAACGCTCGAACGAACGGCACCAGTGCACGGCGGTTGTCGATCGTCCGCACGATGAGCCGGTTTTGAGGACCGCTCGTATCGACCTCGGCGATTTCGCCGAGCGCCTCGCCCGCCGGATTGCGAACCGTCATACCGACGAGTTCATCCGGCCAGTACTCGTCCTCGTTGAGCTTCCGACGCTCTCCGGCGGACATCGTCAAAACGACACCCCGCAAAGCCTCAGCATCGGTTCGGTCGGTGATCCCAACGAAGGCCACCAGAAGCTTGGCCTGATGTTGTCCAGTCCACCGGACTTCCAACTGCCGGGGTAGCTCCTCTTCGGTGAGGAACACCGCGCCCGGATGGAATCGATCGGGTGTATCGCTCTCGGACAGCACGTAGACCTCGCCGCCCAGGCCGTGAGCCCGACCGATCCGACCAACGACGACGCTATCCCCCATGGCTCAGCAATCCTCCCGGCTGCAGAATCCGGTCCACTCCGTAGTCGTTCTGCCCACGGGCAGAACGCCGGCGTCAGTCGATGAATTCAACTCCGGAATGCAAGCCTTCCTCGTCGGCTGCCGCCTGAGCTACCGTGCGGATGGCGCGAGCCACTCGCCCGCGACGCCCGATTACGCGTCCCATGTCGGATTTGGCGGTACGGACTTCGGCGACCACCTCTTCGGGACCTTCCTCGACCATCGTCAGTTCGACTTCTTCGGGCCGGTCCACGATCTCGGTGACAACGTAGCGCACGACGCGCTCGACGATTTCTCCCTGACTCACGTGGTTGACTCCTCCGTCTTGATGGCAACGTCTTCAGCCACGGAAACCGCCTCTGCGGCGGGTTCCGGGACCGGGTCGGCGGGCTCTGGATCGGTCGCAACCTTCTGCATTGTGGGCGCTTCCGGCACAGGCTTCGAGCCAACGGTATGGATCTGTCCTTTGGCAACCTTGAAACGCGACCAGGCTCCGGAAATCTCCAGCAGCTTCCTGACCGGATCGGTCGGCTGCGCGCCTTTCTGCAGCCAGTCGAGCGCCTTGTCGTTGTCGATCTCGACAATCGACGGTTCCTGACGCGGATCGTACCGCCCGATCACTTCAATGAAGCGACCGTCACGCGGCGACCTTCCATCCGCAACGACAACCCGGTAGGTCGGTTGCTTCTTCTTGCCCATCCGCATCAGGCGGATTTTTACCGCCATCTCCTCACCTCTTCCTTCGTGGCATGGGGAGCCCGGGGATACCTCGCCCCTGCGCCACCATTTTCATCATCTTCTGTGTTTCGGCGAACTGCTTGAGCAAGCCATTTACCTCTTGGGGACTCGTTCCCGAGCCCTTCGCGATGCGCCGCTTGCGGCTCCCGTCGATGATCTTGGGGTTCCGCCGTTCGGTAGGGGTCATCGACCTGATGATGGCTTCAACCCGTCCCATGTCTCGGTCCGACACCTGGACGTTCTTGAGCATCGACCCGGCGCCGGGCAGCATAGCAACCAATTGGTCGAGTGGCCCCATCTTCTTGAGCTGTTGGAACTGATCGAGGAAATCATCGAGCGAAAAAGAGGCCGACCTCAGCTTCTCCGCCATCCGTTCGGCATCCTCGGTTTCCCAGGTTGTTTCCGCTTTCTCGATCAGCGTCAAGACGTCTCCCATACCCAGGATGCGCGATGCCATGCGCTCCGGGTAGAAGATCTCGAAGTCCTCGATCTTCTCCCCAACGCCGGCAAACTTGATGGGACAGCCCGTCACCTCACGTACCGAGATCGCGGCCCCACCCCGTGCGTCACCGTCGAGTTTGGAAAGGACGATCCCGGTGAGCTCCGTCTGCTCCAGGAACCCCTTCGCGACATTCACGGCGTCCTGACCGGTCATGGCATCGACGACCAGCAGGACCTCGTCAGGGTCGGCAACCTTGCGGACGTCGGACAGTTCCGCCATCAACGCCTTGTCGATCTGAAGCCGGCCGGCAGTGTCGATGATGACGACATCGGTTCCCAATTTGCGAGACTCTTTGAGCGCCGCCCGCACGACCCTGGGTGCCCGGGACGTCCGGTCGACGAATACGGGAACACCGATGCGTCCCCCGAGGGTCTCCAGCTGGTCGATTGCCGCCGGACGCTGGAGGTCCGCCGCCACCAACAGCGGGTGCTTCCCCTGTTTCTTCAACCGGTCGGCCAGCTTGGCAGCAGACGTTGTCTTGCCCGAACCCTGCAAACCGACCATGAGGATGGTGAGCGGGGGCGCCGGCGAAGATGCCAACCGGGCTTCCGTCCCGCCGAGGGTCGCTATGAGTTCCTCATGGACGATCTTGATGACCTGTTGGCCGGGGGTCAGGCTCTTGGTGATCTCGGCGCCCAGCGCCCGTTCTTTGATCCTTCCCAGCAGGTGCCGTGCGACGCTGACGTTGACATCGGCCTCGAGCAGCGCCAGCCGCACCTCGCGCAGAGTTGCGTCTACGTCGCCTTCGTTGAGCCGTCCTTTCCCACGAAGCCGCGAGAAGACGCCGTTCAGTCGATCAGAAAGGGATTCGAACATGCAAGGTGATTGTAGAAGGGCCGGGGAGGATACATGGACGGGACCACGGGGCGATCGCCCCGTGGTCCCGTGATTGTCTTGCTAGTGGATCAGCGATGCTTTGCGTCGTACCGCAACCGCGAACTGCCGACCAACAAGATCAGTCCCCCCAACAGAATCAGCCCGATTGCCAGGCCTCCCGTTCCGGCCGTTGATGCTCCGGTAAACGGCAGCGTCTCCTGCGTTGCCACGGTGGTCGTCGGCGCCGCAGTCGTGGTCGTGGTCGTGATCACCTGCGGCAGGACCTCGATGACGTTGAACGCAACCTGCGCAGCGTTGTTGGTCAGATCCGGGTCGGCCGTTGTCGAGCTCACCGCTACCTCGAACACGAAGCTCCCGAACACCGACGGCTCTGCTACGACGACGATCGTGGCACCTTCTCCGCTGGCCATCGATCCGAAGTCACAGTTGATCACTCCGGCGACGGCAGTGCAGGTGCCCGTATCCGAGTTGGCAGACACCACCGTGAAGCCCGGTGGCAGGACGTTGAGGGCGACCACAGTCTCGCCACTGTCCGGTCCGTTGTTGGTGACGCCCACATTGAAGACTGCCTGCTCATCGCCGAGATCGAGCGACACATCGGGCATCGTCACCGTCACGGCCAGGTCGGCCTGCGGGACCGGCAGCGATTCGATGGTGGTTTCTTCCGACGCCTGGTTGTTCGACGGGTCGGGATCAACTTCGTTGGAAGCAACCGAAGCCGTCGCCAGCGCCGGGGTCTCTCCTGAAGTCAGTGCCTGCACCGTCACGGTCAGTGCTGCGGAACCTTCAACCGCCAGATCACCGAGGTCGCAGGTGACGGTTCCGTCGGACGCCTCACCGGAATGAACGCATCCGGCCGGTGCGGACACGAAGGCCGTCTCGGCGGGGAGCGCCAGTACCAGCGTTACTCCGGTTGCCGGGTCGGGACCCTCGTTGGCAACCGCCAGGTCGTAGTCGAAAGAGTCTCCGACCAGGACCGGATCGGCCGAGTCCACCAGCGTCACCCCGAGGTCCGCTTCATCGGGCACCGGAATGAACGATGCGCAGAGCGGATGCACCGAGTTCGGGCTCTCCGTGTTGCGGAAGGCTGGATGAAAAGCTGCCGCCTGGGTGAAGCCGGAGATCTCGACTTCGGAATTGACGACGGCGACGACCAGTTGCTGATCGTCGGCTATGTCCGGAGTCGCCCCTGAGGTGAACACGGCCGCGCCGGCCGCGTCATACCCGATCAGAACCCATTGCTCGTTGAGCTGTGTGTCATCGGCCGGATCATGATCATCCCAGGCCGCCAGAACGACCTGGTAGGTGCCTGCCGGGACCAGCGCTGCGCCCGGCCCTGCTGTGGCTGCCGCCCGGTTCCGGTCCGAGCGAATGTAGTCGAGACCCCAGGTTTCACCCTGGGCATTGATCACGATGCCCTCGGTCAGCGGACAAGCCGGAGGATCGTTGGGCGCCTCCTGAGCCAGTACCGGTAGTGCAGTGACGGCTGCCAGGACCGCCAGAACGAGGACGATCACGGTAACCCTGTTCATTCCATTCATAGCCCATCTCCTCCACGTTGGCTGAGAAGCGCGATCCCGATTGATATCGATCCATTGGACCGAAGGAGATTGCCTCCCACGTTGTACCCGACTTTCACTCTTCGTGGTGGACCGCCCCCCAAGAGCAGTCGTTATTCACCACATCGCTTCTTAACGTGACTGTACAACCACTATACGTCCAACTTCAATAGGTCGGGGGACCCTTTCCGCAGACGCCAACGGACTAGCCCGCGACGCCGTCAGGCCGGCGCCCCAGGCGGTAGCCTGGGAAGTGCCAGCACCACATCCCGAAGGAGCAGTTGTGGCTCTCACTGTCGTCGAACACCCGCTGACCAAGCACTACCTCACCACGTTGCGAGACAAGAACACCTCAACCGAGCTATTTCGTGAGACAACCCGGCGCCTGGCCTACACCCTCCTGATGGAAGCGACCGGCGATATGGCGCTCAAGGAGATCCCCGTCGAGACTCCCCTCGAGAACACGACCGGCTACCGCTTGCACCACGATTTGGTGGCGGTCGCCGTTCTGCGAGCCGGCCTGGGACTGCTGGACGCAGTTCTCGATCTTCTCCCGCAGGTCAAGGTTGGCTACGCGGGCGTTCAGCGCAACGAGGAAACCGCAGAACCTCAGGAGTATTACACGAAGTTCCCCAACCCGCTTTCGGAGTCCAAAGTCATCATTCTCGAGCCGATGCTCGCCACGGGAGGTTCCCTGTCGTGGGCAGCCGATCGCATCAAGGAACACGGAGCGGTCGACATCACAGCACTCTGCGTTGTTGCAGCACCGGCCGGAGTGGACCGCATGGGGCGAGATCACCCGGATGTTCGGGTGGTTGCAGCATCTCTCGACGAAGGACTCACGCCCAACTTCTTCATCCGGCCGGGGCTTGGAGACATGGGAGATCGACTCTTCGGAACCTTGTGACCATGGAGATCACCTACCAATCAACACTGGAAGGCGTAGCACCCGACGGAGTGCACGGCTTCTTCGTTGGATGGGCCGATCCTCCCTCACCCGCGACACTCCTCCGGATGCTCGAGGCGAGCAGCCATTTCTGGCTGGCCCTCGACGGCGAACGCCTGGTCGGGTATATCCGGGCCGTCAGCGATGGGTTCTATGCAGCCTTCCTGCCCGAACTCGAAGTCCTCCCCGAGTACCAGGGAATGGGCATCGGCACGACCCTGCTGACAAGACTCCTCGAGGATCTCCGCGACTTCTACTCCATCGACGGAGCGTGTGACGATGAACTGGTCGGCTACTACCAGCGTTTCGGGTTCGTTCGCGGCAACGGGATGATGATCCGGCGCTATGAGCACCAGGCAGCCAAGTGACCCCTTTTGAGCGCTCGATCCGGGAGGTATTGGAGCGGTTGGAGCCCGGGGAGGTCGTCACCTACGGAGAGATCGCAGCTCAGGCCGGTTTTCCGGGAGCCGCCCGAGCGGTCGGCAACCTGCTGCGAGGCTCGTCCGGCCTGCCGTGGTGGCGAGTGGTCACCTCAGACGGACGCCTGGTTCCGGGTTCAGAACGCGAGCACGAGCGCCGCCTCGGCAACGAGGGCATCCTCGTGCGAGACGGACGTGTTGCCGGCCGCCGGGCTCGACCTGCCACCATAGAAAGATGAGGAACTCATGAGCGATATCGAACGGGCCGTGGTCATTGTTCTCGACTCCTGCGGAGCGGGCGAAGCACCGGATGCAGCCGAATACGGTGACGAAGGATCCGACACGCTCGGACACACGGCAGAGGCGGTTGGTGGGCTCACCCTCCCCCATTTCCAGGCCGCCGGTCTTGGCAACCTCCACTCCGGTCTGCTCGGGGTCCCGCCGGCCTCCCACCCATCCATGGCATTCGGGAGACTGACGGAGGCCTCGGCCGGGAAGGACTCCACCACCGGCCACTGGGAGCTGGCCGGGATCATCTCAGAGAACCCGACGCAGACCTTCACCGACACCGGGTTTCCGGAGGCCCTGGTGCGCGCAGTCGAGCAGGAGAGTGGACACCGCTTCATCGGCAACTACGCGGCATCCGGAACCGTGATCATCGACGATCTCGGACCGCAGCACCTCGAGACCGGCGACCTCATCCTGTACACCTCTGCCGACTCCGTGTTTCAGATTGCCGCCCACAAGGCCGTCGTACCACTCGAAGAGCTGTACCGGGTGTGCGAGATCGCCCGGCGCCACTGCAATGAGTACAACATCGGCCGGGTCATCGCCCGCCCGTTCGAAGGGGAGCTGGGTTCCCTGTATCGAACCTACGAGCGACACGACTACGCAATGCCGCCGCACTCGCCAACCATGCTCGATCACGCCGCCGAAGCGGGCCTGACGGTCGTCGGGATCGGCAAGATCGAAGACCTGTTCGCCGGCCGGGGGCTCACCGAAGCCGTTCACACCGAAGGCGACGCTGATGGTCTCGATAAGACACTCGCCGCTCTCGATGAGCACCCCCAGGGCATCATTTTCACCAACCTGGTCGATCTCGATATGCGCTACGGCCACCGGGAGAATCCCACCGGGTACGCCGAAGGACTGGCGTTGATCGACTCGTATCTTCCGGCCCTGGTCGAGCGGCTCACCGACCGCGACCTGCTGGTCTTCAGCGCCGACCACGGAAACGACCCGACGGACGGGAGCACCGACCACACGAGAGAATACGTGCCGCTCCTGGTGCATGCCCGGGCAGCCGCAGGTGTAGATCTCGGGATCCGCGGCCAGTACTGCGATGTTGCAGCCACGATCTCCGAGGCGCTCAATCTGACCGCACCCCTCCGGGGGGCTTCCTTTCTTGCGGAGGTCACATGACAACGGTTGATTTGATCGAGCGGAAGCGGGACGGCGGCAAGCTGTCGGCTGCAGAGATCGGCTGGCTGATCAAGAACTACACGAACGGGACGGTTACCGACTACCAGATGTCGGCCATGCTCATGGCAATCTTCATCCGCGGGTTCGACCGCGCTGAATTGTCGGCATGGACCGACGCAATGCTCAACTCCGGCAACGTGCTCGAGTTCTCGGACATCAAAGCGCCCAAGCTGGACAAGCACTCCACCGGCGGCGTCGGCGACAAGGTATCGATTCCCCTCGGCCCCATGGTCGCTGCGTGCGGCGTGGTCGTCCCGATGATGAGTGGACGGGGTCTCGGCCATACCGGCGGAACGCTCGACAAGCTCGAAACGATCCCCGGATTCACAACCAACCTCGATCCCGATGTCTTCAAGAGAATCCTGTCCAAGACCGGCCTCGTGCTGGCCGGGCAATCGAAGACACTTGTTCCTGCCGACCGGAAGCTCTATGCGTTGCGCGATGCGACCGGGACGGTTCCGTCGATCCCGTTGATCGCTTCATCGATCATGTCGAAGAAGCTCGCTGAAGACCTCGACGGGCTGGTGCTCGACGTAAAGGTGGGCGAGGGGGCGTTCATGGAGACTTTCGACGAGGCCAAGACGCTTGCGGAGACGCTGGTCGACATCGGCCGCTCCTACAACCTCAACGTCGTCGCGTTGCTGACCAACATGTCGACCCCGTTGGGCCGTGAAGTAGGCAACGCCAACGAGATTGCAGAGTCGCTGGCAGTACTCGCCGGGGGTGGTCCCGAAGATCTGGTCGAGATCACCTATGTCCTGGGCAGCGAGATGCTGCAGCTGGCCGGCCTCGCCCAGGATGACGAAGCGGCCCGCGGGCTGCTGCGGGCGGCTGTGGATTCGGGCGCCGCCATGCAGAAGTTCGCAGAGGTGATCGAGGAGCAGGGAGGAGACCCGCGTGTGGTAGATCATCCAAGTCTCCTCCCGAAGGCCAAGTTCCAAGAGGAACTACCCGCCCCGCGCAGCGGCTACGTCACGGTGTGCGACGCCTTGAAGGTGGGGGTGGCCGCCATGCGGCTTGGAGCCGGTCGGGAGCGGAAGGAAGACAAGATCGACCCGGCTGTGGGTATCACGATCGTTGCAAAACCCGGTGAACGGGTTGACGAGGGGCAGCCGCTCGCCCGGATCTCGTACAACGACGAAGGGCGCCTCGCCATGGCCCGTCCACTCCTCAAACGCGCATTTCACATAGGAACGGTCCCGGCGGGTCAACCGTCGCTGATTCTCGGGGAGGTTCGATCATGACGTACCACCAGATCGCCACAGCCACTGCCGCCATTGCCGCCGCAACGAATCGCGACAAGCACGACATCGCCCTGGTCCTCGGCTCCGGATTGAGCGACTACGCCGCGTCCCTCCCGAACACGATCGAAGTGCCCTTCGATCGTATCCCCGGTTTCCCGGTGCCAAGGGTCGAGGGTCATGCCGGGACCCTTGTCTCCTCCGACATCGGCGGCACCAACGTGATGGTGCTGGCCGGACGCGTTCACTACTACGAGGGCTGGTCGCTCGAAGAGGTCGTCTTCGGTGTGCGGACCGCCGTCGCCTCCGGGGCGGGCACCGTGGTGCTCACGAACGCCGCAGGCGGCATTGGAGAAGGCCTCGCCCCCGGCGACCTGGTGCTGATCAAGGATCACCTCAACCTCACCGGAGCGAACCCTCTGATGGGACCGAATGATGCGCGGCTCGGTCCACGTTTCCCCGACCTGACCGGTCTGTACAACGCGGAGCTGCGGTTGCGCGCCAGCGAAACGGCCGGCCGGGTCGGCATCGATCTGAAGGAAGGCGTCTACGCGTGGCTCTCCGGACCCTCCTATGAGACCCCGGCAGAGATCCAGATGATCAAACGAATGGGTGGCGACCTGGTCGGGATGTCCACCGTGCCGGAAGCGATTGCCGTTCGGCACATGGGCAGCCGGGTCCTGGCTGTGTCTCTGGTCACCAACCTCGCCGCCGGCATCTCCCCCACTCCGCTCTCCCACGCTGAGGTGCAGGAGACCGCAACGGCGGCTCGCTCTCGCTTCAGCGGCCTGATCGACAGCCTGCTTCCCAACCTCGTCGCCTGATTCCAGGATCGCGCTTGCAGTCGTTAGCATCGGCGTGTCATGCCACTGCGGCGGAGACCTCGCCAGAGAAGGAGCATCGTTCATGAGAGTCATGGTCTGCGTCAAGCAGATACCCGACCCTGCTTCACCCTACGAACTCGATCCTGAATCCCACTTTCTGCAACGGCCGACCGATCAGGTGCTCGACGACACGGACCGGTACGGCGTTGAGATGGGCCTCATGATTGCCGAGCAAACGGAAGGCACCGTCACCCTGGTCTCGATGGGCCCGGCCGGAAACCTTCAGGGCATTCGTCAGGCATTGGCGATGGGCGCCGACAAGGCCGTCGTCGTGGACGACCCGGGCCTGCGTGGAGCCGATTCGCTCACCACCGCCCGGATCCTGAGTGAAGCCGTCGGCCGTGAAGGGTTCGACGTCGTCATCGCCGGAACGGAATCGACGGATGGCTACAGCGGCGTCGTTCCCCAGCAGATGGCCGAGTTCCTCCAGGCGCCCGCCCTGACCTTCGCCAAGAAGGTCGAATTGGACGGCACCACGATCCGCATCGAGCGCCAGACCGAATACGGCTACGACATTGTTGAATCGTCAGCACCGGCAGTCATCACCGTCACGGCCGGGGTCGTCGAACCTCGCTACCCCACGTTCAAGGGGATCATGGCTGCAAAAGGGAAGCCGATCGATCAGATCACGGCCGCCGACCTGGGCGTGACCGTGAGCGCCGGTCAGGAGATCGTCGCGGTGCGACCGGCACCCGAGCGAGCCGCAGGTGAGATCGTTGAGGACGACGGCGAAGCCCACCTTCGCATCGTGCAGCTCCTCGAACAGGTAAAGGTGATCTAGATGTCCGTCAATACAACCTGGGTTTTTGTTGAGGAGCAGAATGGCAAGCCGGCCGCCATCAGCCTCGAGCTGCTGACCAAAGCGCGTACCTTCGGAGGCGACCTCGAAGCGGTTCTCCTCGGAGCCGGTTCGGACGAACTCTTCGCGGAACTGGGTCGCTACGGCGCAACGAAGGTCTACCACCTGACCCCCGATGAGACATTGCCGACCGCGGCTGCAGCGGCCGCCATCGCCGGGCTGGTGGAGAGCCATGCTCCGGATGTCGTCCTGTTCGGCCTGACCTCAACCGATCGGGACGTGGCAGGCCGCCTCAGCGCCCGGCTCGGCAAGCCCGTGATTTCGAACGCGGTCGATATCACCGTCGCAGGCGATGATGTCACCGTCACCAATGAGATCTTCGGCGGAGCGCAACTGGTCGACACGATCTTCAGGGCAGGGGCCCCGTTCCTCGTCATCGCCCGCCCGAAGTCGTTTCCTGCCGAACCGGGGAATGGTGCAGCTCCGGAGCTGATCCCCGTAGCCCTCCCCGACGTCGGGCAGGCCGGAGCGGCGGTCGTGACCGGGCGCCACGTGGAAGAGCGCGAAGGCCCTCAGCTCGAGGACGCCGCCGTTGTCGTGGCTGCGGGCCGGGGCATGGGGTCGGCGGAACAACTCGCCATCGTCGAAGAATTGGCTGGTTTGCTGGGTGCAGCCGTTGGTGCCACCCGGGCAATCGTCGACGCCGACTGGGTCCCTTACTCCCGTCAGGTCGGGCAAACCGGCAAGACGGTCAAACCCGACGTCTACCTGGCCTGTGGCCTCTCCGGTGCTATGCAGCACCTGGTGGGCATGAAGGACTCGAAGGTAATCATCTCAATCAACAAGGACGAGGAGGCACCCATCTTCGGTGTTTCCGACCTGGGTGTCGTCGGGGACGTCCACAAGGTCCTCCCCAAACTGGTCGAGGCGCTGAAAGCCCGCTAGCAAGCAACAACCAACCCACAGCCACCGGCGTCCGACCGCCACGGAGGCGCCGGCGCACCGGGATCGTACCGGGGCCCGGGCGGAGGAGCGTTGACCGGACGCTGTGGTGGGACAACCCGACGAGCGATCACTCGTCGAGCCGGAAACCAAACGGAAGCAGCTCGCTGAATGGGTGGATCCGGGGCTCCCCGCCCGGTCCTGCCACGATGACCGTTTCAACCCGGAACTCGTTGAGGCGCTGTCGGCACTGACCGCAGGGATAGTTCTGGTCCTCCCGGGCAGCGTCGATACAGGCCACAGCTACGGCATCGATCTTTCTGACTCCGGCCGTGGCGGCTGCCGAAATGGCGCTGGCCTCGGCGCACACTCCCGACGGATACGCCGCATTCTCCACGTTGACCCCCGGGTAGAGCTGTCCGTCGTCGCCGACGGCGATGGCACCAACGCGGAAGTGGGAATACGGCGCATAGGCGTTTTCGGCGACCGCTCTGGCTGCTGCGAGGAGCTCGTGCGGTGTGTGTTTCATGCGTCCTCCAGGAGAGCGTCCACAAATGCTCCGGGTTCGAAAGGAATGAGGTCGTCGATACCTTCGCCGACTCCGATGAACTTGACCGGTATGCCGAGTTCCCGCTCGACGGCGATGGCGACGCCGCCTCGCGCAGTCCCGTCCAGTTTGGTCAACACAATGCCGGTCACTCCGACTGCTTCCGTGAACTGACGGACCTGAGCGATTCCGTTCTGCCCGGTGGTTGCGTCCAAAACCAGCAAGACTTCATCGATGCTCCCGGCGGCGCGGCTCACCACCCTGACTACTTTGCCGAGCTCATCCATGAGATTGGTCTTCGAGTGAAGCCGGCCGGCTGTGTCGATGATGACGACATCACGACCGCGAGCGCGGGCTGCTTGGTAGGCGTCGAACGCCACCGAAGCCGGATCGGCCCCTGCCTGACCGCCGACGACTTCGACATCGACACGATCAGCCCACGTGCGGAGTTGTTGATCGGCTGCCGCCCGGAAGGTGTCGGCGGCACCCAGTAGCGGTTCCAGCCCGCGGAATTTCATCCGGGCGGCGAGTTTGGCGATGCTGGTCGTCTTCCCCGTTCCGTTGACACCCACCACGATCACGACCGCGGGCCGACCGGTCAGTGCCAGATCGCGCCCGTCCCGATCGAGGACCTTCAGCAACTCATCGCGCAGTGCTCGCCGCGCCTTGTTGGCATCTTCGGGCTTGTCCTCCCGGATCCGTTCAACCACCTCGGTGCTCGCCGTTACGCCGATATCTGCGGCGATCAGGGCTTCCTCGAGGCCCTCCCAAAAAGCGGCGTCCATCGAGCCGGCCAGCAACGCCCGCAGCCGTCCGCCCAGAGCTTCCCGGGTTTTCGCCAGGCGGGTCGCCAGTGCAGGTGCCGGAGCCGCCGTCGCCGTCGACGAACCCGGGACAGAGCGGCGAGAGCGCACCACCACCACGACGACCAGCAGGACCAGCGCCAGGGCGATCAGGGCGATGTAGATCGGATCCATGGGTACCTCGTTCCGGATACGAACGTGATTGTACGGTCAGACGGAGATGCCGACGGGCGTCATCCGTTTTGCCACGACCTTCGAGGAACCACCCGGCTCCATGGTGACTCCGTACAGCACGTCCGCAGCTTCCATAGTTTGCTGCTGGTGCGTGACGACGACCAGCTGGGCAGAACCCCGGAACTGGTCGACCAGACGCAGGAATCTCCGCAGGTTGGCGTCGTCGAGGGCAGCTTCTACCTCGTCCAGGACGTAGAAGGGGCTCGGACGCGCTTTGAAGACTGCGAACAGGAAGGCCAGGGCTGCCAGGGACTTCTCGCCGCCGGAGAGCAGCGACAGGCGGCTGACCTTCTTTCCGAGAGGTTGAGCTTCCAGATCGACCCCGGTCGTGAGAGGCCGATCCGGGTCGGTCAGTCGCAACCGGCCCTTGCCCCCGGGGAACAGCACGGCAAACTGGTCGGCGAAGTGGCCGGAGACTTCGTTGAATGCGGTCGTAAACGAATCGACGATCTCCGCGTCGAGAGCCTTGACCACTTTGCGCAGGTCTGCGCGTGATTGTTCGAGATCCTCGAGCTGGGCTTCGAGGAAGTCGTGGCGCTCCGCCAGCTCGAGGTATTCCTCCGCAGCAAGTGGATTGATGGGGCCCATTCGCCTGAGGTCGGCCTGAAGGATGTCCAGCATCTCGCCCGGTTGGATATCGCCTTCAATCTCCGGTTCGGGAGCGGCGAGGGCTTCCTCTTCGGTTGCATCGGCATCCCGTCGCAGGCCTTCCGCGACCGCTTCTTCCCGCAAACGAAGTTCGGTCGCCTCGAGAGCCAGTCCCGAGAGTTGCGCCTTTGCAGCCTCGATGGCGCTGCGCAGTTCCTCGAAGCGGGTCCTGGCTTCGGAGAGTCTGACCCCGGCCTCTCCGGCCTCGCGTCGCAGGTCACGTTGGCGGTCGCGGAGCGCCTCGATGTGCGCGCGGACGATTGCGAGCGTTTGGCGAGATCCGTCCTCGACGTCCGCCAGGCGAGCCACCTGGGCCGGATCGAAAGGCCGGCTCGACTGGTTCTGGAGTTCGCCCCGGACTTCTCGGAGGCGACGCTCCAGCAAGCGGCGGCGCTCGACGATGGCACCGTACGCTGAGGCGGCCTCCTGGCGGACCCGCCGGGAATCCTCCTTCTGAGCTGCCACGAATTGGCGCCGCGCCGCGAGTTCGTCCCATGCCCGCTGGCGTTCGGCCTCTTCTCCTTCGAGAGCAGCGAGGCGGGCGCGAAGCTGCTCGATCTGGACCTCCCGTTCGGCCTCAGATTCAATCAGGGCGGTCCGTCGGTCCTCGAGCCGGACGATCTCATCCTCCGTACTCGTGCGGCTCCGCTCAAGCCGGTCCAGTGCATCGGACGCTCCGGAGATCCGGACCTCAATCGATTCGAGCGCTTCCAGGGTGCGGCGCTCGTCTTCTCGCGAGGTTTCGAACGAACGGGTCGCGGCGGTGAGGCGACTCTCCGCCCGGGCAAGCTCGAGTTCGGCCTGCTCGAGGTCGGCCAATGCCGCTTCGACCATGGCCGGGCCGGCCCCGTCCGGGTGCGCAACCCGGACGCCCGAACTCGCAATCACATCGCCTTCCGGTGTGACGGCCCGGATATGGGGATGGCGATCGACGATCTTCCAAGCGGCCGACCAGCCTTCCGCGACCACGACGTCCCCGAAGAGCATCGTTGCCAGACCGAGGTCGGCCTGCGGCCCGAGCACATCCACGAGAGCATCGACGCCCCACGAAGCTGCAACCGGGCGCGCCGGGGCGTCTCCCCGGCTCCCGGAGCCGATGACGAGCGGGATGCCGCCCAGACCGGCCGCCTTGAGGTCGGCGACGACCTCAAGAATGTGCTCGGACGAGTCGATGGCCAGGGCGTCGCTCCAGGCACCGAGCGCACCGTCGATGGCTGCGGTATAGCCCTCCGGGATGTCGAGCAGGGATGCAACCGTGCCGACCACCCCGGCCTTGCCTGCGATGTGTTCGCGAGCGCGCGGGTCGGCGAGTCCGGCGGCAACGCTCTCGAGGGCTCCGGCTCGCGCCCGGGCCCCGGCGTGCGCCAGCCTGGCGCCGGTTGCGTCCTGCTCGGCGTGTTCCCATCGCTTCTGCTCGGCCGTTCGAACGGTTGCAGCCTTCTCGTATGCCTGCTGAGCCGTTTCCGTTTCGATGTCCATCTGGCGAATCTCATCGCGGAGCCGATCGATCTCTCGTGCTTCGGTGGCGAGTTGCGCGTGGAGTATCTCGAGCCTCCGGCCCGTGTCGCGGGCTTCACGGCCGTCGCGATCGGTTGCGGCTTCGAAGGCGGCCAGGTTCCCGCGGACAACCGCGGCCGCTCCTTCCATCGGCAAGCCTTCTTGCTCGGCCAGGGTCCGTTCTTCGTCTTCGAGTGCCCGGATGGCCCGTTCTGCCCGGTCGGCCTCCTGGGAGGCGCGACGCTCCTGATCGGCGGATTGCCCCAGCTCGATCTCCAGTTGGAGCGCTTCATCTTCGAGATCCCGGCGCCGTTCTCCGGCCCCGTGCATCCTGGCTTCGGCCGATCTCCTGCGCTCGTGGGCGACCTGCCCGATGCGGCGCAAGCGTTCCATCGTGGTCTCCAGGCGGGCCGCAGCGGCGGTATCACGATCGAGGGCGCGTCCGGCCTCTCCGGCGGCTTCGGCCAGCAGGCTGAGGCGAGGTTCCAACGCACCGCGTTCTCGTTCGGCGGCTTCCAGTCGCTCCCGGACGGTGATCTCCTCGGTACCAACCACCTCACGCCGTCCCCGGATCCGGCGCAGGTCTTCGCCACCGAGGAAGAGATGGAGCGCACGCACGTTGCTCTTGACGGAGTCGTATCGCTCGGCGGCGCGCGCCTGGCGCCGAAGCGGCCGCATCTGCCGCTTCAGTTCCTGGAGGATGTCCCGCAGGCGCAGCACATCGGCATCGGTCCGTTCCATGCGGCGAACCGCCCGCTCTTTGCGCAGACGGTGTTTGAGGATCCCGGCCGCTTCCTCGATCACCGCTCGATGGTCTTCGGGTTTGGCGTTGAGGATCGAGTCGAGTTGCCCTTGACCCACGATGACGTGCTGGTAGCGCCCGATGCCGCTGTCGGATAGCAATTCCTGGACGTCCATCAACCGGCAGCCGACACCATTGATTTCGTAGTCGCTGCTCCCGTCGCGGTAGAGCCGACGCGTGACGCTGACCTCGTCGAGATCGAGCGGGAGCAACCGGGAAGCATTGTCGAACACGAGGGTCACTTCGCCCCGGCTCAGCGCCGGGCGGGTCGCCGTACCGGCGAAGATGACGTCCTCCATTCTCTCCGTGCGCAGCGTGCGGGTCGATTGGGTCCCCATCACCCAGGCCATCGCGTCGACCAGGTTCGACTTGCCGGAGCCGTTCGGACCGACCACGACCGTCACACCCGGTTCAAACTCGAGCCGGGTGCGGTCGGCAAACGATTTGAATCCGACAACCTTCAGGGATTTCAGATACACGAATCACAACCTTGTTATTTCAGCGGTCCGGAGGCTATCACAGCGCCGCGCGGGCGCCTAGAACCGTACGGAGAACGTCCTGAGGTCCTCGTCGGGTTCCACCGTTGTCGCCGAGACCTCGAGGACCGACGCTTGACGGGGTCCGTCGCCCAGCCAGGCCACGAGTTCATCAACGACCTCCGGCGACCCCTGGGCCAGCACTTCGACGCGGCCATCGCTCAGGTTGCGAACCCAGCCCGCAAGGCCTCGCACTTTGGCTTCCAGGACCGTCGTGTACCGGAAGCCGACCCCTTGTACGCGCCCGGTCACGGTGGCCCGAACGGCCTTCAGCGCTGACATGTCGGGCACCAGAACGAACTCCGGCCTCCGATAACGGTCCGCTCTATGGGGGTTCCGTCGCGCCGGCAGGGCAGACCCTCCCGTCCGTAGGCCCGGAGACGGTCGAGGTACTCACCGGCCCGGCCGTCGGGAAGCAAGTAGGCGAGGTCGTCCAGGCTGGTACCTCCCCACCGGAGTCCGGCCTTCAGGATGGGACGCACGAAGCTGCGAAGATGCCGGATCTCGTCCGGGGTCAGGGTGCCGGCGGCACGATCGGGGCGAATCCCTGCTCGATGCAGCACCTCATCTGCATAGATGTTGCCGAGTCCGGCCACGAACCGCTGGTCGAGCAGGAGCGACTTGATGGGTGCCGTCCGACCGGCCAGGTGCCGGGTCCAGACGTTCGAACGGGGCAGGTCGTTGAGGGCGTCGCGGCCCAGACCCGCGATGCTGGAGCCGGCGAGTTCCTCCGGGGTGTAGACGGCCACGAACCCGAACGTTCGGGGGTCGACCATGCGCATCTCCTGGTTGCGGTCGGTGGCCACGATCACGTGGGTGTGCGGTTTCTCCGCGTCTCCCGGATCGGCGAGTTCGATCCGACCCGACATTCCGAGGTGCGTTACCCAGGTGAGGTCACCTTCGACGTCTGCGAGGATGAACTTGCCCGTTCGCCCGATACCACTGATCAACCGGCCGGTCAACCGGTTGGCCACGTCATCAGGGTGTTCGTTGCGACGGGCCAGCCGGGGGTGGCGTACCACCGCCCTCAGGATCCGCGCACCTTCCAGGGCGGGGGCCAGCGACCGGCGAACGGTTTCGACTTCGGGAAGCTCGGGCATCGAGCCGAGCGTAGCCGGGCTCCCGGGTC
Source organism: uncultured Actinomycetota bacterium (assembly GCA_963707435.1). Taxonomy (GTDB): domain Bacteria; phylum Actinomycetota; class Acidimicrobiia; order Spongiisociales; family UBA4744; genus UBA4744. The sequence continues at coordinate 146,264 of CAVPPF010000007.1, read as the reverse complement.
TATCGACCGGCGGGAAGCCGGTCCTCTGCCCGGCGAACGAGGCCGGCGCTCATCCCTCCCCTGCCTGGATCAGGTCGGACCACAGGTGCTCCAGGATCGCCTCAACAGGTTCCCCGCCAAACGCATCCAGGGTGGTCTCTGCTGCGAGCCTCCTAGCCAGGGCGACGACGCCTGCGTGTTCGGATGCATAGGAGCGGGTGGCCGCAGATTCGGTCTGGTTCCGGAAGAACCAGACCATGGGGAGCATTGCGCAGAAGTTCGCTACCGGGCCGCTGAGGGGACCGATCCGATCCGGCCAGCGCTTGCCGATCTGCGCGTTGATCCCCCGCAGTTCCGCCAGGCCGACCCAGAGCGGATCGGGCGCCGAGAACCGAACCACTCCAACGTGACTCGTGACGACCGCCGACAGGCACAACAGACACGGCTCCAGCGTGGTCCAGAGGGTGTGGTGTTCGTAGTCGCCGATCGGGAGCTGCGCGAGCACGTCCATCTCGGCGTGAGCCAGGTAGTTGCCGTGGAGCCGCCCGGGTGGGGCACTCGTGTCGATGATCCGGTTGCGGCCCTTCCCGACGATGAAGCCGGTCCGGTCGGTCAGCACGGCGCCTACTCCGATGTTGCCGAGCACGTGCGCCCGCCAGGCTTGGGCGAGCGCCAGCTGCCACGCCGCATCCAGTTGGTCGAAGCTCTCCACCAGGACAGCTTAAAACAGACTCAGACCGCTCCCCGTTCGAGCGCCCGGGCCGCTGCATGCTGCTCGGCTTCTTTCTTGGACCGCCCGGTCCCCTCGCCCACGATCTCTCCATTGACCTCCACGAAGGCCGTGAAGGTCTTGTCGTGATCCGGACCGTCTTCGGTGATCCGGTACCGGGGCAGGTCGCCGACCCGCGCCAGGACCTCCTGGAGCCGGGTCTTGTAATCGCGCTTTCCCGGGGCCGCCACCCGGGATTCGATCCGGCGGGCCCATCGCTCGAGAACAAACCGGCGCGCCCCTCGAAACCGCGATCGAGATAGAGCGCGGCGATCACGGCCTCCATGGTGTCCGCCAGAATCGACTCCTTCTCCCGCCCGCCCGATGCCAGCTCACCGCGGCCGAGGGAGAGGTAGTCCCCCAGCTCGATCTCCCGGGCTACTTCGGCGAGTTCGACCCCGTTCACCAGGCCGGACCGAACTTTGGCCATCTCTCCCTCAGCCAGCTCAGGATGATGTTCGAAGAGGTACAAGGTGATCACCAGTTGCAGAACTGCGTCACCGAGGAATTCCATCCGTTCGTTGTGTTCGGCAGCGGCGTGCTCGGCCACGTACGACCGGTGCACCAGCGCCGCCCGCAAGAGGTCGCGGTCCTCAAAGGCGGCACCCAGATGCCGTTCGAGATCGGACAGGTCGACCACTACACCACGCGCTCTGCCAGCCGCTGCACGAGGCCGCGGTCGGCTCCATCTGCCGCAAGGGCGATCGCGTTGGCAATAGCCACCGACGATGACGTGCCGTGGGCGATGACCACCACCCCTTTCGACCCAACGAGGTGCGCTCCGCCGAACGTCTCGTAATCCAGCCTCGCCCGCAAACCGCCGAGAACGGGGAGAACCCGCTTCTGGTCTTCGAGCGACATGGTGGCCATCGCATCCAGGGCCATTTGCGCAACGAACTGAGCGGTGCCTTCCGTAGTCTTGAGCACGACGTTGCCCGTGAACCCGTCGGTGACCAGCACATCGACGGCGTCCGCTGAGATATCGCGGCCTTCGACGTTGCCGATGAAGTTGACCGGGGTGGATTCCAGCAACTCGAAGGCAACCCGCTCGAGCTCCCTTCCCTTGCCTCGTTCTTGTCCGATGTTGAGCAGACCGACCCGCGGTTTTTCCAGCCCGAAGTGGACTTCTGCGACCACCGAACCCATGAGGGCGAACTGCGGGAAGTACTCGGGCTTGCAGTCCGGGTTGGCTCCGCTGTCGATCAGTACGGTCGGGCTGCCGGGGGTGGGCAACATGGTTGCCACAGCGGGGCGATCGACACCGTCGAGACGTCCGATCGTAATGGCGGCGGTGGCCAGCGCCGCCCCGGTCGAGCCCGCGGAAACGAAAGCCGAAACGATGCCGTCTCTGACGAGCCGGGCTGCTACCGAGACCGAGGCATCGGGTTTTTCGCGAATCGCCCGTGCCGCATCCTCATGCATCCCGATGACCTCGGAAGCATGCACGATCGGCAAATAGGACTCGTGATCGACAACGAGCGGAGCCAGCACGGCCCGATCGCCCACCAGGATCACGTCGTAGCCGCGCTCGGCCGCAGCTGCGCCACCCAACACGGTCTCCAACGGCGCGCGATCGCCCCCCATGGCATCGAGGGCTACCCGGGCCACCGGCGGCCTACGTTTCGTCGACCAGGACTTCGCGTCCTCGATACGTGCCACAGTTTGGGCACGCCCGATGGGAGATCTTCGGGCTGTGGCACTGAGGACACGTTGACGTATGGGGACGGCTCAGCTTCCACGACGCTTTGCGCCGACGCGTCCGCGACCGTGACATCTTCTTCTTCGGCACCGCCATGGTGCCCTCCTCTCAAGGTTCCAACAATTGCTTCAGCGCGCCGAACGGAGAGTCGCTCTCGTCGGCGTGTCCGGAACAGGGAGCTGTATTCAAGTCGGTTCCGCACGTTGGGCAAAGTCCCATGCAGTCTTTCTTGCACAGCGGCACGAGGGGAAGCGCCAGGCTGACCTCGTCGCGGACGGTGGGTTCGAGATCGATGTGCCCATCGCGTGATATCGGGAGCTTCTCCTCATCTGGTTCCGGGCCGTACAACTGAGTGAAGCTCGTCTCACCGGTTTCGACCCAGGCGGTCAGACAACGATTGCACTGAAGTTCGGCCGAGTAGGTGACGGTTCCCCTGGCGAGGATCTCGTCGACCAGAGATTCGAGCCGCACCTCGACGGTCACGGGATGCGCCGGGTCGACACGCTCGAGATCGAGCTGAATTTCGATCTCACCGACGATCGACTGATCGCGATGCGCGCCCGCCCTGCCGATGAGGTCGGTGACGAGTAAGACGAAGGGACTGTCTCTCATGATGTTTGGATTGTAGGAGTTCGCCGCAGTCAATTTCGTGAGGATCGGACCGGGCCCCGGGCGCTAGCCTGAGCCGATGAGCAGATCCGTTCTGGACGACGCGTTCGCTCACCATGTGTGGGCGACCCTGCGACTCCTCGATACCTGTCGTGCCCTCAGCTCCGAACAGCTGGAGACGACGGTCGAGGGAACCTACGGCCCGATCCTGGAAACGCTCCGTCATCTCGTCGGTGCCGACGCTTCCTACCTGTACGCCCTGACCGGCGGAGACGTTGCGGTGATTGACGAGGGCGCAATGGATGTGGCGGGGCTTCGTGCCGCCATGGAACGCAACCGGGCGGCGTGGGTGTCACTCCTTGCACAGGACCTCGACCCGGATGCTGTCGTGGTCCGGCGGCGCCCCGACGGCTCCGAGTCCCATGCCCCGATGGGTGTCCGGCTTGCGCAAGCACTGCACCACGGCACCGATCATCGAAGCCAGGTGTGTACTGCGCTCACCACTATCGGGATTGAACCCCCGGCGATCGACGTCTGGGACTACGCAAACGAACATGACCGCCTCGCTGAGGTCCCACCCGCCTGAGCAAGCGGGCGTGTTCGATGCCGCAGGCGCCGGTGACGGCATCACTCGAGTCCCCCGCTGCGTCAGCGGCCTCTCGGAGGGATCTCACTCATGCGGGGGATGGCTCCCATCGACTTCTCAACGGCCTCGACATGGACGACGCACGCTGTGATCAACTCGATGAGCACGCCGCGGTCGACATCTTCCAGCCTCTTGAGGTGGACCGTCGACTTGCCGGCCCGGTGTGGTCCCAACCTTTCGAGGATGTCCTCGAACCCGCGCAAGCCCGACATGATGTACAGGGTGAGGCGGTCTGTCCGCGGCGAGAACCCGATCGGGAAGAAGTCACCTTCCTGCCCGGTCCGGTACCGATAGTGGTAGCGGCCGAAGCCGATGGTGTCGGAACCCCACACTTCGGGCTCGGCACCGGTTGCTTCGCTCATCAGCTCGAGCAGGTCTGCGGCGTCGGCTCTCTTCCCCGGGTCGGCAATGGAATCAAGGAGTTCCGTGACCGCTCGTCGATCTGAATCCGTCATCGCCGGTCACGGTTGGGACACGAGCGCTCCAACAAGGACGGTCCTACTGCGGGACGGAGGGCGGTGCCGGACGGGCCTGGTGAAATTCGTGGCGCGCCTCCCGCACTTGCTTGAGCAGGTTGGTGAACAGCACTTCCAGCTGCTCCAGCCGATCCTCGGCCATATCCTCGGCTTCAAGCCGGATTCGCCGCGCCTCGCCTTCCGCTCTCCGGGTCAGCACGTTGGCCTCTTCGACCGCTTCCGCAATGATGTTGGACTCGCTGACGAGCTCCTTCGCCCGCAGGCCGGCACGATCCATCACCGACTTGGCCTTTTCGTTTGTTCGAGCGATGAAAGCTTCCCGTTCCCGGACCATCCACCGGGCGGCCCGCAACTCCTCCGGCAGGCTTGCCTTCAGCTGCTCCAGCATCGCCAGGAATTCTTCCCGCTCGACCCGCACCGCACCGGAGAGTGGCAGCGCCTTGGCCTCATGGATGGCCACCATCATCTCGTCGATGATGTCGTACAGCTCACCGATCTGAACGGGTTGCTCGGGACGTTCGTCGGCTGCCGGTTCCGGAACCGGCTCGTCGTGTTCGTGCGGGAAGTCCGTGAGGTCATTCATGCGTATCGCTCCTTCAGCGCCGCGGCGACCATCGGAGGAACCAGGCCGTCAACCGATCCTCCCATCCTGGCGACCTCTTTGACCAACGATGATGAGAGGTAACCGTACTCGGGGTTGGTGGGCAGGAAGAGCGTATTGATTCCGGCGAGGCTCTCGTTCATCTGAGCCATCTGCAATTCGTACTCGAAATCGGACACTGCGCGAAGACCTTTGACGATGACGTCGACGTTTCGTTCCCGGGCGAAATCGACGAGCAACCCGGAGAAGGCATGGACCTCCAACCGGTCCGAGTCCTCCTTGAAGAGTTCCTCGAGCATGCTCGTTCGTTCCTGGGAGTCGAAGAGTGCGCTTTTTGAGGGGTTTGCCACGATGGCAACCACAACGTGATCGAAGATCGACAAGCACCGCTTGATGACGTCTACGTGACCGTTCGTGGGTGGATCGAAACTGCCGGGACACAAAGCCCTGCTCACATTTCCTCCTTCAGATACGTCCACAACCGGCTATCACCGTACGTGCGCTCTCGCTCCAGATGCAGGGCGCCGGAGCCCTCCGGAGGTTTCTCGCCGGCGCGCCGGTGGACCACCACCGAGGCGTTCCCATCGAGGAGCGGTTCTAGCTTGCACAAGACTTCCTCAACAGAAGCTAGCGAGAGCGCATAGGGCGGGTCAACGAACACCAGATCGAACTGCAGAACGCACCGGTCGAGGTAGCGATCCACGTCGGCGGCAACGACCTCCCCTCCCAGCCCGATCGTTGCTACGTTCTTTCGCAACACGATCAGCGCCTGCCGGTCCGTTTCGACGAATACCGCCGACCGGGCTCCCCGGCTGAGGGCTTCGAGCCCGAGCGAGCCGGAACCGGCATACAGGTCGAGCACCCGGGCATCCGGCACCCGGCCGGCCAGAGCAGAGAACAGGGCCTCGCGCGCCCTGCCCGTCATCGGGCGGGTTTCGCGACCCTTCGGTCCGAGGACGGTTCGCCCTTTCGCCGTTCCGGCGATGATCCTCATGAGATGAACAGCCATTCGACGTCGTCGCCCAACAATGCCCTGATTTCGTTTCCTATCTCAGGATGTTCAACCAGGTCGGGGTCCCGGGCAACGAGGCCGAAAGCCTCCTTCCTGGCGGTGATGAGGGTATCGAGATCCGCCAGGATGTCGGCCAGTTTCAAATCGGACAGTCCTGCCTGGCGTGCGCCGAAGACCGTCCCCTGCCCTCGAATTCGCAGGTCCTCCTCCGCCAGACGAAAGCCGTCGTCGGTCGAGACCATCGCCGCGATGCGGGCTTCTCCCTCGTCGGTGGTCGGCTCGGCGACCAGATAGCACCAGTTGGGGCCACTATGACGGCTGAGTCGGCCGCGCAGCTGATGCAGCTGACTGAGCCCGAAGCGGTCGGCGTCTTCGATGATCATGACCGTCGAGAAGGGCATATCGATCCCCACCTCGATGACGGTGGTCGAGACGAGAACGTCCAGGCCCCCCTCGCGAAACAGAGCCATCACTGCCTGCTTGTCGGCCGGACGCATTTGACCGTGCAGCAACCCGAGTCGCAGATCGGGGAATACCCCCTGGAGCCGCTCGTATTCCGCGGTCGCCGAGGTTGCTTCGATCTTGGGGCTGTCTTCAACGAGCGGGCAGACGACGAAGGTCTGACGGCCGATGGCGGCCTGTTCGCGCACCCGGTCGTAGGCAATAGCCAGCTGAGACGGGTCTTTGCCGATGAAAACCGTGGTCACCTCGGGACGCCCCGGGGGCATCTCATCCAACTCGGACACGTCGAGGTCGCCGTATAACGTCATGGACAACGTTCTCGGGATCGGCGTCGCCGTCATGATCAACAGGTCGGGATCGACGTCGCCTGCCTTTTCCTTCAATTCGACTCGTTGATGAACTCCGAACCGATGTTGCTCGTCGACCACGGCCACACCCAGGCGGGCGAAGTGAACCCCTTCCTGGATCAGGGCGTGCGTGCCGATGACCAGATCAATCCGACCGTCGGCAATCCATCGCACCACATCCTCCCGGCCAACCGACCCGGCCGAACGGAAACTCACTTCGGAGTTGCCTCCCGTCAGCAGAGCCAGCGTCACGGGACGATCCGGGCTTTCGGCCGGGAAGAGGCTCGACATCCCCAGGTCGGCTCCAGCCCCCTCGACCGCAGGAGCCAACGCCGCTTGCTCCAGGAGATCCTTGATACTCAGGTAGTGCTGCTCCGCCAGGACTTCGGTGGGCGCCATGACCGCTCCTTGATAGCCACCCTCGATTCCGATGAGCAGGGAAGCCACCGCCACAACCGTTTTTCCCGACCCGACCTCGCCCAGCAGCAGCCGGTGCATGGGATGCGGAGCCAGCATGTCCGCGCGGATTTCGCCGATCACCCGTTTCTGCGCTCCGGTCAGGTCGTAGGGAAGGTTCCCGACGAACCTGTCGACGAGAGCGGTTGACGGCGCATGTGCAATCCCGACCGCCTGGTCGATCATCTTCTGTTTCGACATCGCCAGGGCCACCTCGAGCCGAAAGAGCTCATCGAACACCAACCGCTCGCGTGCCCGGTCTTTGTCGTCCAGGGTTTCGGGAAAATGGATGTCCTTGATCGCCTGGTCCCGGGAGATCAAACCGAGCCGCTTTCGCATCTCGGACGGCAGCGGATCGCCGATCGGGCGGGCTCGTGTGAGCGCGTTGTGGATGCCACGGCGAAGGTGCCCGGGGGTTACTCCCTTGGTACTGGGATGAACCGGAACGATCCGGGCTGTAACCAGGCTCTCCGATGGAGAGTCGAGCACATCGGCGGCGGGGCTCTTCATCTGCAGGTTGCCCCGAAACCGATCTACCTTGCCGGAAAGAACGATTTCGGCCCCTACCGTCAGCTGCCGTTCCCGAAACGGCTGGTTGAACCAGGTAACGGTGAGTAGCGAAGCGCCGTCGTCAACCACCGCCTCGGTGATGGCCAGGTTTCGCCGGGGCCGGCGGGTGCTCACCTTCTTGACGGTGACGATCAACGTGACCTCTTCCCCCGGCTCGACCTGGTCGATGGGAACGGTGCGGGATCGATCGATATAGCGTCGCGGGCTGTGCAGCAACAGGTCGGCAACCGTCACGATCCCCGCCTTCTTCAACGCCACAGCCCGGCTCCCCTTGAGGTTCTTGACCTCGTCGACCTTGAACCCGGTCAACTCGGCAAGGGTCCGGCCGCTCACTCGACCGAAACAAGATAGGGGTACAACGGTTGATCGCCTTTCATCACTTCGGTCTCCACGCCCGGTCGGTGGACGGAGAGCCAATCCCCAACCGCCGCCGCTACGTCGGGTTTCGCTCCCGAGCCGGTGATGACGGTCACCAATTCGGCATCTTCCCCCACAAGGGTTTCCAGCAGCTGATTGAGCGCGCCGGTTTCGTCGTCGCGGATGAGGCACAGTTCTCCGTCGGCGAGCCCCAACCAGTCGCCTTCGGCAACCTCGCCCACCGCAGTAGAAGAAGCGCGCACGGCCCGGGTCAACTCGCCCGTCCGCACCCGGTCGGCGGATGCCTGCATCGATCGACGCACCTGCTCGCCGTCCGCGGTGGCCGGGAAGTAGGCAACCATGGCCGCCAGGCCCTGGGGGATCGTGACGGTGGGGACGACGAGAACCGTCTTGTCGGTCAATCCATCGACCTGACGAGCAACCGGCACGATGTTCTTGTTGTTGGGAAGGACGATGACCGTGTCGGCGGTCACCCGCTGCACGGCGCTCAGGAGATCCTGGGTAGACGGATTCATCGTTTGGCCACCGGTGACGATCTGCTGGGCCCCGAGCCCCCGGAACATCTCGATGAGACCGCTCCCCGCCACAACCGCAACAACGGCTACCGGGGCGTCGAGAAACTCCGATCGGGTCTCCTCCGGGTTCTCCCCGGCATGGAAAGCCTCGGCGGCTGCTTGATCGAGCAGGTCGGTGATCGCCAGGCGATGCGGCCGGCCCGCGCTGATGCCTGCTTCGATGGCGGGGCCGGGAAGATCGGTATGGATGTGGCAGTTGTAAGTGCCGTCACCACCGACGATGACGATCGAGTCGCCGAGTTCGAGCCACTGTTCCCGAAACCGGTCGATCTTCTCCTCGGGAGCGTCGAGCAGGAACATCACCTCGTAGCGCAGATCGGCAATCGACTTCGTGCCGTCTGCGGCGGGCGCCCCGACCGCCTGGACTGCAGCCGCGAAGATCCGTTCCGGAACCACGACGTCGAGGCCGGTCACTTCCTCGAGAAAGGCAACGATGAGCAGGAGAAAACCGGCTGCTCCCGCATCAACGACTCCGGCCTGCTTGAGGACGGGCAGGAGCTCAGGGGTGTTCTCAAGTTCGCTCTCGGCGCGACGGTAGACCCTGGTGAGCAAGGTGCCGAGATCTTCCCCGGCATTGGTTCCCGTCTCGGCCGCTGCGTCGGCGGCAGCCCGGAGAACGGTCAGAATGGTTCCTTCAACGGGGCGGAGCACGGCCTCGTACGCCGCTTCGGAAGCCCGGGCGAGAGCTTGCACGAGGGCGGTGGTGCCCACTTCTTCGTAGCCGCGAAACGTGTCGGACAGGCCCCGCAGGATCTGCGAGAGAATGACTCCGCTGTTACCGCGTGCGCCCATCAGCGAACCATGGGCAATGGCGCCTGCGACTTCGTCCATCCCCCGGGTGCCGCGGACCTCCTCGACCACCGACTGGACGGTGAGGCTCATGTTCGTCCCGGTGTCACCGTCGGGGACTGGATACACGTTGAGACGGTTGAGCGCTTCGCGGTGATGGGCGAGCTGCTCCGAGTAGCGGCTGATGACTCGCTTGAGACGATCGGCGTTGAGAGCCACGTGATTCCTTTGACGAACGAGGCGAGTATACGAATTCCGCGCTCCACACCAAGGCTGCTATCCTGCCGCTCCGACCTCAGGAGGGTCGTCTTTCTCATGTCTTACCGTTGCGAAATCTGTGGAAAAGAGCCGTGGTACGGGAAGCAAGTCAGCTTCTCCCACAAACGCTCCAGCCGGCGCTGGCTCCCCAACATTCAGCGCGTTCGTGTCAAGGACGGCACGAACACCCGGCGGGCCCGCGTATGCACATCCTGTCTCAAAGCCGGCAAGGTCCAGAAGGCCTAGCGAGACAGTCGCTACACTCCTCATCTATGCAGGGTGTGATCAAGACCTACGACCCCGCCACCGGGGTTGGCATCATCGTTCGAGATGACGACCGGAGCGAGGTGTATCTCCGGCCCGGATCTCTGGAAGGAAGCCTGTTCCGCACCCTCCGCCAGGGACAGCGGGTCGTCTTCGCTGCCGATGAAGTCGACGGCCGCCTCTATGCCAGCGACCTTCGTTTCGGAATGGATGGCCGATAGGAGGCCTTCCCGGTCTCTTCCTCGGGTATAGTCGCACACACGACACATACAGGAGGTCACGTGGTTCAGGCGTACGTGCTGATTCAAACGGAAGTGGGCAAGGCGGCTCAGGTGGCCGACGAAGCCCGGAAGATACCCGGTGTCGAATCGGCCGATGATGTGACCGGTCCCTACGACGTCATCGTGAAGGCTTCAGCCGAAAACGTCGATCAGCTTGGCAAGCTCGTGGTGGCCCGCATTCAATCGATAGAGGGCATCACCCGCACGCTCACCTGCCCCATCGTCCACCTTTAGGCAACACCCAGGTCAAACTTCTCGCGGAGCCGGGTTCCACCAGATCGGAATCACCCCAGTTTCGCAGCGATGGACGCCGCGTTCCGGAGCGCCGTTCCATCTGCACCACTCGTCGAGAAGGCTCTCGGCGCACTTCCCTCGGCTTCGGCGATCATATCGAGGAGCAGCTGACGGCGCGAAACGGGCGGATCGATCCACAAGTAGGCGGCCAGGCTGCCCGGGATCGTGTTGATCTCGTTGATCCACACCTCATCGTCGCGAACCAGAAAGTCGACCCGGGCAACCGATCGAACCCCGACGAGGCCTGCTGCCGTTGCAGCCGACCGGCGGATCGATTGCTCCAGGTCGGCGGGGAGCGCAGCCGGCAACTCGCGGGCCGATCCTTCGAGCCCTCCGCCGGCCAGGTACTTCTGGTTGTAGCTGTAGATATGAGCAGCTCCCGCATCCCGAACCGGGGCTTCGATCGCAGAGAGCTCCAGTTCGGGATAGGTCCTCACCGCGATCAGGTAGTCCCGGCACCCTTCCAGGAAAGGCTCGACCACGGCACCCCGCCGCATGTGCGGCGACGTCTTGAGCAGATCGAGAACCGTGGCCCGATCCGATACAACCTCGATGCCGATCGAAGACCCGCCGAAGCGGGGCTTGACGATGAAGGGAGGCTGCATCCCGGTCCACATCGAGTCGTCTTCCGTGACGAGACGCCTGGGAACCGAGTTGAGCCCTGCCGCGGACATCACGGCGCCGAAGGCCAGCTTGTCCATGCCGAGGTTCGATCCGGCCGCGTCCGGGCCCGTATAGCGGAGACCGGCGAGGTCAAGAGCTGCCTGCAGTGATCCGTCTTCACCGGGCGCACCGTGACAGCAATTGACTACCACCGAGATATCGAGGGCCTTCTTCTTGAGGAGAAACCCTGCACCTGGTTCGGCCACGAACCGCAATTCCCGGGCCCGGGCGGGAAGGCCGTCGGCGAAGGCGGCCGCTTCGAGATAGGGGTCGACCGTGTGCCAGCGGCCCGTTTTCGCCCAGTAGAGCGCGTGAAGATCCACACCTGCATCTGCCAGCGTTCGCGCGGCCTGCAAGCCCGTCAGGATGCTGATGTCGTGCTCTGGTGAGGGCCCCCCGAACACCACGGCCGGCTTGCTCATGTACTTCTCCTCGTATTACGGATAGTGATCCGGGAGATCGTTCTCGTAGAGAACAACGTCACCGTCCGCGAGATGTGCCCTGACCCAGTCGACCGCTTCTTCTCGCGAGTCGACCACGATAACGGACACTCCGCCGCCGTCCGCTCCTTCCTGCAGGGCCATGCGGTTTGTTCTCCCGACGATGACGAGGTCCGTAGCCCGGCCGGCGGCCAGTGCCGCAAGGGCCACGTTCTCATCGTATTGGCGTGGTCCCAGCTCGACCATTCCCGGCGTCACCAGCACGCGCCTGCCGTCCGCAGCCACCCGCTCCAGGGCGGCCAGAGCCGAACGCGCTCCGGCCGGATTCGAATTGTACGTGTCGTCGATGATCGTGAACCCGAGGTCGGAAACAGAAACCGTTTGACGGTGTTCGGCCCCCGGCAGATCGCCGATGGCCCTCTCGACGCCCGCCATCGGCATCCCCAGTGCCAGAGCTGCCCCCAGGGCACAGGCCAGGTTCCCGGGAAAGACTGCGGCATCTTCAAGGGTCGCTACCCGTGTCCCGCGCACATAGACACCCCGGTCGCCGCCGGCATCGATGAAGACATCTGCCGTGGCGTCCCGGGTCGAGCACCGGATGACGTCACGATCGAACCGATCGGCAAGAGCGGCGAGGCGCTCGTCGTCGACGTTGAGCACGGCCGTCCGGGCACGTTCGAGAATCTCAGACTTGCTCTCGACGATCCTGTCCAGTGAACCGAAGCGCTCGAGGTGCACCGGACCGATGGCGGTGATGACACCGACGGTAGGTTCGATCCACGAGCACAGGTTGGCGATCTCGCCTTTCCCGTACGTTCCCATTTCCGCAATGAACACCTCGGTTCCGACTGCCAGGTGTTCGTTGACGGCACGGGCCAGACCCATGCGGTTGTTGAAACTGGCCGGACTGGCAACGGTGGCACGGCTGTCGCGGCAGCAGTCTCAACAGATATGCCTTGGTCGTGGTTTTGCCGAACGAGCCGGTGATCGCCACAACCGTCGGAGCAATCTGGGCGAGCGTCCGGGTTGCCGCTTCGACGAACCGGGACGACAAACGTCGTTCAATGGGCGAGATGATGGTCAGGGCCAGATCGACCATGACGGGCATGGCCGCCGCAGCCAGCAGGAGCGCCGCGGCCGCTTCGCCGAGGAGGTACCCGGCAGCAACCAGCATGAGGGTCACGACGCCCAGCGTTCCGGCCAGCCGGCGCAAGCGGGCCGTCCAGCGGAGCGGGGCTGTTCGTCCTCTCACCGTGAGACCGGGCGGACCGGTGGCAACCATGAGTGCCGTCACCAGGCCGGCGCGCTGGTCCACAAGCGCAAAACCGAACGCCACGAGGCCCGCGACGGCGACCACTCGACTGGTCGGCCGGGAGACCCACCATCGCCACCCGAACCGGGAGACCGTCCCCGGGAGGTAGTGCTCGCGCTGGGCCACGCGCAGCCACCGGAGCGCAGCCAGTCCGTAGGCACCGGCCGCTGCTGCCCAGACCACCGCGGTCACGCTGCTCCTTCCAGGATTGCCGCTCGTAAGGCCTCCGGCGCTTCCAGGCAGACGTGGTGTCCGACGTCATCGAGCACCGTCAGCTTCGCGTTCTTCAGATGACTCATGGCCCGCCCCGCAATCTCGACCGGAACGTCGAGGTCGTCTGCTCCCCAGATGAGGTAGACCGGTTGGTGAATGTACTCGAGCTGCGCCTCGTAGGTCTCATTGACCGCGATGACGAGGACGTCCCGCATGACGCCGCCGGCGGAGCGATAGTCGGCAGATCCGTAACGCCTTCGGGCGCGCTCCATTCGTTCATCGCCGACCCACCCGATGCGATGGAGCGCTCGAATCACACGGTATGCAGCCGGCGGTGCACTCGAGCCGCCGCCGGTCCGTTTGAGCAAGGGCACCCCGACGAGGACCAGCGCCCGGACCTGGTGCGGTCGCAGCGCGGCGAGGTGCACAGCGACGCGACCTCCGAATGAGTGACCGACGAGAACGGCCGGCTCGTCGAATTCGTCGAGAACGGGCGCCACCAATCGTGCATAGCCGGCCGCGCCCACCGGTTCCGCCGGCGCAGGTGAAGCACCGAAACCCGGCAGGTCGATCGCGACCGCATCGAGGCCGTCGAGCACTTGGCGGTAGTCCCGGCGATCTCTCCCCCATCCGTGGAGCGCGAGCACCTGGGGAGAGCCGTCTCCGAAACGTTCGCCGAAGACCGCACCCCCTGCGTAGGACTTCAGCATGACGCCCGACCATGGCGCTCCGGGCGCTCCGGTCGACCTCTTCGCTCTCGAGAATGCCTCATGTTGCGATACACGTGAACCGAAACACCTTCCAGGACTGGGAGGAGATTACCGCCGCCCGCTGGGGAATCGGGACCATACTGAGCTGATGGCCGGCAGAAAAAAGACGAACAGAGCCCCCCTGGCCGCCTTTCGGGCCCGGGCAACCAAACTGGGACTGCAGGTCTCCTGGTTGATGCTGGCCGCCGTGGTCTTCGCGGCGTACCGCCTGAACCTGCTGAGCGACCCCCGCGTGTGGGTTCCTTCGCTGCTCTCCGGCATCGGTCTGCTCGCGCTTTCGTTCATCAAGTGGGACCGGGTTCTCAAGGAGTGGCGGGGAGACATCTTCCTCTGGCTGTGGCTGGCGATCGTCTTGGCCGAACTGACCACCGTTGGGGCGATCCCGCAGCTTTCCGTCGTGATCTTCGCCCTGTACTTCGGCGTTGTCGTGCTGTCGGCAGCCCTGGCAGGAACGATCGCCCATGCCTTCATCACCGGGTTTGTGATCACGTCGTTCGTGCTCACGGATTCCAACTTCGGTCAGTCACTCGAGATCGAACGGCTGCTCATCCCCCTCGTCACCCTCATTGCCGTTGCGGTCGCCTCGAGCATGCTGACGAAGGAGTTTCGTCGTGAGACCTTCATCGGCATCGAACGGGTACAGCAGCTGGCCAAACGCGAAGCGGATCTCGGCCGTCTCTATGAGGTCTCGAAGACGATGGCGGCGGGAGACAGCCTCGATCTCGTGTTGCCGGAACTGGTCGGCCGGATCGGACGCTACCTCAACGCCGAGGTAGGCGCGGTGCTGCTCCACAACGAACGCGAACGATTTCTCGAGGTCGTCAGCCCGATCTGGACCGCCGGACACGCCCTCGATGTCGGCGGGTATCGCCTGTCGTTGAACCGGAAGGGCGATATCGAGCGAGTCTTCCTGTCCGGGAACCCGGCGCTCTACACCGACCTGGACAAGGAGCCCGACCGGCACGGATTGCTCGGCGAATTGGGCGCGCACTCGGCGCTGGTCGTACCCATGCAACTCGAGCACCGGACCATGGGGGTGATGGTCCTGGCGGACAAGACCGATGGGGAATTCACGCAGAACGACCTCGAGGTGTTGACGTCGCTGGCTGCACCGGCAACGCTCGTCCTGGCTCAGCTCGAACGATTCCACGAGGCAGCAGAGACCTCCAGGCGCATGGAGGAGCTGGCGAGGATGAAATCCGACTTCGTCTCCGTCGTCAGCCACGAGCTGCGTACCCCGCTGACATCGATTATCGGGGCGCTCGCCACGATCGCCCGTCCGGAGCTTGCACCCGAACAACCCGCCGCCCAGGAGCTTCTCGAGTCGGCGCGCAACCAGGCAGACCGTCTGCGACGCCTGATCGAGGATCTCCTCGTCGTGTCCCGCATCGAAGGCCAGGCACTGCCCCGCCATCCAGAAGAGATCGATCTGAGCCGTTTCCTCCCGGAGACGATTTCCGTCGTCGCCGGATCCGAATCGGTCGTCGCGGTTCAGGTCGAACCGGACGCACTCATCAAGACCGACCCGGACCACGTTCGCCGGATCGTCATCAATCTGGTCGAGAACGCCATGAAGCACGCCGCCGGCAGCCCGATCGAAGTCGCCGTCTCGATGCTCGAGGAACGCGTGATCATCGACGTTGTCGACCATGGCCCCGGCATCCCTCCGGCGGAAAGGCCGAAGATCTTCGACCAGTTCACCCAGCTCGAGCCGTCCGCGACTCGCTCCCAGGGAGGCACCGGGCTCGGCCTGAATATCGTCCGAGGGCTGGCTCAAGCTATGGATGGCGACGTGACCATCCACGACACGCCGGGTGGCGGGGCAACCTTCCGCGTCGACCTTCCCAGGGTCTTGAGCCCGCGTCGGAGCCGGCGTTCTCCTGCAGTGGCGGTTCGCTGACCACGCGCCGATTACTCGCCGCTTCCGGCGGCGATCGCATGAAAGCCGCCGTCGACGTGGATGAGTTCCCCGCTGGTAGCCGGGGCCCAGTCGGAAAGCAGTACGCACACCATCCGGGCGACCGGTTCGGGATCCGTCAGATCCCACCCGAGCGGCGCCCGCTCACCCCAGGCCTTCTCGAAGAGATTGACGCCGGGGATCGATTTGGCGGCCACGGTCGCCAACGGCCCGGCCGATACCGCATTGACCCGGATGTGGTCTTCACCCAGATACCGGGCGAGGTACCTCGTCACCGATTCGAGCGCCGCCTTCGCAACGCCCATCCAGTCGTAGGCGGGCCACGCCTGGCGGTTGTCAAAATCCAGCGTGACCAGGGAACCGCCACCGGCCGCCCGGAGGAGCGGCAACAATCCGACGGCCAGCGTCTTGAACGAGAAGGCAGAGGTCAGGAAGGCAGATTGGGCACTCTCCGGCGGCGTGTTGAGGAAGTTGCCACCCAGGGCATCCGTCGGGGCGTAGGCGATGGCGTGCAGCGCACCGTCGATCGATCCCCACCGTGTGGTCAGATCAGCGGCGATAGCCACGAGATGGTCCGGGTTGTTGATATCGAGTTCGAGGACATCGGGCGGGTCGGGCAACCGGCGAGAAGCCCGTTCGGTCAGTCGCAACCCACGACCGAACCCCGTGAGCACGATCGCGGCGCCTTGCTCCTGCGCAACGTGTGCGGTATGCCAGGCGATTGAGTCGTCCGTGAGCACTCCCGTGATCAACAGCCTCTTACCTTCGAGCAGCACAATGTCCCCTTCCGCACCCTTGCCCGCCCATCGTAGGTCTATGTGCCTTCGAAGGTCATGATCGCCCGAAGACCGAGTCCCATGATGAACAGCAGCAGCAACCCCCAGGACAGCGCCGGACGCTTGGAGAGCTGAGCCCGGTACATGTAGGCAAAGGCAAGGCTGAAGAGCACCAGAAACCCGTAGAACATGTGAAAGGCGCCGGGGTCTTCATCCTGCAGGTAGAGGACGATGCCGGCCAGGACCTGAACGACCATCGCCGCCATGCTCGCTCCCGCCACGATCCAGAAGGGCCTGGTCAGAGGTCGCTTGGCAATTGCATAGGCGATGCCCGTCAGTCCTGCCAGACCGGCCAGGGACACGGCCACCCAGCCCCAGGTCGTGTGAAAAGCCTCCATGCAGCGCAAACCTTCCCGGACGACGTCGTCAGGACTCTACCGGTCGGAGGAGCGTGCGGTGCTGCGAAGGCGGCATGGGAACCCACCGGGTGGCCGATGGGCAACCGGTCAGTCCTGCGGAACCTCGATCAGCTCTCCCGAGGTCAGATCGAGCGCGAACTCACGATCGGACCGGGAGTCCGAAATCCAGTTGGCGAGACGAGCGCCCTGTTCCCGCACGATCCACCAGGCATACCCGTGCTTCCCGGAGCCCATAAAGCCTTCACGCGCGGCGCGCGCTCGGGCCACGGCATCCTCTTCCGACTCGAACGTGCCCAGGATCTTTTCGGTGGGGATCGGAGCCGGTCGGCCCGGCACGACCTCTTCTTCGATGAATTCGACTGATTCGAACATGGTTGCCTCGCTGCTGCTCCCGCCAGCCGGCGGCTCCCCAGAGCCACCGTGTTGACATCATCCTACACCGCCACCACCACCGCGTGTGGCGGATTCCTCACCTAAAGCAACCGACGTCCTGCTCAGGCAACTTCAACGAGACGGCTGGTGGTGAGATCCACCACGAATTCCCGCCTGGTCCGGGAGTCGGCGATCCAGTTGGCCAGGTGGTGACCCTCTTGACGGACGATCCACCAGGCGTACTCAGGGCGACCCGATCGCACGTACTCCGCCATCGAAGCCCGGGCCGCGTAGACGGCCAGGTGTTCGCTGGAATACCTGCCGATCTCGAATTCGGTCGGTACCGGTGCGATCCGGCCCGGCTCGGTCTCTTCTTCCACATAGCGAACCGTCTGGAACATTTGACCTCCAGAGGGCCCTCTCACTCCAACCGCCTGAGCAACAACGTAGCGTGGGTGATTGCCTCGAACGCGGATTTCGCGAGCAAGTGTTGTCTGGGTCGGCTGGACGACAACCCGGAAACCGGCCACCAGACCCCGAACCCCCAGCACGCGAAAAATCCCGAGGGAGCGTCTACCGAAGTATGCGCCCTCTCGGGATTCTCTCTCCTACCGAAACTCCAAGACCCCGAAGGATCCGGTCTCCCGGTGGGAGCCCAACACCACCTCTCAGTGGTGCCAGCCCCGACGGTGAGTTGCCTCACTGCCGGTCCCAACAATGTAAAACCAACCCACCCCCACCGCAAGCCAAACCGCCACTTCGTTTTCGCGACCACCAACCTAAATTTCGCGACCAACCCCAACAACCAGCAATACCGCCGTCCGCCCACCAACAAACCGCAAACCAAACCTCAACAAAACCATTCCGCTCAAGGCGGTCCCAAGGTGGTGGTAGCCGTGGATACCCAAGCCGGCCCCAAACGCGAGAGACCCCGAGGGAGCGTCCGCCGAAGCATCCACCCTCTCGGGGTTCTCAAACCAAAACCAGCTTTCGCCGGTTCCAGCCTCCGCAGCCCGAAGGCTGCGAAACTCCGATCCGGACCGAAGTCCGCACCGAAGGCTGGTCTCTGCCCCAGACCGAAGCCCGGTTTCGAAACCTCACCCTGTCCGGGCCGAAGCCCGATCAGCGTGGCCCGCCCCTTACGGAGCGGCTCCCCGTTACCGGGAAGAACCTCACATGACCGTCCGAGTCAACCCGAAGGTCTTCTCTTTCGTTGCTCCCTTACGAGAGCATCATCCGAGGAAACCGGTCTCCCCTTCCGGTAAACCGACCGGGGTTTCCAGTACCGCTTCCGAGTTGCCTCCGAAGCAGCGGACGAGAATGTAGAACACCACCCCCGGCAACCGCAAGCCGTCAAGCTATTTCGTTTTCGCGACCACCAACCCAAATTTCGCGACCACCCAACAACCAGCCATGCGTTGTCTGTGCGACGACATTGGAATGACAGTGGAAACAAGACATGGGAATGACAGAGATCCATCCCCTCAGGCAGACACACGACGATCGACATCGGCTCGTTCACCCGCAACACGGTACGACGAGGCCCGAGAGCCGGAGCGAGCCCCACAGAAACAGGCCTTGGCTTGCGGTTGAGAAGAGCTGCTCTCCCCACTGGATGGCGATCGTCTGTTCGAGTGATGCCGCCGCCCAGGCCAAGCCGAACACGATCACCAAAGAGGATGCAAACAAAGCAGCGGTGAAGACGTCGCGGTATCCCGACGCCCAACGCACCAGCACGACGACGGCCGCCACGTTTGCGAGCGTCGCCGCCGCCAGGAGCACCACGAACCATGCGTCCGAACCGATAGTGAGGAACACGGCTGCGGCGAGGACCACTCCCCCAGCCGCTGCCGGCCACCCTCGCTCGATCTTGGGGCTCGCTCCGCGGCCCACCCCCAAGGCGCTGCGGAGCCCGGCCGTCAGCAGGATGAACCCGGGCGCCAGGAACCAGAACAGCAGGTCATCGAGGACAACAAGATCGACCGTGCCATCCGACAGCGCAAGGAGCGTCTTGTAGATCGGCTTCGTCAGACCACCGACGACGAGGAGCACGAGGGCGGTGGCCACGTACCTCCCGGCGGGCGGATCCAATCGCCCACACACACGTGCCAGCACGAACAACGCAGTCCCGGACAACACGACCGGAAGAAAGTCCTCGAGGGCGAGCAGCAGCAGATCGGCGTCCATGGCGAGCGAGCGTACTCGACCGCTCATCAGGCATGCCGTTCGGCGTGGTTCGCTGCCGGGAACGTTCCCGCTCCGTATGTGGAGATCGGTGCGATTGATACGCTGGATCTATGCAGTCAGAGTCGTCGGTCCGTGCGGCCGCTTCTGAGCTCGACCACGCCCTCGAAGCCGGGGACCTCGACCGGGTCGTTGCCTGCTTCGCCAAGGACTGCACGGTCGAGCTGCTCGGTGCCCGCCTCCACGGCCATGATGGAGTGCGCCGATGGCTCGATTGGGTGTTCGCCCATGTTGAGCGCATCGAGCTCCACCCTCAAGTCATCAGTGTCGACGGTGATGTGTTCATCGAAGAGTTCGGTGTCACCGGGATCCTGGCCGATGGACGACGCCTGGAGAGTCAGTGGGCCGAGATACTGACCTACCGCGATGACATGGCGACCACCATACGCCTGTACTTCAACCCGCTTGACTTCGCTCCTGCGCTGGGAATCGTCGGCCCAGCTGCCGTGAGGCTTGCCCGCCGCGGCCTCGAGCCTTTCGAACCGATCCACCACCCCGAGTAGCCAACCCGTCCGTTCCCACCGAGCGCAGCAGTGCCGCTCGGCTCGGTGCGGGGATCGGATCGTTCTCGTCCCAGAATTAGTGCTCGGTGCGGCGCCTAACTTGCGCGGTCGTTCTTGAGGACCATTGACCAGGGTCCCGTGTTCAGACTAGAATTATGGTCATGTCAAGAACGCTCCCGCTCTCCGAAGTCAAGGCCAAGCTGTCGGAAGTCGTTGACGAGATCGCCACCACCCAAGAACGAGTCACGGTCACCAGAAACGGGCGTCCCGTTGCAGTACTGCTCAGCACAGACGACCTAGAGGCCATCGAAGAAACCTTGGCGATCCTCTCGGATCCAGCGGCCATGCGCCAGATCGAGCAAGGTCGGGCAGCCATAGCCAACGGTGAAGTTGCCACCAAGGACGAGATCGAAGCGCTCCGCATCCAGCTCCGCTCCGAGACAGCGTGACCGAAACGCATTGGGACCTGGTGGTCGCCGGCCCTGCAAGGCGAGCCATTGATCGACTACCTCACAAGATCGCACTGGCCGTCCTCGACTACCTCGTAGGCCCTTTGCTCGAGAACCCCCACCGGGTAGGCAAAGCGCTACGAGGCGAACTCACCGGGCTGCACTCAGCCAGAGTCGGGGCCTACCGCATCGTCTATGAGATCGATCAGGAAAGCCGCACGGTTCGAGTCATCTACATCGACCATCGGGCAGACATCTACCGGCCCCGGTAGACCGCACTCCGAGGTGCCGATCTGCGTGGTCGGTGGAGGTGCTCGTTCTCATCCCATATCTAGTGATCCCGAGCGCCTCCGGCGGGTAGCCTCGGGGGGTCGGTGGTGACGAGACGCCGTTCCGGTGGCCTGGGACGGATGGGAGGTGTCGGGGTGAAGTTCGGACTGTTTGGCTTGCACCGGGGGCCAGGAATCGCTCCCGATGTACTCGCCCGCCGAGCTCAAGCCGCCGAGCAGGCCGGGTTCGAGTCGCTGTGGGTGGGCGACCACGTCGCTCTGCCGGCCGATATGCCTGGATCAGGCGAGCAGCGCCTGGAGGCACTGGCTGCATTGCTCTATCTGGCGGCGGTCACCTCGACGGTGCGTCTCGCTGCTGGTGTTCTGGTGCTTCCGCAGCGCAATCCGGTGTTGTTGGCCAAGCAGCTGACATCGGTGGACGTCTTGTCGGAGGGACGCTTGATCGTCGGTGTTGGGGTGGGTCACATCGAAGCGGAGTTGGCAGCGCTCGGTGTCCCTATGTCAGAACGGGGAAGCCGGACCGAGGACGGGTTGGCTCGGATGCTGGAACTCTGGAAGAGTCCGCAAACGGGTGGAGACGGCGCGGTGGACCATGGGGTCGTGCAGTTCCCGACACCGGTCCAGGTGCCGCACCCTCCGATCGTGGTCGGGGGACATTCGCCCGCAGCACTTGCCCGGGCGGTTCGCGTGGGCAGTGGGTGGTTCGGCTGGCTCACCGATTCGGACCGGACCCGCCAATTGATCCAACAGTTGGAGGATCTCGCTGAGTCCGTGCCCCGCTCGGCGATGCTGGGGCCACTCGAGATCACCGTCGCCGCCCCCGGCGTGGTCACGGTCGATGTTGTCGAGGCCTACGCACGGATCGGTGTCAGCCGCCTCGTTGTCGGACCGGATACGAACGACGGCAGCGAACCCGACCGCTTCATCGAAGCGTTCCAACACGACGTCCTAGGACACGTAACGAGCGATGCCTGACGACCAAGAACCGATCGCGCCGGCCACGGACAGTGACCCAAGGGACCGAGCGAGCAGCGCTCGAAGTGCCGCTCTGCGCTATTCGGTGATGAGGGCGTTATCGCTCGGGAACTGTTGATCTGCTCGGGCCTGATCGACGCCACTCACCACCGCCGCCAGAACTCCCACCACCGTCGCCGCTTGCGCAAATGGATCGTCGCTTGCCAGGACTCGTCATCCTCCTGCCACTCGTCCGCCCGTTCCTTCAAGGCCTGAGCAAAACCCTCATTGGTTTCGATGAACTGAACCCGTTGGTCGGCCCATGTGGAACTGTCAAGCACCACCCGAATCGCGGTGGAAGAATCAACACCGAGGACCGCGATCGTCGCCTTGTGAGCGATCGACATGTTGTATCCCTCGGAGCGAAGCACCGCGAGAACGGGCTCCCATTCGGTCTCGTCTGCATAGACGGAGCGCGCACGTGCGATTGCTTCGTCCCATTCTCGCTGGAGCTCCGCATCCACGAAGAAGAGCCTACGAGTTTTGCATCAGAACATGCAGCCACCAGCGGCTGACCAGTCCCAGGGACCGCACTCGTAGGTGCCGATCCAGAGCAGTCGGCGTTTTGTGCGATATCGCCCGTATTCGGTGATCGGCCAGTCAGGAGACTGTCACCAAATGACTCCGACCGCCCACAGAAGTCCGAGGACGACCAGAACTGCTCCGACAACCTGGTAGAAGCGATGGACCCGCTCGCCCCATAGGATCCTCGAACGAGCGGCAAGGAGGCGGTATACGACGAAGCCCGACTCTGTACTGGCCCAATACACGAACGAGACGCCGATGGCCATCATCACGATTCCCCACAGGACGTTCACATATCCTCCTCACCGAGTTGGAGATCAGGCTTCGCAGGCTAGAGAGGAACGGGCAGCCCTGTCGAGGTTCAGCGCTTCTGTCGGTCGGTACGGGCAGCTCAGATCGCCGGCTCCCTGGAGCGATCGGTCGCATTGCGTTCCGAGCAGATCCGGCAATCCCGCGCTCCCCTACCGATATCTTGACGGCCACCCTTCGCTGTCGCTAAATCGAGTGACAGCCTTTGACGTTCCTGGTGTCAGTTTCGTGTCGTTGCACATCGTCGAAGGCGTTGTCTGGGTCGGCTGGACGACAACCCGGAAACCGGCCACCAGACCCCGAACCCCCAGCACGCGAAAAATCCCGAGGGAGCGTCTACCGAAGTATGCGCCCTCTCGGGATTCTCTCTCCTACCGAAACTCCAAGACCCCGAAGGATCCGGTCTCCCGGTGGGAGCCCAACACCACCTCTCAGTGGTGCCAGCCCCGACGGTGAGTTGCCTCACTGCCGGTCCCAACAATGTAAAACCAACCCACCCCCACCGCAAGCCAAACCGCCACTTCGTTTTCGCGACCACCAACCTAAATTTCGCGACCAACCCCAACAACCAGCAATACCGCCGTCCGCCCACCAACAAACCGCAAACCAAACCTCAACAAAACCATTCCGCTCAAGGCGGTCCCAAGGTGGTGGTAGCCGTGGATACCCAAGCCGGCCCCAAACGCGAGAGACCCCGAGGGAGCGTCCGCCGAAGCATCCACCCTCTCGGGGTTCTCAAACCAAAACCAGCTTTCGCCGGTTCCAGCCTCCGCAGCCCGAAGGCTGCGAAACTCCGATCCGGACCGAAGTCCGCACCGAAGGCTGGTCTCTGCCCCAGACCGAAGCCCGGTTTCGAAACCTCACCCTGTCCGGGCCGAAGCCCGATCAGCGTGGCCCGCCCCTTACGGAGCGGCTCCCCGTTACCGGGAAGAACCTCACATGACCGTCCGAGTCAACCCGAAGGTCTTCTCTTTCGTTGCTCCCTTACGAGAGCATCATCCGAGGAAACCGGTCTCCCCTTCCGGTAAACCGACCGGGGTTTCCAGTACCGCTTCCGAGTTGCCTCCGAAGCAGCGGACGAGAATGTAGAACACCACCCCCGGCAACCGCAAGCCGTCAAGCTATTTCGTTTTCGCGACCACCAACCCAAATTTCGCGACCACCCAACAACCAGCCATGCGTTGTCGAAAGCGTTGTCGAAGGCGTTGTCTGTGGTCGGCTGGACGACAACCCGGAAACCGGCCACCAGACCCCGAACCCCCAGCACGCGAAAAATCCCGAGGGAGCGTCTACCGAAGTATGCGCCCTCTCGGGATTCTCTCTCCTACCGAAACTCCAAGACCCCGAAGGATCCGGTCTCCCGGTGGGAGCCCAACACCACCTCTCAGTGGTGCCAGCCCCGACGGTGAGTTGCCTCACTGCCGGTCCCAACAATGTAAAACCAACCCACCCCCACCGCAAGCCAAACCGCCACTTCGTTTTCGCGACCACCAACCTAAATTTCGCGACCAACCCCAACAACCAGCAATACCGCCGTCCGCCCACCAACAAACCGCAAACCAAACCTCAACAAAACCATTCCGCTCAAGGCGGTCCCAAGGTGGTGGTAGCCGTGGATACCCAAGCCGGCCCCAAACGCGAGAGACCCCGAGGGAGCGTCCGCCGAAGCATCCACCCTCTCGGGGTTCTCTTCCCGCCGGAACTCCCGATCCCCGAAGGGCGGGTCTCCCGGTGAGAAACCGCAGTCACTTCTCAGTAGCTGCCGGTCCGCTTTTGGAGTTGCCCCCTCAGCGGCAGCTCCAACGTACCTCAAGCGTGCGGCGCCGACAACACCATCCCCGTATCTAGATTTCGCGATCAATGGAAGCTTTTCGCGTTCCGGGTCTGGTGGCCGCCGGCGCGAATCTCAACCATGTCATTCTCGTGCCCTATAGTCGCCGTATGAGTCTGGAAACCCTCTCACCCAGTCGGGCATCCGACTTCAAGGTGTGCCCGCAACTGTTCAAGTTTCGATCGATCGACCGTCTGCCCGAACCGACCACGGTTCATCAGGCACGGGGAACGACCGCCCACCTCGCCCTCGAACGACTCTACGACCTGCCGGCAGCGGAACGAACCCCCGAAGCCCTGTCCACGCTGTTCCGGGAGGCTTGGACGGAAATGCGCGGGTCGGAGGAGTACGCCGACCTGTTCGCCTCTCCCGAAGAAGAACGCCGCTGGGGCATCGAAAGCTTGACGCTCCTCCTCAACTATTTCAGTCTCGAAGACCCCACCGAGGTCGTACCACTCGATCGAGAACTCGACATGCTGGAAGATCTCGACGGAATCACGATTCGCGGAATCCTGGATCGAATCGATGAGCTGCCCGACGGCAGCCTGGTGATCACCGACTACAAATCGGGCAAGGCGCCGCCCGAACGATATGCGCTGCCGGCGTTCTTCGCTCTGAAGATCTACGCGCTGCTCATCAAGAAGCAGCTCGGGCGCACGCCGGTCGAGGTGCGCCTGCTCTATCTCAACGGCCCGACGATGTACCGGTTGCCGATCGAAGAGCGCCAGTTGGCCGCCATGGACCGTCAGTTGCGCGCCCTGTGGGCGGCTATCGATCGGGCCATCGTGCGGGATCAGTTCCCGGCCCGGCCGGGCCGGCTCTGCGACTGGTGTTCCTTCAAGGATGTGTGCCCTGCGTGGCAAGAGGTCGACGTTTCCGCCCTGGTGGCATCGGAAGCCTGAACGGCCGGGTAGGTTGGTACTCCTGCACTCGAACGGGTATCAGGACGTGACCGCAGAACCAAAGCCGAGGATCTATACGGTCGGTCATGGGAACGCGCCATTCGAGGAGATCGAGCGTCTGCTACTGCTGCACGGCGTGGCCACCCTCGTGGACGTTCGTTCGTCCCCCTACTCCAAGTACTCCCCGGACTTCAGAAAGAGCGTCCTGGCCGGCTATGCGGCAGCGGCCGGACTCGGCTACCGGTGGATGGGAGACCGTCTCGGAGGATCCGGAATGGGATCATCGTCCACGGCCCCCGCCGGAACCGGCACCCCTCTCGCGGGAGACGCCGCTCGGCTTGGGGCGCTGGCTGAAGTCATCGCCCTGAATGAGACCGGACCGGTCGCCCTCTTGTGTGCGGAACGAGCGCCCGAGCATTGCCACCGGCTCACCGCGCTGGCACCCGAGCTCGAGACCCTTGGATGCGACGTCTACCACATCCTGCCGGACGGGACCGCCCACCGGCACCAGCCTTCGCTCGGAATCTAGGGGCGCTGTTTCTGTCATACCCGGCCGATAGCGTTGGGATCATGCAAGGAACAGCGAACCAACCCGACGAAATGAGCCGGTTCGTGCAAGGACTCGGGCTATCGGCGTCACCGTGCTTCGATGGGCCGGAGGCCGAGTGTCCGGTCTGCCGTGGCACGATCGACCACTACGCATTACTCCTGGACCTCACCGGCTTCGAAGCATTGGTGTGCGACGATTGCGGTGCCGTCCTCGCCGCCTGACGAGGACGCCCGGTTCCCCGCCCGATCGCGGCCCGATCGATCCGGCTCGCTCAGACTGTTGCCCGGCCTGTGGGATTGGAACGACCGGGCTGTTGGAAGCTTGGAGAGAAGGCCGGAGCATCCGGGAGGACATAGATCGGCGTCTCAAGACGGTTGTTGTCGGGCCGGGCGTCGCCGACTTCGCTCGAGACGAAGACCGCGCTGATCCAGGTTCCGTGCGAACCTGCGGTGACCGAGAACGTGACCTTCTTTTCGCTTCCCGGAGCCAGGGCACCGAGATCGCAGGTCACGGTCCATGGCTGCTCGAGCGCAGGCCCATCCGGCTCGATCCTGGTCGAACCGACCGCAGTGCAGGACTGTGACCCGAAGTCGACGGCAATGCCGGCAGCCGGAATCTCGAAGACGGCCTCAACGTGCTCGGCGACGAGCGTACCGCGATTGCGAACGGCGCTCTCGTATTGGAAAACGGACCCGGCGCGGGCGGGAAGCGCCTCAACTTCCACCTGGAGATCGACCATTCCCGCCACGGGAGTCGTGTCGCCTGCAGCCCCCGACGGTCCGAGCACCATACCGACGACCAGCGCCATGCCCAACGCCGCCGTCATCATGCCCCGGCCGTGCGCCCTCGATCGTGTGCCTCCCATACTTCGGGAGCCTATTGACCACTCTCCGTGGCGGCCAGCAAAACCGGGAACCTTTCGAAGTAGGCCTCGAAGAACTAGTCAGGTCGGTTAGCGTGTGGAGATGGGCCATCTACCGTCAGAAGGCGATCTGCCGTCAGCAATCGTGGATTTCTATCAGGTCTACAACGAAGCCGATCGACTCGATAGCGACAACCCCCTCGAGTTTCTGCGGACGACGGAGATCATCGAGCGGACGATCCTCCCGCCACCAGCGGTGGTGGCCGATGTCGGCGGCGGTCCCGGTGCCTATGCATCGTGGCTGGCCAATCGGGGATACCGGGTCCACGTCTTCGACGTTGTGGAGCGACACGTCGATGCAGCGCGGCGTTTGGCGGAAAACGACCGCCTGACGGCGGAGGTTGCCGATGCTCGCCGCCTGCCCATGGAGGACGCCTCCGCAGATGTCGTTCTCCTGCTCGGTCCCCTCTACCACCTGGTAGCACGCGAGGACCGGGTCGGTGCGCTCCTTGAGGCCCGCCGGATCCTTCGACCGGGCGGAGTCTTGCTCGCAGCCGGGATCTCACGCTTCGCCTCGGCGATCGACGGAGCCGTGAGAGATCTCGTGGCGGACCCCGTGTTCCGTCAGATCGTCGAGCAAGACCTGGTCGATGGGCAGCACCGGAACCCCACGAAACACCCGGCCTACTTCACGACCGCCTTCTTCCATCTCCCCGAGGAACTCCTTGCCGAGGTGGTCGAAGCAGGTCTCATCGATGCCCGGATCCTGGCGGTGGAAAGCATCGGTTGGGCAGTCCCCAACCTCGAACAAACCCTGGCCGACGGGCAAGCCAGGTACCGACTGCTGGATCTGCTTCGCCGCATCGAAGCGGAGCCCGGTCTGCTTGGAGCCAGCCCCCACCTCCTGGCGGTGGCCCGCCGTGCCTCCGAATAGGGCCACCACCGCCTTTCGCGTAGAAGGGTTTTCTGTCACACCCGCCGGATAGCGTGAACGTCATGGAAACACGAGACATCACCCAATTGCTCACCGCAGCCGGAATCACCGCTGAACTGGTATTCGAGGGCCCGCCGTCCGGATGTCCTCACTGCGCTGCTCACCCGGATCGCTGCCTGGCCGAGGCGGCGTAGGTATTCGCCTACGCTGTTGCTCGTGACCACCGAGCACCGGATCGACCCCGAAGACTGGGCCGGGGCAGTGGCCCGTTCGGAGGGGCCACAGCTCATCGTTGGTGGACCGGGGACCGGCAAGACCGAGTTCCTGGTACGGCGGGCGCTGTCGCTGCTGGAAAGCGACGGCGTTCACCCCGAAGAAATCCTCCTCCTGAGTTTCTCCCGGCGCGGCGTGGCGGACCTCAAGACTCGCGTCCAGAACAGCTTGAAGCGCTCCACCACTGCCGTGCCCGCTTCTACCTTTCACTCGTTGGCTTCTCGCCTGCTGGAGAGCCACGCGGGGCGAGCGTTGAACTGGACCACGATGCCTTCGCTTCTGACCGGCCCCGAGCAAGTTGCCCTGGTTCATGAGCTGCTGACCTCAGAAAACGTCGAGTCCTGGCCGCTTCCGTTCCGGGGCCTCCTCACTACCAACAGTTTCGCCAGGGAGGTGACCGACTTCTTCCTGCGCTGTCAGGAGCAGTTGATCGATGGCGCCCAACTCAGAGAACTGGCCGGTCAACGATCGGATTGGACCGGTTTGCCGGAGCTGTTCGTCCGCTACGAAACGACCCTCCGGCAACGCCAACGAATCGACTACGGCACGCTGATCGGACGGGCGCTTTCGGTCCTCGACCATCCGGAGGTGGCTCGAGCCGTTGGCGCTCAGTACCGGTACCTGCTGGTCGACGAGTACCAGGACACCACGAACGCCCAGGTCCAGTTGCTCCGGCGAATGTACTCCTCGCAGGGGAATCTGACCGTGGCAGCCGACCCCTACCAGTCGATCTACAGTTTTCGCGGCGCCGATCTGGCCAACGTCTCCCGGTTTCCAACCGACTTTCCCGACGAGCAAGGGCGGCCGGCCGAGCGGCTGGTCCTGACGACCTCCTTCCGGGTCCCGGCGGCGATCCTCGGTGCGGCAGAGCGAATCACGGGCGGGTCGCTCCCCGGAGCCGCCGGCCCGGTCGAGCCCGCCGCCGGAAATGGCCGGGTCGATGCGTACCTCTTCCAGCAGCAGACGGAAGAAGCCGAGTGGATCGCCGAGGAGATCGAACGGCTCCACCTCGAAGAGCAGCTTCCGTATTCGGAGATGGCGGTGTTCGTGAGGAGCAAGCGCAGGTTTCTCCCGGAGCTCTCCCGGGTGCTCGAACGAAGGAAGATCCCGCACGACCTCCCGGACTCGCGTTTGGCCGATCACCCGGCCGTCCGGCTGATCCTCGACTGCGTGATAGCAGCCACCGAGCCCGAGCCCGAAGCCGGCCGGGCTCTGCGCCGGATTCTGCTCGGTCCTCTCTTTTCGATTCCCCTGGGACGACTCCGCCAGATCGAACGTGACCGACTCCGGATGGGAGTGGCGTGGCCGGACGCCCTGACGACTCACCTCGAAGACGGATCGGCCCTCGCGGCTCTCTTCGCCGAGACGGCGTGGGCAACCTCGCAACCGGCAGTCCAGGGGTTCTGGCATATCTGGGAAACACTTCCCCAATTCGTTGCCGTGGTCGGGAACCCGCAGCGGGAGGACGAGCGTGCTGCGTGGAGCTCCCTCGCGCAGGTCCTGGGGAGGTTGTTCGAACGCGACCCGCAGGCCACGCTCGTCGACTACGTACGGCTCACCGAAGATGAGGAATTCGAAGCCAGACCCCTCCTGAGTTATCGGACGCCGCGCCGGGACCGGCTCACCCTCACCACCCTCCATCAATCGAAGGGACTCGAATTCGACACCGTCTTCATCGCCGATGCCGTTGAGGGAGTCTTCCCTGATCTGAGGAGTCGTGAGTCCTTGCTCGGTTCGCGCCATCTCTCCCCGTCCCTTCCCGCCGACCCCATCGCCTACCGGGCCTTCCGCCTTCAGGAGGAGATGCGCCTGGCCTACACGGCAATGACTCGCGGGTACCGCCGGGTGGTGTGGACCGCCACGTCATCGGGTTGGGAGGAAGGGCAAGGAATGCCGAGCCGGTTCCTGCCGATGGTTGCGGGGGTGGCGTCCCTCGCGGAAGCGGTCAACCGGCCCCCGGAACACACCCATCCCGTCACGCCCCGGGAAGCAGAGGCCTGGCTACGCCGGATCCTTCGCGACCCGGAAGAGGGTCGGCCCCGGCGGCTGGCCGCCCTTTCGATGCTCGGGATGGGCAAAGCCTGGGGTCTGAGATCCCCAACCGACTTCGCCGGGATTCGGGAACCGGGCCCGGACCGGGGCATCATCACGAGCGGCCTCACCCTCTCACCGAGCCAGGCAGAGAGCTACACGACGTGCCCGCGCCGGTACGTGTTCGAACGGCGGCTCCACGTCGGTGACGACGCAACGCCATTTCTGCTGTTCGGCAACCTGATCCATGAGACCCTGGAACGAGCGGAAGCTTCGGCACTTCGCTCCGGAGTTCCCCACGCCGACCTCGAAGCCGCTCTGGCCGAACTCGATTCCCTCTGGGAGCCATCCGATTTCGGAGGGGAGCCCTGGGCTACGGCCTGGTATCGACGCGCCGTGGAGATCATCACGTTCCTCTATGAGCGCTGGCCGAGCCGGGGTGTTCCTATTGCCCTCGAACGACCCATCACCCTCGAGGTCGACGGCATCGTGTGGAGAGGCAAGGCGGACCGCGTTGAGCTCGACAACGGGACGGTCCGCATTGTCGACTACAAGACCGGTTCCCGGATTCCCACGCTGGCCGATGCCGCGGCCTCCATTCAGCTGGGCTTCTACCTGTTGGCTCTGCGGGCCGACGAACAGATCGCTGCCTCCGGGTCGATCGATGAAGCCGAGTTGTGGTTCCCGGCGAACACCGGAGCAAAGTCCGTGACGGTCCGACGATTCGATGTTCAGTACCTCGACCGGGTGGAGGCAGCGATGCGAGCGGCAGCCCAGGGAATCGCCGCCGAGGCGTGGCCAGCCAGGCCGAATCCATACTGTGACCGTTGCCGGGTCCGCACCGTTTGTCCGGAATGGCCGGAAGGCAAGGAAGCCTTCGCATCGTGAGCACCGTGATCCCCACCACCGAACAGCACGCCGTGACGGCCTACCCGCTCCGGCCACTCCGCATCTCGGCAGGGGCCGGCACCGGGAAAACAACAACGATGGCGATGCGCCTGGCCGCGCTGATTGAGCGCGAGCACATCGACCCGGAAGCCGCGTTGGGAATCACCTTCACCAACAAGGCCGCCGAGGAACTCAGCGACCGCCTGCGCCGCCACTTGCCGGACCTGGCCGGAATGGGTCGCGAGGTCGAGGTCACGACCTATCACGGCTTCGCCCACTCCATCCTCACCGAGTTCGGACCGATCGTCGGTTTCGAACGGGACGCACAGCTCATCACACCCGGGTACCAGCGTGAGCTGCTCACCCAGGCGTTGGCCGGCGGCTCCTATCAACACCTCGACGTGAGGCTCCACCGTCGCCGCGTCGACGACCTGGTCCTGCTGGCCGGGCGTCTCGGCGATCACCTTCGCAAGCCGGCGGCACTCATCGCCGCACAGCCCGACTCGCCCAACGAGGTGTGGGAGCAACGAGTCGAAATGGCCCACGTGCTCGAACGATACGCCGAGATCAAGCGCCGCTACCACGCGGTCGATTTCTCGGACCTCATCACACTCGCCTACGAGGTTGTCGGAGAGATCGGCGTGGCTCAGCGCATCCGGGAGCGCTATCGCGTCGTGCTGCTCGACGAATACCAGGACACCAATCCGGCCCAGCGGGAGCTCTTGCTGAGGGTCTTCGGCGGCGGGTTCCCGGTGACCGCCGTCGGCGATCCCGACCAGACCATCTACGAATGGCGGGGAGCTTCTTTCTGGAACTTCGCAGGGTTCCCCCATCACTTCCCGGACGAGGACGGCACCCCGTCGGCCACGCTGACGCTGAGCATCAATCGTCGGTGCGATCGCGCCATCATCGAAACAGCCAACCGGGTGAAAAAGGAAATCGGCAGCGAGGGAGGCGTTGCGGCACTGCAAGCTGCCCCCGACGCAGGGGAAGGCCACGTGGAGGTGTCGTGGTTCCACAGTGCAGTCGATGAAGCACGCTGGTTGGCGGGCGAGGTCCGGAGGCTCCACGACGAAGACGGGGTCGCGTGGCGGGACATCGGCATCCTCTTCCGGAAGAACCGTCAGATCCATCTCGTTCGCGAGGCCCTGCAGGACGAGGACGTCCCGGTCGAAGTCGCCGCACTCGGGGGCCTCCTGCAGGTACCCGAGGTTGTCGACCTCCACGCCTGGTTGCGATTGATCGGACGACCGGACGACGCTCCCTCGCTCGTGCGCATCCTGCTCGGGGCCCGGTTTCGTCTCGGTCTCGGAGATCTGGCGCCGCTGGCCGATTGGGTGCGCAGCCAGACCCGGGACCAGGTCGACGGCGACGAGGAGGCCCCGGGTTGGGCAATGCTCGAGGCGGTCGATCAACTCGAGCAGGTCGAAGCCCTCACACCCGAAGCTCGCCAACGGTTGAGCGACTTCCGCGGCCTCTACCGCCACCTGCTCGCCGAGGCCCAGGCAGTGACCCTCGTCGAGTTGTGCCGCCGCATCCTGGACGGCACAGGAGCCTGGGCCGAAGTCGAGGCTCTCGACGGGGCCGCCCGGCTCACGGCTCGCCTGAACCTCTACCGGTTCCTCGATCTGGCTGAGGACTGGAGCCCCTTGGAGGGCCGGCCGTCGCTCGATGCCTTTCTCGACTACCTCGACCTGCTCGACGAAGATGCCGGCTCCGAGGAACTGGACACGGCCCGGCTCAGCAACGAGGACGCAGTCTCCATGTTGACCGTTCATCGCGCCAAGGGCCTCGAGTGGGGCACCGTGTTCGTGCCGGCGGTGGCATCGGGGACCTTCCCCAGCTCGGCCCACGGTGGCCTCGAGGATCCGGGCCGATATCCGAAGGTCCTTCCCGTCGAGCTGCGGCTCGATGAGGATCCGGGCAGCACCGCAACGAAGGCGATCCTCGAAGCGCGCCATCGCTCCCAGGAGTGGCGAACCGCCTACGTCGCCGTGACCAGAGCGAAACACCGTCTCTACGCCACGGGGGCCTTCTGGTACTCCACCGGCAGGCCCAAACGGCCCAGCCCGCTCTTTGAAGCGATTCGAGCGGTTCCCGGCACGCTCACTCGCCACATCGAGGAGTCGGAGGGCTCGCCGCCGGACTTCCTCCGCATCGGAGACTCCGTCGGCGCTCCCGACCCGCACTTCCCCGAAAGCTGGCAAGCTGCCCTCCGGACGACGATCAACGACCCCGGCTGGCCCCTGCGTGCGGCCGGCGATGACTCCGCCGCGTTCACGAGCCACCACCGGCAGCTCGAGCTGGTCCTCGAAGGCCTGCCGGAACCACCCGACCCGGCGGCCGACGCTCCATTGAGAACTTCCGTCACCGGACTCGTCACCTATGCCACCTGCCCCAAGCGGTACTTCTGGACTGCGGTGGATCCACTCCCCCGGCGCCCTTCCCGGGCGGCCCGCCGAGGCGTCGAGATCCACCGCCGCATCGAGCTGCACAGCCTCGGGGTGGTACCCCTCGAAGAAGCCGACCTCGAAACCTACGACGTGGCGGTGGACGAGGCTCCGACCGCCCGGAGCGATACGGATCCATTCACGACCTACCGCACGTCCCGTTTCGCCGAGTCCCGGCCCCGGTTCGTCGAGGTGCCCTTTGACCTCGAGATCGCGGATGGCGCCCGCCTGAATGGACGGATCGACGCCATCTACGAGCCGGAACCCGGCACCTGGGAGGTTGTCGATTTCAAGAGCGGCCGACCGTCCCGGCAGACCTCGGCCCGGGTCCAGCTCGAGGCGTACGCACTGGCGGTCGACGAGGTGGAGTTCGCTCCGACGAAACCGGACTCCGTCCTCGTCACGTTCGCCTACCTGGGAGGCGAGCTGGCCGAGGTCAGTGAACCGGTCGACGCGGACTGGCTCGTGAGAGCTCGCCGCCACGTCGGCGAGCTCATCGGACAGATTCGCCGGGAGAACTGGGAACCTGCTCCATCGCCGGCTTGCCGCTCGTGTGATTTCATCAGGTTTTGTCCGGCCGGTCGTGACTGGGTTGCTGCCAACGGCTGACCTCGGCCCACGCACGGCGCGCGTGCCGGCTTCTCCGCACTAGCTTGAAAGCAGACCTCGACCCATGGAGGAAGTACACCGATGATCACTATCTGGAGCGACATCCACTGTCCGTGGGCATACGTCGCCGTCCTCCGTCTGCACCGGATGCGAGACCATCTGGGAGCCGACCACCTGATCTTTGATCACCGGTCGTACCCGAGAGAGTTGACCGCCGGAGATGTGGTCACCGCGGAAACGACCAAACGCGAGGTGGTTGCGCTGGCCCAGCTCGAACCGACCGCCTTCAGCGCCCTGCAGACCGACGCGTGGCCGACCAGCAACCTCGCCGCGTTCGAAGCCCAGAAGTGGGGGTTCTCCCAGGGCCAGGAAATCGGCGAGTCGTTCGATCTCGCGCTCCGGAGAGCCGTGTTCCTGCACGGACACAACCTCGGGATCCGCAGCCGGCTGCTGGCGGTAGCGGAACTCGAAGGCCTCATGGCCGACCAGCTGGGAGTTGCGCTCGATGACGGCAGGTTCCGCAAAGCCGTGATGGCGGACCTCAGCGAGGCGGGCGCTCAGGAGATCAGCGGGTCTCCTCAGATCGTCCTGGCCGACGGCACCTCCCACCACAACCCCGGCATCACGTACCGCACCGAACGAGACATTCCCATCATCGTCTCCGATCACCCGTCGGTGTACGAGGAGCTGATTCAGTTCGGCACCATTGCGGACTAGCGGCTAGCAAATCTTCCCGTGGTCGGTATCGATCACGATGGTCACGGGGCCATCGTTGATCAGGGAAACCTGCATCACCGCCCCAAACCAGCCCTCCTGAACCGCAATCCCCTGAGCGCGGAGTTGCGCCGCCAGCTCGGCAACCAGAGGTTGGGCGAGCTCGGGCTGTGCGGCACCGGCGAAAGACGGCCGCCTGCCCTTTTTCACATCGCCCAGCAACGTGAACTGACTGATGATCAAGCACTCGCCGGCAACATCAGCGATCGACCGATTCATCTTTCCGTCGTCGTCGCGAAAGACGCGCAGCGCGGCCAGCTTCGCCGATATCGCCGCAACATCGTCGCCGGTGTCGGCCGGCCCGATCCCAACAAGGACGACGAGTCCAGACCCGATCCGTCCGATCGTTTCGCCTGCGACGCTGACTGCCGCCTCGCTCACCCTTTGCACGACTGCTCGCATGGGACCGAATGTAGCCGCGGG
Source organism: uncultured Actinomycetota bacterium (assembly GCA_963707435.1). Classification (GTDB taxonomy): domain Bacteria; phylum Actinomycetota; class Acidimicrobiia; order Spongiisociales; family UBA4744; genus UBA4744. The sequence continues at coordinate 111,055 of CAVPPF010000007.1, read as the reverse complement.
ATCTTCGGGCCGTCCACGAACCGGCATATCTGCACACCTTGCGGCTCCTCGGGCGCGCCCACCGGAGGGCCGTTGGCCGTTGGAGACCGCTCCAATCGGAAGGGGGGCTGCGCAGTGCCTTCCTTGTTCAGTCTGCGCGCTCCGAGGCGAGGAGCTGCACCCTTCTGACCGCCCCGGCAACCGCCTGCGAGACCTCGGCCGACAATCCCGCCCCGAACGAGTAGTCGGCTCCTTCGATTCCCACCAGCGTGATCCTGGGCGGCAGCTTTCCAAGGGCCCGGGCCAACTCAACAGCTTCCGCCGGTCCGAGCGCATGGGTGGAATGGCACATCCCGGACGGAAGGATCGATGTGGTCGCATCGATTTCGACCAACGTGCCCGCATCTCGACCGGACGTGACTGCGTCGACGAGCACGACCTCGTCGTGACCTTCCCACAGGGCGATGAGCGACGCCGGTTCGCCGTCGTGCTGAACGACGGTTTCGGAAAGCCCGAGTCGCTCGACGACCCGCAGCCCGACGGCGTCATCCCCGCGAACCGTGTTCCCGATACCGATGACGAGCGCCGGCATCAGCTCCGCTCAACCGTGAGATCCAGAAAGTGTGTGGCACAAGAGATGCACGGGTCGTAGTTGCGAATGGCCTGCTCGAGCTGCCATTGCAGCTCATCGTCCGAGAGGTGCGCATACTTCGGTACGTAGCTCCAGAGATCCTCCTCGATGCGGAGTTGATTCTGCGAAGTCGGGGGGACGATCTGGCAGTCGAGGATCACCCCATCGGCATCGAATTCGTACCGGTGGTAGCAGATCCCCCGCGGCGCTTCGCTCACTCCATGGCCGACTCCCGCCCGGGGGGTGGCGGGGACGGCCGGGCTGGCCGGCATCTCGTAGCGGTCGATGATGCGAAGGGCCTCTTCACACGCCTGGACGATTTCAACCGCCCGAACGACGATGCTCTTGAACGGGTTCGTGCAGGTCGGGCCGAGTCCGGCTTTCTGTGCAGCTTGCCGGGCAACCGGATAGAGCTTCTCGAATCCGAGGCTGTACCGGGCGTTGGGGCCGGTCATGAAGGCCCCGCGCTCCTTGATCACGGCGTGGAGCGCATTTGACCATTCCACGTGACGTTCTTCGAAGACGTCTCCCCATTCCTGAGCGGAGATGTCGAGACCGCGATTGGAGATGATCCGGCCGTCGACGACCGCATATTCGTCCGGATGGGTTAGGGCAACGAACTCGTAGTCCTGTTCGAAGTCGGCGAAATCGAGGCCGGCAACCCAGGCAGTTGTCGCGACGGCCGCGTCACGGGCCCACTGGAGATCGTCGACCAGGGCTTCGAGTTCCGCCCGGGTCGGCGCCCGGTAGAACCCTCCCGTGCGCGGGTTGATCGGGTGAATCTCTCTCCCGCCGATGAGTGCGAGCAGATCGTTGCCGATCTTCTTGAGGCGCAGGCCCCGTTCGACGATTGCCGGATAGTCCCGGGCCATGTGGATGGCGGACTCGTAGCCAAGAAAGTCGGGTGCATGGAGCATGTACACGTGGAGGGCGTGGCTCTCGATCCACTCGCCGCAGTAGATCAGCTTGCGCAGTTCGCGGATGGAGTCCGGCACGGTCATCCCGAAGGCGTCCTCGATGGCGTTCACCGCACTGGTTTGGTAGGCGACCGGGCAGATGCCACAGATTCGGGAGGTGATATCCGGAGCGTCGCGATACGAACGGCCGCGCAGGAATGCCTCGAAGAACCTGGGGGGTTCGAAGATCTTGAAGTGCAGGTCGACAACCTTGCCCTCCTTCATCTTCACGTACATGGCGCCTTCGCCCTCGACTCTGGCCAGGTAATCGACTTTGATCGTTTTCTCAGTCACCAGATTCCCCCAGCTCAAACGCATCGCCTGCGGTCTTGAAAGCTTCCGCATAGGCGTTGAATCCCCGGTAGGCGGCAACCAGGTCGGAGACCGGCACCTTCAGCTCGGCTTGCCACCACCTGCTCAGGGCCGCGGTGTTCGGGGATTCCATCGGTCCGAAGCACCCGTAGCAGCCGCGGTTGTAGGCGGGACAGAGAGCCCCGCAACCGGCCTGCGTCACCGGGCCGAGACACGGCGTACCGTTTGCCACCATGACACAGGGAGTCCCGCGCCGCTTGCACTCGACACACACGCTGTAGGTGGGGATGTTCGGACGACGGCCCTGCAAGAAAGCGGCAACGATTTCGAGCAGCTGGGACTTCGCGATCGGGCATCCCCGGAGCTCGAAGTCAACTTCGACATGGGAAGAAATCGGCGTGGATCGATCGAGCGTCGAAATGAACTCGGGGGTCGCATACACGATGCGGGTGAAATCATCGACATCTTTCCAGTTCCTGAGCGCTTGAATGCCACCGGCGGTCGCACAGGCTCCGATGGAAACGAGGAACTTTGACTGCGCCCGGACTTCTTTGATCCGCTCGGCGTCATGGGCCGTGGTAATCGATCCCTCGACGAGGGAAAGGTCGTAGGGGCCCTCCTCGACGGCGCGGGAGGCCTCCGGGAAGTTGGCGATATCCACGGCACCTGCCACCGCGAGCAGCTCATCTTCGCAATCGAGCAGGCTCAGCTGGCATCCATCACAGGAAGCGAACTTGAAAACGGCCAGCTTGGGTCTGGTGATCGGAACCATGCGCGTCGTCACATCACACCTCCCGGATGTCGAGGCGAGGATGGACGGATTCGTAGGTGAACACAGGACCGTCCTTGCACACGAAATCCTTCCCGAACTGGCAGTGTCCGCAGAGACCGATCCCGCATTTCATGTTCCGTTCCATCGAGAGGTGGATTCGTCCGGGGCGCACGCCTCGCTTGACCAGCGCCTCCGCCGCGAAGTGCATCATGATCTCCGGACCGCAGATGAAGGCAACCGTCCCGTAAGGATCGAACGGAGCGCGCGGAACGAGCTTGGTCACGACGCCAACCGAGCCGCGCCACTTGCGGTCGGCCGTATCGACGGTGACTCCCACCTCCATGTCGAAGCGACCCCGCCACTCCGAAACCTCATCTTCAAACAGGAGATCTCGTGGCGACCGCACGCCGTACAGCAACGTGACGCGTTCGTAGTCGGCCCGATGGTTCAGCACGTGATAAAGAGCCGGCCGCAGGGGGGCCAGGCCGATCCCGCCGGCGACGAACACCACATCCCGGCTCGAAGCCAGCCCGACGGGCCAGGGCGCGCCGAAGGGGCCGCGTACTCCGATTGGGTCTCCGGCAACGAGGTCCCGCATCGCCGTCGTCACCGGGCCGACGCCCCGCACCGTGTGGAGAAGCCGGCCGGGGACTGAAGGATCTCCGCTGATCGAGATGGGAACTTCGCCTACTCCGAACACGTACAGCATGTTGAACTGGCCGGGCCGGAAGGAGAAACCGTCCGGACCCGGATCGAGTTCCATCGTGAACGTGTCGTCCGTGTCGTCCCAGATATCGCGCAGGGCCATGAACCTGGGGACCATCGGGTCGGCGCCGGCGAGGCGAGCGGGGTCAGTCGCCAGGGCCATACACATCGAGCAGTTGCAGACGCGTGCGGTTGAGGGACTCAACAATGACCTCACCGAACCGCCGGAGTATTTCAAAACCGAATTCGTGGTCATCCGCCATGTGGTTTCGTACCGACTCACCATCGAGACAGAGGCAGTCGACCGTGTTCAGAGCACGGCCGTCGTACATCCAGCGGTGAGGTGGATACATCCACGACCAGCCGATGACTTCACCGGGGCCGACCGTTTGGATGATGCGAGCACCTTTCGCCCCGACGTGTAACTCGATGGCCATGTCGCCCCGGTAGAGCACCAGGAAACAGTCCGCGCCACCCCCCTGCCGGAACATGAAATGGTTGGGTTCGATGTGCAGCGGCCGGGCAACGGACACCAGGAATGCAAGATGCTGATCGTTCATTCCCTTGAAGAACGGGTGCTCGTGGAGCACCTCCTCAGGCGAGAGCATGCTTCTTCTCCTCACTTGTGCGGATCAACGCGGCGATCTTCGTTATATCGATTCCCACCGGACACCAGGTAATACAGCGTCCACATCCGACACAGCCGGACGTGCCGAACTGATCGATCCAGGAAGCCAGCTTGTGCGTCATCCATTGCCGGTACCGGGCCGCCGGGCTGGTTCGCAGCGAGCCACCGTGGATGTAGGAGAACTCGTTGGTGAAACACGAATCCCAGCTCCGGATCCGTTCCGCCGTGGAACCATCCAGGGATTGAGCATCCTCGACCGTGGCACAGAAGCACGTTGGACACACCATCGTGCAGTTGGTGCAGGTCAAGCACAGCTCTCCCACCCGCTCCCAGCGCGGGTGTTCGAGATGGTCGAGCAGCAGCTCCTTGATTCCTTCGGTATCGAGCGATCGACCCATCCGGGTTGCTGCCTCCTCGAGCAGCCGGTCCGCTTCGGCGAGGTCTCCGGTTTCCGCAGGCCGGTGGGGCACATCGGCAAGGACTTCTTCGCCGCGAGGCGATCCGGCCTCCACGAGGAGCCGGTGGCTGTTCGCCTCGAGGATCTCGGTGACGGCCAGGTCGAAGCCCTCCTGTGCTCTCGGCCCGGTCCCCATCGAGGCGCAGAAGCACGTCCCCCCCGTCACGACGCAGTTGACGGTCACGACAAACGCCCGCTCCCGCCGGTCCACGTACTGCGGGTCGCTGAACGGCCCCGTTCCAAACACGCGGTCCTGGATTTTCATGGCGGCCAGTTCACAGGGACGCACCCCGATGAAGGCGAACTGTGGCACCGGCTCGGCCTTGTCGACGAGCTTGACCCCGTCGGCGGTCTTCTCGAGGGTGAACAGGGTGTGCCGGGGGGGAAACAGGTACTTCTTGAACGAGTGCGGGCCGACCACGTAACCGAAGAGTGCGTCATCCTTCCGGCGCTCGAGGCGGTAGGTGCCGGCTTCCTGATCGTCCGTCCATCCGACCGGCAGATCCCGGAGACCTTCGATCCGGTCGTAGACAATCGTTTCATCGCGAACGGTCGGGCCGACCGGGTCATAACCCCGGGAGCGCAGGGCGACGAGAAGCTCATCGAAATCGCCGACATCGACCGTAACTGCGGTGCTCACGGCTCACCTCGCGAGGGAGGCTCCCTCTGCTCAAACGGTATCGAACCAGGCCCGAAGAACCGTAGGGGCTTTCAGCCTTGAAGGGGGACCAAGGTTCCCGATCCTGCACACCGGGCCACTTGACCATAGAATCGAAAGCAATGGTGTTGTCCCAGACTGATATTCCATTCGTCGAAGAGCCCCCCTGGCCGGTTGCGGAGACCATCCCTGTTGTCTTTCTGATCGATGCATCCAGCAACCTGGAGCGGAGGCTCCTGGAGGCTTGGATCGATCGCACCCGGCCTGACGACGCCACCGTCGATTCCGTATGCATTCCTGCTTCGCGGCGGCGGCGCCAGGGCTGCCGTATCGATCCCGGCCTTGAATCCAGAATGGAACGCATCGACGACCCGGTGCTGGTTCCTCTCCGCATTGCCTGGCTGGCGCCGCGCCGGGACGGCACTCGCTCGGTCCGGCTCGCCGATCTCCTCAAACTGGGCGACCCTCGCGACCCTGATCTGCTCCGCCAGTATCTGATCCTGGCCCGCGCACCCGACCGGTGCCAGATCCTGGTTGGAGAACCGGCTCGTTCCACGGAACTCATGGCGCGTTGGCGCACCGGCGTTGAGTCGTCCAGCCTGTCCGAGTTTGTGGCCAGACGGGCGTGGCTGGCGCTGGAACGGGCAGAACGGCGCGTCCGGGGCAACCGGTACAAGATCCCGAGGTTCGTCAACCAGGAGATCCTGGGAACCAGCGAGTTCCGGGAGGGGATCGTCCGGTTCGCAGCCCAGATGGACAAGTCGGAGGACTCAATCTTCGCACGGGCCGCCCGGTATCTTCGGGAGATTGCAGCCTCCCACGATGCTTTCACCATCGACCTGGTCGCCAACGCCATCCACTGGCTGTACCGGCAGGGTTACGGGTCGATCCACTACGAACCGGAAGCCTTCCGGGAGATCTCAACGCTCGGACAGACGAGTTCCCTGGTGTTTCTGCCATCTCACAAGTCGAATCTCGATCATCTCGTCCTCCAGTACGTCCTCTGGGAGAACGATGCCCCTCCCAACCACACCGCCGGCGGGATCAACATGAACTTCTTCCCGATTGGTCCGATCGTCCGGCGAACGGGCGTCTTCTTCATCCGCAGGACGTTCCGGGACAATCCGGTCTACAAGTTCGTCCTGCGCAGCTATATCGACTACTTGATCGCCAACCGCTTTCCCCTCGAGTGGTATCTCGAAGGGGGAAGATCACGGTCGGGCAAGCTCCTGCCTCCGCGTTTCGGGATGCTCACGTACGTGACGGACAGTTTCCGTCGCGGCAAGGCGGACGACGTCTACCTCGTTCCAACCTCGATCATCTACGACCAGATTCAGGACGTTGGTTCGTATGCCGCGGAGCAACTCGGAAAGGCAAAAGAGAAGGAAAGCTTCTCCTGGTTCTTGAAGTCCGTGCGTTCGCTCCGCAGGAGGTACGGCAACATTCACGTCCGGTTCGGCGAGCCGATTTCCCTCGCCGATGAGATGGCTTCCTCGGACTCCGAGCAGAGCCTGGCCGTCCGCAAGGTGGCTTTCGAAACCATGGCGCGGGTGAACCGGGTTACTCCCATCACTCCAACGTCGCTCGTGACGATTGCACTGCTGGCCAACGAGGATCACGCCCTCCGCTGCGAGGACCTCGTCGAAGCGGTGCGAGTGGTGGTCGACTATGCGGCGCGGCGCAACCTGCCCATGACCGAGGCGATCCGTCTGGATTCGCCGAAAGGTGTGCAACTGGTCGTCGATCGGCTGGTCGAGCACGGCATCGTGACCGAGTATGCGGCCGGCCCGGAGACCGTCTACATGATCGGACCCGACCAGCATCTGGCTGCCGCCTACTACCGGAACACGGTCATCCACTTCTTCGTGAACGACGCCATCACCGAACTAGCCCTCGTGGCCGCTGCCGAAGCGGAGACAGGGGATCGTGTGGTCGTGTTCTCCGAGCAGGTGATGGCGTTGCGCGATCTCCTCAAATTCGAGTTCTTCTTCTCGGACAAAGACACCTTCCGTGACGAGATCTTCGGGGAACTGGCACAGACCGACCCGAACTGGGAAAAACGCTTGGGTGGCGACGGCGGAGAGACGTTCGATCTCTTGCGGTGCTTCGACCTGCTGACCGCCCCCTGGGTGCTGCGACCTTTCCTCGAGGCATACCAGGTCGTCGCCGACAGCCTCAACGCCCACTCTCCCTACGTGGAGGTAGACCAGCGCCGATTCATCGCCGGTTGCCTCGGGTTGGGAAAGCAATACCGGCTGCAGCGGAAGATCGCCACAGAGGAGTCGATCTCCCAGGTCTTGTTCAAGTCGGCGCTCGCCCTGGCTGAGAATCGAAACCTCCTCGACATCGACGATGAGGACCTCGGCGCCAACCGCAAGGCGTTCGCGGTGGAGATTCAGGAGGTGCTCCGGCGGATAAAGGCAATCGATGCAATCCGGGCCGTTCGCCGCGCCGGAATCTGAAGCCCCGCTCCTGTCCCCGGGCGAGCGCACCGGTCAGCGAGTGAGGACCCGCCGCAGCCGCCAGATAGCGAGGAGATAGAACACAGCCGCGTACCCGGCCAGGATTGCCAGATATGGCAGGGTGTCTACCAGGGTTCCCTTATCGATGACGAGAGCGTCGAAGGCTTCGAGGCCCCAGGCATGGGGCGTGATGTGGGCTATCTGGAACAGGGTCGGCGCAAAGAACTCGTAGATGATCAGGGGCACCATGCAGCCCCCCAGTGCCGCGAGTCCCAGTCCGAAGAGAACACCCAGGCCGCCGGCTTGCTGGTCGTTTTCGAACAAGGCTCCCATCAACATCGCCGCACCCGACCCGACCAGCGAGAACACGATCAGGATGGCGAGGGCCCCCAGCGGGTCGCCCCAATCCACATTGAAGAAGAGCAGCGTACCGGCCATGATGAACGTGCCCTGGAGCAGGGCGATCGCAAACCGGCCGAGGCCCTCGCCGACCAGGATGGTCCGGACCGGCGTGGGTGTGGAAACCATCCTCCGCGCCACGCCCAGCCTGCGAGTTTGAATGAGAGATGCCGAGGCGGCCAGCGAGGTGAGGAAGACGAACAGGAGCATTTGCTGCTGGGCGCTCGAGTCGAAACGACCAAGGGCGAAGAACCCGACGGCCTCGCCAGCCTGGGTGACGGTGACGGTGACATCGGCAACATTGGCGGCGGCGCTTTGCGCCACGTCGAGACCCTGAGCGAAGGAGCCGACTCCCTCCGACTCGACGAAGCCGGCCGCACGCAGGATGATGCTCTGCTGCGTGATGGCCGATTGCACATTGCCGAGGATCCCTTGCGCATCGTCCACGCTGCGCCGCACCAGCTCGACGGAGATCGGCACGCCTTCCCGAAGATCGGCGTCGAAGGTGCCCGGGATCAGGAGACCCGCTTCTACCTCGCCGCGTTCGACCGTCTGAATCGTCTCGTTTTGCGAGGCAAACCGGATCACCTGCATGCCCGGCTGTTGCTCGAGAAGGCCGACCAGATCCGCGGACAACGGGCCTGCTCCCCCGTCGTAGACCCCGAGCCGCGGATCGGATGAGCCGCCAAAGGCCGACCCCAAGACCAGAATCAGCACAATCGGGAAAATGAACACCCAGAACACATTGGACCTGTCCCGGAGGAAGCGGCGGAGGTTGGTCCCGGCGATCGTGAAGGCCTTCATGGCTGGAGACCCCTCCGCAAACCCATCAGACCGATCGTCCCGGCTACCACGCCGAAGAGCGTCAGTGCCCCGACCGCAGGGAAGATATCCCCGAGGTTGCCTCCGGCAAGATCGCCCAGGCCCTGCATGAACCAGGCGTGGGGAGTGATGAAGCGCAGGTCGGCCAGCAGACCCCCGGCCTGGCCGACCGGGAAGAACGTCCCGCCCAGGAACCCGAGTACGACCGCGACCATCGAAGAGTAGTTCGAGGCTTGTTCGGCCGTCTTGGCGAAGCCGGCCACCACCGCCATGATCCCCAGGGCCGAGAAGATGCCGGCGACGACCAGCAACAGCACTCCAATCGGATTGCCCCAGTCGGCGCCAAACAACAACGTAGTGGCGATGACCAGAACCGCCATGCTGACCAGGCCGAGGACAAACGCCATGATGGCTTTGCCGGCGATGATCGACGAACGGTGCATCGGAGCGGCCATCAACCTGCTGAGCGTCCCGGCCTGACGCTCCTCGAGGAGGCTGTTCACGCCGAACTGAATGGTGAAGAACAGGAAGAAGATTGCGAGTCCCGCCGCATAGAACGTCTTGCCGGCCAGTTCTTTGTTGTCCACTTCGACGTTCTGGAGGGAAACAGGCGGAGGTATCGCCAGTGCCCGCAACCCGGAGTTGAACCGATCATCGACTCCTCCGAGGTTCTCAAAGCTCGCAACGGCGATTCGGGCGTAGGTCATCTCGCTGGCGAACTGCTCTGCGAAAGCGACTGCCACGCCGGACCCGACTCCTCCCTGACCGCTGATGACCTCGATGTCAACCGCGCTCTCCGATCCGATCGCAGCGGAGAAGCCGGCGGGAATCACAAACGCCGCGTCTGCGCCGTCGTCACCACTGAACGGCTCCACATCGACGAGATCGACCGCTTCTTCCCGGCTCGTCAGCATCACGATCTCGACGCCACTGCTCGCTGCAAACTGATCCAGCGCACCGATGAATTGGGCGGCAACGAGACCCCGATCCTGATCGACTACGGCGTACGTTGCCGTGAAATCGAACGACTCGATGGGGTTGAAGATCGAACTGAAGATCGCCGCCAGGCCAAGAGGAGCAATGATGCCCACGATGAAAGCCGAGCGGTCGCGCAATCGAAGTTTGAGGTCCTTGGCGGCGATGTTCCAGGCCTGGCGCATGATCAGTCCCGAAGGGCGCGGCCGGTGAGGTGCAAGAACACTGATTCGAGGTTGGGTTCGTCCACATCGACGGACGAAACGCTCACTCCGGCTCCCGACACCTTGCCGAGAATCTCTGCGATCCAGGTGCCTGCATCGTCGACGAGCATCTCGATACCGCCATCCCGGACACCAGCTTCCTTCACAACCGGTAGCGACGCCAGCGCCTCCACGCCGGCCTCGCACGGCCCGCTGGCCTGGAGCCGAACCCGGTCGCGTTGCCCGATCATCTGTATGAGTTCTCGCCGGGTCCCTTCGGCTTTGATCAATCCAAGATCGATAATTCCGACCCTATCGCACAGCCTTTCCGCTTCCTCCATGTAGTGCGTGGTGTAGAGGACGGCCATTCCCTCGTCGCTCAAGTGCTCGACGCTTTCGAGAATGGCATTCCGGCTCTGCGGGTCGACTCCGACGGTTGGTTCATCGAGCAACAGCAACCGGGGCTTGTGGAGCAAGCCAATGCCAATGTTGAGCCTCCGCTTCATGCCGCCCGAGTATTCGTCCGTGCGGTCGTCCCCGCGGTCCTTGAGGCCGATGATCTCGAGCACCTCATCCACGCGTCTCTTGAGATCGGCGCCCGACATGCTGTACAGCTTGCCGAAGAACACCAGGTTCTCCCGTGCCGTCAGATCCGGGTAGATCGCAAGATCCTGTGGCACGAGGCCGATTTCCCGTCGCGCCTCCACGCTTCTCGTTGTCAGGGGTTGACCGTCGATGAGCACCTCACCGCCGTCGCGCTCGAGCAGGCCGGTAACCATGGAGATGGTCGTGGTCTTTCCGGCACCGTTGGGACCGAGCAGTCCGTAGGTCTCTCCCTGGCCGATGTGAAATCCAACGCCTTTCACGGCCGCATTGTCACCAAACGACTTTCGGAGATCGCGGCAAACGAGGACGGCGGCGGGTGAGTTCACAGGTTCCCCTCCCTGATTTCGGCTCACGTCCCAAGCTACCCCAACTTGCAGAAGGCTTGCAATGGGCAATCCGGCCCTGGTGGTCTGCCCATCCGGCAGGCAAGCTGGGGCCATGTCTTTTCGTGACCGGATGGAAGCCGGCAGGCGTCTCGGGAGACGCCTCGCGGAGGAGGGGATCGCCGATCCGGTGGTCATCGGCTTGCCGCGCGGTGGTGTCGTTGTGGCCGCCGAGGTGGCCCGGGTCCTCGGAGCGCCCCTCGACGTCGTGGTCGTGAGGAAGCTCGGCGCCCCCGGTCGACCGGAGCTGGGAGTTGGAGCAATCAGCGAAGGCGGCATCCGCGTCCTGAACGAGCATCTGATCGACCTGTTGAATGTAACCGGACCGGAGTTGGCCGAGGTAGAAACCCGGGAGACCGGGGAACTGAATCGCCGGGTTCACGCCTATCGGGGCGAGCGGGATCCCGTACCCGTCGCCGGTCGAACCGCCGTGGTTGTCGACGACGGTCTGGCAACCGGAGCCACTCCGCCGCGCTGCGTTGCGTGCACTGCGGGCACGCAAGCCGGCCCGCCTGATTCTCGCCGTCCCCGTCTCCGCCCGCGAGACGGCCGGGGCACTCCTCGAGGACGCCGACGAGGTCATCGCCCTCGAGCTACCGGCGGGATTCGGCGCAGTAGGTCAGTGGTACCAGGACTTTCGCCAAACCGAAGACGAGGAGGTGGTCCGCCTGCTGGAAGAGTTCCGGGACCCACCTCCGGCCGGTGGCGACGTGTGGGTTCCCATCGCCGGCGGCAGGCTTCCCGGAGTACTGGCTCTGCCGGACGGGATGCACGGCATGGTCGTCTTCGCGCATGGAAGCGGAAGCAGCCGCCTCAGTTCTCGCAATCGGGCAGTGGCCGACGCGCTCAACGCAGCCGGATTCGCGACGTTGCTGTTCGATCTCCTGACCGACGAAGAAGCAAGAAACCGGGGCAATGTCTTCGACATCGACCTCCTGGCATCCCGATTGACGTCTGCCGTCGGCTGGTTGAATGCTGCGTCCGAACTGCCGGATGTTCCGGTGGGGTTGTTCGGGGCGAGCACGGGCGCGGCCGCCGCTCTCGTGGCCAGCATCGACCAACCCGTCGAGGCGGTCGTCGGCCGCGGTGGCCGACCCGATCTGGCCGGGCGCCGCCTGCCCGAAGTGACGGCTCCGGTCCTCCTGATTGTCGGCAGTCACGACGGGGCTGTGCTCGATCTGAACAGAGCCGCGGCAGAAGAACTATCCGGGCACTGCGAGGTATCGATCGTGCCCGGCGCCGGGCACCTTTTCGAAGAGAGCGGCGCTCTTGCCGACGTTGCGGAGCGCGCCATCGGTTGGTTCTCACGCTGGTTGAGTCGAGACGGCCGGATCTGAGGCTCCAAACCCGAGAAAGCACCCCGACTGACCGCTTCTGGCATCGGATTCCGCCGCCGGTCTCCGCGCCGCTGCCGATCGGGGTGTTTCCTTGGCAGCATGATGACCGATGGACCATGCCGTCCGGTAGGGCCGAAAGCCTCTACACGCAAGGTTCGTCCTTCGGCAGTGCGTTCAATCGTTGGCGAGGAGATGCTCGATGGTGCTGAGCAACTGGGGAACCTGGAACGGTTTCGCAATGAGGCCGTCCATGTCCGCATCGGCGAGGTTGTCCGTGAGTTCCGAGACGGTGTCCGCACTCATCGCGATGATAGGAACACGCTCGCCTCGCTCTTCGGCCGCGCGAATGGCAGCCGCCGCCTCGAAGCCTCCCATGCCGGGCATCCACAGATCGAGCAAGATGATGTCGAAGCGGTGTGCCTGTGACGTTTCGACCCCTTCCCTTCCGCTCCCGGCCACAGACACCCGGTGGCCGCGACGCTCGAGCAGTCTCTTGGCCACCATGCGGTGGGTCGGACTGTCGTCGACGACGAGGATGTCAAGATGCTGGCGTCGTTCTCGCAGCCAGTGCTTGGTTACGAGCACGGTGAGGTCGAGCGGCGACGGCCCCCCGATAACGGCTTCGATCGCCAACCGGACGTCTTCGGCCGGGATCGGCTTGGTGAGGTAACCCGCCACGTTCAGGTCCCGGCACATCGCTGCATCTCCGCGTTGTCCCATCGCCGTGAGCACCATCACATGCATCGAGGCCAGGGTGGCGTCCTCGCGCAGCACGCGAGCAAACTCCATGCCGTCTCCATTGAGATCGCACACCGTCAGCGCAAAAGGTCGATCAGACACCCGGGCTTCGCTGAGGGCCACCAGTGCCTCGGCCGGAGTTGTCACTGCGGCAGGCATCATGCCGGTGGCTCCAATCGCTTTGAGCAGTTTGTCGTGGTTGATCTGGTTGTCCGCCACGATGAGAATCGGCAGGCCCTCGAGGTCGGATCGCCGCTGCGCGACGGGTGCCGGAAGATCCGCCGAGCTCATTTGCAGCGGAAGGGTGACGTGGAAGGTGCTGCCTTGCCCCAATTCGCTATCGGCCCAGATCTCGCCTCCCATGATGTGCACAAGCTGTCTCGAGATCGACAGGCCCAGGCCCGTCCCGAGAGAACGCCTGCCGTTGGCGTCACCGGCTTGTTCATAGGCTTCGAAGATCGCCTCCAGTTTGTCGGGCGGGATGCCGGAGCCGGTATCCGCGACCTGGACGTGGACGATGGATTCGGATGAACGCGACTCCGCCAAGTCCACCGAAACTGCTACCCCGCCCTCTTCCGTGAATTTCATGGCATTCGAGACCAGGTTGATCACTATCTGGCGCAGACGGCCGGGGTCTCCAACAACCCGGTCGGGAACGGTGTCGGCGATGGTCAGATCGAGTCCCAGGCCCTTTTCTTCTGCAGTCACCTGCATCGAAGTCACCGTGTCGCGCAGGTTGTCTCTCAGGCTGAACGGCATCTCCTCTACTTGGAGATGCCCTGCCTCGATCTTGGACAGGTCGAGCAAGTCGTTGACCACGGTGAGGAGTGCGTCTGCGGACGACGTGACCAATTCGAGATATTCACGTTGCTGCGGCGTGAGCTTCGTCTCCAGCGTCACCTGAGCCATGCCGAGGATGCCTGCCAGCTGAGTGCGTATCTCGTGACTGACTTCGGCCAGGAACTGCGATTTGGAACGGCTGGCAGCTTCGGCCGCTCCGACGGCCGCCCGCAGCATCTCTTCAGTTTCCCGCTTCTGCAGACTCATGGTCTCATCGAGCATGTTTACCGTTCCGACGGTGACCTGTCGTTGTTCATTTCCGCAAAGGATTTCCGGGAGAAACCCCATCTTCCCGGTATCGGCATGCGGGCAGGGTCGATTGAGGGAAAGAATTGCGAGTTCTGCGCTACAGGTCGTCGAGAGAGCCGAACTGGCTCCCGGCCGGCTCTGCTCAGCAGAACCACGGCTCGGTGAGCCGCGGCCTCCCTTCGGCAACAGCCGCCAAACGGGCTCCCGATCCCATGATCTCGCCCGCCAGCATCATGAAGAGCTCACCGATCGGCAGGGAGTCCGCTACGCCGCGTTCGTGGATCTCGGCCAACCGCTCCTGCAGCGCATCCACGCGCGGGTCGGCAGCATGCCATCGCCATCCGAGCATCTCATCGTCGTACGCATCCAGGTAGGGCACGAGATCCGGCAGTCCCAGGAGCAGCGACCCTTGCGGTATGAGAAGCCTGATCGTGAGCTGGACCGGATCGACATTCCCCGTCAGATCATGTTCATCGAGGAACCGGACCATATCCCGGAGATCCTCCAGCGACGTCCAGGGGGTGAACGGCAGCCAGGTCGGCCGAATCTCGATGCCGGCCGCGCGGAGGATGTCGACGGCGGCAGCCTCATCCGCCCGCGTGTGCCCTTTGTCGAGTAACGCCAGGATGTGATTGTTGGTCGATTCGAAAGCCGAGACCACAAAGAGCAGCCCGGACGCAGCCAGCTCGCTCCACAGTGACGGGTGACGGACGATGAGCTCTACTTTCGTCGTGACGTCGAAGCTGAGACCCGGATGGCGGGCGTGGAGCGCCCGCACGACGCGGAGCGAGTGGGCGGGGGCATTGAGGAAGTCGGCATCACCGAACGTGATATGGCGAGCGCCCAGGTCGACGAGCTGATCGATGTCCGAGAGCACCGTGCTCTCGTCGACGATACGAACCCTCCCGTCGTAAACGGCAGGAATCGGACAGTGCCGACACCGGTGCCGGCATCCGTGGCTCGCCTCCACGTATCCAACTTTGGCGTGGTCGCCACCGACCTGGAGGTGGGCATAGCGATCCAGTCCGGGCAAACCGGTACGAACCGGTACCCGGGATTCTGTCTTGCCGAGCTCCAGCGGTTGCGACCCGGACGGGGCGTCGTGCCCGCGTTCGATGGAGTCCACCCAACCCACCAGAGCCGGCTCGTACTCACCCGCGATGGCATGGTCGATGGGTGACGCATCGTCCGGTGGCCCGAAGTGGGCGTACAGCCCGTAGACACAAATGGGCATCTCCGGGAACGACTTCTTGACCCTTCGAGCCGTTTGCAAAGCCAACCGCATTGCGGTGTGCATCGGGACCGAAAAGGCGAGGCAATTCGACCAGTCGAGATCGGCGCGCGCGAGCCGATCGATGGAAAGGTCGAGGGTCCGCACTTCGTGACCGGCGCCGCGCAACGCCGCAGCGGGAGAGGCCACGTGGAGGGGTTGGTGACCCATTTCATACGTCGATGCAAGGAGAACCTTCACGAGACCGACATCGTAGGCCACCTGCACCTCTATCGACCCGCGCCGGACTTTGGGTTTATGGGCGCCACGGCGCTATGTTTTGACTACCAGCCCTGGGCGACCCCAGATCGTCGCAAGCACGAACCGACACCAGGGGATGGAGACGGAGCGATTGATGCCAAAAGAGAAGGACGTCATCCGGGTGCAGGGCGTGGTGCGGGAGACGCTTCCCTCCGCCATGTTCCGGGTGGAAATCGACGGAGGGCACGAGGTGCTGGCGCGCGCTTCCGGCAAGATGCGACGCGGCCGGTACATCCGCATTCTCCCCGGCGATCGCGTCGACCTCGAGATGTCGGCATACGACCCCACCCGGGGCAGAATCGTTTGGCGATACCGGTAGCCCCGGTCGTCGATGTCGCTTGACCGGGTGAACGCACCGCTACGGGCCGACCATGATGATGTCGTGAATCCCGCTTCGATTCTCTTCGTCTGCACCGGCAATATCTGCCGGTCTCCACTTGCCGAAGCTGTCGCCCGGCAGGCGCTCAGCCTCCTTTTCCAGGTCTCAGACCTGAGCACCGTCGGTCTCCACGTTGCCAGCGCGGGAACCCACGGACTGACCGGCCACCCCGCCACCGCCCAGATGCAAGCGGTAGCGGCGGAGATGGGCGTCGATCTCACCGGTCACCGGGCAGCACGGGTGGATCGTGACATGCTCGAAAGAACATCGCTGGTCTATGCAATGGAGGTCGCCCAGATCACCTGGCTGGACCGCCACTTCCCCGGGATCCAGGCCAACCTCCTCGGTGAAGCAACCATCGACGATCCCTACGGCCTCAGCATGTCCGAGTACCGCCGGGCGGGCCGGGAAATCGCGGAGGGTGTCCGATTGCGGGCCTCCGAGATGGCCGGGCTGGCCGACCGGCCGCCCGCCGACGCTGAGCGGTGAAATTGGCTTCGCCGGTCAGTCGGAAGGCGGCGCCGCACCCGGAATCGTGAACCAGAACTTGCTCCCCGAGCCGGGTTGAGAGTCGACTCCGATATCGCCTCCGTGAGCCTCGACCGCCCTGCGGGTGATCGCCATGCCGAGGCCCGTGCTGTTCTCACCACCGGTGGGCTTTGCCGACAACGTGGCGAAGTACTCAAAGAGGGATCGGCGATCGGATTCGGTGAGGCCCGGGCCCTCGTCCGAGACTTCCACCGTCCAGGAATCGCCCTCCCAACGGTGGCTCACCTCGACCGTGCTCCCGGCAGGCGAGTACTTGACCGCGTTCGAAATCAGATTGTCGAGGATCTGGCGGAGCCGCTTGCGGTCGGCATTGACGAAGCCGTCCCGGTCGGTCACCAGGGTCACCGCCGTCCCCTTTCGAGTCGCGAGGCTGGAGTGGCGGCGAACCGTTTCGGCCAGGAAAGCCTTGAGATCGATCGGCTCCCAATGCAGGTCCAGGTGTCCGGACTCGATCTTGGTCACATCGAGCAGGTCGTCGATGAGTTCAACCATGTACTCGGCTTGCCGGTTGATGTCGGAAAGGAACTCATCCCGCTCGAACCCGTCGAGCGTCGCAGATGGGTCGGCCAACAGCTCTGCAGACATGCGGATGCTCGCGATCGGATTGCGAAGGTCGTGGGCAACCATTCCGAGGAATCGATTCTTGATCGCATCCATCCGGCGCAGACCCGCGTTCTGTTCTTCCATTGCCTGGCGCTGGGCATCCAGTTCCGACGCCATCCTTCCCTTTTCCACGATCACCGAGAGTTGTGCGGCGATGCTCTGGAACACCGAGACATGGTGGGGTTGGTACTCGTGAGGATGAATGCTGGAGAAGAACATGAATCCAACCGGTTCGCCGTTGACGACCAGCGGGCACGTCAGCGAAGATCGCAGACCTTCCTCGACGATCAGCCGCGTCGACTCAGACTCCGGCTTGCCGGCGAGGTAGGCCTCGAGGTCATTGATGATGCGCGGCCGGCCGGTTTCGAGAATGCCCTGCAGACTGCTGCCGGCCAGCGGAGCCCGGAATCCGGCGCCGAGGCTCAACTTTTCGAGGTCTGATCGGGCCCAGCGCGCCACGACCGATGTTCCTTCGTCGCCGATGAGCGAGAACCCGATCCGGTTGTAGGGAATGACCCCCTGGAAGCTCTCGAAAACCTTGTCGAGAATCTCGTCGAGGAGCAAGCCCTGGTTGATCTGTGTCGTGATGCGGCCCACATGCTCGGATTCGAGCAGCCGGCGGTCGAGCGAGTCGGCGAGGCCCTGGAGAGCCACGCCCAGGCGATTGACCTGCCCGGGAAGCTCCGAATAGGGACGCGCGTCCAGGAGGGCGGGGTCGGCGCGACCCCCATCGATCGTCGTGCTCACGTGCTGAACTCCCTGAAACCGCTGGTGGATGCAAGTATCGGCAACACCGGCCACAAACCTTGAGCCCTTCGCACCACTCCCCCTCGCCGGTCGGGTAGAGCGCCGGGTCGATCGAGTGCCACTAAGTTGGTGCGTCCGAGAGGAAAGGCAGAATATGGCCGATCGTCCCTATGGGATACCCGTTCTCTGGGGAACCGTCAGAAAAGGGGCCCGCAGCGCCGCTGTGGCGCGGTGGGTAGCAGCACGGCTGGCCGAATACCCTCAGGTGACCACCCGGCTCGTCGAGATCGAGGCTCTCGCCCTCCCCGCCGACGATGCAGGGACCGCGATCAAGCACCCGGAGTTCTCGGATCTCATCGACGGGTCCGATGGGCTCGTGATCGTCTCGCCGGAGTACAACCACGGCTACCCGGCCTCCCTCAAGCATGCCCTGGATACCAACTACACCGAGTACGTACATAAGCCGGTCGGACTGGTCGGCGTCTCGACCGGGGTGCTCGGTGGAGCCCGGATGATCGAGAACCTGCTGCCGGTGCTCCGCGCCGTTGGCCTCGTGCCCATCCGGCGCGACGCAACCGTCGGGAACGTCGGGAGCGCCTTCGACGCAGCGGGGGCCCTCCTGGACGAGAGTATCCGGAGACGCATCGACGGGATGCTGTCGGAGCTCCTCTGGATGGCAGCCACGCTTCGCTACGGGCGGCAATCTGTCACGATGCATGCCGAAACGCGGCGGGTCGCGACTGCTTGCCCTGCATGCGCTCTCCCGACGAACCATCACGCCGATGTGATCGATGAAGAAGCAGGCGGGGGCATCTCCCGGATAGGTTCGTGCCCGTCGTGCGGAAGGAGCAGTTCGGAGGTCGCGCCGTCCAGCTGATGCGGGCGTCGGAGCTTCAAGCCCCTACGTGATGATCGATACCCTCGAAGGTCCGGATGAACTTGTCGAGCTGTTCGCCGGAGGAGTCGGAGAGTTCATCGAAATAGAGGACCCGGCCCCAGGCGACTGCGGCCGCTCGACGCGCGACACCGTCCGGATCGACGATGTCCTGGTACGGCATCAGCAGCAGATTGCGCCCGGCGAAGTCCGCAAGGACCTGGCGGAGGCCGTCCACCAGTTCCGGGCAGCTGCTCCCGCAGCTGTAGGCGAGGACCACCCCGCCGTCCTCGAGGTTGTGGACGTAAAGCTCCGGCGGAATCTGCACGTCCGATTCGCCCCAGTTGGCCAGATTCCCCATATGCGGCCCGGATGATGGCGGCCGGCTGTTGTACACGACATGGGGTTCGTCGAGGGAGCTCAAGTGTTGATTGCCAAGGTCGGGGAAGGCCACTCCCGGTGCCGGCGGCTGGAGCACAACCAGAACGATGGCCGCGGCCACCACGAAAAGCGACCCTCCCGCCATGAGGGCAGCTCGCCTGCGATTGGATCTCTTGGTCTGAGCGGCCTTGCGGGCTGCTTCCTCCGCTCGCCGGCGTTCGAGGGTCTTGCCCCGTTTTGGTCGCGACATGCTTCTCTCAATTCGTATGGCTCCGCTCGCCGTGAGCGGCTTACGAAGTTGGAACGTGCCGACGAGCGCTGCTATTCCTCATTCACAGATTGATTCGCCGTTTCGTCGCTCAGGATCTCGTAGGTGTGGGTAATGGTGGCGACCGCTGAGAGCATGGCGGCCGCCGAGCACAGCTTCGTCTCACTGAGCCAGATAGCCCGGGCGAAACGCCGCTCGTCGACGTTTCCCCGAATCCGGTAGTGCAGCTCGATGTCGGTCCATACCCTCGGCGGTTCCTCTGCCCGGCGGCCGGCCACATCGACCTCGAACGAGCCGAACGGTTGTCGCATCTTCTCGAGCAGATCAACAACGTTGATAGCGGAGCAGGTGGCCAGACCGATGAGCAACAGCTGCATAGGACCCGGTCCGGATGCATTCGGGCCGGCGCTCGACCCCTCGACGCGAATCTGTGGGCCCGCCGCCGTCGTGACGTCGAACGCCTCACCGGCCACGTGGGTTGCAGTCAGTATCTTGTGCATGGCTGAGAGTATGGTCCGCAACGGTTGGCTACGTGACACGCACCCGCACATCGAGTGCCGTCGTCCCAGATCCGGGCGCATAGACACGCAATGGATTGATTTCGATTTCGGCAATGCGCGGCTGTTCGGATAGCAGCCACCCGACGCTGAGCAACACGTCTTCGACCGCCTGCACGTCGCCCGGGGGAATCGATCGATGGCCGGCCAGACGGCGCCCCGCTCTGGTCCCGGAGAGAAGGTGCGCTAGGTCGCCTCTCGTCAAGGGGGCGAGAGCGAACGCGACGTCGCGGATAGCCTCGACTTCGATCCCTCCGGAACCGAACATGACCAGGGGTCCGAACTGAGCATCGCGGATGCCGCCGACGATGACGTCCTGGCCTGGACCTGCCATGGTCTGAACGAGAACGGCAAACGGGTGTGGCGACGCGGTTGGCACGGCGCCGGCCAGCCGCGCAAAGGCAGCTCGGATCTCTTGCGCCGAGCGCAACCCGAGGTGCACGCCTCCGACGTCTGACTTGTGGATGACGTCCGGGTCTTCGAGCTTGAGAGCGACCCCCTCGTGGAGGACACCGGCGGCTTCCACGGCCTCATCGGCCGTTGCGACCACCATTGCGGGCGGGACGGCGATTCCGCGGGCTTCCATCAACGCCGCTCTCTGAGCGTGATCCAACCACCCGCTTGCACAGCCATCGATGATGCCGGTTGCAGCCTCGGTGTCCATGCCGGAAGGCGGGACCGGGGACGCGTGCGGCGCGGACAACCGGTCGGCTCGATCGGCCAGAATCGCCAGAGCCGCCGCGGCCGGCTCCGGAAATCTGAAGTCGGGAACCTCGGCCGCTCGCAACCGGGACGCAGCCTTCTCGACGGTCCGGTCTCCCATGACCGCAACCAGCACCGGTTTACCGGAAGCGGCGACTACCGGGACCAATGCCTCGGCCACCAGCTCTGCGGCGAACATGGGAGGAGGTGGATACACAACGAGAACCCCGTCGACCTCCTCTGCATCGACGAGGATTTGCAGGCTGTGGGCGAAATCCTCAGGACGTGCGGACGCGAGCATGTCGACCGGGTTGGCGACGCCGGCTCCGGCGGGGAGCGAACCGGCCAGCTCGGCACGGGTGGCCGGCGACAGGACGGACAGCGAAAGGCCACTCTCCTCGAGCGCATCGGCGGCGGCCACACCCGGTCCCCCGGCGTTGGTGAGGACGGCCATGGTGCGACCGGCCGGAAGGCGGGCCCAGGCCAGCGTGCGAGCTGCGTCGAGCAGTGCTTCCAGCGTGGGCACAACGATGATTCCGGCCCGCCGGCATGCGGCCCGGTAGGCCTCGTCGTTTCCGGCCATAGCTCCCGTATGGGATGCAACCGCCCGTTTGCCGGCATTGGATCGTCCCGCTTTGAAGGCGAGCACCGGGATCGTCAGATCGCCCGCCACGTCAACCAGACGGCGGCCGTCGGCGACGGTTTCCAGGTACATCGCAGCCACCCCCGCGGCCGGGTCGGACGCCACCATCTCCAGCGCATCCACCTCATGGACATCGATTTGATTGCCCAGGCTGACGAGCCGCGATAAGCCCACCCCCCGACCGGCAAACCAGTCGATTGCCGCCGCGCACACCGCCCCCGAGTGGGAGATAAATGCAACGGTGCCGGGTTTCGGCCCCGGAGGGGCAAGGAACGTCGTATTCAGCCCGCTGTGCGTGTCGATCGTGCCGATACAGTTGGGTCCGAGCACACGCATGGAGTGCGCCGCGGCCACGGTCCGGCAGGCGGACTCCAGGGCTTCCCCCGCCGGGCCGATTTCCCGGAATCCGCCGGAGGAGACGATGACGGCCTTGATGCCCCGTTGCCCGCATTCGTCGAGCGCCCCGGGGACCAGGCGGGCCGGCACCAGGAGAACGGCCAGGTCGACCGTTCCCGGAAGGTCGGCCACCGTCCGGTAGACGGTTCTCCCGAGCAACTCGCCGGGCGCTGCCGGGTTGACAAAGTGCACAGTCCCGGCGAACCCACCTTCGGCGAGATTTCTGGCAACGCCGAATCCCAGTTTGGTGTGATCCCGGGAAGCACCGATCAGCACGACACTGCGCGGGCTGAAGAAGGATTCGAAAGCTCCGCTCGGTGCGTCCACGGTGGGAACTCCTCGGCGTAGTGCCGCATCATGGTAGGTGGCCGGCAGGACCGGAAGGTGTTCCAACCGTCCCGCCGCTCTGCCTCAGACCTCAGTGAATTCAGCGGGGCGAGTACCCTCTCTGCAGAATGTACCGGCTCGACCCTCTTGAAGAACTCGTAGCGCCCGCCCTCATTGTGGCTTTCCAGGGGTGGGTCAATGCCGGGAGTGTCGGCACGGAAGCAGCCGATCACATCGTGGCCGACGGCGACATCATCGCCACCTTTGATCCCGATGCCCTCTTCGATTACCGATCAAACCGACCGGTCGTTGATTTCGTCGACGGAAGATTGCAGCACATCGATTGGCCCGAGCTTTCCGTGCGTCGCTTCCGCTACGACCGGCGCGACGTACTCGCCCTGAGCGGCAATGAACCAGATTGGCAATGGAAAGCGCTCGGCCGGTCGGTGGCCGAACTCGCCTCGACCCTGGGAGTGGTCGAGGTCGTGTCGCTGGGAGGTGTGCCGGCTGCGACCCCCCACACCTATCCGACCCCGCTGCTCACCACGGCTTCCCGCCGCGAGCTGATTGGTGAGGACGAGCAGCTCCCCGAAGGCCTCCTGCGCGTGCCGGGAGCAGCCGTGAACATCGTCGAAATGGCCCTGACGGACACGGGGATACCGGCAGTCGGGTTCTGGGCGCAAGTGCCGCATTACGTTGCCGGCCCCTACTACGCCGGTGCGGTGGCCCTGGTCGACCGGGTTGCTCGCCACCTCGGTATCAGAATCGATCTTGGCGACATGGTCGATCGTGTCGCCGAGCAGCGCCGGCAACTGGATGCCACCATTGCCGCCCAGCCTGATTCGCGGGCCTACCTCGAACGGCTCGAAGGAATGGCGGCTGCTCAAGGGGAGATCCCGTCCGCCGACGATATCGCGGCACAGGTGGAGAGGTTCCTGCAAGATACGGCAGAGGGCGACGAACCGTTCCGGCCCGAAGTGTGAGGCATCACCAACGTCGGCGAACCCGGCCATAATGCCGGCCAACAGACCCCGCTCCAAGGAAATGGATTGAGCGTCGTACTCGCCGGTGGAAGGGCCACCCCCAACCCGGTGGCGATCCCGTGAAGCGAGAGCTGGGAATCTTCTCAGTCGTCGCCATAAGCCTCGGAGCGATGATCGGCTCCGGCATCTTCGTTCTGCCGGGCCTCGCCGCCAAGATCGCCGGGCCGGCCGCGCCTCTTGCCTACTTCATAGCCGGGCTGATCGTTGTTCCGGCTGCCTTTGCCAAATCTGAGATGGCAACGGCCATGCCTGAAGCCGGGGGCACCTACGTGTTCGTCGACAAAGCAATGGGACCTCTCATGGGAACCATCGCCGGTTTCGGCGTCTGGTTCTCGCTGGTGTTCAAGGCAGCATTCGCCCTCGTCGGTCTTGGGGCGTACCTCGTCGTCTTCGCAGACCTGCCGGTGAAACTTATTGCGGTTGGATTGACGATCGGTCTCGTCGTCCTCAACGCCACCGGAATCAAGCAAACCGCGGGCGTGCAACGGTTCGTCGTATTTGGAGTCCTGGGCATGCTCCTGGTCCTCATCGTCCTCGGCTCCCCGAGCGTCGATCCCGACGCCTTCGCCGGCTTCTTCGACTCGGGAGTGTCGGGACTGTTCCTGGCGACCGGTGTCATCTTCGTTTCCTATGCCGGGGTGACCAAGGTGGCCAGCGTCGCCGAGGAGGTCCGCAATCCAAGCCGGAACATCCCGCTCGGGACGCTCGGCAGCCTTGGTCTGATGATGGTGGTCTATCCGGCCGTGGTGGCGGTCATGATCGGCGTGGTGGGGACATCTTCCCTGGCTGGTTCCGGGACGCCGGTGGTCGACACCGCTCGCTCCTTTGCCAACGAAGCCGGTGTCGATGTCGTTGCCGTCATGGCCGTACTCGCTCTCATCAGCATGGCGAACGCCGGCCTGCTGGCTTCTTCGCGCTATCCGTTTGCCATGAGCCGCAACGCCCTGGCTCCGCCTGTGTTCCAGCATCTCAGCAGGAAGTCGGGCGCTCCGGTCGTTTCCATCATCGCCACCGGCGGAGTCATGATGGTCCTGGTGGCGTTCATACCAATTCTGGAGATTGCCAAGCTCGCCAGCGCGTTCCAGTTGCTCGTCTTTGCGCTCAACAACCTCGCGGTGATTGCGTTCCGAGAAAGCAGGCTCGACTGGTATCGCCCCACCTTTCGTATTCGGTTCTATCCCTGGCTTCCCATCGCGGGCATCCTGGCCTGCGTCGGCCTGCTCACGCAGCTCGGGACCCTGCCCTTGTTGGGAGCGGCGGGAATCATTCTGCTGGGCATTGCCTGGTATCAGGTCTTCGGGCGATCACGGGTTACCAAACAGAGTGCGTCGCTCGATGCCCTGCGGGTGCGCGCCACCGACAATCTCGTTGAGACGACGAGCGAGAGCCTCCAGTCTGCCGGTTCGCAGAGCCTGCTCGTGATCATGCGACAGGGCATCACCGAAGACCGCGAACAGGCAGTCCTCAAGTTGGGATTGCACTTCGTTGCCCCCAACGGACGGGTGGGAGTGGTCCATCTCGACGGCCCCGGTCAAGCGGAAGGCGTGCAAGAGCATCACTATGAGAGCCTCGCCGTTGAGAACCTCCAGACCGATCAGATCGAGGTCGACGAGCACCGGACCCGGCTCCGCAGAGCCGCTTTGCTCGAATCGGTGAGCGAACAGGATCCGGATGTGATCCTGGTTGAGCTGCCGCCGCTCAATCGTCGCACCCGGCCGTACATCAACGACGTCCGGTGGCTGCGCGAACACGCCAACCGGACGGTGCTGTTCTTCCACTACCGGGGAATGCAGGAGGTGAAGACCATCGCCATCATGGGATCCGGCGGCCCGGCCGACGTTGCCAAGATCACACTGGCCCATCGGATTGCGCGGAGATCCGCCGCTTCGCTGCTGCTCGGCCATATGCTCAATGAAATCGCTTCGGACGCTGAGGCCGATTCCATAGGCGCCTACCACGGCCTGCTGGCGCAGATTGCCGGGACCCCCACGGAGAGCAGAGTGGCCCGGGCGGCGGACCTGTTCTCGGTTCTCGACGAACTGACCGCCGGAGCGGATCTGGTCATCCTCGGCGCTGCCAGCCGAACTTCGACGCGATTCAGCGACCTGTCTGAGCGGCTCGCGGCGTCACTCGATCTCCCGGTCCTGACCGTGCGGCCCGCCGTGCCCCACAAACCAACGCTGCGACGCCGCCTCCTCGAGCGGCTGATCTACTAGTAAAGTGCTCAGCCGCGCTGCCCTTGATGCCGATCAAACAGATAGCAATGCAAGGTGGGACATGCCGAGATACGACCCTGCTCGAGAAATCGAAGTCACGGAGCGAAGTTGGCGAGCCATTGATCGCGAAGCTTGCCAGCCCCGCAACGAACTCCACCGTCGCATCATCGAAGCTCGCAGCCGGGCACGACACAACGAAACCGATGCCCTGATGCGTAGGATCGACGCGACGCTGTCCACCGGCTGACGTCAGGCCGCCGGGCCTCCCGGTGCGGACGTTGCCGCCGGTTCCGGGCGCACGGTGTAGAGAAACCCGACGAACATCAGCACCGCCCCAACGAACTCGCCGACGTACAGCGCCACCGGTACGCCCGAACGCTGCAACGCTCCCCCGAATGCCGGAGCCATGGCTCCCGCTGCAATAAAGATGTTGCCGACCATGCGATGAGGCATCAGTCGTTTCCGCCAGTACACAAACGCCGAGTAGATGGCTCCCCCGACCAGCATCGATACCCCGTAGATGTTGAAGAATGGTGTGAGAACCCTCACGCCGGGCGACGTGATCGCTCCCCCGCTCAACTCACCTTCCAGCATTAGCGCCGGGTTGAGGTCGGCGGACGAGACCTTGAAAGCCGCGTAGATGGACCCGGCGGCGAGCAAAGCCATCAGCAGGTGGGAGACCTTGACGCCGCCGATGGTTCGCCGGACCAGGAGGTACACGGTTCCCTGACCGAGCCAGGCGGCCACCAAGATCGCCCCGAAGAGGTACCAGAGGCGGAATACCAGCGCACTCCATCCGAAGAAGCCGAACCAGGCCTCCATCAGGCCGCCGATGCCGTACATCAGGAAGCCGACGCCCCACAGCAGGAGAAAGGGCGGACGATGCCGGGTCCATCGTCTCAAGATCATGAAAGCGAAGACGAACGTCACGATGGCCGATGCGAGCGGCAGGTAGGAGGACAGTATCTGTTCCATGGCTTCCCCTCAGGCGGTCGCAACCACGAATACGGCAAACACGACGAGCGCAAGAGCCGCTACGGCCAGGACCGCGAGAATCACCGGCACGGTCTTGTTCCGTTCCGAGCTCATCAGCACCTCTCGCTTCTGGTCCGGCGAAGCTACGGGGCTCCCAAAGCGACGACAAGTCGGAACAGATCGGCAGTCGCCCCCACCGGAGCCTGCCTCACCGGGGCGGACCGGACCGAACTCTCTCGAGAAACGCTTCGGTAGGTTCCCTGCCAGCGTCGGCGGGTCCCGTGTGCAGCCAGGTAGCACCCGCCTGAGACCAGGCATCCACGAGTTCGGCAACTCGCCCGGGATCTCCGCGCACATCGGCGTACGTCACGATCTCGTAGGGCCGGTCGTCCTCCCGCTGCCGGCCGACATAGTCGGCTATGACTGCAAGTTCGGAAGGCGCCAGCATCGGCATGTCCTCCCCGGCCTTCATGGGAAAGACCCCTTCGAATCGCGCCGCTCGACGGAACGGTCGGCGATGGGGCCACATTCCGGCCACCCAGATCGGGATGCGAGGCTTCTGAAGAGGAACCGGCTGAAAGACCATCTCTTCGAGGCGGTAGTGACGGCCGTCGAACCGGAACGGTTGTCCGGTCCACAGGCCCTGAATGATCTCCAGGGCTTCGTCGAGCATCTCACCCCGGATCTGCTCGTCGACGGGCTCCCCGAATGAGCCGAACTCCGGACCCGGTGGGAAACCAATTCCCACTCCCAGGATCAGGCGCCCGCCGCTCAAATGATCCAGTGAAACCGCCTCACGAGCGAGTTTCCACGGGCGGCGGCGAGGGAGCGGCGTCACCATCGGGCCGAGCACGATCTGCTCGGTTGCGACCGCGGCCGCCGCCATCAGGATCCATGGATCACCCACGACGTTGCCGGACCAAACAAGCATGTGGTCCCAGATGAACACGCCATCCCAGCCGGCCTTCTCGGCATCGGCGGCGAGGGAGGCGAAGCGCTGCGGATCGGCGAAATAGCCGAAATTGGGCACATTGACGCCCATCTTCATTGCGTACCTCGCTTCACCATGGCACGGTCCAGCCGCCGGCCAGGAATATCCGGGCAGTGGCGATCAGAGCCCCGAGTATGAGGAGCACTCCCCATGCAAGCCGAACCGGCGGGCGAACCGGATCGATCTCTCGCGGCTCCGGGGAAGCCGCGAGCGTGAAGAGAAGGAAAACTCCGCTCCACGGCAACAGCGACAGCGCCTCCGAAGGCCCGTCCGGGATCAGCAGCGGCAGGGTCAGGAGCGTTCCGCCTGCCCAGGCGACGATCCCGAGGATTGCAACGAAGGCCACCCGGGCCTTTCTGGTCGCGAGGTCCTGTTTGGAACGTGCGAAGCGCAGCAAAGCAGGGGCGGCCAGCAGCCCGACACCGAGCAGACCGGCAGCCCCGAGGACCGCAACCACCCAGTTCAGGGATGAAGGCAAGTCCGAAGCAGCGAGAGCGACGGCAGCATCGGAATCCCCGGAGAACGGAACGACGAGCAGCGCCCGGGAGCCCTCCCGGAAGAGGTGGAGCGTTACCCACAGCACCGCCAATTGGGTTCCGTCGTACTGGGTGCCACCCCGATAGATGCCGGCGAGAGCCCACCCGGCCAGGAGGACGAGCACCACTCCCCCGGCCCAGGCTGCATCCGAACCCGCAGCCAGGAACTCGACACGGTCGGGAAACCAGACCGGTTCGCGATCGAAGAGCAGACCCGCGGCGATGAGGCCCAGCTGATAGACCCCGAGACCGATCACCGTCCCGAGCGCGAACCCCAGCGAGGAGTTCACGGCCAGGGTGGCGAGTCCCAGGCGGCGGGATTGCATGGGCTGCAGGCTACCCATCGAGGGCGAGCCGCGGCATACGGAACGATCTCCCGGCCCGGGACCGCCTGAGTTTCAGAGCTACCCGCCGGAACGGAGGGAGCGCTCCGTCAGAACGGCACGCCCACCGCATGACACAGGAACTCCATGAACGGCACCGCCCTTCTGCAGTGGTCCAGGAACTGCTCCAGGAAGTCGTCTGAAGTCACCTGCTTCTGGGTGAGACGGGTCGAGGCGATGAAGTCCTTGCGCTTGAGATCCTCGATCAAGGGGTGGTCCTCGGCGTACCCCCTGGGCGGACGGGTGAGCGAGTCGCCGGTCACGGTGAACACGTCGGTGAACCGCTTGCCGCGGGTTGCCTGTTTCCACGCCCTCGGGTCGGCGTCGATGCGCTCCCGAATCACGTAGGCCACCTTGGTTTCCGGCCGCCACAGCCCGACACCCATGTAGCACTCGCCCGGCTGGAGATTCATGTAGAAGCCGGGAGCGTGCACATCCCGGGCCGACGCATGACGGAATTGAACGCCGGTGTTCTCTTTGTACGGTGCCTTGTCCTTGGCAAAGCGAGTATCGCGTTGAATCCGGAAGAGCGAGCCGCCAACCTTTCGGGAATCGGCAACGAAATGCGGGGAGATCCCGGCCAGCGGTTCCGCACAGGCGTTGATGAAGTCCAGGGCGGGCTCACGAACGTAGCGTTCGTAGTCGTCCTGATGCTCCTTGAACCACTCGCGATTGTTGTTCTCGGCAAGATCGTTCAAGAACGCAAACAGTTTGGGCGTGAAGAATCGTTTGCTCATGCGACCACGCTACCGAAAGAACACGGCCCCGGGAACCCCTCTGTAGTCCCTGCGGCCCTCGGTCCTGGAACTCAGCCCACCGTCCGGGAACGTTTCACGCCCAGGCGGCAACACCGTTCACGGCCAGAGCCTCGAGTTCGGGGAGCAGCAAGTCCATCTGCTCCTCGAGCCGCTGCCAAGCCTGGGCCATGCCCTCAGCATCTCCGGCCTTGCCCAGATCATTCATGCGCTTGGCCGCTTCGAACGGACCGCCTGCCGCGAACAATCCCACGGTGCCCTTGATCCGGTGTGACAACTCCCGGGGAGCGACGAGATCGCCCGCTGCTAGGCCGTTCACAATCTGTTCGCGAAGACCGGGGTACTCGTCGATGAAGAGTTGTGCCATCTCCCGCAACAAGTCGGCCATACCTTCAACGCGATCGAGCGCTTCCTTCCGGTCGATGATCGTTTCGCCGGGTTGCCCGGGAGCCCGAACGGCTCCGTCGTCTTCGTTGCGATGGTTCGGGCCGACGAGCTGCTCGATGGTGGCGTAGAGCTCGTCGGCGCTGAAGGGCTTCGACACGTACGCATCCATTCCTGCATCGATGCAGCGCTGGCGATCCGACTCCATAGCGTGGGCGGTGAGCGCCACGATCGGAATGTGGGACCTGCCGCCTTCCCACTGTCTGATCACCTGCGTCGCTTCCAACCCGTCCAGCTCGGGCATCTGCACATCCATGAGCACCGCATCGAAACTCGACTCCTGCACGGCTTCAACGGCTTTGAGCCCGTCCTCGACGGAAACGACCGCGTGGCCGCGCTTCTCGAGGAGCCGGATTGCCAGCATGCGGTTGGTGGGACTGTCATCGGCCAGGAGCAGACGGAGTCGGGGCCGGCGTTCCCGCAACCAGTGCTTGGTGACGAGAACCTCAGGTTGCATGCGCTCAGAAGTCACCAGCCGGACGGCATCGAGCAGCTCCGAATGGGAAACGGGTTTGGTCAGATACGCCGAAACCCCTGCGTTGCGGAAACGGGCCGCGTCGCCTCGCTCGCCGGCGACCGGCACGGCCAGCACCGGAACACCCTTGAAATCAGGATGGTTCGCGATCCGACTACAGGTCTCCAGGATGTTCTCGCGCACATCGACCACCACCGCCCCCGGTCGTACCTGCAGCCTGGCCAGGTCGTGCATCGTGTCGAGCGCCGATGCGAGGTCGGCGACGACCGACGTCGTCATATTCCCCTGACGGAGCATCTCGCTCAGATTGCGCTGGGCGGCAACGGCGTCCGCGATGACCAGGACCCGGAGCTCCGCTCCGTCGGCAGGTTCGACCGGGCTCATGAGGTCGGCCATGCTCGCTTCGGCAAGCCGTGCGGTGAAATGGAACTTGCTGCCCTTCCCCACCTCGCTCTCGACCCATATCTTGCCGCCCATCATGCTGACCAGGTCTGCGGTGATCGAGAGCCCCAGGCCGGTGCCGCCGTACTTGCGCGTTGTTGATCCGTCGGCCTGGGCAAAAGAATCAAAAATGCTGTCCCGCACATCTTCGGGGATTCCGATGCCGGTGTCGGAAATCACGAAGTGCAGGACGACCCCT
Organism: uncultured Actinomycetota bacterium; assembly: GCA_963707435.1. GTDB lineage: Bacteria > Actinomycetota > Acidimicrobiia > Spongiisociales > UBA4744 > UBA4744. Next base: position 80,528 of record CAVPPF010000007.1, on the reverse strand, counting down.
TCTTTCGACATCGAGTCCACATCCACCGAGACGTCCACCCGGCCCACATGGGTGAATTTCAGCGCATTGCCCAAAAGGTTGAACAGGATCTGCCGGACCCGGCCTGGGTCTCCGACTACGGCATCGGGCACGGCCGGATCGAGCGTTGCGGACAGCTCGAGACCCTTCTCGGCGGCCCGTACGGCCATCGTTCGTACCGTATCCCCGATCGTGTCACCGAGGCTGAACGGAATCGCTTCGAGCACGAGTTTCCCGGCTTCGATCTTGGACAGGTCGAGGAGATCGTTGATGAGCGTCAAGAGCGCGTCGACGGCGGTCTTCGTGGTCCCGAGATACTCACGCTGCTCCGCATTGAGCTCGGTCTCGAGGGTGAGTTCCGTCATTCCCAGAATGGCGTTCATCGGGGTGCGGATCTCGTGGGATACGTTGGCCAGGAACTGGGCCTTGCTGGCCGCCGCTTGCTGAGCGGCGTCCCGGGCTCGCTGGAGCTCGATCTCCGCTTCTTTACGAGCCGTGACGTCGCGAGCGTTGACCACCCACGCCCCCACTTCCGGATCCTCCACCATGTTGACGGCGGTGGCCTCCATCAACCGCCAGGTGCCGTCGGCATGCAGCATGCGGTGCTCTACGGGACTGCTCGAGGCCCCGAACGCCACTCCCTGCCACGACTCGCGGAGCGCATCCCGGTCCTCGGGATGGATGAGTCGATAGAGGTCCGAGTCGACGAGATCTACCGATGGGTAGCCGAGCAGACGCTCGACCGACCCGCTGATGAAGCGGAGCGTTCCGTCTTCGGACGTGGTGTACAGGAGGTCGGCAACGTTCTCGGCCACGAGCCGGAGGCGCCGCTCGGTGCGGTGCAGGGCGTGCTCGGCCACTTTCCGCCGCCGTTCCGACCGGTAGGCGACGATGAGGTTCGCGCACGATGCGAGGAAGGGTTCGATGGTGGTCAGGAGCGAGCGATCGTAGCCACCGGGACGGTTGGCGATACCAACCACGCCGACCAGGTCCTCACCGCGCCGGAGGCAGACTCCGAGGACGCTCTCGATCCCGGAACGGTCCGGCCCCGATGCTGCCCTGCCGAGATCGTGATCATGGTCGTTGGAGATCACCGGCCGGCCGGTTGTGATCACGGTCTGAACCAGGGTGTTGAATCCGTCGAGACGAGGCCCCGCACCGGGATCGAGCGTTTCGAAGCGGGAAGATCCGGCATCCCAACCTATGCCGGACAGTGCATGGGGCTGAAGATACGGCCCGTCGTCACCCTCGTGGACTTCGCCGAGAAAACCGATCTCGCTTCCGGTGAGATCAACGAGCTCTTCCAGGACCCGCCCGAAGAGCACACCGGCTTCGGCATCCGCGATGAACTCCGATTGGAGATGGGCAATGCTGTTGAGGAGGGCGTTCTTCCTCGCCAACTCCCGCTGGGTGGTGGCCAGGTCGGTGACATCACTGATCGATACCAGAACCCTGCTGAAGTCCGGTCCCCAACGGCCGTTGGGAACCGACCAGTGCAGGACACAATCGATGGCCTTCCCCCGGATCGTCCGGCCGACATACTCGATCACCAGCCGATCCTCGCCCTCCCAGATCGCCTCCAGCTGATCAATGAACGATTCGAGCGTTTCGCGATCGGCCGTACGGGGATCGATGGAACCGAGCAGCTGATCGCGATCATCGGCCTCGATCAGCGAAACGGCCGCCTCGTTGACGTCGGTGACCACGACCATCCCGAATGTCTCGGCGACGATTTCAGGGTGTTCCGCCAGATATGCTCGCAGGTCGGTCACCCCTTGCGAACGCAGATCCTCGAGTCGCTTCGCTACCCGGCTGTAGTCCTCTTCCCAGAGTGAGGTTGGAGCCCGGTCGAAGAGGTTGCGGTAGCCCTTCTCCGAGCCACTGACGACTCTCCAGAGCACATGGAGTGCTCCGCTCAACACCACGAAGATGGCCAGCTGAATCGCCATACCGAACAGCTCGTTTTGGTCGACCTTCTCGAAGACTCCGGCGCCTTTGTCTGCCGCCCAGATCAGCTGACCTGCCCAGACCACCGTGAGGAAACTGATGTACTTCCAGAGGTGCTTCCGCTCCACGAAGAGCCCACCCAGTGCGCCGAGCGCAGCAACCCCGACCATCATGGCGGCCCGGTTCTCACTCGACTGAACGGGCAACTGGATGGCGGCGACGGTCACGACCACGAGCACAACGGGCAACGCTCGAGGACGATCGAGGCGCAGCTCGAGCAAGGCCATCAACGAGCCGGCAAGCGCGAGAGCTGCGAAGAGTGCTATCGACGTGTCCAGCGCGAAGAGAGCTGCGCCCGCCAGGAACGGGAAAGCGAGCAATCCGAGCCACATGACCCCGCGGATGAACTCGCGCTCGATTGCCAGGAGCGCCCGGTCGATGGAAGCCCGCCGGGGTGCTCTGCTGAGTTCAGGGAATGCGGAGCTGGACATACCCTCTGGAAATCGGCACGGGGACAGCCCTGCTTGAGCGTTCCTGCCCCCGGATCCGGACTCGTTCCGAGTTTTACGAACCCCTTACATGGGCCACATGCTCCTCAAACGGCTCCTCACGATGGTTTGGGAGGACACAAAGGAGCGAGACATGAAGAAGTTGATCGGGATCGTGGTGATGACCGGTCTGCTGGCGTCCGGATGCCGGCCCATAGGGTTGCCGGCTCCCCCGGTACCGGAGACCGCTGCAACGACAACAACCAGCGCCACGAGCCCACCTTCCACCCCGGTCCAGCAGAACGTATCAGCTCAGACCCCGGCAGAAGCTCCCCCCATCGATGTCGACCCGACCGAACTCGACGAACTGATGACCGAACTCGACGCCGTGTTGTCCGAAGTGGACGACGCATTCAGCCAAGGAGAAGAACAATGAGAAACACCATCACCAAACGACTCGCCGCAGTAGCTACCGTCTCAGCGCTCGTGCTCACCGTACCCGGCACCGCGTTTGCCCAGACGCAGCCTGTCGACCCGGCAAGCGTCGAAACCGACCGCGCCGGCGCCATCGACCAGACGAAGCGCCGGGCGCTGGAGGCGATCGACAAACGTCTGGATGCGGTAGCCGGCTGGACGCAGCGGGTTGCGGAAAGCGAGCACCTGGACGCCGGCCACCGGGCAACCCTGGTTGCCGAGTTGGAGGCCACCACGCGAGGTCTCACGGCGCTCGCTGCAGATATCGAAGCGGCTACCACGCTCTCCGAACTCGGGGCACTGGTCCCCAAGATCGTTGAGGACTACTGGGTCTTCGCTCTCCTGGGGCCGAAGGTGCACCTGGTGATCGCCGCCGACGCCATGACCCACATCGGCGGGCGTCTGGAGGAAGTTTCGTCGACAATCCAGGCAGCGATCGATCGGCTCGAAGAGGCGGATTACGACCCCGCCGAAGCTCAAGCCGCGCTCGACCGGATGAGGGCTCACCTGGGTGTGGCCGCATCGTTGATCGATCCCGTCCCTGCCACGGTGCTCGGCCTGAAACCTGTCGACATGCCGGAGGCGAGCGACCAGCTGCGGAATGCCCGGGCCGAACTCGAATCGGCCGGGGAGGAGCTGCGAGCCGCCGGGCGGGCCGGCCGGGAGGCGGTCGAGGCCATCCGGAAAGCCATCACGCCTTAGGGATCCAATTTGGGGGGCGACGGGAAGCGGCCTGCTGGTGCAGCAGGCCGCCGACCGTTGCCCTATCGCCTGAGCGCCTCAGATATCGTCGCCACCCATCACCTCACCCGGCGCCGAAGTCTTCATCGATCGAAGAGCCAGGAGCACAATCCACACGGCGGCGAGGGCAATGAAGACCCGCTGCGGGATTCCCTGCACCTCGGGGTCGGTGAACAAGAAAGCGATGCCGACGGACGTCATGGCAGCCGCGACGATGGTGGTGGCGGTTCGCAACGACCGCATCGCCCGATCGACGTTCGCCAACGCGACCGTAGCCACCATGGCAACCACCAGCGCGCTGAACGCCATGCCCGAGAGGATGTCGTGGAGCGCACCCTCCAGGGTGAAGAACCCGCCCGGGCGAAGATCATCGCGAAACACCGCCACCCCGATCATCAGCACGGCATGCATCCCGATCGCGTTCCCGAGGATCCGGCCTGCTCGAGACATCCCGAGCCTCCGGCGCAACCCGGCGGCACTCAGCAGCATCAGTGCCGCGTAGGCGACCAATCCGCCGGTCCACAACCAGCGTTCCGGCACGCCTTGCGCGCTCGAGTTTGCTGATGGTGTCGGCCACATGGTTGTAGCCGGGCCGCCGGGCCGCCGCCACGGCGAACGAACCCACAGCAACGCCGGGGGCCAGTATCCCGCAGGCAAGCAGCCGGCGCGTCGTGCGGTCGCGTCGGTCACTCATCGTCGCTGAACGTCGGCCGGTGGACCTTCGTAGGGATCTCCCTTGACGAACGAAACAATTCCCCGAAAGAACATCGGCAGGACCTTGTCGAAGAACTTCCGGTACTCGAGGAGCATCAGGACGGCCAGGGTTCCGAGCGGTATCAGCAGCGTTGCGTCCGGCGATGTGAAGATCAGCCAGAGGGCGCTTCCGTAGGCGATACCCTGCAACACTTGGGATATGGCAGGGTTCCTGGTCTTCAGGTACACGCCGCCCAGAACGAGGATCCCCACCGCCACGGGCCAACCGGGAGCTCTTCCGCTGAGCGCAAGACCGATCAGGACGCAGGCGCCGACGAAGGTGTCGATCACCATATCGGTCTCTCCGAAGACGGTGCGGCGGCCCGACGCACGGGCCAACCGGCCGTCAAAAACATCGGAAGCCCAGGCGAGGCTCAGCAGAATCGAGAAGAGGGTCACCCGATCCGTGATCAACGCTCCGACGATCGCAACACCGAGGATTACCCGTCCCCCGGTCAGCACGTCGGCGAGCACGGCGCGGAACATACTGCAAGCATGACATGCGCGAGCCCACAGTGATCCACAAAGCCAGAAAGCGGCAGGCCGGATCTTCGACAACCGGAGGCGAGGATGAACCCAGACCAACCTATTGTCACCGCAGAGGACTACCTGGCGAGCCTGCGCGGCCGCCATCTCAACGTGTACCTGTTCGGCGAGCGGGTCGACGAGCCAGTCGATCATCCCATGATCCGGCCCTCCATCAACGCGATAGCTGCGACGTACCGGCTGGCGGCCGAAGACCCGGATCTCGGGTCGGCGGAGTCCTCATTGGCCGGCGGGAGGGTCAATCGCTTCCTCCACATCACCGAGTCCGTCGACGACGTGGTTCAGCAGAATCGCATGCAACGTCGTCTCGGCCAGCTCACCGGAACCTGTTTTCAGCGGTGCGTGGGCATGGATGCCATCAATGCCCTCTACTCGGTCACCTTCGATTGTGACCGGCACCACGGAACGGACTACCACGACCGGTTCCTGGCCTTCCTCCAGAAGGTGCAGCGCAACAACCTGGTCATCGGCGGAGCCATGACCGATGTCAAGGGCGACCGTTCGCAAGCACCCTCCGATCAGGTTGATCCCGACCTCTACGTGCGCGTCGTGGATCGGCGGGCCGACGGCGTGGTGATTCGCGGAGCCAAGGCCCATCAGACCGGCGCCATCAACTCCCATTGGATCCTCGTCATGCCGACCGTGCGCCTCACCGACCGCGACGCCGACTACGCGATCGTCTGTGCACTCCCCGTCGACGCCGCCGGGATCACGTACATCTATGGACGCCAGTCGTGCGACACCCGCAGCATGGAGCAGGGTGACCTCGACATCGGGAACGCAGCCTTCGCCGGCCAGGAGGCCATGCTCGTGCTCGATGATGTCTTTGTCCCGTGGTCCCACGTGTTCATGGACGGAGAGTTCGAGTTCGCGGCTCCACTCGTGGAGCAGTTCACGGCCTATCACCGGCGGAGCTACGTGTGCAAGTCCGGGGTTGGAGATGTGCTCATCGGAGCGGCAGCACTTGCAGCCGACTACAACGGCGTGGAGCGTGCCTCCCACATCCAGGACAAACTGGTTGAAATGACCCATCTGAACGAGACCATCTTTGGAACCGGAATTGCTGCGTCCCACGAGTCGACGCAAACGGCGGCAGGCAACTTCGTCAACGATGCACTCCTGGCCAACGTTTGCAAGCTGAATGTCACTCGCTTCCCATACGAGATCGGCCGCCTGGCCCAGGACCTGGCCGGAGGATTGGTCGCCACCCTGCCGTCCGAGGCGGACTTCCGGAACCCGACGACCGGTCCCCTCCTCGAGAAGTACCTGACCGGCCGCAGTGGTGTGCCGGCAGAGAACCGCATGCGGGCGGCACGGCTCATCGAGAACATGACGCTGGGACGGAACGCGGTCGGCTATCTCACAGAATCGCTCCACGGAGCCGGTTCCCCTCAAGCGCAGCGAGTGCAGATTCGCAGGCAGTCAGACCTCGAATCGAAGAAGGCGCTCGCCAGGAGGCTGGCCGGAATCACCGACGAATGAAACCGAGAAGCGAGTAGCATTTCGGCTTCGAGAGGGAGGAACTCGATGCAACTCCGGCAGATGCCGTCCAGATTTCGGACAACCGTTGGCTTGATGGTCGTGGCCGTCCTGATCCTCGCCGGGTGCAGCGACGGGAGCGGCGATGGCCTGGCCGTCGGCGACGAGGCCCCCGGTTTCGCTCTCCCGACCGCGTCCGGATCGATCGTGTCGTTGGACGACTACTCGGGTGCGCCCGCACTGCTCTACTTCCACATGGCCGACGGTTGACCACCGTGCATGCAACAGATCGTTGATCTGGAAAACAACCCCGAGTACCAGGCCCTGAACGTCCCGCTGATCAGCATCGCTTTCGACGATCCCGAAATCCTGGCCGCAGCCGGATCGGAATACGGCATTGGAGCCACCCCCCTGCTGAGCGACACCGACGAGTCGGTCTCGGTTGCCTACGACGTGTTGCAGTGGGCAGTCGCCACCGGCGAGCCGGGGCACACATTCATTCTCGTGGATGGACAGGGCGAGATCGCCTGGATTCGGGACTACGGGGTCGTCGAGAGCAGCATGTACGTCGAACCTACCGAGATCGCCGAACAGGTACGCGACAGCCTGGTGGGGAGCTAACGGTCGGTCGAGCGAGGAAGGCCGCTGCCGCGGCTACTCCGTCTCAACTGCAGCGTCCAGGCGACCCCACACCATCACAACACCGACCGAAACCAGCAGGCCTGCGCCACCGAGGACCAGCCTGGTGGGTTCGGCCACTCCGAGCCCAAGCAGCAGGTCTGCCGCGCCGCCTGCCACCACCGCGCCGATGCCGAGCGCCACGCGTACGGCAATGTGAAATGCCGTGAAGGCGAGCAGCCGTCTTTCCTCCGAGAGTGCCATTTGCAGGCCGCTGACTGCCGACACGATGGCGCCTACGGTCGCCGCCCCGAATCCGACTGCTCCAATCAGGGCCGCCGAAACGGTGGGTGACAATCCCATGAGCGCCAGGATGACTCCCAGCGACAGAACGCCGAGTCGCATATCCCGGAACGGGTTGTTCGAGGAAACCACCTGGACCAGGCCGAGACCGAGCAGGGCTCCGGTCCCGAACAAGATGATGAGTAACGCAAAGTCGGTATCCCCCGCTCCCAGGGTGTCCTGCACGAACACGATGCCGACCGAGAACACCGCTCCCAGACCCGCCGCAACGCCGGCGATCGGGATCAACGCCGACCGGACGAGAGGAATGGAGAGAGCATCTCGAAAGCGCAGGCCTGCCTCACCATCGCCGGTCCTGCCCTCGGGGGATGTCACGCGGCGGACGAGAACGTACGATCCGAGAAACGTCGCCGCATCGGCCAGGAACACCGGAGCGAGGCGGCCTCCCGGTAACGCCACCGTGAATCCGGCGGCAATCGTCACGAATACTGCGAAGAGACCGGCCCCGATCGGAAGCCCTCCGTACTGAGCGCCGAGGACGAGCCCGTTGGCGACTCGCAGGTCGCGATGCTCGACCAGGTCGGGAACGAGAGCGTCTCGTGCCGGAAGGTAGACGAGCGTCGCCGATTCGAGTACGAACACCCAAACCAGGACCCACCCCACGTTGCGTACCAGCGGTATGGCAATCACCACGGCCACCCGAACCAGGTCCATCGCCAGCATCGTTTTCCGGCGATCCCACCTTCGGGCAGCCTGCGCCGCCAGCGGACCGGCGATCGCCCCGGGGCCCATCCGGATCGCCAGCATCGCCCCGACGGCAACGGCGGAACCGGTCAGTTCGAAGATCAGGGCCATCAACGCCACGGTGGCCATCCAGTCACCCATTCCCGAGATCGCCTGAGCGCCGAGGAGGCGCCGGAAATCAGGTGCCCGGAGAAGTCTGCCGATGGGGCGGCTGCCAGACGCTGCGTCCTTCATCAGTGTCCAACCTACGCGGCTGGGCCCTCACCAACGACGGCCCGGCGTTGCGGCAACCGCTGCACCCGGGAAATGGACCCGGGTCAGAGAGGGACCGGAGCGGCGATGAGGGTGCCCATGGTGTGCGCCAGCTGCGAGGCGGCGTCGGCGAAGTCCGGAACGGTGAAGGCTCCGCTCACCACCGGGCCGACCGGCACTTCCCGATGAGACTCGCACAGCGGGGAGTAGACGTTCGTGGCGTATTTGATCAGCACGGGTTCCTCGAAACATCGCTTCGGCGAGTAGAGATCGTCGCCTCCGACGCACTCGACGACGAGATCGAGCGGGCCGTCGATCGTTGCCACCCGCCCCCGGTATCCCGAGTCGGTCAGGAACATCGGACCCCCAACCAGTACCCGCCCGTGCACCCACACGCCCGGTCCCATGGGACGGGCCAATTCGGGTGTCTGGTAGGCGTAGATCCCGCATCGACATCCCGCCGACGGGACGGGGTGATCGGCCTGGATTGCCCCGCCGGACGCCATCCGGTACGACCAGGTGCGGGTGGGATTGCATTCGGCCTGCACCGTCCGGTCCAACCACACAAAGTCCTCGTGAGCGCTCGCGAGGAGAGGCTCTCCCGATTCGTTGGGCCGGAGCCGCCACCTCCGCCACGCTACAACTGGATACGCCGCGGTCGAGGCGCGTTCGGAGCCGGACCATGGATCATCCCTCATCAGCCGGCTCATCTCGCCTCCGCCCGCATCGGTGGGCTTCACCGATGCTTACGTTCATCATCGGCCGTTGCGGGGTCGATTCTTGAATGGCACCGCAGTTCTTGCGGGGGCGAAACCACCCCGAGCTCGCCCGACCGGGCCTGGCCCTGCGGCGTTTCCCCTCAACTCCTATCGCACCTATGAAACGAATTGCTTCCCATAAGAGTCCAAATAGTTCACAATGGTGCAAGTACCCCAGGGAGGATCACATCGTGGGAACGACGACAGTGCGTTACATGACTCGCGAATCACTACAGGACACGCGCCCGGTGTGGCATCAAGATCCACATTGCGCAGGCTCCCACCTCGTCGTGATCCTCGACGAGGTAGCCCGCAAATTCGCAGACCCATGTGACAACTGCGCCCACACCCCGATGACCATCGAGATCCGAGAAGACTCCGACCTTCGCCTCCTGGCCCCGTACGAGTTCTAAGCGTCGCCGCAGACTCCCGCCTGTCGATAGCCGGTCGATAGCCGGCCGACGCAGAGCAGAACGAGAACTGCGTCCTCTCAGCGTGGCCCGAAGGTGTCGGGCACCCGCTTCGTTCCCTTCCGTAAACACGTGCTCGAACCGGAAACCAAGAGCCTTCTTCAATCGTCCTAATGGCGAAAGGAGATGGAGAAGCCGATGCAAGCTCATGGATCAACCACCACATTCCCCCGAACGGTGAAACCTGCGACGATCCTGCTCACCTTCCTAGCAGTCGCCGCAGTCGCAGTCGGAGCAATCGCACTGGCACAGATCGACCGGGCGGGCATAGCGCCTGCCGGAATCGGTCCGGCCGAGGCCGGGTCACGGGTTGCCCTCGAGGTGAGCGGCGACCTGACGATCAGCTTGCCCGCCAATCCGTCGACGGGCTATAGCTGGGTGGTTTCATCGATCAACCCGGCAGTCCTGGCTCAGGTTGGTGAACCGGAGTTTACGGCACAGTCGGATCTCGTCGGTGCCGGAGGAACGATGACGTTCCACTTCACAGGAATCGCTACGGGACAGGACTCCCTGCAACTGGACTATGTGCGCCCGTGGGAAGACGGCGAGACGCCGCTCGACACCTACACGATCACCGTCAACGTCCGCTCATGAGGTCCCGGCAGACCGGGTTCAGATGAGCCCGACCTGCCGGCCCACCTTCTCGAAGGTCTCCAGCACCCGATCGAGCTGGTCGGCGGTATGCGTAGCCATCACACTGGTCCGCAACAGCTGCCTTCCCTTGGGAGTCGCCGGAGAGATGATGGCATTGACGTAGACACCGGCGTCCAGCAATTGTTTCCACATGTAGAAGGTCAGCGTGTCGTCGCCGACGATCACCGGAATGACCGGCGTCACGGATGCACCGGTGTCGAAGCCGAGATCGCGGAGGCCAGACCGGAGCCGATCGGCATTCTGATGCACCTGCACCACCCGCTCGGGTTCCTCCTGCATCACCTGGAGTGCAGCCAGCGCCGCCGCGGCGTTGGCCGGCGGAATGGAAGCGCTGAAAATGAGCGAACGAGCGTGGTGCTGGATGTAGTGGACGATCTGATCGTCGCCCGCGATGAAACCACCGAGCGAGGCCAGTGATTTCGAGAACGTCGACATGATGAGGTCCACGGAGTCGGTGACTCCGAAATGGGCGGCAGTGCCGCGGCCATCTCCCATCACGCCGAGGGAATGGGCATCGTCGACCATCAGCCGGGCACCGAACCGTTTGCACAATTCGACGACCTCGGGGAGGGGAGCCAGGTCTCCCTCCATGCTGTAGAGCCCGTCCACGACGACGAATTTGCCGCGGTCGTCGGGCACGTCGGCGAGCATACGCTCGAGTTGTTCCATATCGTTGTGCCGGTACCGTTTGATCTGGCCCCAGCTCAAGCGGGCCGCATCGACGATGCTGGCGTGGTCGTCCTTGTCGAGAATGACCGTATCGAACCGCCCGACCAGCGAGGAAACGACCCCCAGGTTGGTCTGCATGCCGGTGGAAAACACCAGCGCGGCCTCCTTGCCGACCCAGGCGGCCAGTTCTCGCTCCAGTTGCAGGTGAAGCTCGAGGGTTCCATTCAGGAACCGGGACCCCGTGCAGCTCGTGCCGAACTCGACGATGGCCTGTTGGGCTGCTTCCCGTACCTTCGGATGGGTAGTCAGACCCAGGTAGTTGTTCGACCCGAACATCAGAATACGACGACCCTGGTACACGGCCTCGGTACCTTCATTGCCTTCCATGGCGAGGAAATACGGATAGAGACCCGAAGCTTTGGTCTCATGGGCAATGGTGAAAGCGTGCGCCTTGTCGAAGAGGTCGGTCATAACGCCCGGCGGCGCGATGGGGTCCGTGCTCGTCATGTCTTGCCAATCCTTCTTCTCGCTTTGCTCAGGTCTCGATCCAGGAACGCCCGGACCAATCGCGGGGCATATCTTTGCAGCCTCCACGGCATTGCCGCGCCACTTGGGAGGATATGGAACTTCCCCTGCATGATTCCGTCCACGAACTCGCGGGCTACATCGTCGGGCTGAGCCAGCTTCACATTTGCGGACAGAGCATGCGTTTCGGCAGGTTTGGTCACGTTCTCGGCTTCGAATCCGGGCGTGTCCGTGTCGGGCGGATAGAGCACCGATACGCTGATGCCGGCGGGCTTCAGTTCATGGCGCAGAACCTCGGCAAGGCCGACCAGGGCGAATTTGGTGGGAGCATAGGCGGCGTAGCCGATGACTCCGAAGTAGCCCATCATGGAGGAGACAAACGCAATGTGACCCCGGCGGGCTTCCATCAAGTGAGGAAGCACGACGAGCGTGGGGATCAACTGTCCGTAGTAGTTGACATCCATGTGCCGGCGAAACTGTTCGAGGCCGAGGTTCCCGACATAGTCGGGGCCGGCGAACCCAACAGCATTGATGAGGAGATCCGGGACGCCCCGCGAGGTCACGAAGGCGTCCAGCTTGGGACCGATATCGTTTCGATCGGCAGCATCGGCCTGGATCGCCTCGACGAATTGCGAGCCGTCTTTGACCAGCAGCCGCAGTTGTTGAATCGCGGGGTCGAGGGTCCCGTTGCCACGGGCGACTATCGCCACCGAGCCGCCGCGACGTACGACTTCTCTGGCGGCGGAATAGCCGATTCCTTTGGAACCACCGCAGACAATGGCCGTCTTTCCGGTCAGCTGCCCTGTCCTCGCCATGTTGCCTCCGCCCGCGAACGGGCACGGGCGCCGTAGCGTACGCGTCTGCACCTCCGAGCGCTAGCGGGGTCCGCCCGAACGAATCTGCGCGACAATGGGGCAAGGAGGAAGGGAAGCCCATTGACCAACCAACCGCCGGCGCTCGATGCGTTGAAACAAGCGGGGTGCACGACTGCCAGGCTGGCATCCGTCACGGGTGCGACGGTGACCGAGCTGACGGCAGAACTCGCGGGCCGCCGCGCCCTCAAGGACGACACCGTGGATGCGTTACGCGGGCTGCTATCCCCACATGTTGCCGAGGAGATAGCGGCTCTGGCAGGCGCCTCCCGGGCTGCCTACCTTGCCGAGGTACAGGCTGGACGTATGTAGACCGTGCCGGCTCAGACACCGGGCGTGACTTCGTCGAGCAACAGGAAGTCCCGGGCCTGAAGACCCAGGAGCGAGACCCGGACCAGCAGCGGCATGTATTTGCTCCCCGCTGCCCAGCCGACGACGCGCGGGTTCGCCAGTTCGATAGCCCGGCCCCGTCGAACGATGCTGCACGAACCGGCCGCTTGCACATTCTTCAGCCAGTCAACGTCGTGCCCGTACGTCAATGCGATGACGAGGCCTTCCCCGGTCGGGAAGGCAAATACGGGAGTTCGGTACTCGCGTCCCGACACCCGGCCCCGGTGGACCACAATCGCCATCGGCGGAATTCTCCGGAAGCGGCGCATCACCGGGTTGGTGATCCGCTTGTTCATGCGACCGAGCTTCCTGGGAAGGGGCATACGGTCGAGAATAGCCGTGAGCTACGAGCCTCGTTGGTCCGGGCCCGACGCTGCTATATGCTCCGCAGCACCGGTCTCCCCGAACAAACGGACAAAGGCATCCAAAGCGTGCGGGTTGGCCATGGCGTCGCGACGCGCAGCCCGATCAACGGGAACGCCGGCGAGGATCTGTTTCACCGGCACCTCCATTTTCTTGCCGTTGAGGGTCAGCGGAACCTCGTCGATCTCGTGGATTTCGTCCGGGACGTGGCGGGGAGATAGCCCCTCCCGCAGGGCAGTTTCGATTCTCCGCCGGAGTCCGTCGTCGAAGGTGTGGCCGTCGGCCATCACGACGAATAGCAAGAGCCGCCCCTCACCGCCCATCCCTCCGGTGTCGACGACGAGGCTGTCTGAGATTTCGGAGAAGCCATCCGTGACCTGGTAGAACTCACTCGTACCCATGCGGATGCCTCCCCGGTTGAGGGTGGAATCCGACCTGCCGAAGACAACCGCGGACCCGTCCGGATGGATGGTGATCCAATCGCCGTGCCGCCAGACGCCCGGGTACATCTCGAAGTAACTGGACCGGTAGCGGTCTCCGTCGGGATCGTTCCAGAGGGAGATCGGCATGGACGGCATCGGAGCCGTCACGACGAGCTCTCCTACCTCGCCGATGACGGGGTTTCCGTCTGCATCGAACGCTTCAACGCCTGCGCCGAGCTGACGGCACTGGATCCGTCCCGAACGGACCGGAAGCAGCGGGCACGCCCCCAGGAAGGCCGTGCAGAGATCCGAACCCCCACTGATCGACGCCAGCAGAAGATCCCGGCCCACCTCCTCGTACACCCACGCAAACCCATCCGGCGTGAGCGGGGCTCCGGTGGAACCGAGAATCCGCAGGGCGCTGAGGTCGTGGTCCCGCCCGGGGTGCAGGCCGGCACGGTTGCAAGCCTGCAGGTACGGCGGGCTGACGCCGAAGTGCGTGATGCGCTCGGACGCGGCGAGCTTCCACAAGGTGTTCAGGTCCGGGTAACCAGGGCTGCCGTCGTACATGATGACCGTCGCCCCGACCAGCAGGCTCGAGATCATCAGGTTCCACATCATCCATGCCGTCGACGTGTACCAGAAGAACCGGTCGTTCTCCCCCAGATCGACGTGGAACGCCAGTTCTTTCAGGTGCTCGAGCAGGATGCCGCCGTGACCCTGCACGATGGCCTTGGGGAGACCGGTCGTTCCGGATGAGTAGAGGATCCACAGCGGGTGATCGAACGGCACCGCCTCGAACGTCAACTCAGCGGCCTCGCGAATGAAATCGGTCCACAAGATGGCGCCGGGCAGTGGATCAACCGGGAGTTGGAGGCGCGGCACGACAACGGTCGCTTCCAGGGTAGGCAGCCGGGAAGCGATCCGGGCAAGAACGTCCCGGCGGTCGAACTCCCTGCCGGTGAACCGGTACCCGTCGGCGGCAATCAACACCTTCGGTTCAATCTGCGAAAACCGGTGCACCACACTGCCGGCTCCGAATTCCGGGGAACAACTGGACCAAATGGCTCCCAGGCTCGCCGTCGCCAGAAAGGCGACCAGCGTTTCGGGGATATTGGGAAGCAGGGATACGACCCGGTCGCCCCTTCCGACGCCCAGCCGCCGCAGTCCGGTTGCGGCGGCCGCAACCCGTTGACGGAGGTCCGCAAACGAGATCCGGAAGGTATCGCCTGCCTCGTCCGTCGCGATGACGGCCGGGGCGTCGTCGATGCGGCGCAGAGCGTGTTCGGCGTAGTTGAGTGTGGCACCGGGAAACCACTGCGCGCCGGGCATCGTCCGCTTCCCGAGGACCGCCTGAAAGGGCGCATGGGCGGTGATTTCGAAGTACTCCCACAGCGAGCCCCAGAACGCGTCGAGGTCGGTGACGGACCACTCCCACAACGAGGCATAGTCCTCGAAGACGAGCTTCCGTTCATCCTGAAGCCACGACAGATAGCGAGTGATCCCCGCCCGCTCCAGGGTCGTTCGGGTGGGTTCCCAGAGAATACTCCCGTCGATCCCCTGAGCTCCATCCATCGCAGTCGCCTCCATGGTCCGCAGCTTAGAAAACCTCAGCCGCCGCCGGGGTTCGTCCGCTGGCCACAACGAGCACAACCGCTCCGGCAAAGAGGAGCGCGGTCAGGGAGATCGGAAACTCGTAGCCCCCGGTGCTGTCGTGCAGCACTCCGACGACTGCCGGCCCGACGGCTCCCGCCAGGGAGGCAGCCGCCCACTGAGCACCCATGGTGCGGCCGTATCCCGGCCCCGAGAACCACCGGCTCATCACCATTGCCCGCAGCGGCAGCACCGCCCCGAAGGACAACCCGAACATGATGAAGTGGCCGGAGAGCTGCCAGTCCGCCGAGCCATCGATCATGAGTATCGCCGCGATCGCCATGAAGCCCATCGCAGCAGCCTCCACGCTGGTCGGACGGAATCGCTGTGCGAGGAAGGGTGCCACGGATCGCCCCGGCAGGCTCAAGGCTGATGCCACCGCCGCCCAGACGGCCACGCCCGCCACCGCAAAACCGGCTTCTTCGAATCGCGCCACCCGGTGGGAGAGCACCGCCTGCGCTCCAACAGAACTCAAGACCATCCCGGCCGTGAAAAGCACGAAACGGCGATCGCGAACGATCGAGCCCAGAGAGAACCCCGCCGGAAGCGAAGCGGCCGGTCCCCCCTGCGGTTCCCGTCGCAGGAAGAACAAGGCGGTTCCCCCTCCCGTGACCAGCAGGAGTGCTCCGAGTGATCGTACGGCTACCCGCCAGCCCAGCAGGCTGATCAGGCGCTCGATTCCGGGCAGGAAGATGATGCCGGCCAGTCCGCCGATGAGCGTGAGCACCGCCAGGGCCTTCGCCCGCTGTTCCTGGCTGCACCAGCGATCGACGGCCACGAACGCGGGTTCGTAGAAGGTCATCGCTCCTGCCGGTCCGATCAGGCCCCACCAGGCCAGGAGCACCTGCCAGGGTTCGGTCGCAAAGGAGAAGAGGGTCAATCCGCCGGCTCCCAGCACTGCGCCCAGGCCGAATATCGACCGGACTCCCACGGCATCGGCCCGCCGCCCGATCGGGTAGGCAAGTGCCCCGCCTGCTACGAGACCACCCCCATAGGCGATCGACAGGAGCCCGGTGCTGAACTCACCACCGGCGGCACCATCGGTGAGGAACACGGAGAATCCGTAGAGCATGATGCCAAAGGCGACCATCACCGTCAGAGAAAGCGGAAGGATCTGCTTCCAGGGAAAGGGCTGCAGGCTCACGACCGGAGGCTAGGCCGCGGCCACCGGGTCTGTCTCAGCGAAGCCGGGCCGGACCCAGTTCGGCGGCCGCAATTCCGAGAGCGTCCAGTTCCGCAGGCAAGCGACCGTCGACGATCAACCCCTCTGCAGCCCGGGACAGGGCCGGAGAAGTCATGATCCCGAAACCGCCCTGGCCGGCAAGCCAGAAGAACCCGTCCAGATCGGGGTCCATGCCGGCTACGGGGCGGCGGTCGGCCACGAACGATCGAAGTCCGGCCCAGGTGGAGGACACGCTGCGAATCTGCAGCGTGGTGGCGGCTTCAATGCGCTCGATCGCGAGCGCAACGTCTATCTCCTCGGGGCGAACGTCGTGAGGTTCCATCGGGGTCTCCTCGGCGAGGCTGCCCATCAGCTGGGTTGACTCCGGCTTGAAGTAGAAGTCCTCATCGATGTCGCAGACGACCGGCCACGACTTTGGATCCGCACCGGGCGGTGCGGGAAAGGTAAACGCCGTGCGGCGCTTCGGCACCAGACCGACGGGACGCGCGCCTGCCAGCTCACCGATCTGATCGGCCCACGCCCCGGCCGCATTGACCACGACGCTCGTTTCGATCCGGCCGGCTTCGGTGCCAACAACCCACCTGCCGCCGGTGCGCTCGAGAGCAACGACCCGTGAGCGGAACTGCACCACTCCCCCCGCAGCCCGGACGCCGTGCAGATAGCCCTGCAAGAGCGCATCAACATCGAGGCTCCCCGCTCCTGCCTCGTAGAGACCCGCTCGTACATAGCCCTCCCGCAGGATGGGACACAGCGCTCGAGCCTCGTCGGCGTCGACCATCCGCACGGACGGGAAGTCACCGACGGAGTCAAGGGCTTCTTTGAGCGCATCGGCCTGGTCCCGGCGGGCGATGAACAGAAAGGGCAGGCTCCCCAGGAGGCGCACGCCGCTGAAGCCGGCCGGTGGCTGCTCGAAGAACGATCGGCTGGCCGTCGCCAGCTTGCGCACCACTCCGATCTCGAAACTCACGGTGAACAGAGCAGCCGACCGCCCGGTCGTGTGGTACCCGGCGGCGGCTTCCCCCTCGAGTACCACGACCCGGCCGTGCCGGGCGAGGCGGTAGGCGGCCGAGGCGCCGGCAATGCCGGCACCGATGACAACAAAGTCCGCGTGTTCCATCGCGCCATGCTGCCAGGTCGATGCGGCCGGTTCCACCGCTATCTCCGCCCGATCGATCGAACCACCCCACATGGGCCTTATGGCCCCTAGACGACTTCCTCCCCGGGCAGTATGCATGGGGCAGAGCAGAGGAGGGATCCGTTGAAGACCATCGACTTCAAGAAGGAATACCGCGGGCTGTATTCGGCGCCCCGGGACCGGCCGGTCATCGTCGACGTGCCTCCGCTGCAATACCTGATGGCGGACGGCTCCGGGAACCCGAACACCAGCCCCCGCTTCCCCGAGATCATGTCCGGCCTCTATCCAGTGGCATACACCTTGCGATTTGCGATCAAGGCCGACGAGCAAGTCGCCTATTCGGTGATGCCCCTGCAGGGCTTGTGGTGGCTTCCCGACGGGGATTTCGATTTCAGCATGAAAGACCGATGGTTCTGGACCCTGATGATCATGCAGCCCGACTACATCACCGGAGAGCGATTCGAGGCCGCCCGGGAAACGGCCAGGAAGAAGGAACCGCTGCCCATCTTCGACGAGTTGCGGCTCGAGGTCTTCAACGAGGGACTCGCCGCCCAGATCATGCACCTCGGCCCCTACGCCGACGAGGCCCCCACCATCGAGAAGCTCCATGCGTTCATCCGCGAACAGGGGTACTCGCTGCGGGGCAAGCACCACGAGATCTATATCGGCGACCCCAATCGATCGGCACCCGAAAAACTGAAGACCATCATCCGCCAGCCGATCGAGTGATCACCGGGCCTGATCGTGGGCTTGTTGGAGCTCGCGTATCGACCGGTTGTTGACGATCGGAATGGTGATCGCGGTCATCACGGCCCAGGCCACTGCGGCCAGGTAGAACGGCGCTTCTAGCCCAAAGCCGGCCGCCAGCAGACCTCCCAGCAGCGCGCCCAGTGGCTGGGTCCCCCATGCGATCAACCGGGCGACGCCTGCGACCCGCCCCCGCAGTTCATCCGGCACCAACTGCTGGCGGAGCGTGACTGCGACGACGTTCCAGTGGATGACAACGAAGCCGTAGAGCAGCAGCAGGCCGCCAACGACATACACATTCGAGAGGGCACCCATGGCCGCCGACAACGCTGCTCCGAGGACCACGACCGCATGGACGGTCACTCCCGGACCCAACCGGGCAACGGTGAATCGACTCGCCACCGCCCCGGCGAGGCCGCCCACTCCGAACACGGTGAGCAAGACACCGAAGCCAACCTCGCTCACGCCCAAAATATCCTGGGCATAGAGCACGAAGATGGCGATGATCCCGGTGGAGAACAGGTTGATTCCGCCGGCCATCAGCGAAAGGGTGCGCAACACTCGATTTCGCCAGAGCCACCGCAGCCCTACACCGATATCTTGTTTGATCGATGCGGGGCCGCCGGTTCGTTCCGAGGTGAACTGCCCGGCAATCATTGCGACCACCAGAGCGGCAACCAGAAAACTCACCGAGTTCACCAGAAACGGCGTCGCGGCCGCCAACGCAAACAGCGCTGCCCCGGCGGGTGGCCCCGCAAACGTCCCGGCCAGCCACTCCGTTGCCTGCAGGCGGCCGTTGGCGGACGTCAAGTTCCCGGATTCGACGAGCCGCGGGACGATCGCTTCCGCACTGGTATCGAACATCGTTTCGGCAGACCCGAGCAGGAATGCCACCCCGTAGATGACGGCCAGCCCGGCCTGGTCCGCAGCAATCAGTGCGGCCAGCCCCCCAACCACGGCCGCCCGAAAGACATCGGTCCAGATCATCACCCGGCGCCGATCCAGCCGATCGACCAACGCGCCCGATATCAACGCGAACAGGAACCAGGGCAAACGGCCGATCACGCTCGCTCCAGACACCAGCACCGGGTCGCGGGTGATCGATGCAACCAGGAGCGGAAACGCCGCACCCATCACCCCGTCACCAATATTGGAGATGGCCGAGGCCGCCCACAGACGGTTGAACGAACTTCCCATTTTCGCCATGGGTTTCCTCCCGGGTCGTGACGCTAGCCGGAGCAAGCCTCTCCCGACACCGAACTCCTCGTTCTCGTAGCATGCCGGGACACGCAGACGAGGGAGCTACCGGTGTCGGACGAGAAGAAGCCAGCCATCTCCAACCTCTCTACCGAGGACCGTACCTTCCCGCCACCCGCCCGGTTCGCTGCTGCCGCCAACGCTCAACCATCGGTGTACGACGAAGCCGAAGCCGACTGGCTGGGTTTCTGGGAGAAGCAGGCGAAGGAACGGATCACCTGGTTCAACGAGCCGACGGTGGTGCTCGACGACTCGCAAGCGCCGTTCTTCAAGTGGTTCAGCGACGGCACCCTCAACGTCTCCTCCAACTGCCTCGATCGCCACCTTGACACCATCGGCGACAAGGTGGCCTATCACTGGATCGGCGAACCGGGCGACACGCGCACCTTCACGTACCGGGAGCTCTACGAGGAAGTGACCCGGTTCGCGAATGCGTTGTCGGACCTCGGCGTCGAACGTGGCGATCGGGTGGCCATCTACCTCGGCATGATCCCGGAATTACCGATCGCCATGCTGGCCTGTGCCCGGATCGGCGCCCCCCACTCCGTGGTGTTCGGCGGGTTCTCGGCGGACGCGCTGGCCAGCCGAATCAACGACGCGGCAGCCAAGGTCGTCATCACCCAGGACGGCGCCTGGAGGCGAGGCGAGGTCGTCCCGCTCAAGGCGAACGCCGATGTTGCCCTGGTCCGCTGCCCGACGATCGAGCACGCGGTGGTGGTTCGCCGGGCCGGCAACGAGGTTGCTATGACCGACGGCCGCGACCTCTGGTACGACGAGGTCATCAGCGGGCAGCCCGCCGAATTCGAACCGGCCGTGATGCACGCCGAGGACATGCTGTACATCCTCTACACCTCGGGCACCACCGGGAAACCGAAGGGCATCGTTCATACCCAGGGTGGCTACCTGACCGGCGTGACCACCACCCACGACTACGTTTTCGACCTCAAGCCCGACGACGTCTACTGGTGTGCGGCCGACATCGGCTGGGTAACCGGGCACAGCTACATCGTCTACGGCCCGCTCGCCAACGGAGCCACCGGAGTCATGTACGAAGGCGCCCCCAACTTCCCCGACAACGACCGACTCTGGCGGATCATCGAGGAGTACCGGGTGACGATCTTCTACACCGCTCCCACCGCCATTCGTGCCTTCATGAAATGGGGCGATCACTACCCCGCCGGTCACGACCTTTCGTCGCTGCGCCTCCTGGGAACGGTCGGTGAGCCGATCAACCCCGAAGCCTGGATGTGGTACCAGGAGCACATCGGTGGCGGCAACTGTCCGATCGTCGATACCTGGTGGCAGACCGAAACCGGGGCAATCATGATCGCCCCCCTGCCCGGTGTCGTCGCCACCAAACCGGGATCCGCCACCATGCCCTTCCCGGGTGTCGAAGCCGACGTCATCGACGACGACGGCCTCTCGGTTCCGCTCGGTGGAGGTGGATTCCTCGTGCTGAAGCGCCCCTGGCCGTCGATGCTGCGGACCATCTACGGGGACCCGGATCGCTACGTCCAGACCTACTGGTCGAGGATGCCGGGTGCATATTTCGCCGGCGACGGATGCAAACGCGACGAGGACGGCTACTTCTGGCTGCTCGGACGGGTCGACGACGTGATGCTGGTGGCCGGGCACAACATCTCGACTACGGAGGTCGAATCGGCCCTGGTGTCCCACCGCGCCGTTGCCGAAGCGGCAGTAGTCGGCCGCAAGGACGATCTGACCGGACAGGCCATCGCCGCCTTCGTGACGCTGCGAGCCGGCGAGGTGGGAGACGACAAGCTCCTCCACGAGTTGCGCGACCACGTGGCGGCCACGATTGGCCCCATCGCCAAACCGCAGAGCATCGTGTTCACCGACGACCTCCCCAAGACGCGTTCGGGCAAGATCATGCGTCGCCTGCTGCGCGACATCTCCGAGGAGCGACACCTGGGTGACGTGACCACGCTGGCGAATGAGGCAGTCGTTCACGAGATCGCAGAAAAGGCCAAAGGATCGTCCGCCTGAACCGGGCCGGACCTCAGGCTCATCGGCGGAGTGGGGGTATCGTGTGATGCCGGCGGGAAGGAGTGTGGCGCAATGCGGTTGCGAATGACGGCTTTGTTGGTCGCGACGTCCGTGGTCGTAGCCGCCTGCAGCTCGACCGACGCCAGCACGACCACGGCGCCTCCGACTGCCGCTGAGCTCCTGGAGAAGTCGGCCGCCACGATGGGCTCGGTGGATACCGTGCAGTTCAGCATCGTGCGTGGCGGAGAACCCGTCTACATCGACACGCAGGGCTTCCTCGAGTTCGTGAGCGCCACCGGACGCTACGCAGCGCCGGGGGCTGCAGAAGCCCTGGTGACGGTGAGCGCCCTCGGGTTGTCGACTGAAGTTGGTGCCGTCGTCATCGAAGGCGACACCTGGCTGACGAACCCGATCACCGGGCAGTGGGAACCCACCCCTCCGGGCTATACGTTCGACCCGGCCACCCTGTTCGATCCCGAGGTGGGTTTTCGGGCAATGCTGCGAGAGGGCATTCCCACGGTCGAAGACCTGGGCGATGAGCTGGTTGGAGAGGAGACGTTCCGTCACGTCCGCTTTACCGCCGCCGGACCCCGCGTCGAGGTGATCACCGCCGGCATGGTGCGGGGTGAGGACGTGTTGATCGATGCGTGGATTGAACCCGTTTCGGGCGAACTGCGGCGGGCTACGTTTCCGACGACCATCGGAGCCCTGCCGACCGAGTGGGACTTGACCTTCTACGACTTCGGGGCCGACATCACCATCACACCGCCGGATCTCGAAGGATGAGCCGGAAGGCTTCCCCAAAACTCGTGCTGGCGGTGGTCGGGTTCGGAGTGTTCATCGCCGCGGACGATTTGACCGTCGTGGCGACCATGCTCCGCCCCATCATCGGGGATCTGGGGATCGTTTTGCCCGACGGGCTCAACCAGATGGCCTGGATCGTCAACGCCTACCTGATTGCGTACGTCGCCGTCATGCCGTTCATGGGGAAGCTCAGCGACGTGTGGGGGCGGCGACGGACCTACATCGCTTCGCTGGTCCTGTTCCTGGCCGGATCCATCGTGGTGCCGCTGGCGCCGAACTACGAGATCTTCCTGGTGGGCCGGGTTCTCACCGCCATGGGAGGAGGGGCACTGGTCCCGATCGGATTGGCGATCGTGGCCGACGTTTTCGCCGAGAACCGACGAGCCCGCGCCCTCGGCACGCTGGGGGCGATCGACACGCTGGGTTGGGTGTGGGGTCCGCTCTACGGAGCGATGCTGGTGCGGTTCCTATCGTGGCGCTGGCAGTTCTACCTCAATATCCCTCTGGCGATCGTCGGCATTGTCGCCGCCTGGTACGTGCTGGAACACGTCGGGAAACCGACGCGATCACGCATCGATTGGGTTGGGGCGGGCACGCTGTCGGTCGCCCTGGTCGCTTTGAATGTCGCACTGCTCGAGTCGGCTCAGATCCAGAGCGTGACCGGACTGGAGGAGCTGACCGGCTCGGCCCGCGGCCCGATGTGGTGGCTGCTGGGGGTTGCCGCCGTCGCTCTGGCGGCCTTCGTCGCCCATCAGGCCAGAACCGATGACCCCCTGGTGCCGCTGCGTCTTTTCACAGGCCGTAACCTCACCACAGCGGTCATCGTCAACTTCCTGGTGGGAGCCACGCTTGTCATAGTGATGGTCGATGTGCCCTTGTTTGTCAACGTGGTCGAATCGGGCATCGAGCGGGCGGCCGTGATCGCCGGGTGGGTGCTCAGTGCGCTGACCGCAGCCATGGCTGTTGCGTCGTATGCGGGCGGGAGGATGACCGAGCGATGGTCGTATCGCTCCCCGATTCTCTTCGGGTTGATCGCGGTGCTCGCCGGATTCGTTCTCCTCGGCACCGGCTGGACTCCCGACACCAGCTACTGGCAGATGGCCTGGCAGCTGGCCGTACTCGGCACCGGTTTCGGGCTGGTGTTTGCGCCGGTCACCGCCGCAGTGGTTGATTCGGCACCCGCCGATGAGCGCGGAGTGGCGGCCAGCCTCGTCATGGTGCTGCGGCTCATGGGCCTGAGTGTGGGTTTGTCGGGGCTCACCGCCTGGGGCATCTACCGCTACGGCGTGCTGCGAACATCGATCGTGCTGCCACCCCTTGGCGATCCGACCTATCAGGATGCCTTGCGCACCGCCCAACAAGAACTGACGACCGCCGCTCTGGCGGAGACCTTCCTGGCTGCCGCGGTCGTCATCGCCGTCGGCATCGGCGTGGCCCTCTTCATGAAGAACGTGACACCGGTAACGGCCGCAGCTCAGTCAGATTCGTCCGGATAGAGGATCAGGCGAGCACTGCGGCTGTAGGTGAGGTACGAACGGGCCCACTCGAACAGGACCACAGCCCGATTCCGAAAGCCGATCAGAAACAGAATGTGGATGAGCAGCCAGGCCAGCCAGGCCGGCAACCCCCACAACCGGATACCTCTGACGACCGCAATCGCCGAGCTCCGGCCCAGGGTGGCCATCATGCCCCGGTCTACATACCGGAACGCCCGGACCGGCTCACCCCGAACCGTTCGGACGATCGAATCGGCTGCGTGCTTACCCATCTGAATGGCCGCCGGGGCGATCCCGGGCAGCAGCTTGCCGTCCTGGACGACCCGGGCCAGATCACCGACTACGAACACCTCCCGATGGCCCGGGACCGTCAGGTCCTGCTCAACCACCACCCGACCCGCCCGGTCCAGATCCGTACCCAGCGACACGCCCAGGCTGGAGGCGGCAACGCCGGCTGCCCAAAGAACGGTGCGGCACGGAAGACGTTCCGTGCCCAGATCGACCCCGTCGGCGTCGATGCCCGTTACCGGCACTCCCGTGCGAATCTCTACTCCCAGTCGTTCGAGCTGGCGATGTGCCCGGGCCGACAAACGTGGGGGATATCCGGACAGGATCCGCTCCCCCGCTTCGATCAGCACCACCCGGGCGTCGCCGGCGTCGAAGTTGCGGAACTCCTCCTTGAGCGTGTGCCGGGAGAGCTCGGCCAGGGCGCCGGCCAGTTCCGCGCCGGTGGGCCCGCCGCCGATCACCGCAAAGGTGAGCAACGCGCGTCGCTCCGCCGCATCCCGAACGATCTCTGCTTGCTCGAAGGCAGACAACACCCGGCGGCGGATCTCGAGAGCATCCTCGATGCTTTTCAGCCCGGGAGCATGGGCTGCCCATGCATCGTGACCGAAATAGGAATCGGTAGCTCCGGTCGCCACGATCAGGAAGTCGTAGGCAATCCGGTTGCCGCCGGCCAGCAACACGTTCCGCTCTTCGAGATCAACCGAAACTACTTCAGCCAGCTGGACTTCGGTGTTCCGCTGCTTGCGGAGAATCCGGCGGATCGGCTCCCCGATATCGATGGCGCTCAGCCCGGCCGTAGCCACCTGGTAGAGCAGCGGTTGGAAGACGTGGTGATTGCGGCGGTCGATCAGGGTGACGGAAACCGGGACGGAACGCAGCGCTTTGGCGGCATAGAGCCCGCCAAAGCCTCCGCCGATGATGACAACCCTCGGGAGCACATTCTGCATCTCTCCCGGCGAATCTACCGGGAGCGGTGGCTTACCGATCCCTCTCCCGCAGGTCCGGCTTCCGCACCCCGGGGCTCACACCTTCTTGGGGACGCTCCCCGTCCAGCTGAACACGTACCGCATGCACTTGTGACCGAAGTCGGCGGTCGGGTCAAACATGAGCGGGCAGCCTCCGTCGATGACGGTGATCCCTTTGCTGCGACCGAACTCGGCCGCAGCGGGCGAAACACTGCCCTGTCCGAACGAACGGTGCATCCACACGTTCTTGATCCCGAGCGCATCACACTCGTGCATGGTTGCCTCGGCCGTCTCGGGACGGGTTCCGATCACCACCGCCTCGACGCCTCCCGGGATCGCTGCCAGGTCGTGGTAGCAGGGATCTCCCTCGACCTGATCGGCGTTGGGGTTGACGGCAAACACTTCGTAGCCGCGGTCTTTGAGTCGCCGATACACGATATTGCTGCCGTGTCCCTCCGGATTACGCGATACCCCGGTGACCGCAACCCGCTTGCTACTGAGGAAACTGTCGGCTGCTTCCTTGATGGTGACCACGTGCACGCCTTCCGTTGGATCGTCTCAGTATCGCCCCGACAGCGTGCGCCGGACAGGGCCGAAGGTCAATTCCCGGTGTCTGCCGGCGGAACCACCGCCGAGCGGTAGGCTGCCGTCCCCAGCAGAGAAGGATCATGACCGCCCCCTGGAATGTCGACGGCACGGTGAGCATCGTCACCGGATCCAACACCGGTCTCGGCCGCGCCACGGCGGTGGAACTGGCACGGCGGGGTTCTCACGTCTTCCTGGCTTCCCGCTCGGCCGAAAGAACTACCCCGGTCGTCGACGCCATCAACCGGGGGGACGGACCCGGTAGGGCCGAGTACCTGTCACTCGATCTCGCCTCGCTTCGCTCCGTCAAGGAGGCTGCGGCGAAATTCCTGGCTCTCGGTTTCCCGCTCCATATCCTGGTCAACAACGCCGGCGCGACCGGACAGACCGGACTGACGGAAGATGGCTTCCAGCCGACCTTCGCAGTCAACTACCTCGGTCACTACCTGTTCACCCGGTTGCTGCTGGAGCGGATGCGAGCATCATCTCCGGCCAGGATCGTGCACGTGTCCAGCGACATGCATTTTGGCGCCAAGGCAATCGACTGGGCCAGGGTCCGCTCGCCGGGCCGTTTCCCCGGTATCTCCGAGTACCGGGTGTCCAAACTCGCCAATGTGCTGTTCAACGTGGAGCTCGCCCGGAGACTCGACGGGACGGGACCCACCTCCTCTGCGGCCCACCCGGGCGGTGTCGCAACCGATATCTATCGCCGGGTACCCCAACCGATCCGGGGTCTCGTGACCAGGACGCTGCTCACCCCCGAGGAGGGAGCCAGGACCCAGATCCGGCTGGCTACCGATCCCGCACTCAGCAGCCAGACGGGCATGTACTACGCCAAAGAACGGCCAAAACCGCCGAGCCCGCTGGCCAACGATGAACGGCTCGTGGAAGACCTCTGGGCTCGCAGCGCAGAGTGGGTAGCGGACTACCTGTGATCCTCTCCGACGGTCAGGCCCTTCTGCCCAGCAGGGCCG
This sequence comes from uncultured Actinomycetota bacterium, assembly GCA_963707435.1. Lineage (GTDB taxonomy): Bacteria > Actinomycetota > Acidimicrobiia > Spongiisociales > UBA4744 > UBA4744. The sequence goes on along the minus strand of CAVPPF010000007.1, from coordinate 53,948 downwards.
CCTGGTTTCGCTGGTAGGCCGGCCGGTCGAGAACAACGAGCCCGGATTGCCCGGCCACATCGAGCGAGTCCTGAAAACCCGGATCGCCGCCACCGTGGGCACGCGGCTCGACGATCAGGAGCCGTCCCGATGGGCTCAATGCTGTCCGGACTTCGTCGAAGAAGCCACCCGGATTGGCCAATTCGTGGACGACGTAGAACGCCAGGACAAAGCCAACCTGCCCGTCCAGGTCGGCAATGCCGAGCCGATCGTCGGCAACCTGCCGGATGTCGAGACGATCGAGCAGTCCGGCTCGCCCGGCCCGTCTCCGCAAGCCTGCCAGCATCTTCGGTTGCACGTCTACCGCCACCACCCGGCCGGATGGGCCAACGCTCCTCGCCAGTTCCAGGGTGAAGAAACCCATCCCGCATCCGGGCTCGAGTACCAGCATGCCCTCGTCGACGAAGGGGGCGACCAGGTCGGAGGGGTTCTGGAACAGCTTGCGGAACGGATTGACCAGCACGTACCCCAGCCACCACGGGCAGGGTTCCGGCTGATGTCCGGCGGCCATCAGCGTGAGCCGGCAGCTTCGACTCTCAGCTTCAACGCAGCGTTCATCGCCTCGAATCCGCTCCTTGTCGAGTCTCCGACCATCTTCAGAATCAATGGGACAAGGATTCCCCGAAAGCTTTCGCGTTGCGTGAATCGTGTTCCCGCACCCTCGATGGGTTCAAGTAGGAACTGGTGTTCTCCGTCGAATAGTCCGGGTATCAGGAGATGCCCGACCCAGCGAAGCTCTCGCTCTGCATCGTTGGCCAGGACTTTGGGCTTGAAGGTCATGCTCTTCCCGCCCGGTGGCGTCAGTCGCGCTTCGATCCGCTGTCCGGTCTCCACCCGCCCCTGGAGCGAGGCCACAAACGGATTCCAGTCGGGATAACGCTCGAAATCCGAGAAAACCTCCCAGACCCTGACCGCCGGCGCGTCGATCTCGATGCTCGTCTCGATAGATTTCACAGATTGCTCCCTCTCATTCGGTGGTAAGCCTATCTGGGACGGTCAGCGACCGCCGCCCGCTGGTGGTTCGTCGAGTACCGATGGTTCAATGGCCTAGTCTCGGAGCATGGGCATCGAACTCACCATCGAACCGCAGACCGTCACCGTCAGCGTCGGCGGCGTATCCGGTCTTCTGTCCTTGAAGCGCCGGATCGAGATCCCCACCCATCTCATCACCGACGCCGAGGCTATGGATCGCAAGGCCATCCCTCCCGGAGAAGGCACATGGTTGCGGGCCCCCGGAACCTATGTTCCCGGCTTGGTCCGGCATGGCTCCTACGGCCGGCCACCTCATCGGGAGTTCTGGGTGGTATTTCGCCAGAAGCGGGTGCTGGTCATCGGCATCCGTGACTGGGACTATGCCCGGGTGGTACTGGCAATCGCCGACCCGGAAACGCACGCCTCCGCGATAGCCGCGGCGGTCTCCTAGAACACGTAGCGAGGATTGTGTTCGTGTGCCTTCAAGGTATCCCCGGTGGGACATCGTGAAGCGGATTCTGACGGTAGTGGCGGGCACCATCACAGTCCTGGTCGCACAGACCATCCTGATCGGGTGGCTTTTTCGATTTGGTTCGGATCACACCATCGGCAGCATCAAGGTTTCTTCAAACACATCCTCAACCCCCTCATGTTGCGGCTGGCAGGTAGGAAGGGCTTCTACGCTGCCGCCCTCCATCATGTGGGTCGCAAGTCGGGCAGCCACTACGCGACCCCGGTTCGAGCCGACCCCACTTCCGACGGCTTCGTCATTCCGCTCCCCTATGGAACCAACTTCGATTGGCTCAAGAATCTCATAGCCGCAGGGTCTGCCGAGCTGGTCACAGCGGGCGCCGTCCTGCCGGTCGACCGACCGGAATTGATCACGGCGGTGGCCGCGAGGCGGCATCTGCCCGTTTGGGTCAAGCGGCAACTCGACCGGCAAGGATTGTCTGAGTATCGGCGGTCGTGTGACCCGAGTCTGTCCTCCTCCGTGGCAAGTGTCTCAACGTCCGCCACGGGCGGGTGACGATTCGACCAGAATGGAAGAGCGATGCCGGCCAACCTCACGCCCGAATACAAGAAGGCCGAGGCTGCGTTCAAACGAGCAAGCGAACCCAAAGAACGCCTGGAATCGTTGCGCACCATGTTGCGGGCCTTGCCAAAGCACAAGGGAACGGACCACCTGCAGGCCGACATCAAAACGCGCATCAAAGAACTGACCGAGGAACTGGCCGGACCCAAGAAGGGAGGAGTCCGGCGGGGACCACCCACATCGTTCCGCCCTGAGGGAGCTGCCCAACTCGGTCTGGTCGGACCGCCCAACACCGGAAAATCGACCCTGCATGCCCGTTTGACCGGATCCCACGCCCAGACCGGCGAGTACCCGTTCACGACCCAGTTCGCTCAGCCGGGCATGATGCCGCACGAAGATGTCGCCTTCCAGCTCATCGACCTTCCTCCACTGTCAACGGAGCATCCCATCCCGTGGATCGGCAATGCGCTGCAGCCGGCCGATGCCTGCCTGCTCGTCGTCGACCTGTGCGAGGCGGGCTGCATGGAACGGGCGGTGGCAGTGCGTGATCTCCTCGCCGAACGCAAGATCCTGCTCACGGCCGGATGGCCGGCCGACACCAGCAGTCCTCGTCTTGCCGTTGAGCACGAAGGCGATCCGTTCACAGTCCGTCTGCCGACCCTGCTCCTCGTCAACAAGGTTGACCGGATCGCAGACCCGAAAGATGAAATCGAGGTCTTCGCCGACCTCACGGATCTGCACTACCCCACGCTGGCCGTGTCGGCGACGACCGGGACCGGCCTGGATCAGATCGGTCCGTGGCTGTTCGCCCGGCTTGGGATTGTCCGCGTGTATACCAAGGCGCCCGGCAAACCTCCCGACCTGGACCGCCCGTACACCATCCGCCGGGGCGGCACCGTGCTCCAGGTCGCCGAGCTGGTCCACCGCGACATCGCCAAGTCGCTGAAGTTCGCCCGGGTGTGGAGAAACGGCACGTTCGACGGGCAGCATGTGGGCAGCGACCACATCCTGGTCGACGGCGACATCATTGAGTTGCACAGCTGAGGGTCGACCATCGGACCTCTTACAGCTCCGCCGCCGCTTCCTGTAGGCGGGACGCATCTGGCCGGTTGCGGATGGGGAGACGGACCACGAACCGCGCACCGCGACCGATCCCCTCGGACCGGGCAACAACATCGCCGCCGTGGGCGCGAGCAATGCTCCGGGCGATGGTCAATCCCAGACCGGTCCCATGGTGACTGCCCGCGTCGACCCGGTAGAAACGCTCGAAGACCCTATCCAGGTTCTCCGGGGCGATCCCCTCCCCTGTGTCGGCCACCTCCACCTCCACCTCGTTACCAAAGCGGTGAGCCGTGACTTCCACAAGCCCCCCCGCTTGGGTATGCGATAGAGCATTCCCCACCAGATTGGTGAACACTTGCGCCAATCGATCCTGGTCGCCCATCACGTCGACCCCGGCGGCGGTGTCGGTCCGAAGGCGGACACCCTTGTCGAGGAACTGCGGCAAGAGCCGTTCGGCAACCGCCGCTGCCAGCTCACCGACATCAACGGGTTCGGACTGCATCTCCAGGACCGCTTCATCCAATCGGGAGAGGAGTCCCAGGTCGGATACCACCCGCTGGAGTCGGGTCGCCTCCTCGGCCATCGAGGCGAAAAGCTCGTCACTCGGCTCTATCACCCTGTCGATGAAACCTTCCATGTATCCCTTGATAGTGGTGAGGGGAGTACGAAGCTCGTGCGCTACATCGGCGATCAGCCGGCTGCGTCTCTGTTCGGTCGCCTCGAGGGTGGCCGCCAGGCTGTTGACGTCGCGGGCCAGCTCAGCCAGCTCATCCGCGTCCGGGACGGTCACTCGCATCCCGTAGTTGCCCTCCGCCAACTGCACGGTGGTCGCCCGCACCCTGGCAATCGGACGCATGATCCGCCGTGACACGTAGGCGGCGAAGCCTCCGGCGACCACCAGAGACACAAGCAAGGCCAGCAGCAGGGCACGATCGATTGCCGACAGAAACGCCTCGTTGACGTCCTCATCAGGAACCTCCTGGAAGGCAGCGAAGAGTTCCACGGTGACTCCAACCGGTAGAGCCGATCCCATCCTTTTCACGTCCACAGCCGACGTTGGGTTACCAGTTCCCGGGGTGAGAGATGATTCACTCGCCTGCGAAGTCGACGTCGACCCACCTCTACCCAACGAAGACCCACCCGCCTGAGAGGTCGAAGTCGACCCACCAGGACCCGACGTCGAAGTCGACCCACCAGGACCCGACGTCGATGTAGACCCACCCGCCTGCGAGGTCGAAGTCGACCCACCAGGACCCGACGTCGAAGTCGACCCACCAGGACCGGACGTCGATGTAGACCCACCCGCCTGCGAGGTCGAAGTCGACGCACCAGGACCCGATGTCGAAGTGGACCCGCCCGGACCCGGTGTTGACGACCCGCCGTCGGTTGTCGATGTGGACTCGCCGGGGCCAGTGGTTGTCGTCCCTGCCGGCACAGTCGAGGTGGGAGTTTCGGCGATGCCTGCCGCCTCCTCCAGATTGACCTGAAAGAATGTCGGTGCCAGGAGCCTGGTCGTCACGAAGACGACACCCGTAGCTACCACAACTACTGCGAGGTAGGAGATGAAGAGGCGAACGCTCAGTTTCCGCCAGACTCTCATCGGAATCGGCCTCGTGTCGACCCACGGGCAAACGTTAGAACGAACCCGGCGGTCAGAACAGACCACCCGCCTCTCGCAACGCTCGGTTCTCTCGAACCTCATCAAGAACACTACCCATCGCCTGAAGGCAAAACTCCAAGGTATGGCCCGGAGTTCCAGAACAAGACTCCGGCTGTCGCGCCGCATGCGAGAGAGGGCTAATCGGGGGCGCAATCAGAGCGCGACAGCCGGAGAACTTGATATCACCGACCCTTCATGAAGCCGTCCTGATCCTGATCCTGAACCCGATCACGGTCGGGGCCGTTGCCGTCCTCACAAGACCCATCCTGCAGCCGATCCTGAGTCTGGGTCTGATCCTGAGTCTGGATCTGATCCTGAGTCTGCGCCTGGGTCTGGACCGGGGTGCTCTCCGCTCCCGCGCCCACGCTCCCGGCGGGGCCAAGCCGGTCACGGTCACGGTCGGGACCATCACAATCCACACACGACCCATCCCGCAACCGATCCCTTGCTTGGGTCTGACCCTGCGTCTGATCCGGGGGGCTCCCCGTCCCAGCACTCACACCCTCCCCGGAGCCTGCCCGAACATGATCACGGACCAGATCTTGGTCGGGACCATCACAATCCACACACGACCCATCCCGCAATCGATCCTGCGCGGGGGTTTCATCAGCCGACAGGCCCAACTCGGCCGGAAGATCCCCACATCTACCGTCCCTCACTTGGTCCTGATCCTGATCCCGATCCCGGAGAATATCCCCGGCACCCACCACAGTGGCGCCGGCAATCAGGAGCACTAGCACCGAAGCCATCAATACGAGCTTCCTCACTTCTGTCCCCTTTCCTCAGCTTCACCATCTGCTCGACGGGTGAAGAGGAAGCGGTTCCTTCGATGAAGATTCGATGAAGCCGGAACGCGCCGCGTCAGGGCTCGACGATTCCTTCCCGGATGGCGAAGCGGGTCAGTTCCACCCGATCATGGATCTCCAGCTTGTCCATGACTCCCACAAGGTGATGCTGCACCGTCTTGATGCTGATACCGAGAACGTGGGCGACCTGTCGCTGCGAGAGACCCCGGGCGACCTGGAGCAGAACGTCCCGCTCGCGCTCGGTGAGCAAAGACGATCTGGTGACGGGCTCCTCGGCAAGCCGTACTCGTGACCCGTCGATGACTATGCGGTGCATTACCTTTCGGGAGTAGCGGGTTGCCCCGCCTGCTACCGCCCCGATCGCAGCGAGGATCTCCTCGAGCGGCTCGCACTTGCACAGGAAGCCGGAGGCCTGGACGGCCAGCGCCTGCTCGATGTATGCGTCACGCACATACGCACTGAGAAACACCACTCTGGTATCCGGTGATTCGGCGTGCAGCACTCGGGCCACCTCGAACGTAGACCGGCCCGGCATGTCGATGTCGAGCACTGCCACATCCGGCTGCAGGTCAACAGCCAGTTCGACCGCCGCCGTGGTATCCCCTGTTTCGAGGACCTCAAAACCTTCCGTTGTGAGCCTCTCCGCCAGCATTTCGCGAATCAACATGTGATCGTCCACCAGGAGGATTCTGGCCGCACCGGTCACAACGGAACCAGGATGTCGGAGGGCCGCAATAGGCTCGCCACCGATTGGGTGAGAGCAGCGAGTGAAAGGGGCTCACCCGATACGCGCGCACATTTGTGCCCGTCGAGATCTACGGCAGACGCCCACGTTCCGGTGAGGACTACCGGGACTTCCAGGGGCACGGAGAGACTGTCGAGAAGAAATAGCCGCGAGTCGATGACGGCCACATCGACCATGGGTCGATGTCCGGCGAAGCTTGCTCGGATCTCGCCGACCGTCGAAGCGGACAGCGTACGGTGCCCCTCGGCCACCAGGGCGCCGCTGATCAGGTCTCGAACAAAGGGAGCTGGGTTGGCCACCAGCACCAGCGACCGATCCCGATCCGGGTCGTCGACGACGGGCGATAGAGCAGGAAGCGCCGGCAATCCAATCGTGAAGGTGCTCCCCTCACCCGGACGAGTGGAGACTCCGATCCATCCCCGATGGTCCCTCACAACCCTGTGCACAATCGCCAGCCCCAGACCGGACCCCTGCCCGGCCGGACGGGTGGTGAAGAACGGTTCCAACAGGCGGGCTTCCACGTCGGGGGTCATCCCTACGCCCGTGTCCTGGATCACGAGGAGCCAGACAGGGTCCCCGCCATCCTCGGTAGACCCGGACCGAACCGTGATGGTGAGTGTGCCGCCTCCGGGCATCGCGTCACGGGCGTTGGCGGCGAGATTGAAAATGGCTTGCTGAATCTGGACCATGTCGCCGTGAACCCACGCTTCCGCCGGCGCCTCCACGATCAACTCGATAGGGGCCGGCACCATGTACCTCAACAGTTGGGTCATACCCACCGCAAGCGAGGCCAGATTCACTGCACCCTTGGGAGACTCAGCCTTGCGGCTGAAGGCGAGCAGGGCTTTCGCCATATCATCCGCCTGTCGAGTTGCCTCCTCGATTCGAGTCAAAGCCGCCGAGGCAGGATGCCCGTCCGGCAGACCCTTGCGGACCTCGTTGGCTGATCCCCAGATGATGACGGTCAGGTTCTTGACATCGTGGGCTACCCCATCCGCCATCATGCCGAGGGCCTCCAGCTTCTGCACCTGTAACAACTCGGCTTCGGCTTCGAGACGCTGCTCATGCTCTTCTGCCAGCCGAACCCGGCCCCGCCGGAGGCGCCGGCCGAAAATGGCCCAGGCCCCGATGGCCGCGGTGAACAGAGCAAGGGCTATCCCGACGGAGTGGAGCTCATTGAGCCGTTCGGCAGCCGTCATGGCCTCCAGATGAGCTGCGAGGCCGGCAACCTGGCCATCTACTGCCCGGCCAAACTCCGCCTGGGCTGCCAGATACTCCGGATTCAACAAGGCAGCGGCATTCTGCTCGCCTTGGCCTGTAGACAGCTGCTCCAGGACTTCCTCAACCTGGTGGTCCAACTCCAATCGGGTTGTGTCGACCAGACCGACGGGCCCGGCGAGGCTCTCAAACCTGCCGGCCAGCGCCGCGGCCGTCGCAACCTGCGTCTCGGCAGAAGCGGCCGCATAACGGTCGGTCCAATAGGTGACTCCCGGACGATCGAGGTTATGCCCCAATACGAGGACTTCGTGTTCCAGGTCTTCGACCAGGCCGACCTGGCGTTCTCCGGCCAAATGAACCGCTTCGACGAGCGTGGTGGCCTGCTTGTGGTTGGCAGCCTGGTCGGCCCAGTAGAGGTGGTATCCCTGCCAGCCGAACATGGTGACGGTCAGAACAACGGCCACCGCCAACATCAGCCGTTCCTGACGGCGGGGACCTTTGGTGTCTTGACGCTCGCCCCCGGTGTGCGTCGCCGACATTCCCACTCCCTGCTGCTCCAACCCGGGATTCCAGGCCGGTTTATGCCCTTGATCGTATCAAGGGTCCGTCTGCTCGACCAGAGTCGGAGGACCCTGGTCGACCGGGTCGGCTCCTGCGTGGACGACCGGCATCGGGAGCATTCCCGATAGGCAGCGCCGGGGACAACTGATTCACTGCACCTAGAGAGGGCAACTGATGACTCGGTTCACGCTGCAGGTCACGCGGCCGGAACGGGGTGCTGACCCCCGTCCATGGAAATCGGCGTGTGACGCTGTGAGCGCCCGGCCCGGGGTCGGTATGCGACAGGCCTCCCACTCCCTGCTCCACCGCCCCAGGCCGGCGCGCCCTTCTCTGGAGAGTGGGAGGCGATCAACAGGAGGAGGGTGGTCATGAAGAAGCAAGCGGTTCTTTTCGCATTTGTCATGATTTTGGGGAGCGTGGTCGCGTTCAGCACCGGTGCGCTGGCGCCCGACCCGCTTGCGGCCGCACCCGGTGGGGTGCCGGGGCCGCCGGATGGGAAAGGCCCCGGAGGCGGGACCCCGGACTACGGGGACCTCATCATCCTCTATCGCGATGCCGACGGTGTCCCCATCCCCTCCGCGGCGGTTCAGGTGCCGGATCCCGAGACCGGCGAACTGGTCGACGGAGGACTGTGCTGGCAGCCGATATCGGCCTTGAATATTGGAGATGTGGCTTGGGATCCACCGACCGACGGCAGGGTGGTCTACCCCAACGACAAAAACACACAAGTAGACGGTGTGTGGTTGATTCCCGTTGATCAGTACAACTGCGGCAGTCGAAGCGGCTTTCGCAACGTACACGCAGGAGGTCGACTTCGGCCGTATCAACGAGGCGCGCTCGCCCGAGGACGTGTTTCGTGTCCCAGTTGGAGGACGTAGTCACGAAGCTGGCCATCGCCGACAGCACCAGCCTGGATCCCGCCGGCCGGATGGTAGCCAGCACCTGCCCAGGTGACGAGGTCACGACGAGCACCATCGACTCGCCGCTGCAGAACCTGGCGATCTACCGGCAACTGATGTTGACGGGCACGATCGGGACTTCCCTGCCGCGGGTGAAGACGGACATGCTCGACACCGCGGCCAGGGGCCTCGGCGCCGCCTCCGACAAGTCCGGTGGGGTCAACGTGGACATGGTGGCCTACCTCAACCAGATCATGGGTCTGGACGAGATGCTGACCATCCTTGACCCAAGATATGCGAGACGTACAGGGAAGAGGTGCAGGGCGTAATCCAGCCGGTGGAGAAGTGCTTCCTGGACTTCGGCGACTATAGCTACGACCGTGGAAACGAACTTCGGGGCGCTGCCCGATCCGGCCTACATCCCCGAGATCGCTCCCGAGGCAGGCTGGTTCGAGTATCTGGGTCAGATCAACGCTGAACCGCCAACGTTCGGGATCGTGTACGGCCCCATCCTGGACGCCGTGTTCGGTGTATCCGTTGCGGGCGGCAACATCGGCGGCTTTGCCCAGGCGGCCGATGACACCCGGGCGGTGATCGACTTCATGCACACCAACCCGGTGCCGGTCGGCTTCGAGACCCCGGTGCCGTGCACATCCAGTGGAGGAACCTTCGTTGACGTTTCGATCAGCGATGTGTCCGGCTTGCAGGTGCCCAGGCAAATGGTGGACGGCTCGGAGGGCAGGGAGTTCATCGTGACCGTCGCCAACGCCGGTCCTGCCCTAGCCTCGGGCACCGTCACGGTGACCGCCATGCCGAGAATGAGGTGTCCATCGAAGGCTCTCCGTGGACCTTTGAGTTCACCGATCTCGCGGCGGGCGCTGGCGAGAGCTTTACCCAGTTCTTCACCATCGACCTTGGTGAACGGACCACGATCGACTGGACGGCGGTTGCCGACTCTGTCGAGGACGACGTGAACCTCGGCAACAACACCGTCACCGCGGTCAGCAACGTCAAGGTGACCGGTGCGGTGGTGGTGGCAGCGTAACCGGCCACGATCGGCAATCCGGCGCGAGCCGGAACAGCTCGAGGGGGGACGGGACGACCGTCCCGTCCCCCTCCACGAATCGGCCCGGGAACTTTGGAGCATCCAAGCGAGTGGGAGGCAATCATGAATCGGGTCACGCGACAACACACGAAATCGGGTCTGGCCAGGGTCATGCTGGCAGTGATGGCTCTGGTCGTAGGAAGCGGCGCATTCCAGACGCCGGTCGATGATGCAGCGACCGGCCGTCACGGCCCCCGGTGCCGGGTTCGACTGGGTCACGGTGGTGAACAACAACGACCTGATGCCGCCGCTCGAGGAGAAGCAACTTCAACAGCTACAACCAGCCCTCGGTGAATGTGAACGGGCTGGTGGTCATCCGGGCGCGCAGCCGGGGCGGCGAAGGTGGTGGTGGCGGCGGTGGCGGCGGCGGGGACGAGACGGGCGGAGGGCATGGGCCGACCCACGGCATCTACACCCGCGACATGGCTGTCGGCGGCAGCCCGATCGTCAGCATCCTCGACCGGACCACCGAGGTTCCCCAGCCGAACAATACGCTTTACCCGCCGACAAACCCGTCTCGGACTACGTTCGTCGAGACCCCGTCCTTTCCGCGGATCGACATGGGCTCGGACACCATCGCCACTCGCGGCAACCATCAGCCGGTGTGGACTTCCTACTGGCCCGACGAAAGCGACGAGACCCGGGTCGGGACCACGGGGATCTACACCAACCCCTTCGGCCGGCTGATCACCGGCGCCGCCAAACTCGGCGCGGTCCCGGAATTCTCCTTCTTCGAGGTCCCCGAAATCCCGGGCATCCCCTTCGACGTATTCCCCGGGTCGCCGTCGGTGACCCAGGGCGACACCATCGTGTTCAAGGGCAACTACACGGACGCGGCCGGCAATGCCAGGACCGGGGTGTACTACCGCAAACTGGCGAACGGCGAGGCCGGCGGCAACTCGCCTGTGGTGCTCATCGCCAACAACATGAACACCTTGATCCCGGGCACCAACACGGTGTTCGGTTCCACCGCCCCGCCCAGCGCCGCCGGCAAGAAGATCGTGTTCGCAGGCTTCGACGACGAGAACGACCCGAAACTGGGCGGCCTCTACCTGGCGCAGATGAAATCCAAGCAGCGGCTCACCCCCCTCGTCGGCATCGGCGGACCGGTTCCCGGCGAATCGGCCGAGTACACCTTCAACGGCCTCGGCGAGGGGGGAGCGTTCGACGGACGCTTCGTGGGCTTCTGGGGCGCCTGGGGGGAAGAGACCAAGACCGTGCGCCTCTACTGCCCGACGGAAGGCAACCGGGACCGCATTGCCTACTGCAATAGGAAGCTGGTCTGCGAAGACACGGGCAAGACGCTGGGAGACCCGAACAGCACATGCGAAGGCACGGACTGCTATCAGGACAGAGAGGTGCCGGTCAACCAGGGCATCTTTGTCCACGACATCGACACGGGCCGCACGCGGATGGTGGCGAAGACAGGTGCGCCATTCGATGAGTTCCTGTTCTGGAACTACTCGGGCAGAACCCCGTGCGTGGGCAACAGCGGCCACGCGGAGGAAGGCGCCGAAGAGGATGGCGAGCAAGTCCGCTGGCGCTCCTCGGCCTTCATTGCCGTTTCGGGCGGGGCGGGCGCGACCTTCACTACCGCCTTCAAGGCCAGCGACGGGCGCGGTGGACGGCATCTACCTCGCGAGAGGGCCGGGGCAGGGGCAGGCTGTCGAGACCGTCCTCGATACCACCATGGACGGGCGGGCACTCGATCCCGAGGCGCCGGAGGGCTCGACCATTTCCGAGCTGGGTCTGGAGCGCGAGGGCCTGCGCGGCAACTGGCTGGTGGTCAGTGCCAAGATGGGGATTGAAGGCGGCGAAGAAGAAGACGACATGGCCGGGGTCTACCTGACCCGCGTCAACCCGAAGTAGCAGGGATACCAACGCGATTGTCAAAGAGAACGTCCGGCTATCGCCGGACGTTCTTCGCGTTGCCACGAGGGAAGGCGTCACTATGCAGCGGTGAACACCATCCCGTAGAACTTGTCGTAGGCGCTCTTCCGAACCACCTTCACGGTGCCTTGCACGGCCATCCCGATCTTGGGATCTTCTACCTCGAGCTGGCCGGTCATCCGGATGCCGTTCTCCAACTCGACCATGCCCAGCCCGAGCGTTGCCACCTCGAACTCGCCGGGCAGGTTGTAGACCTTGGTGAACGTCAGCAGCTTGCCCTTCTTCGGGAGCGGCACGATATCGAACTCGAAGAAGTCGTTTTGACGGCATTCCTTGCAGACCATCCGGAAGGGATAGTGCAGATGACCGCACTTCTTGCACTGGTAGGCGTAAATCTCCCTGGTGGCCATCAGTCCTCCCTCACAAAAGTCAGGCAGACAACGTTGTTGCCGAATCCGCCGAAGTTGCAGGTGAACCCGACCCGGGCGCCGTCCACCTGGCGCTCGCCGGCTTCGCCTCTGAGCTGGGTTACGATCTCGTGGGCCTGTCCAACGCCGGTGGCGCCGACCGGATGCCCTTTGCCCTTCAGGCCTCCAGACGGATTGATCGGCAGGCGACCGTCCAAAGCCGTCTCCCCTTTTTCGAGGGCGATGTGTCCCTCGCCTTTGGGGAAGAACCCGACCTCTTCGCTCTCGACGATCTCGAGAATGGTGAAGGCATCGTGGAGCTCGGCTACATCGACGTCTTGCGGAGTGAACCCGGCCATTGCGAACGACGTGGCCGCAGCCCTTCTCACGGCCAGCAAATCGGTCGGCTCCTCTCGCTCGTGCACGGCATGGGTGTCCGTGGCCTGGCCGATACCGGCCAGACGTATGAGCGGGCGGTCGATGGTCTTGGCTACCTCCTCCGAAACCAGGATCACGGCCGCTCCCCCGTCGGAAACCGGGCAGGCGTCGAAGAACCGGAGTGGTTCCGCAACGTAGGGGTTGTTCGTCATGGCTTCGGGCGAGTCGAGGATGCCCTCGATCGTTATGGGCTGGTGGAGGTGGGCGAACTCGTTCAACATGGCGTTGTTCTGGTTCTTCACGGCCACCATGGCGAGATGACGTTCGGTGACGCCGTACTTCTCCATGTACAAACGGGTGAACATCGCCGCGTGCGCAGGCAAGGTGACCCCGTAGATGTATTCGGCCAGCGGGTGGGTGAGGGTGGCGATGAAGTCGGTCGCCTCGAGGCCGTTGACCTCCCGCATCCGCTCCGCTCCGGCCACCAGCACGACGTCGTGCAGGCCGGACGCAACCGCCGCAAACCCGGCCTTGATGGCCGACGCTCCCGAGGCCGGACCGTTCTCAACTACCGCCGCCCCGGCCGGAGTCAGACTGAGACTGTCGACCACCGCACTGGCCAGGGCCGTCTGGTGGTTGACCCGGGCACTCCCCATGTTGGCGACGTAGACGTGATCGACATCGGTGATCCCGGAGTCTTTCAGGGCCATCATCGACGGGTAGGCCGCTATCTCCGAGAGGGGATACTCCAGCCTGGTGAACGTGGTGATCCCGATTCCCGCCACGTAGACGTTACGCATGGTCGGCCTCCCCACCCAGCAGGTTGCGCTGCGAAATGAGCGCGGTCGCCGTCGGGTCGTACATCGAGCGAGTAGCGGCCAATAGGTCCGCCGGAGGCGTCGGAGGATCCGAGGGAGGCAGGATCTTGGCCTCGGCCTTGGCGAGAATCTCCGGTGGAACCGGCCGGCGCCCGACAACCAGAGTCGAACGAGCCCGATCGAACAGCTCTTTGGTCAGCGCCCAGGACGGCACCCCACCCAATTCATGGGCGGTCTCGAAACGTTTCTCGAGCTGATACTCGATCATCCAGCGACGGAAACCGATGGGTGATTCGGCCACGATCAACACCTCTTTGTGGCCGAGGATGTCGATGTGGTATTCCATCTTGGCGGCAAAGGCGTGTGCTCCGACCCGGAGTCCGCGCCGCAGGGCAATGGTGTGTAGCGACATGCCCAAATCGGGAGAGACCTGGCGTCCGTTGACAACCGCCGCCAGTTCCCCGTCGATCTGCACGACGAGCACATACTCGTCCTGAGCCCGGTACCGGTAGTGGGCCAGCAGCTCGGAATAGATGCGGGCGCACACAACGTCGTAGTAGTCCCGCTCGACGTGCAGCATGGGTTCGAGATACGGGAGGATGTCCGGGATCTCATCCCGGTCGATCTGCCGGATCACCATGTGTTCGCCGCTCGCCAGCGTCATGTATTTCGCCTCGAACGGTTTCAGCGGGTTGTCTACCGGACGGAGGATCTTCTCCAGGTCAACAGCCATTACTTCTCGTCTCCTTTGTTTGCCATTTCGTTCATGATCGCCAGCGCCACTTTCTCGGCGGTGATCGGCATCGACTCGATGCGTATGCCCAGGGCGTCTTTGATCGCGTTGCCGATGATCGGGGCGGCCGGGATCATCGTGTGTTCACCCACTCCCCTGGCCCCGAACGGGCCATCCGGCTGAGCCGTCTCGATGATGATCGGGATCGTCTCCTCGGGGATGTCGTGGGACGTGGGGATCTTGTAGTCCGTGAAGTTGGCGTTCAGGAGCTTGCCCTTGTCGCTGAAACGCATGTCTTCGTAGAGGACGGTGGCTAGGCCCTGGACGATGCCGCCGGTTATTTGTCCCTCGATGAGGCTGGGGTTGATGGCCTTGCCGACGTCCACGGCCAAGGCGACCTTCTTCACGGTCATCCTGCCGGTTTCGCGATCGACCTCGAGGACGACTCCCGCCGCCCCCACCGTGTAGTGAACGTTGGGATGGCCTCCCTGGCTGGTCTCCGGATCGGCACGAGTTGAGGTGAACTCGGGCATGAACTTGCCGGACCCGACGATCGGCCCGCCCTTGAAGGTGCCATCCGCGGACTCGAGCCCGTCGATCACAAAAGCTCTCAGCGGGAGCTTGAAATCGGGATCGGTGCTGGACCGGACACTCTCATCCTCGAGATACAGCGACTCCTCTTCGTAGCCGTGTACGCGATGCACCACGTCGAAGATCTTCTCCCGGGCCTCGACCGCGGCCGCATGGACGGCATTCCCGCAGCTCCAGGTCACGTGCGAGGCAACCGTCTGCCATTCGTACGGGTTGCGGTCGGTGTCCGGTGTTTCGACCCGGATCTTCTCCGGCGGCACCGCGAGGACCTCCCCGGCGATTTGAGCCATCGCAGTCAGATAGCCCTGACCCAGCTCCATGCCGGAGACGGTGATGTTCATGCTGCCGTCCTCGTTGAATTTGAGGAACGACGCCGACGAGGCGTTGGGCGGCATGGCGGGCGCCTTCCAGAACACCGCGAAACCCTTGCCGATCACTTTGTTGGGATCGTCAGAGATCTCCTTCTTCCCCCACTCGATAGCAGCGGCAGTGCGATCGATGGCTTCAATCAAGCCGGACGGGTTCATCTCTGCGCCGTACGCAAGGATGTCGCCCTCGACAATCGCGTTCTTCCTTCGGAACTCGACCGCGTCCATTCCGATCGCTTCGGCGACGCGGTCGACGTGCGATTCGAGTCCGAACATGAATTCTGAGTACCCGAAGCCCCGGTAGGGACCGCCGGGGGGAAGATTGGTGTAGATGCATTTTGAGTCGATCCACACGTTGGGCACGCGATAGGGGCCCGTGGCCGACAAACCGGCAGCGTTGACCACATTGGCGCCGTATTCGACGTAGGCACCCGCGTCCCAGTTCATGATGTGCTCGAGGGCGGTGATCGTGCCGTCGTTCTTCACGCCCATCTTGATGTGGGCCACCATCCCCTGGCGTTGGTACGTGTTGTAGAACTCTTGCTCGCGGGTGAACCGGATCTTGACCGGATGTCCCTTCACCGCCGTCGCAATCGCCGCTCCCATGATTTCCATGGAGACGCCGGCCTTCCCGCCGAATCCTCCACCCACGTACGGGGTGATGACCCGGACGTCCTTGTGGGTCAGGCCGAGAGGTGCGAGCGCCTCGGCAAACAAGTGACGCTGGGTGTAGGGCGACTGTGATGCCGACCACATCGTCAGACGACCCGACTGATCGTAGAGCCCCACGATGACATGCGGTTCGATGGCGCAATGCGCGTACCTCGGCACCTTGTACTCACCCTCCAGCACAAGGTCGGCTTCGGCGAAACCTTGTTCCACATCGCCCTTGCGGGTCTTGCGCCAGTGGGCGATGTTGGTGTCGTCGTGCGGGTAGAACCATGGAACGTGGGGGTAGTTGCCGAGGTCGGGATGGATGAGTCCTGAATCTGGCTCGAGAGCCTCCATCGGGTCAAAGATCGGAGTGAGCTCTTCGTAGTCCACTTTGACCAGCTTGGCCGCCCGTTTGGCCACCTTGGGATCGCGGGCGACGACTGCGGCAACCTGCTCGCCGACGAATCGGACCCGGTCCTGGGCGAACACGTACCGGTCCTTCATGTACAGGCCGAACGTGAAGGGGAAATCCTTCCCGGTGAGCACCTTGGTGACGCCCGGAACTGCTTCGGCGGCGGAAGTATCGATGCCGGTGATGCGGGCGTTGGCATAGGGGCTCTCGACGATCTCGGCGTGCAGGAGGTCGGGGCCGAAGTCCAGATCGTCGACGTACCGGGCCGCACCCGAGACTTTCTCCAGGCCGTCGATCCGAACGGTTGACTTTCCCACGAAATCGAGGTCGCGGGTGCTCTGCTCCTCGAAAGGCTTCAGCGTGGTCATCGGTTTCCCCTCCCTGCGCTTTCGGCAGAAGCAAGAACGGCGTCGATAATCGGGTCGTATCCCGTGCACCGACACAGGTTCCCGCCGATTGCCTCCTGAACATCGGCCCGGGTCGGTTTGGGGTTCTCGTCCAGGAGTTCGGCCGCCGCCAGAACAATGCCGGGCGCACAGAAGCCGCACTGGAATGAGTTCATATCGACAAAGAACTGCTGGAGTTCGGTGAGCCCTTCGTCATGCAGACCTTCGAGCGTCACCACTTCGTGTCCGTCGACCTCGACGGAGAGCACCAGGCAGCTGCGCACCGTGTGGCCGTCCAGCAACACCGTGCAGCTGCCACAATCCCCGCGTTCGCATCCGATCTTGGGGCTCTTGACACCCACTTTCGACCTGAGCGTCTCGAGGAGCACGTCGTTGGATTCGACGGTCAGCAACCATGGTTCGCCGTTCACCGTTACCGAGATATCCGTTCGCATGCGTCCCCCTACATCAAGTTCGTACCGTAGGAAGGCCCGTTGCCTTCCAGACGTTCTACCGCCGCTTTCAAACCTCGCTGCAACATCACCTGGGACATCCGCATCCGGAATTCCTTCGAGGCACGCATGTCGGTGATGGGTGCGATCTCTTCCGGCACGAGCGCCACGGCCGCGGCCACCAGCTCCGGGGTGAGCGCCTTCCCTTCCAGGAGCGACTCGATTCGCCGGGCCCGCACGGGTGTTGCCGCTACGGCCCCGAAGGCAAGCCGGAAACGATGGTCGGACGGCGCCAGGATCGCCAGACTGGCTTGCGCGAGGTCCTCTCCCTCGTACCGGCTCAGCCGCATGTAGGCAGCGCCGTGCCCGCCGGGTGGAATCGGGACCACCACCTTCGTCACGATCTCGTCGTTGGCAAGGACCGTCCGGCGAGGACCGACAAACCACTCGTCGATAGGAATCTGGCGGGTGCCCTTGCTCCCGAACGTGTGGACGACCGCCCCGCAGACCAGGAGCGGGGGCCCCGCATCACAGGAGGGAACGGCCGAGCAGATGTTGCCGACCAGGGTGGCTCGATTGCGGATACCGGTGGAGGCAACGGTGGCCGCCATCTCCGAGATCATGGGGAGCCGGGCTTCGACCAGATCGGAGTTGATGACATCGGTGAATGTGACCAGCGAGCCGATGGCGATCGCGTCGCCTTCGTCGACGATGTCGCCGAGGCCCCCGATGCCTTTGATATCGACCAGCAGGTCGGGAGCTAGCGCCTCGTCTCGCAACCAGGCCACCAGGTCCGTGCCGCCTGCCAGCACCCGAACATCTCCACCATGATCGGCGAGCAAGTGGACCGCTTCATCGAGTGTTCCGGGTAGCCGGTAATCAAATACCTGGGCAATCGTCATGCCACACTCCTTGATTGTCGATTTGTTAAAACTACGCGTTCGGGGTGAAACCGCGCGGCATCACGGTGGGGTCTCTCCATCAGGAGGCTGGTAGTCCCTCGGCCAGGGCGTTGACCGCCTGGACGAAACACGCCATCGGCGCTTCGACCAATCCGGCCCCCACCATCCCCACACCCGGCTCCTTGCCGGCCACACCCGTGTTGATCTGAGGCCGAACTCCGGTCCGGGCGACCAGGATGGCATCGATTCCGGTCGGTGTGCCCCGGAACTCCAGAATGGGTATCTGATAGGACGGGTGTTCCGCCATGGTGATCTCGTACATGGCCAGGGTCCGCTGCACGGCGCCCGTCGCCGTACCACCCACAAATCCGACGATGGCCGGAGACGCGGCCATGGCAAAACCGCCCAGGCCGATCGTCTCGGTTATTGCCGAGTCGCCGATGTCGGGGTTGGCGTCCGCAGCAGTGAACGATCCGAGGAACAAGCCGTCGACGATCGGAGCGGGCGCCGTGAACCACCGCTCCCCGGTTCCCGACAACCGGATCCCAAACTCGGTTCCGTTGCGGGCCATAACCGTAACCAGGCTGGAGTGCTCAACTCCGGAGGCGGCGTCGACGATCAACTTGCCTGCCGCCATCACCAGGTTCAGCATGAAATGATCGTTCGAATCGATGAAGGCATAGACGGCCGAACGATCGGCGACGGACGCCACGTCACTTTCGATCAGCGCCGCCCCGATAGTCCGGAGGAACAACGAAGTTCCGGCTCGATTGCGGTTGTGGCCGTCGTCACCCATTTGCAGGGCCTGCGCAATCAGCGAACGCAGATCGACGGGTCCGCTCCGTCGCAGGGCATCGCCGACGACCGGCCCCAGAACCTGGTCCATCCAGCGAAGACGATCGATGACTTCAGGGGCAAAGGCGCCGTACCGGAGGACCCTGCCGAGCCCTTCGTTGAGCGTCGAATAGGCGACTCCCCCGGTGTCCGGGTCCTGGACCACCAGGACGGGCATCGATGGGCTGATCACCCCCGCCATCGGTCCTGCCGACTGATGGTGGTGGCAGGGCGAGAGTTCGATCTCGCCGCCTGCCAGTTTGGAGGTCGCCTCCTCGGGGGTCTCGGCGAGATGCTCGTAGAGCATGGCACCGATGAGGGCACCCCGCATCGGTCCACTGGCCGCTTCCCAGGCGAGCGGCGGACCGGCGTGCAGGAAGGTCCGTGCCGTGAGTCCGGGAACAACCTGAGCAGCCGGAACCACATCGATCAAGTGCGGGCGGACGGCGAGCATGCGCTCGATCGCCGACCGGTTCGCTTGCGCTACCTCGGGAGCCGCCGCCAGCCCGGCGAGGGCCGCCTCCGTACCTTCCGCCGGAGGCTTCCATTCTGTCCTGCGCACCGCAACGCTCTGCGCTTCCAGAGCGCCGGCCAGCACCTCGATGCCGGCTGTCACGATCACCGGTTCGGCGTCGAGGAGCTGATCGAGTCGGCTCATCGAGCACCTCCTTCTACGAGCGAGATGGCGTGTTCGGCCGCAGCCGCATTGGATAGCCACACCGAGGCGCCCGCTTCGTGCAAGAGTTCCGCCTGCCGGTCGCGACCCTGGGGATCGCCCCGGGTGCCGCACAGCGAAACCACCACAGCCGCCCCCGCTGCGGTGGCGGCCGCGATCACCGGCGCCAGCTCGGACGCAGGATCGGGATGGGCCCCGTGCCCGAGCACCACGTCGAGCAGAATGACGCCAACATCGGGATCGCGACCGGCCGCTTCCAGACGCTGTAACCGGAGTCGCTGGTCGATCATCGGGTGGGGCCTGCCGCTCGTGTACTGGTCTTCTCCGTAGTCCACGACCGTATGGCCCTCCGCCGTTTCGTCTGTGCCGACCTTCCCCAGGGAGGCGGCGGCCAGGCGGGCCGCTTCACTGCTCAGACTGCCGCCCGAGAACAAACCTCGCAGGACCCCGGGGCGATGATCGGCGTGTCCGGCGGACCACGAGGCATACACCGGTCGTTTCCGGCCGAGCACGTCCAGGGTTCGGCCCACGGCCCCTTCCAGCGTGACGCCCTCCTCGCCGAGAAAGGCCAGCACCGTCGGTGTTGCACAGGCGGCGGCCGCGGCCCGGACCTTGGCCGCCACTTCAGGGGCAGGAGGTTTGGACACCACAACCAGCACCTCGGTGCTGGGATCGCCGTCGAGTGCTGCGAGTCCCTGCAGGGTGGAGCGTCCCCCAACCTCAACGGAGAGATCGTGGCCACCGGTGCCGAGCGCGTTCCGCACCCCGACACCCGCCTCGTCGAGCAGCGCGCAGATCTGCTGGATACCGGTGCCGGCAGCACCAACCACACCGACCGGACCCGGCTGCACGACGTTGGCAAAGCCCAGCCCAACCCCGTTGACGATCGCCGTGCCGCAATCGGGCCCCATCACGAGCAGTCCCAACCGTTCTGCCGTAGTCTTCAGGGTCACTTCCTGCTCGATCGAAACGTTGTCACTGAAGACCATCACGTGGAGCCCGTGATCCAGTGCGTCCATGGCCTCAACGAACGCATGCTCGCCCGGCACCGAAATCAGCGCCAGCGTGGCCCCGTTCGCAGCCGAGCCGACGACGTGGGCGGGCGGTGCGGCCAGCATTCCCGAGTCGTGTTCGGCCCGTGCGATCAGTGCTGTCTCGAGGGTGTCCCGGGCATGAGCAACGGCCTGGTCGTCAACCGCCCGGACGGCCACGATGAGGTCGTTGGGCCCTGCCTCGCCGAGCGCCGCAAGATCGAATCCCATCCCGGCCAGCAGCTCTCGATTGAGGTCGGTCGCCATAGCCACCAGCGCCTCTTCCACACCCTGGGCCTGCTGGAGAGCACGGCTCGCTTGCATCAAGCGGACCGAGTCGTGGTAGGTACCCCGCCGGACCTCAACGCTGTCCATCTACACACCTATCCCTTCGGTCAGGAAGTCCGCCGCCAGCAGAACGCCGCAAGCCGTCGCGATGCCCGATGTATTCCCCATGGTGCGCAGACCGTCGGTGGCCTCCTTCATCCCGCCGCGTCCCGTGAGGGCCTGGAGGAAGACGGCCACGGGCTCGGCCACCTCTCCCGAAACGGCGTGCCGCAGGAGAGCGGCGGACAGTGCGGTCGTTCGAAAGGGTGCCTCCGTGAGAACGATCGGGGCGATCGCAGCCTGCATACCACCGGCACCCACCCGGCTGAGGGCGGACCCGAGGAGTCGCAAACCGGCCAGGAAACCGACCAGAACGTCGTCACCTTCGGGGGTCAAGCCCTCACCCTTCCCCAGCAGCCCGCACATGGCATGACGAACCGCCGCAGCGTCGTTGCGCTGCAAGGCCTCGCCCAGGCCCCCGTCATCGACGCACACGAAGTGCGTTCGCGGATCGGCGCAGCGAGCCATCACAGATGTGTCGGTAACCGGGTCGAGGGCCGGACGCGGATCCCACCAGCGGACAATACCGGCTCGCAGGTTGCCGACTTCCAGCCCACCTTCGCCGACCAGGCAGCGCGCCCCTGCCGAAGAACGTACCGGTTGGGAGGGTTCGGTCAGCGCGATGCCGTTGGGCAGCCGGACGGCATCGCGGCTCCCCAGGACCAGCACATGGCCGCGGGCCTGCAGCCACGCGGCATTGGAGGACACCCCCAGGAGAACCCCGGGTTGGCGGGGACCTTCGATGATGTGCCGCACCCCGAGACTGGCGGCTGCCGGCAGGGAGGCAGGCGGGGCCTTCAATCCAACCTGGCGTTCACGAACCGGCAAGTTCCCTCCTCAACCGAGATCGACAATGGCGGCCACCGGGCCACCTCCGGACGGGCCCTGGTGGATGGCGGCAACCGAGACGAACACCGCCGGATCGTCGACGGCCGCGGCGACCACTCCACCAACGGCCCCCTTGATATGCCGATGGTGGTGGACATCGGAATCGTCGAGCGCCACCTGCCGGCGTCCGCGCAGCTTGGCGGTCGGATCTGCCTCGCACTTCACGAAGACGTTGACCAGCCGGCCACCGATGTCCGAGGACCGGGCCCGTTCGGGCAGGTCGAGGCCGGCCGACCGGATTGCCTCGTAGACGCCTTCGAAGTCCAGGGCGTCCTTCATCACGCTGTGACCGATCCGGTAGCGGCCGCCGGCGCCCCGCACGTTGCCAACAACCACGGTCTGGGCCTGGTTCAGTTCGACCCCGGAAGAGCACGAGGCCACCGAGGAGAAGAGCGACAGGTCGTGGCCGATCTGTTGTTCGGTGGGAACGCTCTCCAGTTCGCCCAGCGCATAGCCGATCCCCAGTCCCGAGGTTCCGTTCGAGATGTTCATCGATTCGAGTGGATCTTCGGTGACCACCGTGTGTCCGCGCGACTTGGCATCGTTGATGGTGTCCATCGTGAGGAGCGGAGTTTTGGTTTGCACGTAGTGCACGTCGGCCGGATCATCGATACCCGCCTCGTGCATGGCTCGCTTCACTCCCTCGGCAACTTTCTCGACCATGGCGGGCCTGCCGATGTCCTCGGGAAGAATGATCTCGCTCATGGCATAGCCGACGGCCAGCCGCGGCTCGTCTGATGGGTCCGGTTCGCCCGCCACCCGGGCGAAGATCGTCGCATGGGGGGTGAGAATGCCGTCGGTTCCACCCGACCAGACCATCGGGATCTCCTTGACAACCTCCAGGGAACGGGTTCCGAGCTCCATGAGGACATCGCGGAAAGCCCGGTCGGCCAGGATCCTGGTGAAGTCGTTGACGCCACCGTTCCCCTCCGTCTTTCCGATGACGGCGACGACCTCATCGGCGGTGAACACTCCTTCCTCGATCAGAGCCTTCAGACCTGAGGCATCGGCGACGCTCTCGAGGACAACCTTGCGCGCTTCTATGGCCATTGCCGCTCTCCCCTACGTGCGAGACGGTCATCCGACCGTCGAGACGGATTTCGTATGAACCCATCCTCGACGATGAACAGGGCGGCTAACTAGGGACCAACGGCCCCTGAACACTGCGGATAGACCGGTCTCGCTGCCAGAATGTGCAAATGGACCCGTTTCTCGAGCTCGCCGTCGACGAGGCCCGCGCCGGACTCTCGGAGGGAGGCATCCCCATCGGCTCGGTTCTGGTCATCGATGGCGTGGTCGTCGGCAAGGGCCACAACCGCAGGGTTCAGAACGGCAGCGCCATCCTCCACGCCGAGATGGATTGTCTCGAGAACGCCGGACGTCTCCGCGCCGCGGACTACCGCCGGGCGGTGCTCTACTCCACCCTTTCTCCTTGCGATATGTGCAGCGGTGCCATTCTGCTCTACGGCATACCCCGCGTGGTCGTCGGCGAGAACCGGACTTTCCGGGGACCTGAGGAGCACGTTCGGGCCCGGGGCGTCGAGGTGGAGATCGTCGACGACCCGGCCTGCGTCGAGATGATGACCTCTTTCATCGCCAATCGGCCCGAATTGTGGAACGAGGACATCGGCGAGTAGCACCCGAGATCTGGGGGGGCAACGAAACCGTGTCCCGTCAAATCCTCATCGTCCCGGAACCGGCTACCATTTGCTCTTCATGTCGGGCACCCCCTTCCGCAACGTGGCGTTGATCGCGCACGTCGACCATGGCAAAACGACCCTTGTTGATGCCATGTTGTCCGCGGCCGGGGTTTTCGGCTCGCATGAGGCGCGGGTCGACCGGGTGATGGACTCCAACGACCAGGAGCGCGAGCGGGGTATCACCATCCTCGCCAAAGCTGCCTCGATCGACTGGAAAGGCACCAAGATCAACCTCGTCGACACGCCCGGGCACGCCGATTTCGGAGGTGAGGTCGAGCGGGCCCTGGCCATGGTGGACGGTGTGCTCCTGCTGGTCGATGCTGCCGAAGGCCCCATGCCGCAGACCCGGTATGTCCTCTCGAAAGCGCTCGACCTCCAGTTGCCGGCGGTAGTCGTCGTCAACAAAGTGGACCGGGCCGACGCCCGGTTGGAAGCCGTCGTCGATGAGATCTACCAGCTCTTCTTCGATCTCGAAGCAACCGACGCACACATCGAGTTCCCCATCATCTCCTCCGTCGCCCGGCATGGCAAGGCGATCTTCGGGGTCGGCATCCCCGGAGAGACAGACGACCTGTCTCCCCTGCTCGACGCCATCGTCGAGACCATTCCGGCCGCGGCCGGCAATCCGCTGGCTCCCCTGCAGGCGCTGGTGACCAACCTGGACGCATCCGACTATCTCGGCCGGCTGGCCATCGGACGGGTAGTCAACGGAACGCTGCGAGCAGGGACGCAGATAGCCCTGTGTCACAGCAACGAGGAAGAACCGCCCCTCAAGCGAAAGCTCGGCCAACTGTTGGGATTCGAAGGCCTGGGCCGTATCGATGTCGAGGAGCGGACGGCAGGCGACCTCTTCGTCGTGGCGGGTTTCCCGGAAGTGGAAATCGGCGACACGCTGGCAGACCCGGACGATCCGCAGCCGCTGCCCCGCCTCACGGTCGACGAGCCCGTCCTGCGGATGACCTTCGGCGTCAACACCTCGCCCCTGGCCGGACGCGACGGCTCACTCCTGACTTCCCGTCAGATTCGCGAACGCCTGGAACGGGAAGTACTCGGAAACGTGTCCATCCGGATCGGGCCGACCGCTTCTCCCGAGATCATCGAAGTAGCCGGACAGCGGGGAACTGCAGCTGGCCGTGCTGATCGAGTCGATGCGCCGGGAAGGTTTTGAGCTGCAGGTGAGCCGACCGGAGGTGATCATCCGCGAGATCGACGGCAAACCGCACGAACCGGTCGAGCGGGCAGTCGTCGACGTTCCCGACGAACACGTCGGCACCGTCACGCAGGCCGTTGCCCCCCGCAAGGGCCAGGTCACCGATCTCCGGCCCGGAGACCGGGGCCGCACCATCGTCACCGTCACAGCACCCGCCCGGGGACTCCTGGGATTTCGATCGTTGCTGATGACGGCCACCCGGGGCACGGCCCTGGTCCATCAACATCATGCGGGTTGGATGCCGTGGGCAGGTGAACTCCCGCACCGCCAGGGCGGGCCGATGGTTTCGGACCGCCAGGGAACATCGACGGGTTACGCCCTCGACAATCTGCAGAAGCGCGGGGAGCTCTTCATCGGATCCGGGGAAGAGGTGTACCAGGGCATGATTTTCGGAGAGAACTCCCGGCCTGATGAGATGCCGGCCAACCCCACCAAGCCAAAGCAACTCACCAATATCCGCACCCACGCCTCCGACGAAGCCATCCGGCTCAAGCCTCCCCGGCGTCTAACCCTCGAATCGGCCATCGAGTGGATCGCCGATGACGAACTCGTCGAGGTCACTCCTTCGGCCATCCGCGTCCGCAAACGGTATCTCACCGAAAGCGAACGGAAACTGGCTAGAAAGCGCGCCTGAACGTAGCGACGTACGGCCCTCCTTCGGCAGCCCGCCTCGGCGTAGGTTGAGGGGTGAGGAGGTGAGCGATGACCCAACTCCGCGAACGCGAACCGGTTGGCCTCGTACCGCCCCCCTTGCGAAGACCTTCAATCGAAGCGGATACGGAACATTGTCCGTCTGGACCGCCGCGCTGGTAGCGACAGTCTCGTTCTTCTATGCGTTGACCTTCGCCATCCTGTGGATGCAATCGGCCGCCTAGGTTCGTGCAGGTGGCGGGCACGAGCGGCTAGGGAACGAAGGCGACCTTCAGCATCCCCGGCTCGCGGGCCGCGAAGCGCCGATACATCTCAGCACCGTCACGGAGCGGCACCTCGGGGTGCGTCACGAGTAGGTCACCGGGAACCGGCAGTTCTCCCCCGAGCACGCGGTTCATGATCCGATCGAGGATGGATCGGACGGGCGCCCGGCCGGTCCGGATGGTCAGATTGCGGTCGTACGCCTCGACGGGAGTCACCTCGAATCGGGCCGACGTTGGCACCGCAATCACGGAAAGGGTCCCCCCGGGCCTCGACGCCCGGACCGCCAAACGCTGCGCAGTGGCCGTCCCGGCCGCATCGATGACCGACCCGACCGGGTCGACGGCCGCTTCCTCGCCCGGCGCAATCGGTTGAGCTCCCAGCCGCCCGGCCCTGTCCCGTCGATCCGGGACCGGATCGACGGCGATCACCGGCGCCGCGCCCATGGCCAGCGCAGCAACCACGGCACACAACCCGACCGAACCCAGCCCGACGACCATGACCGGTTCGCCGGGAACGATTCCCGCCCGCTCGGCGGCATACCAGCCCGTGGGGTAGTTGTCCGCCAGCAGGATCGCGGACTCGTCGGAAATCCGATCGGGGACCCGCATCAACGTCGTGGCTGCCAGCGGAACCCGCAACCGTTCGGCTTGACCACCCTGAAGGGCAGGCTTGGAGACGTCAACCGGATCTCCGTAGCCGAACAGCTCTCCTGACGTGCAGCGGGCGCTCAACCCTGCCCGGCACGGCCGGCAGGTTCCGCAGCTGGAGGTGAACGGGACCAGGACTCGATCCCCCGGCGAGAAGCCCGCAACGTCCGGTCCGACCGCAACTACCTCGCCGACGACTTCATGTCCGGGGATGACTCCGAATCGGACTGGTTCCCTTCCCTCGTAGGGATGGAGGTCCGACCCGCACAAACCGGCTCTTCGCACAGCAACGATTGCATCGGAGGACTGCTCGAGATCCGGTTCGGCCAGGTCTGTCCGGTAGGTGATCGCACCGATGCCATCCAGGGTCAAACCATGCATGGTTTGCCAGGCTACCGAGCAGCAGGGTCAGGCCGGCCGGAGTTCGGGTGGAAGATGATCGGGCCGGAGCACCTTGTCCGGAGCGATGTTGATCAGCACGGTGCTGTCGGGCAGCCGGGAGGGCAACTCACTGGACACATTCTCGATGCGGTAGGTTGCGCGGCCGGCGGAGGCAGCTTTCCAGAGCAATTCTCGGGCGGCCGGTTCGGTCAGGCCGTACTCGTCCGCCGAAATCGAGGGTATCCGCTCGACTCCCAGCAGGGAAGCCAGCTGGATACTCGAATCGTCATCGAGCGGTGCACTCCACCGGACATCGGCCACCGCGGCAAGGTGAGCGATGAGCGCCGGCATGTGGGGCGGGATGGCGAGATCATCGTCATCGTCGGTCGCTGGTGCGGACTCGTCGCCGTCGACGGCCTCGGGGCTGGATGCATCGCTGACGACTCCCAAAATGTCGAGGAGCACGAGCGGGCGATCCGTTTGAGGTTCGTTGCGGCCCTCGGCAACCCACTCGTTGATCTCTTCTTGCATCCGGGCCCGAACGAGAGATTGCCAGGAAGTGCCTTGGGGTGATGTCACGTTCTCTCCCTCTCCCAGCCCAGTCTTGGTTTGGTGCTCCCCTCTTTTCGGCCTTGGAGACCGATTCCTTGAATGAAAGCACGGGAGCCGCCACGGCGAGCCGGGCCGGCCGGGTATCCCCGGCGGCCGATCGGACCCTGCGGAGCGGTAGAACGGTCCTACCGTCGCCTGCGCCTGCCGCGCGCCGGGCGGACGGTGGTGCGTTTCATTTCCGGACGGACCAGGCTCTCGGGCGCTTCCCAGGCAGTCAGATCATCGAGCCGGTCGTCGTTGGAGAACATCTTGACGATCGGTTCGCTGAGACCGGCTTCGATCTGCACCTTGTGGACCATCTCGATCTGGTCCCATTCGACGAAAGTGACCACCAGGCCCTCTTCGCCGGCGCGAGCGGTCCGACCGGAACGGTGAACGTACGTCTTGGAGTCTTCCGGCGGGTCGAAGTGAATGACGATATCGACACCCTCGATGTCGAGCCCCCGAGCGGCCACGTTTGTCGCAACCAGCACCTTGCTGTGTCCTTCCGCGAATGCCGCCAGCATGCGTTCCCGCTTCCCCTGGGGGAGATTGCCGTGAATCGCCCGGGCGGCGACGCCGAGGTCCTGAAGATCCTTTGCAACCTGATCGCACCCCCGTTTGGTTCGAACGAATACCAGGACCCGTTCCGCCGAGGCCGCGATCCTGGCGGCCATCTTGGCCTTGTCCATGTGGTGCACCTGGATAAACCGGTGTTCTGAGGTCTCCACCGTCACCGAGTCTGAGGCGACTTCGTGAAGAACCGGATCGTGCATGTAGCTGTCGATGAGCGCGCCGACGCTGCCGCCCAGGGTGGCGGAGAACAGCATCGTCTGGTGGTTGCCCTCAACGGCGCGCATGATCCACCGGACCTGCGGCAGAAAACCCAGATCGGACATCTCGTCCGCCTCATCGATGACTGCCACTTCAACCCCGTTGAGCGCCAGCGCTTTGCGCTCGTAGAGATCGATGAGCCTTCCCGGCGTGGCGATGACGATCTCGGCGCCGCGGGCAAGCGCATCCATCTGGTGCTGCATCGAGACGCCGCCGTAGATGGCCACGACCTCGTGGCCCCGGGCGCGAGCGAGCGGCCGGAGGGCTTCGGTGACCTGAGAACACAGCTCACGGGTAGGTACCAGGATGAGAGCAACCGGTCGATTCTTCTCGGCATCTCTCAGGTTCTGGATGATCGGCAGACCGAATGCAAGCGTCTTGCCCGACCCGGTCTTTGCTTTCCCGCACACGTCACGTCCGGTGAGCGCATCCGGAATAGCGAGAGCCTGGATGGGGAACGGGGCGGTGATCCCCGCATCGACGAGCACATCGACCAGGTCGTCGGCGACGCCGAGTTCGGTGAATGACGTTGCGGTGTTGAGATGTTCGGCGGCGATGGCCACGGTACTCCTGCGGTTGGGGGTCGGCTCGATCCGGGAGGAGAGCCGCCGGGACAGTTTTTCCCGGCAGCACCACCATAGTTGTCCCGACGAGAAAGCCATAGCGCCCGGGCAGGCATCGGCGACGGTGGGAACCATCCCCCGGTACGATTCCCGGCTATGCACGACATGATGCTCAGGCGGGTATCGGCCGCTGATGCGGCCACGATCCACGATCTGATTCGCAGATCCGAGGTCTTCGACCGGGAACCGCTGGTCACTCCCATCGAGGAAATCCGCGAGATCTTCGAGGACCCGCACCTCGACCCGGCTGAGGACCTGCGCCTGGCCACCGTCGGCGAGCAGGCCGTGGGGTGGGGCCGGGTGTGGCACCACCCCAGCGGCGAGCGCCTCGAACGGGCGTACCTCTTCGGAAGCGTCGACCCTGAATGGCGAGGGCGAGGCATCGGGCGGACACTGTTTGCCTGGCAACTCGATCGTGCACGAGCCGTGCTCGACGCGTACAGCCACGATCTCCCACGGTTCATCAAGACCGCCGCCTGGGACTGGTTGACGGACGCCCAGCATCTGTACGAGCGCTTCGGCTTCCAGCCGGTTCGCTGGTTTGATGAGCTCCTCCGACCACTCGACCCTCCCCTCGAACGCACCGAAATGCCCGGAATCGACATCACGGCCTGGCAGCCCGGGCGGTCGGAGGAGGTTCGACTGCTCCACAATCGAGCCTTTGCCGACCACTGGGGATCGGGCTCGATCGATCAGGCCGCCTGGGAGAAGCGACTGACCGACTACGGAATGCGCCTCGACCTCAGTGTCGTTGCCATCGCCCGAAACAAGGCCGTCGGGTACAGCCTCAACGAGGTCTACCCCGACGACGAGGAGCTGCTCGGCCGCCGGGACGGTTGGATCGGCACGCTGGGAGTCGACCGCGACTACCGGGGGCGAGGTATTGCGTCCGCCCTGATCGCGGCATCGCTGGAACGCTTCCGGCAGGAGGGGCTCACCCATGCCTCGATCGGAGTCGACGCGGACAGCCCGACCGGTGCGCACCGCCTCTACCGCCGCCTGGGATTCGACCTGGAGAAACGAAGCGTCACACACCAGCTCGAGTTGTGACCCTTCCCAAACGATCGGCGTCGTTCTGCGGCCCATCGCGGGGCAACCCGCTCTTGACATGTGGACGACGGAAGGAGGCATGTGATGGTTCGATTCGACGCATTGGGGATCGTCGTCGAGGACATGCGCGCATCGCTGGCGTTCTACCGGCTGCTCGGCCTCGACATTGCCGATGGAGCCGAAACCGAGCAACACGTGGAGTCGTTGCTTCCCGGTGGCATCCGCATCATGTGGGACACGGTCGAGCTGGTCCGCAGCATCGGAGCCTGGCAAGCACCGAACGGTGGGCATCGCGTGGGACTTGCGTTCCTGTGCGAGTCCCCGGCAGAAGTCGACGACATGTACCGAAGAATCGTCGACGCCGGTCACCGCAGCCATGCCGCCCCCTTCGACGCTTTCTGGGGTCAGCGCTACGCCACCCTTCTCGATCCCGACGGGACCCCGGTCGATCTATTCGCCGCGCTCGGATAGTGCCGGTACCCGGCGGATGATCACCATCGCCCGGCCGGCCGCATAGTCCTCCAGTTCCGCTCGATCCGGATGAGCCGACAATCCCTCTCGCCTGAGGATGGCGCCAACCATTCTCGGGTGTCGAGCCAGCCGGTATTCCAGGAAGTCCGCCACCCGGGTACGGTCCGTAACCGGCTCTGCGATCCCCGAGAAGCGGCGGGAACGGACTCTGACCCCGACCCGGGGATCGGCAATGATGTTGCGAAACCAGTCGGCGCGAGTCCCGAGGGCCGACGCTACGTGGATCGCACCCTCGATCTCCTCGTATTGCAGCGGGGTCACTCTGCGGCGCCCCGACCGGCGACCCGTTGTCGTGAGCAGCAGTACCAGTTTCCCGTACAGCGGCCCCAGGCCCAACGCGTAGAGGATTCTGGGGGGCAGCTTGATGAAACGAAGCAGGCTTCTCGAAAACCGCATGGCGTTCCTCTCGTAGGAACGAATCTACCGGACCGGTGGAGCGACTCCGATGGGAGCTAGTCCGCGTAGCCTCAGGGTGTGCACCGTGCTCCGCCGCGACCAGGGACACCATCGATCCTTCCCGCCCCCAAAGGCGCCGTGACCACCGTCTGGCTGGTGGTCAACCTGGTCAACCTTCTCCAGGCTGCCGGGTTCGCCACCCGCGTCATCGATCCAGACATCAACAGGATCCTCGGCGCCGTCATCATCGCGCTGGGGGTGCCGGCGGGCCTGGCGCTGGTGAGTTTCATCCGCTCGGGCAGCCGATGGCTGTTCTATGCCGGGCCGGTCTGCTTCATGCTCTTCGTGGCTGCCGAATTCAGCCTCGACTACCTCTGGGATCTGGAGTTTCGGTCGCCGCGCCGGCCGGAGATCCTCACTCCCTACCTCGTCTTGTTCTTCGGGAGCATCGTGCTGATGGGCGCCCCGATGTTCCGTATCAATCGTCGCCGTTGGGCGGTGACGGCGACGACCGCATTGATCCTCGTTGGAGCGATGGTCTTTGCGATGGCGCAGGGCGTCGCCTGATTGCCCGGCAGACTGCGTGGCATGAACTTGGGTTCGCTAGCTTCCAGAGCAGGGAGGGTGGAGGTAGGTATGGATATTCAAGGTGTCTCAGCCATCGTCACCGGCGGCGCCTCCGGATTGGGTGCGGCTACCGCCAGGAGACTCGCTGCCGGAGGAGCCCGCGTCGTGGTGGCCGACCTGCAAAGCGGCGGTCGGGAGATTGCCGCTGAGATCGGGGGCAGGTACGTCCAGGCCGATGTAACGGTCGCCGAACAGTTCCAGGGAGCGGTCGAGGTGGCAGCCGGTCTCGGCGATCTGCGGGTTCTCGTCAACTGCGCCGGCGTCGGCCCGCCTTCCCGCACGCTCAACCGGGATGGTGAGCCGCTCGATCTGGGTTTCTTCTCAAAGATCGTCGAAATCAACCTGATCGGTACGTTCAATGCCATTCGCCTGGCGGCCGCAGCCATGGCCCGGACCGAGCCTCTCGAGTCCGGCCAGCGTGGAGCGATCGTCAATACGGCGTCCGTGGCTGCCTTCGACGGGCAGATCGGTCAGGCCGCCTACGCTGCTTCCAAGGGTGGGATTGTCGGGATGACCCTGCCGGTTGCCCGGGACTTGGCGGTACTCGGGATCAGAGTCAACACCATCGCGCCCGGGATCATCGACACACCGCTGCTGGCGGGTCTCCCCGAGGCAGCCCGGGAGTCGTTGGCAACCCAGGTGCTCTTCCCGAAACGTCTCGGACGTCCCGACGAGTACGCGGAGCTTGCCTACCACCTGATCAGCAACGACTACCTCAACGCGGAGACCATCAGGATGGATGGCGGCATCCGCATGTCCCCCAAATAGCGCAAACGAACTAGACAGTCCAACGGGCAGGAACCACTGCTCCATCGTCTTCGTTGTCCATCTGAGCGTTGCGAGCTTGCGTCGTGCGATATGTTGGAACCAACGGAACAAGACCCTGGTGGGGAAAGGAGCAGGCATCGTGGATTTCGCAGGAGTGCTTCGCACCCGGACCGAGCGCGATACGGCCATCCGAGTTGTGATCGACCTGACGGATGAACGGCTGCGCCTTCGCTCTGGAGAGAACGAGATTGCGGATTGGAGTCTGAGCGACATCCGGATCAACGCCCAGGATGATGGCTTCCACATCAGGGCCGAAGGGGAGGAGATCATCCTCGATCTTCGCGAGGACGCGGAGTTTGCGGTTGCTCTCGGCCTCCACAGTGCACCGGTGGGGCTGGCCCGCCGCATGTCGATGGTCCGCGACCGGGCGAACTAGAAAACGCCCGCAGTACCGCATCGTTCCTGGCATTTTCCCCGGCCGGGTTCTTGTAGCGGTCGCTCTACCACTTAAAGTAGCGGCGCTATTACTTGGCGTGAGATCTACCCGAATTGCCGCTCCCGACGGAGCGACTCGACGCCTCAGCGAACCGCGGCGGCGGTCGGCCAGAGAAGCGCATCGACCCCGAGATCGTGCTCCGGATTGGTCGTCGAGCGCGGCTCACCCAGATCGATACCCACGCGGCCGCACCACTTGCACACCCTGCAGACGAGACCGGGTCCGGCCCAATGGGACGAATCGTCGCGCTCGTCTTCCGATCGTTCGCGGCTTCCCGGCTTTCCATGGCCTCCCGTCGAAAGTCGGTCGTACGGGTGACGCATCGGTAATTCCGGCGATTCCTCGCGGATAGTTTCGAGAATGCCGGATCAAACTAGTCAGTGATTAGTCAGCAGCCGGGGGATGACCTCCAGCGCCGCGGCCGACGAACACCTATCGACTCAGGCCCAGGGGTCCGAACCGTCCGGGATCTCCGGCGGTGCCAGTTCACCCGGCGGTTTGGGTGGTGCAGACTCTTGATCCTGGGTTTCGAACGTCTTCCACCGTTCCCGGGCGGTCTTGATGCCAAAGACCCGGTTGATCGTCCACATGAACTCGTCTTCGTCCAGATCGCCCTTTCGGAAAACGGCGATGACCCCGTCGGTTTTCGCTTTCTTCTCCAGAGATTCGCTATCCGAGCCGGTCAGGTAGATCACGGGAATGTCGCTGGTGACACCGACGCGCCGCAGACGGCCGAGAACGGTGAGCCCGTCCGAACCGGGCAGGTAGTGG
Source organism: uncultured Actinomycetota bacterium (assembly GCA_963707435.1). GTDB lineage: Bacteria > Actinomycetota > Acidimicrobiia > Spongiisociales > UBA4744 > UBA4744. The sequence goes on along the minus strand of CAVPPF010000007.1, from coordinate 20,501 downwards.
TCGAGCAAGATCAGGCCCGGCTGTTCGTTGGCTGCGATCCAGGCCGCGTGCACGCCGTCCTCGGCCGTGAGCACGGTGAAGTCCCGCTCCTGGAAGAACCGGCTGAGAATCTTGGTATAGACCTTGTCGTCGTCGACGATGAGGATCTTCTTGGCGATTTCGATGGCCGCTACCTCGCTGGCTTGCTCCGCAAACTGTACCTGCCAATTCCGCTTGCGTTGCGCCTACGATCGTCCTATGCCGCTGAACGCCGTGCCCGACGACCTCGACGCAACCCGCCGGACCATCGCCGCACACGATCTGGTTGCCACCGCCTCTGCGTACCTCACCTCCGATATTGCCCTCGCTCTGCCGTTCGAGAGCCTGCTTCCTTTCAAGGCGCTGCTCCGCAGGTTCTTCTCAACGGAAGCGTGGACGATGCAGGAGGCGAACGAACTCAGCAACGTAGTGAAACCGTATCTCACGGGTGGCTGGTGGGAACACGACCTGGGCGGGGGCATCACCCTGGCGTACGGGATGCGGAACGATCGCTTCGAATTGTGGGCGGGCGGAGCCGGAACGCCCGCACCCTCCATCTTCGAGCGGGTGTTCGCCGGACCGGTGGTGCCGGAGGCAACCCCTCACCCCCGCAAAGTGAAGTTCACGACGGGCGGTGAACCGGCTCCGGGGACCTGGTACCGGCGCAACGACTCGAACAAGCCGGCCGATACGCGGGTCCAGCGGCTGTTCGCCGAACCTGACGTCACCGATGTCATGGTGGCCGGGAATTTCGTAACGATCGGCATCACGGCGAGGTCGTCGTGGGAGAAGCGGCTGGAGCCTCTGCTGGCGCTGGTGGTGGAACTCTTCGCCGACCCCGTTGCTCCTCACCATCGTCCGGAGAGAACCCGGGAGGAACTGATGCACGAAGCAGGCCGGACGTCTGGTGCCGACCGGCCCGAGGTTCTGCACTTGCTGGACCCCGACGACCCGGACGATCAAACCCGGCTCGAGGAGGCGTTGGAAGCTGCGGATCCCAGGATTCGACGAATCGCCGTTGCCGTTCTGCTCGAAGCGAGCAACGCAGACGTCCGCCACCGCGTCGTCACGAGAGGCCTGGCGGATTCGTCCCGCCTCGTTCGCCGAACGGCCGTCGATGCCGCGGCCGACACTGGAGATGAGCGTCTTCGTCCTTTGTTCGAAGGAGCTCTCAACGATGACGACGCGTGGATCCGATGGAAGGCGGTGCGCTCGCTCGGTGATCTCGGCATCCACGCCAGTCGAACCCGCATCGCCGCGATGGCCGCCGACCCGGACTTCCAGGTCCGGTTTGAGGTCGCCAAAGTGATCCGCGAGGCCGGCTGAACAGCGCACCTCGAGGGAGGGCGACATCGCCGGGTTCGGAGTAGCCTCCCGGCCCATGACATTCACGTATCCCGCTGCCCGGCGTTCCGACCTCGTCGACGAATACCACGGCTCCCTGGTTGCCGATCCCTACCGGTGGCTGGAAGAGCCCGGTTCAGCGGAAACCAGGGCGTTCGTTCGCAATCAGAACACGATCACGCTGCCGTACCTGGAATCACTTCCCGAACGTACCCCTCTGCGGGAGCGGATGGAGTCCCTCTGGGACATCCCCAGAACCGGGGCTCCCAGCGTTCGCAACGGCGTTGCGGTCTGGGCGCACAACGACGGCCTCCAGGATCAACCGGTCTTCTACGTGCGGCGGCCGGGCCGCCCGGACCAGCTCTTGCTGGACCCCAACACGCTCTCGGAGGATGGAGCCGTGGCGGTGCTCGTGACCTCGCTCTCCGACGATGGCCGGTTCCTGGCGTACTCGGTGGCCGAGGCGGGCAGCGATTGGCAAACCATCCGGGTCCGGGAGGTGGCAACCGGCCGCGACCTTGCCGATGAGCTCCGGGACGTCAAGTTCACTGAGATCTCCTGGCATGAGGATGGCTTCTTCTACTCGAGATTCCCGGCCCATGATCCTGACTCCACGGAACCGTCGCGCAATATGGCCGTGCACTTCCATCGCCTGGGGAGGGCCCAGACCGACGATCCCCTGGTCTTCGCCAACCCCGACGAACCGGATCTCGGTTACAGCGCAACCGTCAGCGACGACGGCCGCTTCCTGGTCCTGAGCGAGTGGGAAGGCACCTCACACAAGAACGGATTGCTGTACCAGGCTCTCGGCGACGGGAGCTCTGATTGGGTCCGCTTGGCCCGGCCCGGCAAAGCTCTCTTCTCGTTCCTCGCGCACCACAACGACGCCTTCCTGATCCACACCGACCTCGAAGCCCCGAATGGGCGCATCGTCCGGATGCCACTCGACCGTCCGGAGCAGATTGAGGAGATCGTCGGCGAGCGCCCCGGGCCTATCGAGCTGGTCCGGGCCGCGGTCGGCCGGCTGATCGCCGTAACCCTCGACGAGGCTTCGCACCGGCTCAGCACCTACGCACTCGACGGAACCCCGGGCGGCTCCATCGATCTGCCGGGGGAAGGGACCGTCTCCGAACTCACCGGGCGCCTCCAGGACGAGTCCCTCTATCTCGGTTTCGAGTCGTTTCTGCACCCACCGATGGCCTTGCAGTGGAGCGGCACCGTCGCCGGGGTCTTCGCCGGAGCCGCGCCACCCGTGCCGCCGGAGCGGGTGATCGTCGAACGGCGGAAAGCCATATCGTCCGACGGGGCCGAAGTCGGCATGTTCGTCATCCGCCTGGCCACGACAGAGCTTCCGGCCCCTGTCGAGCTGTACGGGTACGGCGGCTTCAACATCAGCCTCACACCCATGTTCAACCCTGCCCGGTTGGCCTTCTTGGAAGCAGGCGGAGTGGCGGTCGTTGCCAACTTGCGAGGCGGTTCCGAGGACGGCGAAACCTGGCACGAAGCAGGCATGCTCGGCAACAAGCAGCAAGTCTTCGACGACCTCTTCGCCTGTGCAGAGATGCTCATCTCCGATGGTGTGGCCGGGCCACATCAAGTCGGCATCCGGGGCGGATCCAACGGCGGTCTGTTGACGGCGGCGGCCATGCTGCAGCGACCCGACTTGTTCGGGGCCGTCATCTCCCAGGTACCCGTCACCGACATGCTCCGCTACCAGCATTTCACGGCCGGTCGCTACTGGACCGTCGAGTACGGCGATGCCGGCAAAGACCCGGAGGCGTTCAGGTGGCTCCTCGCCTATTCGCCCTACCACAACGTCGCCGAGGGCATCACCTATCCCCCGCTGCTGATCACAACGGCCGAGTCGGATGACCGGGTCGTCCCGATGCATGCCCTCAAGCTCGCCGCGGCCGTTCAGTACGCCGCCGGCGGAGCCTCAGAACAGCCACTGCTGGTTCGTATCGAAACGAGGGCCGGTCACGGCATGGGGAAACCAACGTCAAAGCTGATCGACGAGTCGGCAGACGTGTTCGCGTTTCTGTTCCATCACCTGCACCCGTAGGCGGGTGCTGCGCTACATGGCTGCGTCGCTCAGACCGATGATGTTGCCCTCGGTGTCTTTGAACCAGGCTCCTTTGCTGCCGTCCGGCATCGAAATGATCCCGTCGACGGTCTTGAATTCACCGAAGTCATACTCTTCGAACGTAACGCCGCGGTCTCGAAGCGCCGCGACCGCCGCTTCGATATCCTCGACGCCGATGCCGACCGCCGTGGCCTGGTTGGTGCCCGCAAACTGCGACGGGTAGACACCGAACCAGCTCTCGCCAACATGAACCTTGATCGAGCCGTCCGCCTCCCACTCGGAAACCTCTAATCCGAGCACGTCCGCGTAGAACTTCCGGGCCCGGTCGATGTCGCCGGCCGGCAAAGTGGCCGCTGCTGATAGAAACACGAGTTCCTCCCTCTCGCTACACAGGACAACCATACGCCAAAGACGACCCGGTTGTGAACTTGTGAATATCTGGAATTGATCTGCCCGGCCGCGGGACCTAGCTGCGCAGGGTCGCCACCAGCCGTTGCGGATCGAGGAGCGCATCGAGCGCGTCCCGAACGTCCGCATACAGCGCGTCGGCGGCTTGCCAGGCCGAGACGGCTGCCCCCTCTGCACCCATGATCGCCAGGCCCAGTGCCGCCCGGGACAACATGAGACGGTCGTTGTGACCGTTCCCGAGTGCGACCGTCGCATCCGCACCGAGACCATCAACATGCGCGGCCTTGGCAACGTCCTCCTGGCCGGCCGAAAGAACGGTCACCTCAACCGGCAGGCTCTGCACTTCGGAACGAACCCTCCCGAACGTGTCTGCGGTGACAACCGTCAGGTGGAGTTGCCCGGAAAGTGCCACGAGACGGTCTGCCACCCCGGCGAGAAGTCGACCGCCGGAGGCGATGGTTCCGTTGAAATCGGTTACCAGGTACTCGAGCCGGATCGCCGGCCGTCCCGGGATCTCGATCGTGATCATCGTTCCTCCATGACCGCCAAGCTACCGCGATCCGCACCGCCAAGAGGAAGGACCGCTTGCTAGGGTCGAAACCTGTTCGGCTCGAGAGGGAGGTACTCATGAGCGACGTGTTCCTGGTCGTGCACATTCTTGCGGCGGCCACCTGGCTGGGATCCGGGGTTGCCGTTGGATTCCTGACCCCGCGGCTCCGGCAAGCAAGCGACGAGACGGGCAGTGCCTTCATGCGCGCCTACGAGCGCATGGGGCAGGTGGTCTTCAACCCGGCCGGCATCCTGGTTCTCGTCAGCGGCGTACTCCTGGTCGTCGACGGACCTTGGGAATTCGAGAACCTCTTCGTCGTCATCGGGATCCTGGCCGTGCTCATCGGCGCCGTCTTTGGAGCCCGGGTCTTCACCCCGTTGAGCAGACAGGCCCAGGATGCCCACGCAGCCCAGGACGTCGCCAAGCTCGACCGCATCTACGGCCGCTTGCGGACCTTTGGTTTGATCGACACCACGGTGCTGGTGGTGGCCGTGGTCGTCATGGTGATCAAGCTCGGGGCGTGAACGGCCATCAAGCTAAGTGCTCGGTCTGATAAGAACTTGAGTGCCTTACTATCAGATCTCTGGTTCTGGCGGGAATACCAATCCCGGTGTTCCGGTTAGACGTCAAACCAAAGGTGAAATGAGGCATGAGATGGCTGACACGAGAGAATTGACCCTGCCCGTACTCCCGCTTCGCAACGGCGTGGTCTTCCCCCACATGGTGGTCACCCTGCGGATCGAGACCGAGGAAGGGACCACGGCAGTAGCCGCTGCAGCGCAATCCGACGGGTTGATGCTGCTGGTGCCCAAAGTGAACGGCACCTATGCAGGCGTCGGCACCGTCGCACAGATCCAGGATGCGGAAGGCGGCAACGTGGTCGTTGAAGGCCTCGCCCGGGCCCGGGTGGGAGCCGGACGGACCGACGACCAGGGAGCCCTCTGGGTGGACGCCGAGCAGTACCCCGAAGCCGAGGTGCACGACGAAGCACTCGACGACCTTGTGAGCGAGTACCGGGCAGTGGTCGGCGAAGTGCTGAACCAGCGCGGCATGGGTGGCGTCGCCGAACGGATTCTGGGCATCGAGAACCCCAGCCGGCTGGCCGATCTGGCCGTCTACTCCCCCGACCTTTCCCTCGAACAGAAGGTCGAGCTGCTCGAAACACTCGATATCCGTGAGCGGCTCGGGAAACTGATGTCGTGGATGGGTGAGGTGCTCGCCGATCTCACGCTGCGCCAGAAGGTGCGCGACAGCGCCACCGAACGGATCGACAAATCCCAACGCGACTACTTGCTCCGCCAGCAACTCGAGGCGATCAAGAAGGAACTCGGCGAAGAGGGGGATGCCGCCTCCGAGTACCGCCAGAAGCTGGAAGAAGCCGACCTCCCCGATAAGGCTCGCGAGGCGGTGGAAAGAGAAATCGACCGATTGGAGCGGATGTCCGAACAGTCACCCGAGCACTCCTGGATCCGGACGTGGCTCGACACGATGTTCGACGTGCCGTGGGGCTCGGTCTCCGAGGACCGCTTGGACCTCGATGAAGCATGGGCGGTACTCGACGCCGACCACACCGGCCTGGCCGACGTGAAGGAACGGATCGTCGAACACCTCGCCGTCCGCAAGCTGCGCCGCGACCGTGGCCTGGAGAATGCCGGCAACCTGCGGGAAGGGGCCATCCTGCTGCTGGTCGGCCCGCCGGGCGTGGGGAAGACGTCGCTGGGTGAGTCGGTGGCGCGAGCCCTGGGCCGCAAGTTCGTCCGCGTCGCCCTGGGTGGCATCCGCGACGAAGCCGAGATCCGCGGACATCGTCGCACGTATGTTGGCGCCCGGCCCGGCCGGGTCGTGCGGGCTCTCATCGAGTCCGAGACCATGAACCCGGTCTTCTTGCTGGACGAGATGGACAAGGTCGGATCCGACTGGCGTGGCGATCCCTCCTCCGCATTGCTGGAGGTTCTCGATCCCGCTCAGAACCACACCTTCCGGGATCACTACTTGGAGCTTGATGTCGACCTCTCCGATGTGCTCTTCATCGCTACCGCCAACGTGCTGGAGACAATCCCGGCACCCCTGTTGGATCGCACGGAGGTCATCCGCCTTGACGGATACACGGATCTCGAGAAGGTTGCGATCGCCCGCGATCATCTCCTCCCCCGCCAGATCCGGGGGGCGGGCCTCGAACCCGAAGAGATCGTGGTCACGGAGGAGGCCCTCACCGCAGTCGTCGACCGGTACACCAGGGAAGCCGGGGTCCGCTCCCTCGAAAGGGAACTCGGCAAATTGGCCCGCAAGGTGGCGACCAAGATCGCTCGCGGCGAAGACCGGCCAGAGGTGGTCGAGGTGGACGAACCCGAGGTAAAGGAATACCTGGGCAAGCCCAGGGTCTGGCGCGACGAGGCCAAGGACCGCACCGCCGTTCCCGGCGTAGCCACGGGTCTGGCCGTGACGGGTGCTGGCGGCGACGTGCTGTTCATCGAAGCGACCGCCATGGACGGTGAACCCGGACTCACACTGACCGGACAGCTCGGTGACGTCATGAAGGAGTCGGCACGGATCGCCCTGTCGTACATCGAATCACATGCCGATCAGTTGAACATCGACCCGGCAGACCTGAGACGGAAGTTCCACCTCCACGTTCCCGCCGGCGCGGTTCCCAAGGACGGTCCTTCGGCCGGGATAACCATGACCACCGCTCTCGCTTCGCTGCTGTCCGGCAGGAAGGTGAAGAACACGCTCGGCATGACCGGGGAAATCACCTTGCAGGGCAACGTGCTGCCGATCGGTGGCGTGAAACAGAAGGTCCTGGCCGCCCACCGGGCGGGGCTCACCGAGGTCATCCTTCCTGCCCGCAACGAGGTCGATCTCGACGATGTGCCCGAGAGCTGCCGCGAGGAAATGACCTTCCACATCGTGGACACCATCGATGAGGTGCTTGCCAAAGCCTTGATCTGAACTGTTGTGGCTCGCCCGACCTGCTTGACACGCGGGCACGAAAGGCTCCAAAACCGAGGTACTAGTCCCCTTGAGGCCGGTGACAACCCTCCTTGAGGTTTGCGGTCAGTGGTCGAAACCATCAATGCCGATGGGAGGCCACATGTTCAGACGCTTCGCGACCAACAAGCGGTCCGCAAAACACGACCACGATTTTGTCGTTCACAATGTCGGTGCCGACCTCCAGCGCCAGGTTTGCAGCATCTGCGGGCAGGTCAGCATCAAGGCGAGCCCGCCGGCCGGCATTCGACTCACCATTGCCGACGCGGAGCCCGTCCTCTTCCGACAACCGCCGTTGACCGTCGTCGTCGACGAGACGGTTGCCGCGGCCGGTCTGAGCTGGCAGTTCGCCGACCGGAGGAACGGGCGATGAGCGACCTGCTCTGCAAAAGGTGCGGAACACCTGCGCTGGTGATCTACGAACGCCAGCCCCTGTGCGGGCCTTGTGCAGTCGAGGCGCTGGACGAAGCCCATCACTACCTGGTCGTCCGGGTAGACGACCGGGAGCCCGACACCCGCCACGAGACCCCCGCCGAAACCTCGACGTCCGCATGAATTCGCAGAAGTCGTTCCCGCTCACCTACCGGGACGACGGGGCCCGGCCGGGAGCATCGTCGGCGCCTCAGGCAGCCGCCGCGGTGGTGTTCCACCGGGAAGCGACCGATATTGATGATCCGATGGCCGCACATCCCGTTGGCGAAGAACTCCTGAACAAGCTGGGCCGGGCACTGGCAGATCGTCTCAACGCTCTCGTCGACGCTCTCGACCGACAGCGCTGAGTTCGCGAATCGCCCGCCGGCCGGACGAACGCGCGAGAATCCATGGGATTGCCCCTCCAGAGGTGCCCATGGCCGACCACTATCCCGGATATCCCTCTCCACTCGGCGCTCTCGTAGTCCCCGAGGGCGTGAACTTCGCCGTCTACTCGCGCAGCGCCGATCGTATGGAGTTGTTGCTGTACGACCACGTCGACGCCGCTGAGCCATCGCGGGTCATCAGGCTCGATCCGCGCACGCACCGGACCTACCACTACTGGCATGTCTTCGTTCCCGACCTGCGCCCCGGCCAGCTCTATGCGTACCGGGCTTACGGTGCCGCCGATCCGTCCAGGGGCCTCTACTTCGACCCGACCAAGGTACTGCTCGACCCCTACGGCCGGGCGATTGCCACCCCGTCGGACTACCGGCGAATCGAGGCGTGCCGCCCGGGACCGAACGACCGGCATGCGCTCAAGAGCGTGGTCGCCGATGTCTCGACCTACGACTGGGAGGGAGACACCCACCTGCGCCGGCCGTTTGCCGACACGGTCATCTACGAGATGCACGTCGGGGGGTTCACCAAGAGCCCCAGCTCGGGTCTCGACCATTCCAAACGCGGCACGTATGCCGGCCTGATCGAAAAGATCCCTTACCTGCAAGACCTCGGGATCACCGCCGTCGAGTTGCTACCGGTGTTCCAGTTCGACTGGCAAGACGCTCCGGCCGGGCTCACCAACTACTGGGGGTACTCGCCGGTGTCCTTCTTCGCGCCCCACTGCGGGTACAGCTCGTGCAGCGATCCGCTGGCACCCCTGGATGAGTTCCGCGACATGGTCAAAGCACTTCATCGCGCCGGCATCGAGGTCATCCTCGACGTCGTCTACAACCACACCGCCGAGGGCGGCGAAGGTGGTCCGACCTTGAGTTTTCGGGGCCTCGAGAATTCCGCGTACTACATCATGGATGAGACCGACGGCAGCTTCGCCAACTATGCCGGAACCGGCAACACCCTCAACGCCAATCAGTCGATCGTGCGCCGGTTGATCCTGGACAGCCTCCACTACTGGGTGCACGAGATGCACGTCGACGGCTTCCGGTTCGATCTCGCTTCGATTCTCTCGCGCGACGAAGCCGGCCGGCCCATTCCGAACCCGCCCGTTCTCTGGGACATCGAATCAGACCCCGCTCTGGCCGGCACCAAGCTCATCGCCGAGGCGTGGGATGCGGCCGGCCTGTATCAGGTAGGCCATTTCATCGGGGACAGCTGGAAGGAATGGAACGGGCAGTTTCGCGATGACGTCCGGGCCTTCGTGCGAGGTGACGAGAAGATGGTCCCCCGGCTCGCCAACCGGCTGCTGGGCAGCCCGGACATCTACGGCAAGGAGGGACGTGAGGCCGAGCAGAGCATCAACTTCGTCACCAGCCACGATGGCTTCACCCTCAACGATCTCGTCTCGTACAACACCAAGCACAACGAAGCCAACCGCGAGGACAATCGGGACGGATCCGACCACTCGCTGTCGAGCAACTACGGAGTCGAAGGACCAACCGACGATCCGGCCATCGAGGCCCTCCGCAGGCGGCAAATCAAGAACTTCCTCGCCATCAACCTCCTCTCGATCGGGGCTCCGATGATCCTCATGGGAGACGAAGTGCGGCGGACACAGTACGGCAACAACAACGCCTACTGCCAGGACAATGAAATCAGCTGGTTTGACTGGTCCAACGTCGAGACCCACGCCGGCATCCACCGATTCGCCAAGCAGCTGATTCGGCTCCGTTCCGTGCCGGGATCCTTCACCCGCGAGCACCACCTCTCACTCGAGGAGCTGACCCGGCAAGCCGACATCAAACTGCACGGCGTCAACCTCGGGAGCCCGGACTTCCGCGATGACTCTCACACCCTGGCCGTGTCGGCGGCGAGCCTGGCCGGCGATGTGCTCATGCACGTCGCCCTCAATGCCTATCAGGGTGGCCTCGACTTCGAATTGCCGGAGCTGCCGGAATGGGCGACCAGCGGATGGCGTCGGATCATCGACACGTCGCTCGAATCCCCCCATGACATCGAGCTTCCGCCCAATGCTCCCCGGGTCGACGGCATCACCTACCACGTCGAGGGACGATCGGTGGTCCTGTTGGTCGCCACCGCGATGCCCGGGAGCTGAAAGCCCCGAGACGGCGCCGGCTACTGCTGGGGGGTTTCCTCGCGTACCCAGCCGAGCAGCAGAACCAACGCCACGACGTTCGCAGCGGCGGACACCAGCGTGTTGGCGGTCAGTCCGAAGTGTTCGTAGAGGAAGGGGCCCACCAGGGCACCAGCGGCCCGGCCCAGGCCCATCCCGACGGTCACCATCGCCAGAAAGCGGGTTCGAGCCAGGGGCCGCACTTCCGAAGCGAGCGGGACCGTGGACACGATCGTGAACTCGAAACCGGCCAGAGCAACAGCCATGCTGGCCATTCCCGCGAAGAAACTGGCATTGGTCACCGAGAGCAGCACATAGGCGACCGCCGAGATCCCCAGCCCGATTGCCACGGATCGCCGCTTACCGATCCGGTCGGTCCAGACCAGCGTCGATCCCTCACCGACGAGTTCCGAAAGGCCCAGAACAACGCCTGCTGCCCCCAGGGCGAGCAGCGACAGTCCGAAGCCATCCTCGAGCCAGGCGCCGAACACCACAAACATGATCTCCGAGGCTCCCGAGTACAGGCCCACGATGACGAGGAGCGCCACCGCACTTCGATCGAGACCCAGTTTTGGTGCCGTGGCGTGCGCGGCGCCGGTGTCCGGCTCGATGACCCAGCGCATTGCCACCAGTGCCCCACCGGCGAAGACGGCGATGAGCCAGAACGGAGCCGTCCATCCGAACCGGGCTATGAGCCACCCGGCCGCCGGTGCCCCGATGAGCAGGGACCCCGCCCAGGTCAATTCGAGAACGCTCAGGTACCGGGCGCGAACCGCATACGGGGTGCGGTCGGAGAGATAGGCCTGCGCGGCGACGTTGAATACCGGTGTGCCGATACCCAGCAGAACGAATCCGACCATCGCTCCGGCGAAGACTCCGGTCGCAGCCGTGATCACGGCCCCGGTGGCAAACATCGCCAGCCCGGCCGCGATCAGCCGGTGACGCCGCTCGCCCTTTCCGAGGAGGCGGATCGCCGCCGGCGTGGCCAGGCCCGTCATCCATCGGGCCGACACCAGCAATCCGGCCTGGGTCAGCGGAACCCCGATCCCGCGGGCGATCGCCGGAAGGAACGGATAGGTGAAGCGAACACCCGTGTTCACCACCAACCGCGCTGCCACGAGGAAGGAAAGCGCCCCGGCCAGGGGCACTCCGGTCTGCTTCGATACCGAATCACTTTCGTTCATGGCGGTCCTCCGTTGCCGCAGTTTGGCAGGTGAATCGGCCGGCCGGGAACCGGGCCCGGCCCTCAATGATGAGACGATGGTGAACAAGTGAAGGAAAGGACTAGTCGCAACAGATCAACTCAAAGTAGGCATACAACCACTATTCGTGGCGGATAGGCTGTGAATATGAACCGCAACGGTCCTGAGCGATGTAAGGGCTGTGGCGCGCCGGCGGCGGTGCGTGTGCAGGGTATCTCGCTCTGCGCACGATGCGGGCTCGAGCGATCCTCCGGCGGAACCAGCCGCACGAGTCGCCGCATGGCTCTGCTGGGGATACTCTCCTCAGGATTTGTGGCCAAGATGGTGCTCGGCGCCGTGGCCGTCGCGGCCGTCGGCGGCGTTGTCGTCTCAGGAAACGGCAACGCCGGGGCTCCGCCGGCAACCACGGCGACCGCCCAGACGCTTCTCCAAACCCAAGCCCCCGTGCTGGCGGCAGATCTTGCTCCATCGATTTCATCCGACCACGCTCTCATCGAGCGGGTCTATGAATACGCCGATGCCGTGCAGCAGTGGGGGGATTGTGTCTCGGCGGCCGCTCGCGAGCATTCCGGCGGACCCTTCGATCCAAAAGCCACCTGCGGAGCAACGCCGGACGCAACCGAACACGGGCTCACGACACTCCCCGGCAGAAGCGCCACCGCCCCCGGACACCAAGACGACCCACCCGGCAAAAGCGCCACCGCCCCCGGACACCAAGACGACCCACCCGGCAAAAGCGCCACCGCCCCCGGACACCAAGACGACCCACCCGGCAAAAGCGCCACCGCCCCTCCGGCGATGAGCGGCGAGTAGCCGATCCGGATGGTTCGCCGGAGAGACCAGCCCGGCCCCCGAAACCACCACCGCACCACCCGGCGTCAGTCGCGTAGGATCAGAAACCGATAGGAGGTATCCGTGGCATCACCCATTCTTCCCTCGCGACTATTGAGGCTTGCCATCGTCCTGGGGGTGATGGTTGCCGTGCTCATGGTTCCGGCGGCGGCCATGGCCGGGATCGACGGGGGCTGTACGGGATCCGTCGTTATCGACGGGAACACTTACGGACCAAACAACGACACCGTCGGCAATCCGATTGTCGTGCCGATGGACAAAGATGGTGTCGTTGCGATTTGGGAGGGCCAGGTCCCCTTCGACAATGAAAACAACGATGGCGAACTCGGCATCGTTGTGGGCCCCTTCACCATCCAGATCGCCAGCTGGGGCGACCCCAACACGGCCAACAGCCAGGGGAACTCAGGTTCGTACAGCATCGATGAATTCAAACGCGAGTTTCCAGTCCCCGAATCTCTGATCCCGCGAGGCGTCTACCAGCTGAGCGGCAAGCACACAGCCGCAGGCGGCACCTGTACGGGAACGGTCATGGTGAAGCTGGAAGGTTCCGGGACCGTCGGGATCGCAAGCGTGGTCGGTGCAGGAGTTACGTTCATCACGTTGCTGGGCGCCGGACTGAGGAGGAAGTCATGAAAGGCCGTCCGGTTCTGGGAGTCATCTCGGGTTTGCTCTTCGGCTTCTTCCTGGCGCTGACCCTTCAGCAGTTCGGCATTCTGCCGTTGACCACGTTGAGCCTGATCGGTTTTCCGATCATCGGCATCGCCATCGGTCTCGGATTGGCTGCATCGGCTCCGTTCGGGAAGAAGACCTGACCGATACACGAGGCTCCGGATCGCGGTTTTCAGCCGATCTGGTTTCTCACCAGAAGTGAATATCCTGCTCCGATGACCGACCTGTGGATGCTCGACCCGAGCATCGTCTTCTTGAACCATGGTTCGTTCGGCGCGTGCCCGCGCCCCGTGCTCGAGTACCAGTCGCACGTGCGCACCCGTATGGAGTCAGAACCGGTGCTCTTCTTCCGCCAACTCGAAGAGCCGGCCGATCGAGCCCGGTCCTCGCTCGGCACTTTCGTCGGCGCCAACCCCGATGATCTGGCCTTCGTGCCTAACGCCACCACCGGGGTGAACACCGTGCTTCGCTCACTCGACTTCAAACCGGGAGACGAGATCCTCATCACGGACCACATCTACAACGCTTGCCGCAATGCCGCAGCAATGGTGGCCGAACGAGCCGGAGCGGCTCTGGTCACCGCGAACGTCCCGTTTCCCATTGAAGCCCCGGCAGAAGTGACCGGAGCCATCATCGACCGGGTGAGTCCGCGGACCCGGCTGCTGCTGATTGACCATGTGACCAGCCCCACCGGCCTGATATTCCCGATCGAGACACTCGTGCGGGAGATGGCAGAGCGAGGCATCGATACCCTGGTGGACGGAGCTCACGCTCCCGGCATGGTGCCGCTCGATATTGAAGCGATCGGAGCCGCCTACTACACCGCCAACGCCCACAAGTGGATGTGCGCTCCGAAGGGTGCTGCCTTTCTGCATGTCCGGCGCGATCGACAGAGCCGGATCGTGCCGACGGTGATCAGCCACGGCGCCAACTCGCCTCGCACCGATCGGACGCGATTTCGACTCCTCTTCGACTGGACCGGCACGACCGACCCAACGGCGCATCTGGCCATCCCGACCGCCATCGAGACGATGGAATCTGCCGTCCCGGGTGGGTGGCCGGCCTTGATGGCCCATAATCGGGAACTGGCGTTGCGGGCCCGGGACGTTCTGATCGAGGCGCTCTCAATCGATCGGCCGGCCCCCGACGAGATGATCGGCTCCATGGCCGCAGTACCGCTGCCCGACGACCCGGGTCCCCCGCCCACCTCCGCGACTCCAGGATTCCAGGCGGAATTGTGGGACCGGCATCGCATCGAGGTGCCGGTCAACGTTTGGCCGGTGTGGCCGCACCTGCTCCTCCGGGTGTCTGCCCAGATCTACAACCGTCCGGAGCAGTACGAGCAGTTGGCCGGGCACGTGCGCAACCGGGTCCACAACCAGCAAAACCCGGGATAGACCCGGGTCTCGCTGCGCCCCCAAATCGGCCCGCCTCCCAAAGGTGGGGGTCTCACCAAGAGACCCTGCCGCCCCCAAACCCTACAACCACTCCGGGTAGCCGGCCAGACACAAAGGGCTCGCCACACTTGGGACTAGTCCGGTACTGCGGAAGTCCGGAGCTGGCGTGGAGGCGGAACCGTCGCTCCAACGTCTGCTCCACCCGTGCCCCGGGACCGGCGGAGGTATCCTGCTGCGGAACATGCCAACCACCGAACCTGCCACCGCGACCTTGCTGCTTTCGTGCCCTGATCAGAAAGGCCTGGTTGCCGCTGTCGCCGGCTTCATCTTCGAACACGGCGGCAACATCATCCATGCCGACCAGCACACCGACCAGGAAGAAGCCCACTTCCTGCAGCGAGTTGAGTGGCAGCTCGACGGCTTCGGCCTGGATCGGGACGAGATCGGCCCGGCCTTCCAGTCCATGGCCGATCGGTTCGGGATGAAATGGCAGCTCAGCTTCTCGGACCGGCGCCCGCCGGTCGCAATCTTCGTTTCGAAACAAGCCCATTGCCTCTACGACCTGCTGGCCAGATGCCGGATGGGCGAACTGCGAGCCCGGATCCCGCTGGTCGTAAGCAACCACCGTGATCTCGAGTCGGTAGCCGCCGACTTCGGCGTCGCTTTCCACTACCTCCCCATCACCCCCGACCGGCGGTTGCAGCAGGAAGAGGCGGCCAAGGCGTTGCTGGCGCACCACGAGGTCGAACTGATGGTTCTGGCTCGCTACATGCAGGTTCTCTCCCCCACGTTCGTGGAACCGTACGCCAACCGGATCATCAACATCCACCATTCGTTCTTGCCTGCCTTCGCGGGAGCCAGGCCCTACCACCAGGCCCATGAACGAGGGGTCAAGATCATCGGCGCAACGGCACACTACGTGACCGGAGAACTCGACGGCGGGCCGATCATCGAACAGGACGTCACCCGCGTCGGCCATCGTGACACGGTTGCCGACCTGGCCCGGAAGGGCCGCGACCTCGAGACAATCGTGCTGGCACGGGCCGTGCACCGCCATCTGGAGAACCGCATCGTCGTGTACGGCAACAAGACGGTGATCTTCGACTGACACCCCGCTCGCCATTTCAGCCCGGTTCCATGCCTTCTGATCTCACAACGAGAACTAGCCTGAGCGATGCACACAGGAGGACCATGACCTCAACCAATCCGGCTCAGATAGCCGCTGTGCGGCTGGCGGTGACCACTGCGCTCATCGATGGGGACCCGGCCAGTGCCTTTCACATGGTGCAGGGCCTGATGGCGCAGGGGGTTCCCTTTGACGTTGTCCTCTTCGACGTTGTAGCAGCGGCGCACGCCGATTTCGGAACACGATGGAAGGACGGCGACTACCGGATCGCGGACGAACATGCCGCCTCCGGGGCAGTCGAGACACTGGTCGCCATGTTGGCCGGGTCGTTCGATCTCCCCGAGGACGGCGACCTCATTGTTCTGACCGCTGCCCAGGGCGACTACCACGCTCTCCCCCTCCGCCTGGCCTCGGCCTACCTGCTCTCCCTCGGCTATCGCGTCCGATTCCTCGGAGCCAACATGGACGCGGACGACCTGGCCGGGTACCTTACCGAGGAATCCCCCCGGGCCTTGCTCCTCTCGTGCGCGATGCCGGTGCTGTTGCCCGGAGCCCGGGCATGTATCAGGGCGGCGCACGGAGCCGGGACTCCGGTGCTGGCCGGCGGACATGGATTCGGATCGGACGGGGTCTGGGCATACGCCGTAGGTGCGGACGCCTGGGTCGCTACGCCGCGTGAGGTCGAGGGGGTGCTCACCTCATGGGAGCCGGACATCGAAGTTGCCGAACTGGCCATACCCGCCCCACCGGCCGAACTCGACTCGATCTCTCATCACCGTCAGGAGATTCTGGCGGCGGCCGGAGCGGACCTCAGGGATCTCCCGCGCCGGCTGCAAAACGAACTCGATCTGCTGCTGAGCGCGGTGGAGGCGGCCCTCCTGGTCGAGGATCGTTTGGTCGTCACCGGATTCACCGCCTGGCAGCAATCGGTCCTCACGTCCCACGGTTTTGCGGATGACACGGCGGAGCAGCTTCAGCGCGGACTCGCGGAAGCGTTGCGGACGTTCGCCCCGAAAGCAGCCGACTTGCTGGCCCCCTAGAGAACGTCTCCGCCGGGTGCGCCCTACCGACCCTGATCCTCTAGCCTCGGGTCGTGGCCGACTTCCATCTGACCATCGTTTCGACCGGCGGGACCATTGAAAAGACGTACGAAGCGTCATCCGGTTCCCTCTCCAACCGCGAGACGGTGCTCGACCACATGCTGGCGCAGCTGCGCACCCCCGATCTCCGAATCACCCGGCTGCGGCTCATGAACAAGGACAGCCTCGAGATGACTGCGGAGGATCATGAGCTCATCGCTCGATCTGCGCACCGGGCGGCAGCCGAATGCAATGGGGTGATGGTCGTGCACGGCACCGACCGGCTGGCGGAAAGCGGCGAAGCCACCGTGGCGCTGGGGACTCCGGCGACGCCCATCGTCTTCACGGGAGCAATGCGGCCCTTCGAGCTGCGGGACACCGACGCATTGCAGAACCTCACCGAGGCCCTGCTGGCGGTGCGCCTCCTGGACCCGGGGGTGTTCGTCGCCATGCACAACCAGGTCCTGGCTTTCCCCGGCGTGGTCAAGGACCGCACGGTGGGTACGTTCGTGAAACCAGATCAAACGGTTGGCTAGGGTCGACGCATGACCACCATCCGGCGCCTCACCGACTCGTGTCTCGTAGTTACCACCGACACAGGAGCCACCCTCTTCGATCCCGGCTTCCACACCTTCCAATCCAAAGATGTCGACCTCGACTCCATCGGAGACATCACCCGGGTCCTCATCACGCACGAGCATGGGGATCACGTCAACGCCGAGTTCGTGCAGTGGTTGATCGACCGGCGATCCGACCTGACGGTGCACTCGAACGAAGCCGTCGCAGGGTTCCTGGACGGGTACGGCATCGAGGTTTCGATCGCCAACCCGGCCGGCGTTACCTCAGAAGACGTGCTCCACGAGGTGATCCCCACAGGCGCACAACCCCCCAACCGGGCTTTCACCATCGAGGGAGTGCTCACGCACCCCGGGGACAGCTACCAGCCGACCAGGTCCGCTCCGATCCTCGCCCTCCCGCTTCTGATTCCCTGGGGCTCCACGACGAGGTCCATGGAGTTCGCCCGCCGGCTGGCACCACACCAGGTCATACCGATTCACGACTTCTATCTCAACGAAGGTGGCCGTAGTTTCATCTACAACATGGCCGCGAACGTGCTGGCGAAGTCGGACATCGAGGTCATCACCCTCAACTGGGGCGAAGCGGTCACCATTTAGCACCAGGGCTCCCGCCCACCGGCACCGGTGTAGTCCCGGAGCCGCGTAGGGTGAGAGCAACATGACAACCACGAAGAAGACCCCGACGCGGGTGGTCCTCGGAGACGAGGCAGTTGCGCTCGGTGCCCTCCATGCGGGCATCTCTGCGGCCTACGGATATCCCGGGACACCGTCTACCGAGATCCTCGAATACCTCCTCCGCTCCCCCGAACCCGGGCTCACCGCGGCCTGGTGCGCCAATGAGAAGACGGCGTACGAAGCCGCCGTCGGGGTTTCACTGGTCGGGCGGCGCTCGCTGGTGACGATGAAGCACGTAGGGCTGAACGTGGCGGCCGACCCCTTCATCAATTCGGCGCTCGTCGAAATAGCCGGAGGTCTCGTGGTTGCCGTAGCCGACGACCCGGGCATGCACTCGTCTCAGAACGAACAGGACTCCCGCTACTACGCCGACTTCGCGCGCATCCTGTGTCTGGAACCCGCCGACCAGCAGCAGGCCTATGACATGACGCGTGCTGCCTTTGATCTCTCCGAGCGGTTCCACCTGCCCGTGATGATCCGGCTCGTGACCCGGCTGGCGCACAGCCGTTCGGTGGTGACGCCGGCTCCGCCGGCTACTCAGTTGCCCCTCGGCCATCTGCCCGATGGGTCCGATTGGACGCTGCTGCCCGCCAATGCCCGGCGCCGGTTTGCCGACCTGCTCCAACGACAACCGGCCCTCCTGGCCTACAGCGAGAGCGTGGCAGCGTTGCACCCGGCATCAACGGCCCTGGGAGTGATCACCACCGGCATCGCCCGCAACTACTTCCTCGAGCACCTCGCCGATCTCCCCGAAGCACCATCACACCTTCACATCGGCACCTACCCGATTCCCATCGAAGCGGTGCGGAAGCTCGCAGATCATGTTGATCGGATCGTCGTCCTCGAGGACGGTTATCCGTTCGTGGAACGACTGCTGCGTGGCTTGCTCCCCGGGCCGTTGCCCATCGACGGGAAACTCAACGGAGTGGTCCCCGCCAGCGGGGAACTCGACCCCGACGTGGTGCGCGCAGCCCTGCACCTGCCGGATCAACGCCCGGCGCTCCCGCCGCTCAACCTGGCCTCACGACCTCCTCAACTCTGTCGCGGGTGCCCCCATGCCGACAGCTTCCACGCTCTGATCGACGCCATGGCCGAGATGGAAGGACCCCTGGTGTGTTCCGATATCGGCTGCTACACGCTGGGCGCACTCCCTCCGTACCGGGCCATCCAGTCTTGTGTGTGCATGGGCGCCTCCATCGGGATGGCCCGGGGGGCATCCGATGCCGGATACCGGCCGGCAATCGCCGTCATCGGCGACTCCACGTTTCTCCATTCGGGAATGACCCCGCTGCTCGACGCCGTCGCCGCCGACGCAGACCTCACGGTCCTCATCCTCGACAATCACACGGTGGCGATGACGGGTGCCCAGCCAACGCTGGTTCCGTCAGAACGCCTCCCCGAAATCATTCGAGGTCTCGGGGTCGATCCGGACCATCTGCATGTGCTGCGGGCCAGCCGCAAAGGTGAAGCCGATCTGATCGCCACGATCAAGCAAGAACTCGAACATCCGGGGTTGTCGGTGGTGATCGCCGAACGGGAGTGCATCGAAGCCGTGAAGCGGGACCGGCGGGGGCGAACGTGAAGCTCGACGTCATCCTGGCCGGAGTCGGGGGTCAAGGGGTTCTGTCGGTGTCGGCCGTCATCGCCGGCGCGACCGCTCATCTGGGATGGAACGTCAAGCAGTCCGAAGTGCACGGGATGGCCCAGCGGGGCGGAGCAGTCCTCGCCCACCTGCGCATGGCCGACGGGCCGGTCTTCAGCGATCTCATACCCCGCGGGTCGGCCGATCTCATCCTGTCGCTCGAACCTATGGAGAGCCTCCGCTATCTAGAGTATCTGCATCCCGACGGGACGATCGCGACCGATATCGAACCGGTACGCAACATCGACGACTACCCCGCCCTCGAGGTCCTCCTGGAGA
Source organism: uncultured Actinomycetota bacterium (assembly GCA_963707435.1). Taxonomy (GTDB): domain Bacteria; phylum Actinomycetota; class Acidimicrobiia; order Spongiisociales; family UBA4744; genus UBA4744. Next base: position 670 of record CAVPPF010000007.1, on the reverse strand, counting down.
CGATTCGCGCAACCGGAAAGAGCATTCTGGTGGACGCCACGTCGCTGGCCAGGCAGGCCGGAAACGTCAAAGCGGCGAACATGGTGATGGTGGGAGCCGTCGCCCACCTCCTCCCGGTCACGGAAGCAGCCCTCCGGTCCGAGGTTGAGAATTCGTTTGGCCGGTTGGGCGACAAGGTGCTCGCCGCCAACCTCGAGGCTTTCCGCCTGGGACGGTCCGTTGGAGTTGCGTGACCCTGCGGGTCTTCGGGACCGCCATCGAAACCTCCCGACCGAAGTCTCAGCCCGTGTTCCGCATCCCTGCGGCGATTCCGTTGACCGTCAGCAACAGAGCCCGCTCCAGTGCCTCGTGGTTCTCCCCGGCCCGGCGTCGCGCCAGGAGAGCCACCTGGAGGTAGTTGAGCGGATCCAGGTAGTAGTCACGAACGGCCAGCGTCCGCTGCAGAATGGGGAGCCGGTCGAGGATGCCCGATCCCGTCAAACGCCCTATCTCTTCAACGGTGAGGTCGTGCTCTTCGCGGATCCGGTCGAACAGACGGTGATGCTGTGGATCAACGAGCCGGTGAACGTAGCGTGAGGCAACCTCGAGGTCCGTCTTCGTCAGCGTCATCTCGATGTTGGAGATGAACGTCTGCAGGAAGAGCCACTTCTCGAACATCTCTTCCAGCACC
>CAVPPF010000006.1:0-379630 GCA_963707435.1 uncultured Actinomycetota bacterium | reverse complement strand
TAGATTCCATCCGGGCGCAGCCGCGCCACTGATCTCGGCGAGAAACTCGCGGGTGGTGAGATGCCACGGAACTGAGATACCGCCGAAGGCGTCGCCGACGATCACGTCGAATCCACCGTCGGGGAAAGCTCCAGGGTGAGCCGGGCGTCTCCGACCCTGATCTCCTCGAGGCCGTCCGGATCCAATCCCAGCCGCGCTACGGCGATGTCCACCAGGCCACCATCGAGCTCCAGGACCGTGCTGGTGCTCCCGGGACGCACCGCCTCCAGCCAGCGAGGCAGTGTGAAGCCGCCCCCTCCGATGTAGAGGGCATCGATGGGGCCCGGGTCGGTCTGGGTGTCCACCACGTCGGCGATGAGGCCCGTGTATCGGAACTCGAGATACGTCGGATCTTCGAGATCCACGTACGAGTGGCGCAGGGTGTCCAGCCACAGCACGCGCCCGGAGGCCCGCTGCTCGTCGACCTCCACCCGGGCGCAGTAGTAGGTGGTTTCGGTGTCACAGGGTCCCTCCACCGCGGCCAGCGCTCCCCCGCCCAGCAGCGTCCCGATGACAGCTAGGGCAGCGGCGGTGCCGCCGCGGCGGCCGAGTGTCAGCGTCAAGGCCAGTCCCCAGACAATCAGGGTCGCGCCCACCCCGAAGACGATCGGCCGGGTGGGGAACGCCGCCAGCAGAACGAACCCGGTAAGGAAGGTGCCGAAGATGGCACCGGCCGTCCCCACCGCCGAGAAGCGGCCGACCACGGTCCCGGTGCGGGCCAGGTCGGCCAGCTGCAGACTGGACAACCACCGGGGTCACGGCACTCAGCACCACCGCCGGCAGGAGGAAGGCCAGCGCAGTGAGCATCACGATCTCCACCGGCCCGCCGCCGCGCAGGGCGGGACCGAGCAGTTCGACGAGGGTCGGGGCCGCCAGGGACAGCAACCCTCCGGCGATGAGCAGCGGTCCCAGCAGGCCGGCCGGGGAACGTCGATCGGCGGCTCTCCCCCCGAGCCAGGCCCCCAGCGAGATGCCGGCGAGCACCGTGCCGATGATGGCCGTGAAGGTCTCCAGGGTCACCCCTACGTAGGGGGCGAGCAGGCGCCCGGCCAGGATTTCGAGCACGAGAACAGCGGCCGATGTGAAGAACACGAGTGCTCGGGCGGTGAGGGAGGACATGCCCGGGCAGTATTGCAGCGTGTGCGGCCAACCGGCCGGTGGGATTGGTGCCGCGTGGTGAGGCGCCAAGCCGTGCAATCCGTGCCCGTTCCGCCTTGCACCGGTACCGTGGGTTCACCTCTGAAAAAGGAACTGTCTTGTTGAGAACTGCCCTGGCGACCGTGCTGGCTGTGATGCTGGCGGCCTGCGGTCAGGCCGAAACGACGACTACCACGAGTGTCCCCGAGACGACCACCACGACCACCGTCCGGACCGCACTGCACGTCCCAGGAGGTGTTCAGCACCGTTTCTCCGGCGCTGGCCTACGTCGAGGTCGACCTGGGGTCGGGTTCCGGGGTGCTGTTCGACGAGTCCCATCTGGTGACCAACGCCCACGTCGTCTGGCCCTACGACGAAGCCCGGGTGGTGTTCCCCGACGGGACCGAGATCCTCGCCGCCCCGGTCATCCATTTCGATGAGATCGCCGACCTGGCCATCATCGATCTCAGCGGCGTCGCCGGCCTGCCCGCACCGGTGGTGTTCGGCGATCCCGGCGGGATGGCGGTCGGGACGGAACTGTTCCTCATCGGGTATCCCGGCGAGGTCGAGAGGTTCCCCCAACCGACCCTGACCCGTGGGATCCTGTCGCGGGTGCGCACCATCGCGGCGCTGGAGCTCGAGTTCCTGCAAACGGACGCCGTCATCGCCGGCGGCCAGAGCGGCGGAGCCCTCGTCGCCAACAACGGCGAAGTGGTCGGGATCTCCGGGCTCGGCTCGGAGGGATTCGGTCTGGCCACCGCCGCCGATGACGTCCTGAGACGCCTGAACGACATGCTGGCCGGGGTCGACGTCGACGGTATCCCCCACCGGACGTACCCGGCCGAACCGGCCGGCCTGACGTTCACCGAAACCATCGAGCACTTCTGGGACGAGAAGACCTGGATCGTCGATCTCGAAGAGGGCGACGAGCTGGAAATCGAAGGCACCAGCGCCGGGGACGTGACCCTGACCCTGATCGCCTCCGACGCCTACATCGAAGCCGAAGTCGACGAGGGCGAAACCGGGTCGGAAACGCTGACGTTCGAGGCTCTGTTCGACGGACCGTACTTCCTGACGGTGCGATCGTTCGAGGCTCAACCGATCGAGGTCACCCTCGAGAGCAACTTCCCCATGCGCCGGTTGATCGATCCCGGACGACGGCAAGACGGTCGAGGCCGGAGAAACGATTTCCGGGTACGCCGACTACCCGGGCGACCTCGACCATTACCTGATCAACCTGGCCGCCGGGGACACGATCACCGTGCTGGCGAGTGCCGTGTTGATGGACCCCGAGATCATCATCGACCTTCCCGACAACGCCCTCGACAGCCTGGCCGGCGACGCCGATTCGGGGGGCGGACTCTTCGGCACCGATGCCGAACTGACGTTCACAGCGGAGCAGGACGCCACGTACTTGCTGGTCGTCGTCGACAGTCTGTACGGTCCCGGCGGGTACGTCCTGAAGATCGACGGCTGACAGGCGCCGGGCGAGCCGGTGACGGCTTCAGTGGGGCGGGTTGGCCGGCACGCTGTCGGGTTCGACCTTCGGTGAACACCAGTTCGACTACCGCCTTGACGTTCCAGCACAAGGTGCGCCCTTCCGGTACCACGAGTCGCAGGGGGCCGCCCCGGTCCCGCGGCAGAGGCTCACCGTCCAGGCGAAAGATCAGCCAGCCCTTGCCCCTCAGGTCGTCGATCGGGATCGACAGCCCGGTAATGGCCGTCGTCGCTGACGGCGGTGCAGTGGGTGGCCGACGCGGTGGGCTCGGCCCGGTCGATCAGCCCGGCGACCGCCACGGCGTCCCCATCGAACCCACCGGCTACGTCTGCCGCTTCCCGTACCGCCAGGCCGTCGAGCTCGTCCCAGGCCACCTCGCCGGGAGACTCGATCAGTCCTCCGAGAATGAGACACGGTTCGGGTGCCCCGGCTGCGCAGCGTCATGGCGCCGCAGGATACTCCGGTCACCCGATCCCGGGACTACGCCGACAGTGGGTTCGACGGGAACACGGCCCGAATCGGCGAGAATACGACGATGGCTATCGAGCCGGCTTCGTTCGACCAGCAGGTGACGTTCCTGTCCGTTTCCGATCTGGAGCGCTCGGTGGCGTTCTACGCGGGAACGCTCGGATTGACCCAGGTTCTGGACCAGGGAGATTGCCGGATCTTCGCCGTATCGAAAACGGCATTCATCGGTATCTGCGTTCGACCCGACGCCGTCGACCCCACCGGGGTGATCGTGACGCTCGTCACCGACGATGTTGACGGGTGGCATGAGCGGTTGACCGCAGCCGCAGTCGTCTGTGAGCGCCCCCCGAACCGCAACGAGCGCTATGCCATCTACCAGGCTTTCTACCGGGATCCAGACGGTTATCTCATCGAGATCCAGAAGTTCCTCGATCCCGGATGGCCAAAGCCGTGAACACGCGTCGATAACGCTGCCCCATTTCCCTCCGGGAGATACGGGAAACAACGGAGCCATCACCGACGACCCCCGCCTCAGCGTCATGGGAATGGTCGTATGACTACGAGGCCGAAGGCCGGAAATGTCGGTCGAGCACACCAGCCAGGTCGGCTCGAACGGGACCGCTCAGAGGGCCATCTCCGCTCAATACCCGGCGGAGCGACCTGGGATAATGCACCGCCACACCATCCACGGTGAACGATTGCGCCAGCAGAGGCCAATCCCCGTCGACGAAGCACAACGCTCCGCTCACCCGCACATCGCGTTCTTCGAGCAGGTGGCGCACAGCATCGAGCTGACGCTGCATGCCGGCGATGAGTTTCGACTGGTTCCTCCCTCCAACGAACAGTTGGGAAGGACCCGTCCCCATGAACCCGGTCCGCCGTCGTTCGATTCGCCCTTTGTATCGCTTGGCATCGATCACCCACACCCCTGACGGCGCAACCACGAGATGGTCGATGTTCGCCCGTGTGCGCGGAAGGGTCCGGTCGTGCATAACCGACAGGTTGGAGAGGCTGTCGAGCATCGCCCCCAGCCGCCTCTCCCCCTGCGCTCCTTTGGACCAAGCAGTTGTCGAGTTGGGTTCGGCCGTAGTGGCGAGAATGAGGCCACCCAGGACTGGATGGTCTTTCCGAACCCGCTCTTCGCGTCGACTGCTGCGCCGCTCATATTCCCGCTGTACAGAAGCACCAGGACTGCGCTCCGAGACGTGCGGAACTGCGTATGGATCTGATGGTTGACTATTCGCACAGGAACGGCACGTGACGGTCTTCCGCTGCGGATCCCACCAGGCGTCAACGCCCGGCGGCATCTGTCGTCGCACACTCGATACAGACGCCCGGATAGCGGAGTCGGATGACCCTGGCTTCCATGACACCGTATCGGCTGCGGGCCGTAGACCCTTGACTTCCTCTCCTTTGGTATCGCTGACGGCAAGTCGCCAACCAGCCGGGTATCAACACCAGTAAGTGACCTCCGCCGTATGAAGGTAAGAATCATCCAATCGAGGACCGACCACCCCTTGTCCGGCTCTCTCTGACACGCAGGGCGGCGGCCCGAGTAGCTTGACTCCGTGTCATCTGCCGGTGATTCCGAGCGAGCGGACCTCCTGGAACATGCCAGGTCGGCGTATGCCGCCAGGTCGTGGACCGAGGCGTATGACGCTTTCGCGGCACTGGACGGGGCCGAGCCCCTCAGTCCCTCCGATCTCGCATTGTTCGCCGCCACGGCGTTCATGCTGGGGAAGGTCGCCGAGATGCTCGCCACCCTGGAGCGGGCGTACCACGCCTACCTCGAGGCGGGCGAACCTCTGTCGGCCGCCCGCACGGCCTTGTGGCTGGCGACCAACCTGACCAGCCGGGGAAAGCTCCCCCAGGCCAGCGGCTGGGTGGAGGTCTCCGAACGGCTCCTGCAGTCCGCACCCGAGGACTGCGTCGAGCGCGGATACCTCCTCATGCCACAGATGCTCCGCCATGTGATCGCCCAGGAGTTCGAGGACGTGGTCGAGGTGGGCGGCCGGGCCGCCGACATCGGGCGGCGCTTCGGCGATCCCGACCTCTCCGCCCTCGCCGCCCAGACCCAGGCCCGGGCCCTCCTCAGGCTGTCCCGCACCGACGAGGGCCTCCGCCTCCTCGACGAGGTGATGATCTCGGTGACCGGATCCCGCCTGTCGCCGATGGTCACCGGCCTCGTGTACTGCAGCGTCCTCGAAGGCTGCTACGAGACCCATGCGATCAAGCGAGCCGCCGTATGGACCCAATCACTCACCGACTGGTGCGGCGAGCAACCCGACCTCGTCGCCTTCAACGACCAGTGCCTGGCCCATCGCTCCGAGATCCTCAGGTTGCAGGGATCGTGGACCGAAGCCGAAGAAGAAGCCCGGCGAGCGGGTGAGGCCGGGGCACGATTCCAGATCGCAGCCCAGGCCCACTACCAGCTCGGTGAGATCCAGCGTCTGCGGGGCGACCTCGCCGCCGCCGAGCAGACCTACCGCCAGATGAGCCTCGACGGCGGCGACCCCATGCCGGGCGTGGCACTGCTCAGACTCGCCCAGGGGAACGCCGACGCCGCGTTCGCCTCCCTCGCCGATGCGCTCGCCGAGGCCACCGACCCCTTCGACAGAATCCGGCTCCTGCCCGCCCTCGTCGAAGTCGCCATCGCCGCCAACGCACTCCCCGAGGCCACCCGGGCCGCCGAGGAGATGTCCGAGACGGCAGACGCCACCGGGACCGAAGCCCACCTCGCCTGGGCCGAGCACGCCGAGGGTCGGGTCGCCCTCGCCGAGAATCGGATCACCCAGGCCGTCGTCCACCTGAGACGGGCCAAGACGATCTGGCAGGACCTGTCGATGCTCTACGAACTCGCCCGCACCAGAGTCGACCTCGGCCGCGCCCTTCAGGCCCGGGGGGATGCCGCAGCGGCCGACCTCGAATACGAGGCGGCCCGGGCGGTGTTCGTCGAGCTCGGGGCCGCACCCGACGTGCGGATCATCGACGGACTGGTGCACCGATCGGAGTGGCCGGCGGGGCTCACCGACCGGGAAGTCGAGGTGATCCGCCACCTCAGCTCGGGCGCCACCAACCGGTCGATCGCCGCCGACCTCGTCGTCAGCGAACGCACCATCGACCGGCACGTTTCGAACATCTTCACCAAGATCGGCGTGTCGTCGCGGTCGGCCGCCACCGCATGGGCGATCAGGAACGGCCTGGCCTGAGACGGCGCCTCGTGGGTACTCCTACCCACACCCAGCTCGCCCGAAAATGGGTGGTTCTGGCGATGCGGCGACCCCCCGGTTCCCGATACGTTGGCAGCAGCCGACACGAAAGGGAACCGGCCATGACCGACACACTGCACCAGCCCGGCAACGAGTACTTCGACACCATCGTCATCGGAGGCGGCCAGACGGGATTGACCGTCGGGCACGAGCTCGCCCAACGGGGCGTCGACTTCGTGATCCTCGACGCCAACGAACGCGTCGGCGACGCATGGCGCAAACGGTGGGACTCGCTGCTGCTGTTCACCCCGGCTCGCTACAACGGTCTGCCCGGCATGCCGTTCCCTGCGAAAGGCGACACCTTCGTCAACAAGGACGAGGTCGCCGACTACCTCGAGGCGTACGCCGAGGCGAACGACCTCCCCGTGCGGTCCCGCACGAAGGTGACGAGGGTCGGCCACGACGGCAACGCCTACGTCGTCGAAGCCGGCGGCCGTGAGCTGCGCTCCCGCAACGTCGTCGTCGCGATGGCGAACTACCAGGTCCCCCACGTCCCCGACTTCGCACCCGACCTCGACCCCGGCATCGTGCAGATGCACTCGAGCCAATACCAGCGGCCCTCCCAGCTCGCCGACGGGCCGGTCCTGGTGGTGGGGCTCGGCAACTCGGGCGCCGACATCGGCCTCGAGCTCGCCCGCACCCGCGAGACGTACATCTCCGGGACGCCCGGAGCCGTCATCCCGTTCCGGATCGAGCCGTGGCTCGGCCGCAACGTGGGCGTGAGGCTCATCCGCTTCGGCGCCGTGAAGGTGCTGAACACCAGCACCTTCATCGGGCGCAAGGTTCGGCCCAAGATCATGCAGCACACCGGCAGCCCGATCGTGCGGGTCAAGCCCCACGACCTCGTCGCCGCCGGGGCGCATCGTGTCCCCCGGGTCACCGGCGTTGAGGACGGACGCCCGGTGCTCGCCGACGGCACCGTGCTCGACGTCGCCAACGTCGTGTGGTGCACGGGCTTCCGACCCGGATTCGACTGGATCGACCTCCCGGTGTTCGACGACCGGGGCCACCCGATCCACGAGCGTGGCGTGGTCGCCTCCCAACCCGGCTTCTACTTCTGCGGGCTGTTCTTCCTTCATGCCCTTTGGTCCGAGACGCTCTCGGGCATGCCGATCGATGCGGGGTACATCGCCGACCACCTGGTGGCGCGCAGGCAGGAGGCCCTCACCGGCTGAGTCCACAGGCGCGATTTCGGATGCCTTCCCTCTTGCCCGGGTAGCCTCGGCCATCCGGTCTGAAGAGGGAGGAAACGATGACCACCGCCAAGGACGTGTACCGGTCCAAGGCGACCCCTGAGGAGATCGAGGATCTTCTCGAGCAGGCGCCCAAGATGACCGTCGCCACGCTCAACGACGATGGAACCATCCACCTCGCCAACGTGATCAGTTACTTCGAGGACGGGAAGGTCTACTTTGAAACGTCCTCGGTCACCAAGAAGGCGCGGAACCTGACCGAACGCTCGACGATCTCGTTGCTCATCGAAGGGTCGGCCAGATCGACCGGGCGACGGTTCATGGCTTCCTGCGAGGGCACCGGGAGAGTCATCACCGGTGAAGCCGCCCACGCGGTGAACCGGCGGCTCCGACAACGGCACATCGTCGACGAGGCCATCGACATGGTGCACCAGGCGTGGGGCGCCCTCGACGACGTGGCCGTCGAAATCACTCCCAACCGATGGCGGTCGTGGGTCGGCGACAAACTGATGGAGGTCACCCAGGCTGCCCTGGGGTCCGAGATGTCGACCAACGACATCTGGAAGTAGAGGCCCGCGGACCTCGCACGGGTCCCCGGAACTGTCACACTCGCCACATACCGTCGCATCATGCGTACTCATGCAACAGAACCAGCTTCGCTCCTGACCGGTTGGTTGAGTGGTGTATATTTATGGTGTATGAAGCGCACCAACATCTATCTGACCGAGGAACAGGACCGCCTGATCGCCCGCCGGGCCCGGGCGCTTTCGGTCAGCAAGGCGGAGGTGGTGCGGCGTCTGCTCGACGCTGGTTTGGGGATTGCCGGCGTCGTCGACGTGGAGGAGGCTCTCGAAGCCTCCTTCGGCCTGTGGGCCGGCCGATCTGAGCGGGATATCGACGACCTCCGCTCCTGGCGTGAGAGCGACCGGTTCGACCGGTTGGGCCTATGAACTTGTTCGACTCCGATGTGTTGATCGAATACCTGCGGGGCAACCCGGCGGCACGGCCACTCGTGGAAGACGCCGTACGGTCGGGCCGGGCCGCCTGCTCGGTAGTGACCCGCTTCGAGCTGCTGGCCGGGATGCGCTCGGGCGAACGAGGCGCCGTCCGTGCCCTGCTCGAGGCCATGGTGAACCTCGACATCACCGAAGCGGTGGCCGGACGCGCCGGGGAATGGGCTCGGACCTACCGGCACAGCCATGCCGGCATCGGGGCGCTGGACTACCTGATCGCAGCCACGGCCGAGATCGAAGGCGCCGACCTGCTCACCCTCAACGTGCGGCACTTCCCCATGTACCCGGACCTCGCCCCCGCCTTCTGAACGAGGCTAGGAGCCGGACACGGCCGGTCGATAGCGGGGCGGAGGAACCTGCCGGCCGGCCTCACGGGCGGCAGCGATCCACGCTTCTCTGGCGATCATGACTTCAGCGACTGCTTCCTGGGGCGTTTCCCCAAATGCAGAGCAGGCCTCCAGGTCGGGGATGTCGGCCGGCAAGTTCATCGATCAATCAGATCGCATTCTGTCCGCCGACAAGCGAGGGACTCTCGAAAGCGAAGTCGCCGGGGAGTTTCGTTTCCGGGGAAACGCAGGGCAATCCTGGCCAACTTCAGAGGGGACGGGTTGACCGACGCAACCTCCTGCTACGAGAGTGTGAAGGCTCAGGGGATTCCAACGCTGCTCACTTGGGGACTCCAGGACAAAGGGCTTCCAGCGGATTCCATGCGCAGGTTGCGCGATCTGCTCCCCGACATCGAATACCACGACTCGAAGGGGCCGCACATCTAGCGCACTGCGAGTTCCCGGACCGCATCAACCCAATCCTGATTGACTTCCTGACCCGACGGCAGTCGCCCGGAACCGCTATGAGAGACGCCAATCAGTGCCGCACCCCTGCTACCGACCGCAGCTGACGGCCCTTCGGAGCTCGCTACGTCAGGAGCAGCGAGGATGCCCGGGATTGCGGATTGGGCGCGGGGGTCTTGTGACCTTGGTCCCTTGTCGGCAGGCTGCTTCGGGTGTCTGATGGAGGCTGGAGTGATCTGACGTTGGACTGCTCTGGGGAGGACTCCGTGACAGTCGACAAGAGCCGGGCTGAAACGAAAGCACCGGCCTCGAGCCGGCAGATAGAGAAGCCGGTCGGCAAATTCGACCGGCTGTTGAAGCAGGCGGGTAGTGCCCTGGTCGACCGTTTTGGCGAGCAGACGGCGGCGGTGATGCGAGAGGAGATATTGGATGAGTACCGGCGTCTGATCCCCGGTCTTCCCTACATCGGCGGACGGCGGAACATCCACACCAGTGCCTTGGTGCTTGCACAGCAGGCGTTGGCGGTATACAGAGTGGTGGTCGGGCACGGTGGCAGCGTCGAGGACGCCGGCGAGGTGCTTCACCGGATGGTCAAAGCGGAGATGGAGCGGATTCCCAAGGTGCTGCGTCATTGGATCGGCCGACAGCGCTTCGGCCGGCTGCGCAGGCGGAAGCTCGAGAAGGCCGCCCGGCAGTCGCAAGCCCGCCGCTATCCGGGAGACTGGGTGTTCGAGCGCATCGACGGCGACGGGGCGACCTTCGACTTCGGGATCGACTACACCGAGTGCGGCATCGTCAAATATCTCCACGCCCAGGACGCCGACGAACTCTGTCCGTACGGGTGCGATCTCGACTATGTCATGTTCGAGGCGATGGGGATCGGGCTGCGGCGCACCAAGACCCTGGCCTGGGGCTGCGACCGGTGCGACTTCCGGCTCTCCAAGCAAGGAGTGACATCGGCTACCTGGCCGCCCGAGTTCGTCGAGCGGACTTGCGGTCAACCACAACCCTGACTCGACACAACCAATCAGCGGCACACAACGCCGCTTAGGTCCGCTCCGCCGAGGCGATCAGTCGTGGTCGATGAGTGCAGGTCCGTCGGGGTTGTCGATAACGAACTTCCACGAGCCATCTGACTGATTCCGAAGAACCTCAGCTGTTGCGCCCTCGGCGACCCGACCGTCGGGGAAGGTCATAGTCCACGACCAGTGGACGAGAGCTAGTTCAGCCGCCTCAACAACGACCGAGTTGTTCATCACCAGTCCTGCCCCCGAGTCAAGGTATCCCTTGAGAACCTCCCGAATGGCGTCCAGACCGACAAAAGCACCTCGTGCGTTCGTGAAGACAGCGTTGTCTTCGAAAAGCTCCATCAGTCCATCGAGGTCGCCAGTCTTGAACAAGGCCTCAAACCTCTTGCTTGCCTGACCCGGCCGATTCACGCCCATTACTCACCCTTCTTCTCGGATACGTTCCGAACCTACGCATGCCCGGCCGCCCCTAGCGGCGCTCGCGCTCTTTTTGTTTCCGGTTTACAGCTCGAGAACTCGCGTGCTTCCTCTCATTTTCTGATAGTGCACTCTGTTTTTTGTCGTTGCTCGACGTTACAATACGAACAAATGTTCGATACACTGGAAGAGACCCTGAAGACAACCCCGCCCGGTCCGGGACTGGCAACGATCCTATCCCGGATCGACGTTTCAGAGCTGTCGGGATACGACCGGGTGGTGGTGCTCCAAGCAGCACGAAAGATGGCGTCGCACTACGCCGCCTACGCCTATCAGGCCATGGCGTCGATCTCCGATGTCATGCACGAGCTCGACGACGACTACGAACTGGCCCATCAGGCGGCCGCCACCGAGATCCGGGCCGGCCTATCGCTCACCAGGAGGGCGGCTGAGGCCGAACTGGACCTCGCCCTCGACCTGGCCCATCGCCTTCCGCGCATCTGGGAAGCTCTCGCTGAGGGCAATATCGATGTTCCCAAGTCCAGAGTGATCGCTTCGGGGACCACCCATCTGTCGATCGGGACGGCCCGGGAAGTTGCCGGGCAGATCATCGACGACGCTCCCCTCTTGACCACCGGTCAACTCCGGGCCCGGATCGCCAAACTATGCATGACGGTGGATCCCGAAGATGCTCGAAAGCGGTATGAGACTGCGGTCGAGGAACGGCGGGTGGTCCTCGAAGCCAATCCCGACGGGACCGCCCAACTCTGCGGATTCGACCTCCCGGCCGACCGGGCCGTCGCCGTCCGCCGCCGGATCAACCGGCTCGCCCTGCAGCTCAAATCCCGTGATGAAACGCGAACCATCGACCAGCTCCGCGCCGACGTCTTCCTGGACCTCCTCGAAGGCCGCCACAGTGGCCGGGGCCACGAACGGGGAACCGTCGATCTCCACATCGACCTGACCACTCTCATCGGACTGTCCGAGAACGCCGGAGAGCTGGCCGGATACGGCCCGATCGTGGCCGAGATCGCCCGCCGGGTCACCGACCAGCAACACGCATCCCAATGGCGATGGACCGTCACCGACCCCGACACCGGACGGCCGATCCACGAAGGCACCACCCGCAGGCGCCCCACCAACAGGCAACGCCGCTCCGTCGAACTACGAGACCGGACCTGCGTGTTTCCCGGCTGCCGGATGCCCGCCCGGGACTGCGACCTCGACCACCGCATCCCCTGGTCGCAAGGGGGGCCAACCCGCTGCAACTACCTCGCTCCTCTCTGCCGTCACGACCACGGCAACCGGCACCACTGCGGATGGACCTATCGGCCGTTGCGAAACGGCGACTACCTGTGGACCAGCCCGCTCGGCCACCACTACACCACCAGCGGCAAACCCCCCTGACGACCAAGCTCCACCCCTCCGTCACTGGCGTTGAAGGCGAATCTGTCACACCCGGTTTGTACCTTGACTACGGGCATGCGAGGGGATGGCCGGGGCCGGGCCAGGGTCCGGGACCGACCACCCCTCGCACCAAGGGGAGGCAATGAGAGGAGCGGGGATGAAGGACCGGAGGAATGAGGTCACCGCCGCCGTGGCGGCCGCCCCAACGGGCGCCGTAGCGGAAGCTGCAACAGGCGCCATAGAGGCCGCCGGTTGGGATATGGGCGACTGCCACGACCTGCTCCACCGGCCCTTCACCCCGGCCTGCCGGGAACTCCCCGGTGGCCCGGCCCGGCACGTGTCGCTGTGGTGGCAGTACCCGGGTCGGGCCGGGTTGCGGCGGCGGTCGGCCTGTCGTTTCGGCCGGCACCGCTACCTGCCCTACTGGTTGGATATCACCGGCCACCCGGATGACGCCCCGGACGGTCTGATGTGCCTGGACTGCGGGCTGTCGTGAAGTTCCGCACGGCCCTGCCGATACCTCTCTGTCCGATGCAAAGGAGACGAGCGTGAACGACCGGCAACGTGCCGAAGTCATGCAGTCCCGGGTCGAATACCTGGCTTCCCCCGAACTGGAAGGCCGGGCCCCGGGCACCCCGGGCGGTCTGCTTGCACGCGCCTACGTCGAGGCCGCCTTCACCGAACTGGGCCTCGTCCCCGCCGGCCTTGACGGCTATCAGCAAGCCATTCCCGAGATCGGCGGAGCCAACCTGCTCGGCGTCATTCCCGGCACCGGACCGCACGCCGACCGGTACGTGGCGGTCAACGCCCACTACGACCACCTGGGCATCCACTTCGGTGAGGTATTCCCGGGCGCCGACGACAACGCCTCCGGCGTTGCGGTGCTGTTGGACGTCGCCGGGCAACTGGTCGAGCAGGGCGGCATGGACCGGTCGGTGCTGATCATGTCCGTCGATGCCGAGGAACCGCTCCACTTCCTGACCGAGAACATGGGCTCGATCTACTTCGTCGACCATCCCACCGTGCCGCTCGAACACATCGACGTCATGGTCAACCTCGACCTCGTTGGTCATCCCCTCGGACCGCCCGAACTGCCTGACGAGGTGCGGAACACGGTCCTGGTGATGGGTGCGGAGAAGAGCCCCGGTTTGGGAGCGCTCATCGACCGGATCGGCCGGGACGCCTCCGGCCTGTTCCTGCGCCGTCTCGACGCGGACGTCATCCCGCCCATGTCCGACCACTACGCGTTCCAGCGGGTAGGGATCCCCTTCTTGTTCTTCAACATCGGCAGGGACCGCCACTACCACACCCCCCAGGACACCGCCGAGAAACTCGATTACCCCAAGATGGTGGCCCTGGCCGACTCGCTGGCCGCACTGATCAGAGAACTGGCCGCCCGGGACGACAAGTACTCGTTCGAGCCGGAAGCGGTCGACGACACCGCCACCCTCAGCACCCTGGTCGAACTGGGCCGGCATGCCGGGCCGCTCCACCACAACTCAACCCAGGTGATGGCGCTGGTGGGAAAACTCCAGCAACGCCTCGAAGCGGGCTCCCCGTTGAGCAGCGGAGACCGGGGCGCCCTCCGGGCCACCATCCTCGCTCTCGAAGAAGCACTGAAATGAAGGGCACCGGCACGCTGCCAACGGCCGGGAGACCGGCCAACGCGGACTGCGGAAGGCCCGATCAACCGGGAAGGCTCAGCGAGATGAAGCCCTGAGAACCGGGATCGGCCGCACCCCACTCGATAGGGATCTCCGTCCCGGTGTCGGTGTCGATCAGGTGGGTGTTGTCCGGGAACTGGCTGTGGTTCCCCTCCCCCTGGAACTGGTACACGAGGTACCGTCCGTCGAAGTCGAGGAGGCCGCCCGGACCCGGCCGGGAGGCGGAGAACAAGATCCGGCCGGTTGCCGGTTCCACGACCGACAGCTGCACATCTGCAGTCCGGCGCACCGCTTCCCAGCGGCGCCACTGCTCGACGATGTCGAGCGCATCGAACTCGGACCAATCCGCCGTGTCCAGATCGGATGGAGCGGGCACGAACTCGACCAGCGCCAACCGGGATCCATCGGGCGATAGCCGGGCATCGAGCGCGCACCACCGGCACGGTTCGGGCCACGGGTTCCCTGCCACGTCCAGTTCCAGCCCCGCGTACAGATCCCACGCTGCCTGGTCCCAGCCGGTCAACCCGGTGATCGACGGCGGAAGGTGAACATCCCGGAACACCAGCCGGGACCAGAGCGGAGCTTCATCCGGCCACCCGCCCCCATCCACCGACAACGCCAGTGTGCCACCGACCGACCGGGGATGAATGCCTGCAGATTCGAGCGGGACACAAGGAACCATGATGTGCGGTTCGAAGTCGACGAGATCGATCAGGACGGTGTGCTGGTCATCGGCATCCCGGCACTCCCCCTGTTGGATCTGGCTGATCGCCAAGCAGGGATAACCGTCGACCACCGTCAGGTATCTGGGGGTTGCGTCGGTGGCGATCGTCACCGCCGTAGCCGCGCCCGCGGCGAGGTGTTTGATCACCCCCGGCACCGGGTAGTAGAGCAGACCGCCCATGCCGTCGTCGGCGGCCCACATCACATCGGGGAGCGGGAGAACCAGGTCGGCGCCGCCGGCTTCAACACGGACCACCCCTTCAGGTCCGCCCACGACATAGTGCGGCTCGGTCGGAAACGGAAGGGTGATCGAGACCACCGGCAAGGTGCTCGTTGGCGCCGGCGCGGTGGTCGTGGTCCCCGAAGCCGGCGTCGTGACGGGCACCGCCGTGGACGTCGTCGTAGGAACGGTCGGAGTCGACGTATCGGTCGTGACACACGCGGCCGCCAGCAGCAGGCACCCACCCACCACTATCCAGCGGCGCATCGTCACCTCTCACGCGGATCATCTTCTTCCCGGATGCAAGCGAGCAGGGCCGAAAGACCCATCTTCGGAACCCACCCGTCGCGCCGTCCTACTGAGCGAGAAGACGGACGGCCGGCTCAACAGCTTCGAGGCTGTCCTCGGTGCCCGGCCAAACGATCAACTCGACCCGGGTCACCCCCATCTCACCAAACCGGGCGACGGTTTCGGCGATCTCAGCAGGCGATCCGGTGATGGGAACTCCAAACCCGAGCTCCTCGGCGCTGTGCTCATCGGTCGGCTCGACGAAGACACCGATCGAGCGACCCACGGTGGCCGGGTCCCTTCCCACCTCCGCACAGGCTTCCTCGAACTGCCCGAGCATCGGTTCAAACGATTCAGGCAGGCTGCTCTCGGTGGCATACCCGCTCCAGATGTCGGCATACCGGGCCGCCAGGCGCATGGTGCGAGGTCCGTGACCTCCCAACATCAGCGGAATCCGGCCCGGACGCGGACCGCGGGGACGGATCTCCAGCCGACGTGCCCGGTGATACTCGCCTTCGTACGACACCGTCTCTCCGCGCAGGGCCGGAACGATGATCTCGAGTGCTTCCGCGTACCTCGAGACCGTCTTGTCCTCCGGATAGCCGAACGTAGCTCCCTGATCACCGGCATGGCCGGCGCCGAACCCGAAGAGGAATCGACCGTTGCTGATCTCGTCGAGCGTCTCGGCGCTCTTCACAATGAGTCCCGGGTTGCGATGGAGCGCCGAAACCACCCAGGTCCCGACGGAAATCGTCGAAGTACTCGCGGCCACGGCTCCGGCTATCGAAATGCACTCCCACCAGCCGCGGGGGCCGGGCCAGCTCGACACCCGCCACAACAGTTCGTCTGCAATCCAGACGGTGTCGAACCCGATCGCCTCCGCCCGTTGGGCCAGAGCCCGGATGGTGGCCCACGGCGGCTTCTCGCCCGACTGCGGGCTTTCGAACATCGGGAGCACGAGCCCCAGCTCCAGCCTCGTCGCGGTCATGGTCGTCTCCTCCCGATCGGGCTTGTACCTCAACCTAACCGCTGGGGATCCTGGATCCGCCCGATCTGGTTCGACGGAGAGTCTGCGGTCTACCATCGGGCCGGCCGTCGAGATGAAGGTATGCCCGGTGGACGATCCGTTGGTAGAGATTCTGGAGTCGTTGGGGATCGACTACGAGATCATCCCCTGCGACCCGGCGCTGGCCGATACCGCACAGTTCTGCGCGGCCTACGGGTACGCCCTGGAGGACTCGGCCAACACCATCCTGGTGATCGGGAAGTCCCAGCCTCCGGTGTACGCCGCCTGCGTCGTGCTCGCCACCACCCGGCTGGACGTCAACAAAGTGGTCAACAAGCGGCTGGGAGTGCGCAAAGCATCCTTTGCCGACGCCGCCGACACCGAACGGCTGACCGGCATGGCCATCGGCGGTGTCACCCCCTTCGGTCTTCCCACCGACCTGCCGCTGTGGGTGGATCACCGGGTCATGGAACGGGACCGCATCGTCCTGGGGGGCGGCCGCCGGGACCGCAAGGTGCTCGCCCCACCCGGGATCCTGACCGCAGCAGGAGCGGTCGTCGTCGAAGGGCTGGCCAAAACGGCCCCGTGACGGACGGCAACGTCCGCCAGGTGGGCAGGTCCCGGCGCTAGGGAGCCAGTGGTCCGGCCGGCAGGTCCGGGCGTGCCCAGTCTCGACGCGACTGCAGGAGAACCAGGGTCCCGATGAGCAGCAGGAACGACGCCACCAGCATCGCCCAGAACCGCAATGTGCCGGTAGCAGGCAGACCGGCCGAGACGTTGAGGGCCAGCACCCGCGTGACGGGGGCTCCCGTCACATCGGTGCCTCTCACCTCGATGTCGAGCCGACCGTCCGCTTCGGCGGGGAGGGCTACGGCCAACGAGAACGCTCCGGATGCGTCGGCCGTAGCGGTCCCGAGCAACACCGGTTGATCGCCCATCAACCAGATCTCCACGGGGGAATTCGGTTCGAAGTCGGATCCGGTGATGGTGACCGTTCCTCCTCGGAGCGGGTTGGACGTATTCGATGCGACCGACGGAGGCGGGCTCACCGAAACGGCGATATCGGCTGTCGCGCCTGTGTTCACCGCATCCCCCGAGTAAACGGCGGTGATGACGTGCTCACCCGACCCGAGCGTGTCCGTCGTCAACGCCGCCACACCCCCGGCCACCGAAACCGACCCCAAACTCGTCGCCCCATCAAAGAACTCCACCGTCCCCGACGGCGAACTCCCCGACACCGACGCCGTCACCACCAACGGAGCACCCAACAACGCCGGACTCGCCGACACCGCCAGATCCACCGACGCCGCCGCCAACACCGACACCGACACATCACCCGACGTCGCCGACGTATTCGTCGCATCACCCGAATACACCGCCGACAACGTATGCGACCCCAAACCCAAACTCGAAGTCGTCAACGCCGCCACACCCCCGGCCACCGAAACCGACCCCAAACTCGTCGCCCCATCAAAGAACTCCACCGTCCCCGACGGCGAACTCCCCGACACCGACGCCGTCACCACCAACGGAGCACCCAACAACGCCGGACTCGCCGACACCGCCAGATCCACCGACGCCGCCGCCAACACCGACACCGACACATCACCCGACGTCGCCGACGTATTCGTCGCATCACCCGAATACACCGCCGACAACGTATGCGACCCCAAACCCAAACTCGAAGTCGTCAACGCCGCCACACCCCCGGCCACCGAAACCGAACCCAAACTCGTCGCCCCATCAAAGAACTCCACCGTCCCCGACGGCGAACTCCCCGACACCGACGCCGTCACCACCAACGGAGCACCCAACAACGCCGGACTCGCCGACACCGCCAGGCCCACAGACGCTACGGCCTTCACGGTGACGGGAGTCGATGAGGATGTGGACCCGTAGTTCACACTGTCGCCGCTGTACTCGGCGGTGAGGTTGCGCACTCCCGGAGTGAGCGTGGTGGTGGTCAACGTTGCGACCCCTCCGACTACCGACCCGGTGCCCAGACTGGTAGTCCCGTCGAAGAACTCCACCGTGCCGGTCGGCGAACTCCCCGTCACCGTGGCGGTGAGGGTGACGGTGTCGCCCTCGGTGACATCGTTCGGGGAAGCGGCGAGAGCGGTGGTGGTGACATCCTTGAGGGTCACCACCACGGGCGCGGACTCAGGCCCATCTCCGTTGGCATTGGCGGCATGCACGGTGAAGGTATAGGTCGTCCCGATCGCCAGGCCCAGCACGGTGCAGCTGGTCTCCCCGGCGGTCACGCAGGAGCCGCCCCCGGGCGACGCCGAGACCGTATACCCGGTGATCGGTGCTCCCCCATCGTTGGCGGGCGGATCCCACGACACCAGCACCCGTCCGGGGCCGGGGGTCGCGGCCACCGCGAGGGGAGGTCCCGGTGGTCCGGTCGGGATCACCGGATCAGAGGGGAGCGACGTTGTTCCCGGACCTGCCGCCGTAGTTGGAACGACGGTGAACGTGTACGGGGTTCCGTTGGTCAGGCCGGCAACGACACATGACGTGCTCCCAACGCCCACCGTGGAACAGGTCTGCCCACCCGGTGCTCCGGTCACGATGTACCCGGTAACGCCGGTGGGATCGGCCGGCGGGTCCCAGGACACCGTCACCTGTGCATTCCCGGGAACGCCGACGACGTTGCGGGGGGCCGGCGGCAGGAGAATCCCGAGGGTGAGGGTTGCCGTTCCCGAGTCCGTCCCGTCGAAACCGGTGATAGCAAAGGTTTCGGCGACGGGTGTGGAGACGGCTTCGATGGCCGCGTCGTCGGCGACGATCCGGTAGTCGCCGGTTGCTTCAGCCACGTAGAGCGTCCCATACGTCCCGACGAGTTCATAGTCGTAATCCACGCCCCCGACGTTGAACGCTCCCGACGTGCCCCCGGTGACGCCGAAGGTGAGCGAAGCATCGTCCGGATCGGTGAAACTGGCGGTACCGGTGATGTCGGCGAATGTGTCGTCGGCCGGGGTGTTCTCCCAGCTTGCGCCGATCGGTGACCCGATCGGTGGGTCGTTGACCGGAGTGATGTTCACGGTGATGGTCCCGGCAGCGGACCCTTCGGTGATGCTCTGCGCCGTCACAGTGACCGTCCGGGCCGCCGGCGGGTCGTCGCCGGTGTGCTCATAGGTCAGCAGTTCGGCGACCGACGAAACCATCGCGTCGTCGACCAGGTTGGAGGAGACGACCTGGAAATTGTCGATGTACAGGCTGGCGCCGGCGGCCCGGCCGCAGGTGGCGTCGTAGGTACCCGACACGAACACGAATCGGTACGTTCCCGTGCTCGGCACGGTGACCGACTCGGTCGCCCAATTGGTCGTCCCGTTGGCGTTGGTGGTGTACGCGTCCAGCACCTCGGTCTGTGCACCGGTGGACGTGTTCAACAGGTACCCGAAGACGGCGTAGGCATCGCTGCCCGCAAAGGCCCGCCAATCGAACGTGAGGGTCTGGCCGGCCGCCGCGTCGAACGGCGCGCTGTAGACGGCCGGGCCGTGCACCACATCGCAGCCGAATCGCGTCGTCATGTTGGACGTCAAACCAAGGGCGTACGTTCCCTCCGTGGGACCGGGCGGGTCGGCGGAGGTGACAGACACCGAATACGTTGCCGAGACGGGAGCGTCTCCGTCGCCACCCGAGTTGCCCGGGTACGAAGCGGTATCGGCGGCGACAAAGCCGGCAATGGACGTCACGCCCAGCTCGACCCTCTGCTCGACTTCCGTCCATGGGCCGCTGTCACCGGTTTCGAAGCCGGGGTTGCGAAAGTCGGACCCGAAGTTGACCCGCAGCTTGGTGCCGCCCTGCCCGTCGCTCACCGAATCGATTGAGCCGATCGGAACGGCCGCGGTTCCATCCCCGACGTAGACGGCGGTGCCCACTACCGATACAACCCCGTTTCCGGTGGCCGGCGTGCCGACCGTCTGGAGGGCGAGGTTCTCGTCCGGGGTAGCGCCGGAGATCTCAAACTCGAGGTATTGGCCGTCGTAGAAGAAACCCGAGGACACGGAGGTGCCCGTCCCGATGACGAGCGGTGGATCCTGTTCCGTGTAGGAGAACGGACCGCCGGTTGCCATCGTCACGGCTGCCGCCGCCGGAAGTGGCACGAGCGGGATCACGAGGAGACCGGCGAGAAGGGTTTGCACCACCGCACCCCAACGGAATCGAAACACACGCCCCCGACGCAACATATCTTCCCCTCAACTCAGCTGGACCGCATCCCGAGCGAGTTCCGCCCCACTCGGCAGGCACGATAGCGGACGGCGGGTTCGCACGGAAAACGCCGCCACGGCCCTCGCCCAGGACCGACGAAGCGTGGAAATGAGACCGCAAGCAGTGGTAGCTACTCATCAATTTGGCCCCCGCCGACGGCCGCAGAGACGTCGAGTTTTTGGTAGCCGGATGCTCTCGCCGGTACAACGGAGCAGTGGAGTTCTCCACCCCGGGACACGGAGCGATCGTGCCCGGCCGCAAGCCGGCTCACGCCGCCTCGCTACGCTAGAAATGCATCAGATCACCCCCAACAGACTCCAGGGAGCGCTCATGAGACTCGGCGTGCAGGCAGCCCTCGTCGGCCACGAGCTCGTGCCCGGCGATGTTGCCATCAGCGACGGGGTCGTCGAGAGTGTCGGCCTCTCCCCCGCCGGCAAAAGCGGCCTGGCGGTGCCGGGGTTCATCGATGTGCAGATCAACGGTTTCGACGGCGTCGATTTCACGACGGCCGAACCCGACGACTACGAACTCGTTGCTGCTCGCCTCGCCGCAACGGGCGTCACCTCGTTCCAGCCCACCCTCATCACCCTTCCCCCCGCCGACTATCTGGCGGCGCTCGACCGGCTGGGAGCGACCTCGATTCGATCGGGACGCATCCTCGGGGTGCACCTCGAAGGGCCCTTCCTGTCGCCGGTGCGATGCGGAGCCCACGATCCGGCCAACATGCTCGACCCCGACCTCGACCTGACCCGCAGGTTCCTCGAAGCCGGGCCCGTCACGCACATGACCATCGCTCCCGAACTGCCCGGCGCTCTCGACCTCATCGATCTGCTGGTCGCCTCCGGGGTCACGGTGGGGCTGGGCCACACCGATGCCGACGCCGCCACCGCCCACGCCGCCTTCGATCGCGGAGCCCGATCGGTCACCCACATCTTCGGAGCGCAGCGGCCCTGGAAACACCGGGATCCCGGCATCAGCGGCGCAGCGCTGGTGCGCGACGACGTATACATCACCACCATCGTCGACGGCGTTCACCTCGCCCCGGAATCAGTGCAACTCGCCGCCCGGAGCGCCCGGGAACGCTTCGTCCTCATCACCGATGCCATCTCCGCCGCGGGGCGGCCGGACGGCGAATACGCCCTCGGGGACCGGACGGTCATGCTCAGCGACGGGGCGTGCCGGCTCGAAAACGGCACCCTGGCCGGCAGTTCCCTCACCATGGATCAGGCCGTCAGAAACATGATCGAGCTCGGTTTCAGCCCGCCGCAAGCGATCGCCGCTGCGACCACAGCCCCGGCTGCGCTGCTACGGAAACCAGAGTTGGGAACGCTCGCTCCGGGCACCGCGGCCGACGTGTGCGTGCTCGACGATGCACACCGTGTCGTCCGCACGATGGTGGCCGGAAAAGAGACCTTCGCAGCCTGACCTCGGCACCGTTTTCTTCGACTAAGTTGTCTATACAGGCACAGGATCCAGGAGAGGACAGTCATGAGTGGACATTCGATCACGATGCTCGGCACGGGACTCATCGGCGACTTCTACACCATGACCCTTCACGGTCAACGCGGGCGCGATCGCGTCCACGTGGTCTACTCCCGCTCGGAACAGCGCGGCCGGGACTTCGCCGATCGATGGGACATTCCCGAAGCGACCACCTCCCTCGAAGATGCCATCAACCATCCCGAGACCGACGTCGTGGTGGTGGGACTCCCCAACTTCCTCCACGAGGAGACCATCGGTCTCGTCGCCGACGCAGGCAAGGCCGTGTTGTGCACCAAGCCGCTCGCCCGCAACGCCGAAGAGGCCAAGCGCATCCTCGACAAAGTCGAAGCGGCCGGGATCTTCGCCGGATACCTCGAGGACCTCGTCTACACCCCCAAGACCCTCAAAGCCCTCAACTCCGTACGCAGCGGCGTGATCGGAGATGTCACCTGGGTTCGGTCCCGGGAAACCCACCCCGGACCGCACAGCGCCTGGTTCTGGGACAAGGAGAACGCCGGCGGCGGCGCCATCGTCGACCTGGGCTGTCACTGCATCGAGATCATCCGCAGCTACGTCGGCAAGAACAACCGGCCCATCGAAGTCATGGCCTGGGCCGACACCCTCGTGCACCCGATCGAAGCCGAAGACAACGCCGTCGTGCTCATCCGCTTCGAGTCGGGAGCGCTCGGCCAGTTCGAGGTGAGCTGGACCTTCCGGGGCGGCATGGACCTGCGGGACGAAGTAGCAGGCACCGAAGGAACCATCTGGACCAACAACTTCCTGCGCACCGGCTTCGAGATGTACTCCTCCGGTGGCGGACAAGGCTACGTTGCCGAAAAGATGGAATCGGCGGAAGGGTGGCTCTTCCCGGTCGGCGACGAGGTCACCGAACTCGGATACGTCCACATGTTCACGGACATGTTCAATGCGCTCGACGCCGGCACCGCATCCGACCGAGACGTTCTACGACGGCTACATCGTCAACGCCGTGATGGACGCCGCCTACAAATCCGCCGGGAGCCGCCAATGGGAACCGGTCGACGTCGAGTGGCGCGGTGGAACCACGCCACGCATCGCCAAGGAAGTCCGCCGCCACGACGGGCACGCCATCGTCAAAGAAGAGGTCCTCCCCGACGGCCGGAGCAAACTGATCCTCAGCCACAAAGACACCGGAGCGGTCTTCGACATCGTCACCGGAGGGTGAGCATCAAGATCGAGGTCTTTCCCGACGCCGACTGGGCCGGACTCGTCGTACAGCGGTGGAAGGCGTTCATGGAGGAACAGCCCGGGCCTCGACTGTGCCTGCCGACCGGCCAAACCCCGCAACCGCTGTACGCGCAGGCCGGCCGATCGATTGATTTCGGACGGGCGACCGTGTTCCTGCTCGACGAGTTCGGCCTCCCGTCCGGCGATCCGGCCCGGTGCGACGCCATGCTCCACCGCGACTTCCTGGCAGGCCTCGGCCGACCACCCGCGGTCCTCCACAAGCTCAACCCCGATGCGGCGGACCTCGAGGCTGAGTGCCACCGGTTCGAAGATCTCGTCGACGACGGTGGCCTCGACCTCACCCTGCTCGGCCTCGGCGGCAACGGGCACGTCGGGTTGAACGAGCCGGGAACGGAGGCAACTGCTCCAACCCGGGTCGTGCAGCTGGCCCCGGCCACCAGGGTGGCCGCCGGTCGCTACGGATCGGACCGGGAACCCGGGTGGGGCATGACCCTCGGCCTGCGCCCCATCCTCGACTCGCGGGAGATCTGGCTGCTGGTGACGGGATCGAGCAAGGCCGGGATCCTCCAGCGCATGCTGAACGAACCGATCGGCCCCGACGTGCCGGCGAGCTACCTGCGGTCGCATTCCAATGCCGTGGTGTTCGCCGACGAGTCGGCCGCGGAAGCGATGTAGGGAAACCTACCCAACACCGAACGCCAGGAAGCGGGCGGGGTTCTTCACGAACATCGTGGTGATGGCCTCGTCACCTACTCCCAGCTCGCCGAGGATCTCCACGAAGCGGGTGGCGAGCCAGGCCATGCCGGGGCCGCCGTGGATGGCCCACATCGAGCGGCGGGCGGCGTCGCTCGACAGCATCAGCCGGTCGGTGTAGCCCTCCCCCACCATGGCGGCGACGATCCGGGCGGTGTGGCCGATCGTCGCCTCACCCTGGCGGGAAGCCTGGTCGTACTCGAGGTTGACACCGGTCGCCAGCAGGTCCCGGTGGTACGAGAGATCATTCACCTTGTCGGTGTGAGAGATCACGATCCGGTTGAGCGAGACACCCAGGCGCCCGAACAGGTCGATCTGCGCCATCGCTCCCCGACCACCCTCGCAGTGGGTGAGGATCGGAACGCCGGTTTCCGCATGGGCCAGCGCGGCAGCCTCGAACACCCGAACGTCACGATCGGTCGGGGCATCCTCGAGGACCGCCACCTTCAGGATCCCGGCCCGGTGCGGGGTGCGGCGGATCACCGGACCCATGTAGTCGTAGCGGTCGATCCCGTCGACGATATCGGCCGTGAACAGGCCGGCCAGCACCTCGGGCGGTTCCTCGGCCGTCCAGCGCTGACCCTCGTAGTACTTCGATGTGTGCAGACCGGTGCAGGCGATCACGTGGATGCCGCTTTGACGGCTGATCTCCGCCAGCCGGACCGGGTCGCGGCCCGAGGCTGCGGGCATGGCATCAACGATGGCTCCGACTCCTGCCCCGGTACACGAGGCGAGTTCCTGCACGGCCTCATCAACGCTCGCCAGGAGGATGTGGGGCCAGCGGTCGACGATCAGCGGTGAGTCGATGATCAGATGTTCGTGAACGAACGTAGAACCGAGGTCGGCCGGATCGACGTCGCCCAGCACGGTGCGGACCAGGGCGGTCATGGTTCCGGCACCTCGAGGATCGCTCCGTCCGCCCGCAATCGACCTGGATGTCACCAACCGGAACATCCCGAATCACTCCCCCGCCCCCGGCCGAGAGGGCCGCGGCGATGCCGGCTGCCTGACCCATCGCCATGCATTGGGCCATCGACCGGACCGATGCCTGGGCGTCGTGCGTGGCGGAGAAACAGCGGCCGACCGCCAGCACGTTGGTGGCGTCCCGCACGATGAGCGTGCTCATCGGGATGCCGACGGCGGTCCCGACCGGGCAGGTACTCCCAGTTGGTGCCGGACCCGGCCCCCCCGTGGTGGTCCTCGATGGGAGCGCCGCACAGGCCGATCTGATCGTCGAACCGGCGGGCCGCCAGGACATCCTCCCTGGTCAGCCGGTAGTCGCCGTAGACCCGGCGGGTCTCTCGCACGCCGATCTGGGTGGACAGGGCCACCAGCGAAGCGCGTCCGTACCCGGGCACCCGATCGACGAGAAACCGGGCGTACTCGAGCGCCTGACGGCGCCCCTCCATCTCGGCCCGGGTGAGTGCATCGGGATCACCGGCAATGCCCGCATACTCGATCCTGGTCATGACCGTGGCGATCACCCCGTCGATCGGGGTGATGTGATCAGAACCCTCCCGCCGGGGCAGGTCGTACTCGCCGGATCCGGCCGCCCCGGCCATCAGGGCGTGCAGCTCATCCTTGCTGATGGCCGCCCGGGCCGCATGGTCGACGTTGGCCATGCGGAAGGTGGTGGTGAGCGTCTGGGCGGGATCGATCGACCCGGCGGCCTCGTACCCGAACCCGGCGTGGTGACATACGTCGGCATCACCCGAGGCATCGATCACAACATCGGCGGTCACCCTTCGCAGCCCGGCTTTGGTCGCCACGACCAGACCCGTCACCCGCCCGTCGGTCACCTCGACATCCTGAACGAAGGCATGCAAGAGCACCGCCGCCCCGGCTGCAACGACCAGCGACTCCCACACCACCTTCAGGTGCTCGGCCAGGTAGGTGATGCCGGTCCCGGCGCCGTAGGTGTTGGGCCGCTCCACCACTCGCCCGATCGACCGCAATCCGGCAACCACGTCGTCGCCGATTCCCCCAACGACCTTGCGGGGCCGGTCGCCCGGGGTGTAGAAACCGTAGAACGTGTCCAGCACCGCCGTGGAGTTGCCGCCCAGAAACGGGAGCTTCTCGATCAAGAGCGTGCGGGCCCCCGACCGGGCGGCGGCGATTGCGGCGGGGGCGCCGGACGACCCGGATCCCACCACCACCACGTCGAAGTGCCCGTATTCGTCTGCGCCCATCGCCACCCTTCACGCTCTGTCGCACCTGCTCCCGATTGCGGGAGGGGCGAATGCCCGGCTCGCCGGCGGTCAGTGCACGTAGGGAGCCAGCACGTCGCGAGCGATGAGGAATCCGCGTTTCACCAACTCCTCCGTCTCCTCGAAGTCCCGGTCCTCGTGTTCGATGATGATGGGTCCGTCGTATCCGGCCCGGTACAAGGACCGGAACACAATGGCCCAGTCGACATCGCCGAGACCGGGCAACCGCGGGATCTGCCAGCCGATCCCCGACGACAGCGAACCGTTCTCATACAGGCCGCCGTAGTCGATCATCACGTCCTTGGCCTGGAAGTGATAGAACCGCTCGCCGAACTCCAGGATCGCCGCCTCAATGTCGATCATGAGCCAGACCAGGTGCGACGGGTCGAAGTTGAGGCCGATGGTCTCGCCGAACTCGTCGAACATGCGCCGCCAGATCCTGGGGTTGTACGCCAGGTTGTGACCGGAGGGCCACTCGTCCTTGGAGAAGATCATCGGACAGTTCTCGATGGCAATAGCGACGCCGTTGTCCTGGGCACACGAGATGATCTCCGGCCAGACCCGGGTGGCCTTCTCCCAGTTCTCATCCTGAGTCAGCGCCCGGTCGGCACCGATGAAGGTGTTGACGACCGGCACGTTCATCTTGCCGGCAGCCACGATCACCTTCTTCAGGTGGTCGATGACCATCCGGGCATGGCTTTCATCCGGGTGCAGCGGATTGGGGTAGTACCCGAGCCCGGAAATCTCCAGGCCCCTGCCATTCATACGGTCGACGATCTCCGTTGCTTCAGCATCGGAGATGCCGTCGACGTCGATGTGGCTGGTTCCGGCATACCGGCGCGTATCGCCACTCGCGGCCGGCCAGCAGGCAATCTCGATCGTGGTGAAGCCGCCGGCCGCAGTCCAGTCGGCCACATCGTCGAGGGGGAGATCCGGAAGTGGGGCGGTGAGCAGACCGAGCTTCATTGCTTTCCTCCTTCTCGTGTGACGGTCACCCAGCGTTGCTCCCGTGAGCTTCTGGCGACCGCCTCGGTTACAAGCAGCGCATCGTGACCATCGGCAAACGTCGGATAGGTCGGATCCGGCGAGGGTGCCCCGGCCAGGACGTCCTGGTACACCTCTTTGAAGAGGGCCCGGAACGTGTCCGGATATCCCTCGACGTGGCCGCCGGGATATCCCGTCACCCGGACCGCGTCGGGATGGTTGATCGAAGGGTCGCGCTGGAGGACCTCATTCGGCCGTCCGCGATGCCCGATCCACAGGCGGTCGGGATCCTCAGAGAACCAGGCGAGGGCGGACTCCGCTCCGTCGACCTCGATCGACACCGAGTTCTTGCGACCGGCCGACGTCTGGGAGATGGCCACCATGCCCCGGGCACCGTCCTCGAAGCGCAGCAGTATTCCTGCGCCGTCATCGCTGGACATTCGCTCTTCGATCAGATCCTCGTCCCCGCCGGCGGCGGCAAATGTCTCGACCGGGCCGGAGGGGTGGCGGCGAACCGGGACAAACGTGTGGAGGTCGGCCATGACCTCAACCACCCGCTTGCCGGTGATGAAGCGGGCCAGATCCAGCCAGTGTGAGCCGATGTCCGCAACGGCCCGCAGGTTGCCGGCTTCCTCGGGAACCAGCCTCCAGTTCCAGTCGGTATCGAGCAACAGCCAGTCCTGGAGGTAGCTCCCGGTGATGAACCGAGGCGCTCCGATCTCTCCCCCGCGCACCATGGCCGCCATCTGGTGATTGAGGGGATAGAACCGGATGTTGAAACACACGGCATGCACCAGGCCCGCCTTCTCGGCCCGGGCGACCAGGTCGGCGGCGTCCCCGGCCGACAGGGCCAGCGGTTTCTCGCAGACGACGTGCTTGCCGGCGGCCAGGCACGTGCGCACCTGTTCGGCGTGGAGATGGTTCGGAGTGGCAATGTGCACCACGTCGATGTCGGGTTCGGCCACCAGCGCTTCGAGGCTCTCGTAAACCCGCGGGAGGTTGGCGCCTTCGGCCTTGGCGGCCGCCCGCTCGGGCGTCGATCCGACCACGCCGGCCACCTCGACCCCGAGACGGCGCAGCGCCTCGACGTGGGCGACACCGATGAATCCGACCCCAACCACACCCGCTGTGATGTCCTGTAGCAGCATCTTTGTTCCTCTCCTACTGCGCCGCGGTCACCCGGGAGTACAACCACGACAGCCCGATGACGATCGATCCGTACAGCATCCACTGGATCGCCTGGCCTGCTCCCAGAAACGTCAGCAACGACTGGAGCACACCCAGGATCAACGCTCCCAGAATGGTGCCGGTATAGGTGCCAACCCCCCCGAAGATCGATGTTCCACCGATGACCGCGGCGGCCACCGACGGCAGCATGAAGGACCCGGCCAATTGCAGGTCGACCGCGCCGACCCGGCCGCCCAGGAGAATCCCGGCGATGGCGCCGAGGACGCCGGCAATCGTGTAGGCGACGAGGAGGACCTGCCAGGGACGGACCCCGGAAAGGCGGGAAGCCGTCGAGTTGTCACCCAGCGCGTACAGGTTGCGCCCGAACCCCGACTTCCTCAGCATGAGCACGACGAAGACCGACAGACCCGCCCAGATGATCACCGCCCAGGGCAGGCGGCCGCCGAAGATGGAACCACCACCCAGGGTGCGGATGAGCTCGTGCATCCTGGTCGATCCGAAGAAGATGGTCTGGGCCCAGGTCGTGAACAGGCCCAGCAGGATCGCCGACATCGCCAGCGTCATGATCAGCGGGTTGACCCGGAACACCCCGACCCCGACCCCGTTGGCCGCCCCGGCGATGAGGCCGACCAGCAACCCGGCCCCGATGGCGACGGCGGCACCTTCGGGCGATTGGTTGGCAGCCACGTAGGCCGCTCCCGTAGCGATCATTGCCACGGACAGGTCGATGCCGCCGGTGAGCATCAGCATCGTCTGTCCGGCCGCCATGATCCCGATCGGGACCGCGAACAACGCCGAGTTCCGCAGACCCGAGAAACTCAGGTACGTCGGCCGGACCGCTCCGGTGATGAGGACGAGAAGGACCAGCACTCCGATGAGCACGAGGTGGGGGTGCACGGCAACGTACCGAAGGGCCCGTTGGCCTCGCGTCGTTTGGTCCGAGTCCGGGCCCGGAACTGATGTGACGCCGGTACTCATGAGGTGCGAACCCTTCTCCATTCGATGAGGCCGGCGATCATCATGACCACCACGATGAGCACCCCCTGGATGATCTGAGCCCGGCTCGGGTCGACGCCCATCGCGGTGAGGATGGGACTCAAGAAGAACAGGATCAGGCCCGCCGGCACGACCGCAATGACGGCGCCGACGCCGCCGGTCAGCGCAACGCCGCCCAGCACGATCGCCGCCACCGCATTCAGCGTGAGGTTGCCGCCGACCGCATTGGCGTTCCCCCGGCCGGCAATCGCCGTGGTGGCCAGGCCGGCCAGGGCGGCGAACCCCCCGCCCACCGCATAGGAGATGATCTTGGTGCGAGCCGCCCGGATGCCGGACAGGTAGGCAGCATTGCGGTCACTGCCTAGTGCGTAGAGGGACAGACCGCTGCGGGTCCTCCCCATCCACCAGGCGAGAATGAGGACCGGGACGGCGATCATCACCATCGCCGGCCACGGGTTCGATCCGATCCCGACCTTGGATCCCGTGAAGATCCACCGGAATCCCTCACTCGTCGCCCCGCCGGGATTCGGGAGTACCGCCAGCGCCATCCCCTGAAAGACGAACAGGGAACCGAGGGTGATGACGATGTCCGGCACCTTCGACACGTGGATCACCCACCCGACCGCGCCGTTGATGACGGCCGCGGCGAGGAGGATCCCGACTCCGATCAGCAAGGTCATTTCGAATGATTGCCCCTCCATCAACCGGGCGGCGGTCACGTTGGCGAGGACGAGCATTCCCCCAACGCCGAGGTCGATGCCTCCGGCGATGACGATCACCGCCTCACCGATCGCCAGGAAGACGAACGGGGTTCCGTTGTTGACGATCGAGGCGATCTGGAACAGGCCGAACTTGGGGATGAGCGCCGAGTACCAGGCGACCAGTATCAAGAGCAGCAGCCAGACCCCAACCGTCCACCCGTGCTGGCGCAGCCAGCGGCGCCAGGCAGGTCGGGAACCGGCCAACCCGATGGAGGTGGTCGAGGTCACGCCGACTCCTCCTCGAGACCGTGTGCTGCCGTGAGGAGCCCCTCTTCGGTGGCCGCCGCGGCAGCTTGTTCATGGACGATGCGGCCGTTGTACATCACGAGGACACGATCGCACACGATGGGGATCTCACGCAGCTCGCTGGTGTACAGCACAATGGAAGAACCTTCTGAGGCGAGCTCGCGGAGCAGGTCGTAGATCTGGGCCTTCGTCTGAATGTCGATCCCGCGGGTTGGATCGAAGCACAACAGCGTGTCGAACCCGGCGGCGAGCCAGCGGCCGATCGTGACCTTCTGCTGGTTGCCGCCCGAGAGGCGCTGCACCTGAGCGGCCGCCCGTACATCGATGTCGAGGCGTCCGACGGCATCCTCGACGCGGTCCGTTTCGTCGCCGGCCAACGAGAACCACTTGCCGAACCGGTTGTAGAGCGGGATCGAGAGGTTCTCGCGAACCGAACGCTGGGGCAGCAGGGCCTGGTGGCGATCGGCCGGCACCAGCACCACCCCCCGGCGGATCGCGTCGTAGGGCGACCGGGCGTTGAGTCGCTCCCCCTTGACCAGCAGCTCTCCGGAACTGGGACGGTGATCACCGGACAAAACCTGGAAGAGCTCATCCTGGCCCTGGCCTTCGAGGGCGGTCAGACCGAGGATCTCACCCTCGTGCAGCTCGAACGAGACGCCGTTCACGCGGTCTCGCAGGTGGACGTTCCTGGCCTCGAGGACCACCGGACGGCCGGCGATTTCCACCAGCTGCGGATCGTGGCGAAGTGCAACCGGCTGCGGCTCGGCGACGGCTATCTCGCCGAGTTCTTCGCCGAGCATCGCAGTCACGAGCTCAGCTTCGTCAACGTCGGTGAGATCGAAGTCGGCCACGTTCGTCCCGTTGCGGAGAATCGTTGCGTAGTCGCACATCTCCAGAACCTCG
The DNA here is from genome assembly GCA_963707435.1 of uncultured Actinomycetota bacterium. Lineage (GTDB taxonomy): Bacteria > Actinomycetota > Acidimicrobiia > Spongiisociales > UBA4744 > UBA4744. The sequence continues at coordinate 348,507 of CAVPPF010000006.1, read as the reverse complement.
CCGAGACGATGGGAGATGAACAGAACAGATCGATTGCGGCCCTTCAACTCCCTCATGACGTCGAATACATGCCTGGCCTGATCCGTCGTCAGGGCGGCGGTGATCTCATCGAGCATGAGCAGCTGGGGGTCACGGGCCAGAGCCCGGGCCAGGTCGAGCAGGCGCAGCATCGCCAGCGGCACATCGCTCACCAGCAGTCCGAGGTCGATGTCGCCCAGGTCCATCTTCTCCAACCAGGGGCGAACGTCCTTCTCGCCCAGATCTGAGATCCGCAGGTTCTGCTCGAGGGTGAGGTCCGGGATCAAGGCCGGATCCTGAAAGACCGTGGCGATCCCTGCAGCCATCGACTCTGCCGGCCTGCGCAGCGACGCCGGTTGACCGTTGACAGATACCGATCCCGAATCGGCCGGGAAAACGCCCGAGAGGATCTTCACGAAGGTGCTCTTGCCGGCACCGTTGGCCCCCAGGAGGGCATGGATCTCACCCGACTTGACCCTGAGATCTGCCAACCGGATAGCTACCACCGATCCAAATCGCTTGGAGATCCCACCGGCGGCGAGCAATGTGTGGCTGGTTTCCGACAAATCCGATCCTCAGAAAAGGGTGCCGGGCCCCCGAAGGAGCCCGGCACCTGGTTTACCTAGTTCACTCACCGGGGCCTTTGCAGTCGATGACCGATTGGGCACTCGTGTACGTGACGAACGGCTCGATCACCATGTAGGAGGACCAGCCGGCCGTCAGGTCGGGCACGTAGACAGCCTCGAGATCGCTCCGCTCGCTGATGACCACGGGAGTCAAGAGCGTCGTCTTTTCGACCGTCTTGCCTTCGAGGATGTCGAGGGCAATAGCCGCCCCGACGCCACCGATCGACGGCGGGTTGCTGACCGCTGCACCAACCAGTCCCTCTTCGTTGAGCAACTGCTCGATGAAGGCGTTGTTGTCCGCACCCACAATCGGGACGAAGTCAACACCTGCAACTCCGAACTGCTCCACAACCGTGTAGTCGATTCCGGAGGTCCAGATTCCGTCGACTTCCTGCGTCGACAGAATGTCGAGCGCCTGCTGGGCACCAACGCTCGGATCCCAGCCGGTGAAGGTCTCGGCGACGATCTCGATGCCCGGATAATCCGCCAGGGCGGCCTGGAATCCGGTGTCACGATCGTCATCGGCCGGGTGACCGTCGATGCCGTGCATGTACACGACCTTGCCCTCGCCGCCCAGTGCCTCGAAGAGCCAGCGAGCCCCGACCTCTCCGTATTCGACCTGATTGTTCGAAACGAAGTAGGCGCTGGGAGCCGTCACCGGCGCGTCAACCGAGATCACCGGGATCCCCTGCGCTGCAGCCTCTTCGATCACAGCGTCGAGTGCAGACCGATCGTGAGGGTTGATGATGATCGCATCAACACCCTGCGAGATCAGCGTCTGAATGTCGGCAATCTGTCCGGCCACATCGGTGTTGCGGTTCTGGAGAACCACCTCATCGACGTTGCCGCGGGCGAGCGCTTCCGCCTTGATGGCGCAAATCATCTGCTCACGCCAGGCGTTTCCGACGAGCGTATTGGATACGCCCAGGGTGAACATCTCACCCCCGTCGGCTGCGGTCGTGGTCGTTTCACCCGCTGCCGTCGTGTCCGAGCCGCCATCGTCGCTACAGGCACCGGCGACCAGCGCCAATACCACCAGCAGCACGATGGCTTGCAGGCCAATCTTCCGTATCTTCACTATCCGTTCCTCCTCCTTGGGTTGTCGCCCCTTCGGGGACCCTCTCGTGCTTCTCGATCGAGCGGAGATTGTGTTCCCCGCATTTAAGCCTCTTGTCGCGCCCCCTCGCTTCGTGTCCCGATCCCGGGCTCCGGCTTGGCCAGCACCCGGGCCAATCGAAGCGAGTGCTCCCGGTACGCTGCGTCGAACAACTCACCCGAACGCTGCTCGCCGACCAGCACCGAACTGGTCAGGACCGGAGGAAGTAGACCACGCTCGCTGAGGAGCGCGGCGGTCTGAACCTTGATCTCATTGACGACGGCGATACTGGCGACCGTCGACCCGGGGCCCACCCTGGTTTCCGGTCCATCGATCTCGATCAGCGAGTCTCCCGGGGGCGAGCCCAGATCGACGACGAGGTCGGCATGATCCATCAGCCGGGTGCCGGAGGAGTGCCCGCTCTTGCCGGCGGCGGAGTGGGCGACCGATGTGACGGCAATCACCGGGAGGCCGCGCTCGCGGGCGCCCATGGCCATCTCGATCGGAACGGCGCTGGCGCCGCTCGAGCTGAAGATCATCATTGCGTCCCGGTCACCGAACGAGAAGTTGGCGAGGATCTGATCGGCCAGCCCCTCCACCCTTTCGATGAACATCGCCTGGCGCTGGCCGTTGGCCCCGGTGACCTGCGTGTGGAACGTCATCGAAAGCTCGACGATCGGGTTGAACCCCGGGTACGAGCCGTATCGGGGGAACATTTCCTCGACCGGGATGCGGGAGTGTCCGGTGCCGAACAGATGAACCAGCCCACCGGACCCGATCGCATCGGCACAGATGCGCGCTGCCTCCGAGATCTGATCGAGCTGAGTTCTGGCCAGGTGATCAAGAATCCGGGACGCGGCCTTGATCCACTGCCCTCGAACATCCCGAGGCTGGTCGCCGGATTCGAGCATCTAAGCTTGCTTCCTGCCCTCGAATGAGTAAATGTATAGACAGCTTAGAGATGAGCTGCAGCAGGCGTCAAGGAGATGCAGAGGGATCACGACGTGAGTTCAACCCCCCGCTACCTCGAGATTGCAAACTACCTGCGGGACCTGGTCGGGCAGGCGAAGGCCGGCGAACGCCTCCCTTCCGAGGCCGAGCTCTGTGAGCGTTTCGGGGTCAGTCGCATGACGGCCCGCCAGGCAGTGGCGATGCTCGCCAACGAGCACCTGCTGGAGCGCATTCCCGGATCGGGTACCTATGTCAGCGGCCCCCGGATCCCGCGGGCGCTCGGTTCGCCGTTGTCCTTCTCGGCGAGCACCCGGCAGAGGGGGATGGTTCCTTCTTCCCGCGTGCTGCGGGCCGGTCCGGTGACCCTGACGGCCGAGGACGCCGCCGCACTTGGAGTGGACGTTGAGTCGCCGGCGATCGTGCTCGAACGACTTCGGCTGGCCGATGGTATCCCGATGGCGATCGAACGAGTCGTGATGCCCGGCGCCGACTCGGCAATCCTCGACGAAGACCTCACCTCGGGGTCCTTGCACGACGCTTTCGAGCGGTCCGGCCGGGTTCCTACCCGGGCGCTGGCCGAAGTCGGCGCCCGATCGGCTACCAAACGGGAACGGGAACTTCTCGAGCTCTCGGCGGCCGGAGTCGTTTTGACCGAGATTCGGACCATCTACGACCAGCACGGGACGCCGCTCGAGCACACATCCACGTTCTATGCCGCCGAACGGTACGTGTTCACAGCCGTGCTCCTCGGGGAAGGGAGTGTCCGCGAGTGACCGGTGAACGCTACCTGGGGCTCGATCTCGGCGGGACGAACATCAAAGCTGCGATTGTGGAGATCTCCGGGTCTTCGGAGCCCCGGGTGGTTTCGACCGTCCTGCACAAAACCTTCGCCCAACGAGGTCCCGACGCCGTCACCGACCGCTTGATCGAGGTGGGGAGAGCAACGATCGACGAGTTCGGGCCGGTCACCGCAGCCGGCCTCGGAGTCCCCGGCATTTTCGAGGCCGATACAGGGCGCATCGTGCTCTTCCCGAATCTTCCCGGCCCTTGGGCCGGCCATCCGCTACGCGACCCGGTGGGCGCCGCCCTCGGGGTTCCGACCACGCTGATCAACGACGCCCGGGCCTTCGTTCTGGCGGAAGGAACGATCGGCGCCGGTCGCGGACATCGGACGCTGGTAGGGCTCACCCTCGGCACCGGGATCGGCGGCGGCATCATGATCGACGGGCAGATTCATCTAGGCGCATTTGGAACGGCCGGAGAGATCGCCCATCAGATCGTCATGCCGGGAGGGCCGCTCTGCGGTTGCGGGAACCGCGGCTGTGTCGAGGCCCTCGCCAAAGCCGATGCTCTCGCTGCGCTGGTGGGGCTGCCGGATGCTGCATCGGTCTACGCACAGGCCGCCGACGGGGACGAAGCGTGCCTGGCGGCCATCGACACCGTTGCCGGCTACATCGGCATCGGCCTCGCCAACGTGGTCACGGTTCTGGGACCGTCATGCATCGTCATCGGAGGCGGGATCATCGCCGCCGGCGACCTGGTGTTGGAGCCAATTCGCAAGGCTCTCGGCGCGCACCTGGTGCTGGCGCCGGCCGAAAGCGTCGGCGTGGTCGCGGCCGAGCTGGGCAACTGGGCCGGCGCTATCGGTGCAGCCCTGGCCGGTCGCGCTCAGCTCGACGTCCGGGCCCGGTAGTCGTCGAGTATGGCCGCCGTCTGCGTTGCTCCGATGCGCTCGGCACCGACCTCCCGCACCGCCAGCAGATCATCGAGTGTGCGGACACCGTGGGCTGCTTTGACCTTGACGGCTGGTGAAACCGTGGCCCGCATCAAGCGAAGGTCGTCGAGCGTGGCACCGGTGGCGGCGTAGCCCGTTGACGTCTTGACGTAGTCGGCTCCGGCGGCTTCCGTTGCCTCACAGGCGGCGATCTTCTGGGCCTTGTCGAGGTAGGCGTTTTCGAAGATCACTTTGACCAGCGCTTGCCCATCCGCCGCGTCGACCACGGCCCGGATGTCCGCCTCCACCCGCGCGTACTCCCCCGATCGGAGCCAGCCGATGTTGAGCACCATGTCGAGTTCGACGGCACCGTCGGCTATCGCCCGGGTAGCTTCGAACACCTTCGTGGCGGTGGCGTTGACGCCGTGCGGGAAACCGACGACGGTGCCAACCGCGACCGCCGAGCCTGCCAACCGCTCCGCGCACATCGTGACATCGGCGGGTCGCACGCACACGGACACGACGCCGTACCGGTCGGCCAGGTCGCACCCGGCGATCACCTCATCGAGGGTGAGTTCCGGCTTGAGCAGCGAATGGTCGATCATCGCGGCGAGCTGTTCGTAGGAGACGTCTGCGACGGTGAGCGATATGGGTTGCATGCGAAGATTTTCCCACGCGAGGTCTCAATTGTCTATACAGCCCGGTGGGTTCAGGGTCGGCAGGCCTGGATGCCCAACGCGGCTCGCTCTGCGATCACCCCGGGATCGGAGTGGCCGGTGAGCCGCCCGCCCAGCCCGACCGCCACCGTTCCCGCAGCCGGGCCCGATTCACGGTGACGACTCGGTGACACTCCAACCACCGTCGACGGCAAGCACCTGGCCGGTCACACGCTTGGAGCCGTCGCCGAGAAGATAGGCGCCCGCTGCCGCGATGTCTTCAGCGTCGAGGAGGCCACCGGCGAGAGGTTGTTTGCGGGTCGCGTAGGCCGAAATCTCCGGGTCTCCCGCGGCGCGCTCGGCCATCGGAGTCCTGACCAGTCCCGACGCGATGGCATTGACCCGGATCCCCTCGGGGGCGTAGTAGGCGGCCAGGGCTTTGGTGAACGAGTTCTCGGCCCCTTTGATCGCGGCGTAGGCGTGGGTGGCGAAATGCCCGGGGGCCGGATGCTCGGCGAGGACGCTGGTGACCAGGACGATCGAACCTCGAATGCCGTTGGCGTCCGGCTCCTGGGACCGCATCGCCCGCACGGCGTTTCGTACGGCGAGGAAAGCGGGATGGCCGTTGAGCCGGAGGGTGGCCTCCCATCCACCCAGTTCCATCTCGTGCAGGGGGCCATCACCAAAGCGCCGCCCGCTGCCACCGGCGACCGCGAACAACCCGTCGATGCGACCAAATCGGTCGAGACACAGCCGGGTGGCCCGGTCGGACTCATCCTCCAGGGTCAAGTCGGCTCGAGCCCAACCACCGGTCCCGCCGGCGGCGACGATCTCGTCGACCAACCGGACACACTTCTCCTCGGTCCGGGAAACGACGAACACCGAGGCTCCCTGTGCGGCAAAGAGCCTGGCCCCGGCCGCGGCAATGCCCGAAGCCCCCGTGATCAGCACGACTCGGTTGGAGAGGTCGCTCGTCATCGTGCTCGTTCTAGCAGAAACTCTGCGAGGAAGAACCGGGCCCGGCCGGGCCGGATCTAGCCTGGCCCTGTGACCCAGCGCTTCCGGATCCTGGTTGTCTGCGCATACGGTTTCGTGCTGCTCGGGATGGGCACGAGTTCGTTTGGCGTGGTCTGGCCGTCGCTGGCCGACGAGTTTGGTCGCTCGACCGGCGAGCTCGGTTACGTCACGCTCGCCTACGGTGCCGGGTACACCGTGGCCTCGCTGCTCAGCGGGAGGATGGCCGCACGATTGAGCATCGGTTCGCTGCTCATGTGGGCAGCGTTGACCGCGGCCGGAGCACTGACCGTTCTGGCCGCCGCTCCCGCCTGGATCTTGTTCCTGCTGGCCACCCTCGTACTGGGGGCGGTCGGCGGTCAGATCGACGCCGCGACGAACACCTACGTCGCCGTGCGGCACGGCTCGCGAGCCATGGGGTTTCTCCACGGAGCCTTCGGCATCGGCGCCTTCCTCGGGCCGCTGCTCGTCACCATGCTCCTCTACCTGGGCCTCACGTGGCGGATTGCGTTCGCGGTGCTCGCCATCGGGCAGGCTGCCTATGCAATCGGTCTCCGGGCTTTTGCCCGTTCACTCGAAGTGTCCGCGGACCCGGAACCGGCCCGAACGGCTCCGGGCAGGTCACAGACACTTGGTTGGTCGGTGGCTTTGTTCTTCCTGTACGCCGGAGTCGCCTCCGGGCTCGGGACCTGGACCTTCACGTACCTCACCGAAGCGCGCGGGTTCAGCGACACCGCCGGGGGCCTCATCGTCACCGCGTACTCGATTGGTTTCACCGCCTCGCGCCTGCTCATGGGAGCAGCCGGCAACCGCGTTGATCCGGCCCGACTGTCGCGCTGGGCGGCGATTGCCACGGTGGTGGGGGTGGGCGCATTCTGGTGGTCACCGACGATGGGGACGGGCGTCGTCGCCCTGGTGTTCGCCGGCTTCGCCCACGGGCCGATCTTTCCGCTGCAGATGCTCTTGACGGCGCAACGCTTCGGCCCTTCCCTCGCCGCGACCGTTGTCGGCTACGAGATCGCCGCTGCCAATGTCGGTTTCGCGATCGTTCCCGGCTTGGTCGGACTCTTCGTCGACCGCTACGGCCTGGCTACCGTCCCGCCGGTGCTGCTCGCCGTTGCCCTACTGGTTTGGGTCGCCCTGGAGCGCCTTGACTCCAGCGTCAGCCCGGCGGTCGCCTCATGATCGGCTGCAGGAAGCGTGCTCCCCGGACCGGCTCGGCCGCTGCTGCTGCGAGAACCCCGCCGCCGAGAGCTCCGGCGATGCCGGGCGCCGAAACGTCTGCTCCCCCCAGGTAGAGGCCTTTGATACCGGTGCGCGGAAGAACGGACTGATCGTCGAACCGGTCGGGGGTGGTGCCCAACCCGTAGATCGAACCGCGGGGCGAGGCGGCGAAGTGGTTGGTCGACAGCGGCGTGGACATCTCGACGTGATCGACCATCGCGGCCAGTCCCGGGTAGTGCTCCAGGTACTGGTCGAGCAAGGTCGAGGTGAGCGACTCCTTGAAACTGTCGTAGGAGGCGCCGCGCTTCTTCCACTTTGTCCCCGACCACTGCGCGAACGAATCCCATGGGACGAACGTGATCACCTCACCCGTGTTCCGCTGCTCCGGTCCGGGATCGTGGTTCGGGTCTTTGAGGGACGGGAAACTGCAGAAGAGCACCGGGGCAGGTTCGATCGGTCGGTCGGGATGCACGTCCCAGGTGTCCATCTCCATGTCCCACGTGTCGAAGTACCACTGGCAGTAGCGCTCGCCGCCATGGGCGGCGGTGTCGCCCTTGAACCCCAGGTAGACGCTGACGTGGGCCGGACCCGCCTCCCGGTACGGCTCGCCGGGACCCGGCAGGCCATCTTCGAGCAGGTCGGAGGTGGGGATGGCTCCGGCGGCGCTGATCACCCGCCTGGCGGCGATCTCCGAACCGTCCGACAGCCGCACCCCGGCGACGCTGCCGTTCCGAACCACGATCTCATCGACGCTGCGCCGCACCGCCGTCCACCCGCCCGCCTCCGCCACGGTGGTGAGCATCTCCCGGGCGATACTCGACGCACCACCGACCGGGTAGTACGCCCCGTGCAGGAAGTGGCGCACCATCAGGGCATGCATGGCGAACGACGAGCGGGCCGGGGTGGCACCGTAATAGCCCCACTGGGCCGACAGAACCGCCCGCAGTCGGTGATCGTCGGTCAGTGAGGCCAGTACCTCGGCGGTCGTGGCATGGATGTATTCGCCTGCGGCTTCAGTCGCTTTCTTGCGCCCGCCCGGGGCGAGCAGGCGGGGCATGGCCCGCACCTGCAGATACTTGGCGGCCGCCCGGGCGGCCGTGCGAGTCAGGGCCAGGTACTCGTCGATGGCGGCCCGCTCGGCCGGGAAGTAATCGATCAGCGTTTTCCGGAACTTCTCCGGCGTGTCGGGCAGCTGGATGGTGAAACCGTCGGGAAAGTTGAACTCGTCGTAGACCTCGCCGACCGGTTCCCAAAGAAGGCGGCCGTCGGTGAGCGCGGTGAGCAGCCGGCCCGGGTAGCTCATCGAGGACATCTCGCCGACGATGTGGACTCCCGACGTCCCAGCGATACCCGGGTCGTTTGAACATCTGGGTGAACCCGCCCGGGATGTTGTGCTGCTCGAGGACCAGCACCCGCCGACCCAGTTTGGACAGCATCGCCGCCGCTGCCATGCCGCCGATACCGGTTCCGATGACTATGTAGTCCCACGGTCCGTCGGGGATGTCGTGACTCCAGGGGCGGTCGGGCCGGCCTTCGCTCACAGGATCCGGCCCGCAGTGGTTACCCGGGTTCTATCGTCCGACAGCGCCGTATCGGTTCGAAACACGGTGCCAGCCTAACGACCTCGATCACGGTCGCCCCGGGTTCGCTACCCGGCCCCGCAGAGAGCTTCGAGCGTCCCCGGAATCGACTCGATCTCATCCGTCGTGCGGTCATCGAAGGATGCTTCGATCCTCACCTTGTCTCCGGTGATCTCGATGACGAACTCGGGAGCGCCCAGGAAACCCGACTCGGCGGCCAAATCCACGCTGGGGTTCTCGAAGTCTTCTATGTCGTTGAAGGTCACGCTCTGGATGGTGCCCTCCCCCTCGTACCGGCCTTGTTTGTCGGTGTCTTGAATCGAAGCGTCCAGCTGGGTGCGCTTGCCCTCATAGGTACCGAAAGCCCCCGACGAAAACGAGACCCGCTCGTTGCCGGTCTCCTCGGGGCCCTGCCGGCAGTAGTAGTTGTCGAACGTCCAGGTCTCGTCGCCGACGGTCAGCGTGGCGCTGCCGGGATTGGGTGGAGTAGCGGCCGGTTCGCTGCCGGCCGCGGTCGTCGTCGTGTCCCCGGCCGACGGAGTGTCGTCGCCACCGGTACAGGCCGCGAAAACCAACATAAACGCCATCAGTGGCACCAACCGTGCCCATGCTCGCCGTTTCATGCATCCTCCCTTCGTTCGGACGGTTCCGTCTCCCGGCGCTCAAACCCGGAGGGGCCGCCGACACCGAACTGCCGAGACTACACAAACGCACAAGCTCGGGGTAGCAGGCATCCCGAACGGCCCGAGCAAGGCCTCGAGATGTCCGACCCATCAACGTCAATCCACCCCGCTCAGTCCACCCATACCCCCTAGGCTTCTTCCATGCCTCTCTATATGGACGTCCACCCCGGGCTGGGCGACGCCACGCCCGACGACGTGGCGGAAGCCCATCGCCACGACCTCGAGGTTCAGGGCGAGTTCGGCGTGCGATTCCTGAGCTACTGGTTCTCGGATCCGCAAGGGAAGGCCTTCTGCCTGGCCGAATCGCCCGACGTCGCATCGCTGGTCGCATGCCACAAGGCAGCCCACGGCCTCATGCCGCACGAGATCATCGAGGTTGCGGCCCCCACCATGGCCCAGTTCATGGGGAACATCGCCAACGACGCAAACGACCGGGTCGTGGTCGAAGGCAAACCCGACACGGCGCTGCGGGCCATCATGTTCACCGACATCGAAGGATCCACCGACATCAGCACCAGCCACGGTGACGAGGTCGCCGTTGATCTGGTGCGGCGCCACAACGAGATTGTTCGTGATGCGCTCCACCAAAACCGCGGCAACGAAGTCAAGCACACCGGCGACGGTCTCTTCGCCAGTTTCGTTTCGGTCACGAAAGCGGTAGAAGCCACGATCGCCATCCAGCAGAGAAGTGCCGCAGCGTCCCATGCCGGACCGAAACTCGCCATCAAGATCGGGCTCAGTGCAGGCGAACCGGTCGAGGACAGCCGCGACCTCTTCGGGGCGTCCGTCAACCTTGCCGCCCGGATCTGCGCCCACGCCCGCGGTGGCCAAACGCTCGTAGCCGGCACGGTCCGGGACCTGGCCATCGGCAAGGACATCCGGTTCGTCGACCAGGGGTCGATCGGACTGAAAGGATTCCCCGACCCCGTCCCTCTCTACGAGGTCGACTGGCAACCGGCCGGAGCCTGAGCGGTCGTCTCTTCTCCCCCTCCCGCCGGCGGGAGGGGGCTCGGGGGAGGGTGGAACCTCCGTCTCGATTTGCCCTCTCCGCATCGGCGCCTCCCGACGGTGCACCCTCCGAGGTTGTGAGTGAGCGCTCACTCGGTTACAGTCGTCCGGTGCAAACCAAGCAACGCCGGGCCGAGCCGCTCCCCCGTGAAGACCGCAGACGGGAGATCGTCGAAGCCGTCATCCCGCTCCTGGTCGAGCGAGGGTCGTCGGTGACCACCCGCCAAATGGCGGAAGCGGCCGGCATTGCCGAGGGCACCATCTTCGGGGTCTTCGCCGACAAGAAGGCCGTCATCCACGAGGCGGTCAAGGTCAGCATGGATCCCGGCCCGGTGTGCACGGCCCTGGCCGCAATCTCCCCCACCGAATCCCTCGAGAGCCAACTCAGCGAGGGTGCCCGCATCCTGTTGGACCACTTCGGCCGGGTCACCGTGCTGGTGGGCGTGCTCCGCACCATGCCGACGGCTACCCCGGGTCCGTCACCGGAGGCCCGGCGCTTCGTGGCCAAGTCGCACGCGGCGGTGCTTGCCGCCCTCACCGACCTCCTCGAGCGTCACGCCGACCGCCTGACCATCGAACCGGCCCGGGCGGCTGCCGCCCTGCAGGGACTGCTCTTCGCCCGGTTGCAGCCGATGATGGCGCCCGCCGAGAAGCTCACCATCGAAGAGATCGTTGCCATTCTGCTGAACGGCATCGCCGACCCAACGGCGGCCACCTGATGCTGTGGCGCATCCTCCGCAAGTACCTCCGGCCCTACAAGCGGGAGATGGTCATCGTGGTGTTCCTGCAGCTGGCAGGGACCATCGCTTCGCTCTACCTGCCCGCCCTCAATGCCGACATCATCGACAACGGGGTGGTGCTGGGCGACACCGGCTACATCATTCGCACCGGCGGTTTGATGCTGGCCGTTTCCCTGGTCCAGATCGTCAGCACGATCATCGCCGTGTACTTCGGGGCCCGTACCGCCATGGCGTTCGGGCGGGATCTGCGCTCGGGGACCTTCCACCAGGTGATGGCCTTCTCACGGCGCGAACTGGCCCGCTTCGGGGCACCGTCGCTGCTGACCCGCAACACCAACGACGTCCAGCAGATCCAGATGCTGGTCCTGATGAGCTTCACGATGCTGGTCACCGCCCCGATCATGATGGTCGGCGGAGTCATCATGGCGCTGCGCGAAGACGTCGGCCTGTCCTGGCTGGTCGCCGCCCTCGTTCCGATCCTGGCCGCCATCATCGGGTTCATCGTCAGCAGGATGGTGCCAGGGTTCCGCCTCATGCAGCGCCGCCTCGACACCGTCAACCAGGTGCTGCGCGAACAGACCAGCGGCATCCGGGTAGTCCGGGCGTTCGTGCGGGAGAAGTTCGAGACCGCCCGCTTCGCCCGGGCCAACAACGACCTGACCGACGTGGCGATCAACGTCGGGCGCTGGATGGCCGCCATCTTCCCGGCCGTGATGCTGGTGATGAACGCCTCGAGTGTCGCCGTGCTGTGGTTCGGAGGCATCCGGGTCGAAAGCGGTGCCATGCAGGTCGGATCCCTGACCGCCTTCCTGTCCTATCTGATCCAGATCCTCATGGCGGTGATGATGTCCACCTTCATCTTCATGCTGCTCCCCAGGGCATCGGTATCGGCCGACCGGATCGGCGAAGTGCTGGACACAGAACCGTCGGTGGTGCCCCCCACCGGCGGGGTGACCAAACTCCCCCGCCACGGCACCCTGGCCTTCAAACAGGCCGGTTTCCGCTACCCGGGCGCCGCCCAACCGGTCCTCAGCAGTATCAGCTTCACCGCCCTGCCCGGCCAGACGACCGCCATCATCGGGTCGACCGGAACCGGCAAGACCACCCTGGTCAACCTGATTCCCCGCCTGTTCGACGCCACCGAAGGCCAGGTCCTGGTCGACGGAATCGACGTGCGCAACATCGACCCGGATACCCTGTGGGGGACGATCGGCCTGGTCCCCCAGAAGTCCTATCTGTTCTCGGGAACGGTCGCCTCCAACCTCCGCTACGGCAAACCCGACGCTACCGAAGCCGAGATGTGGGAAGCGCTCGAGATCGCCCAGGCTCGCGACTTCGTCGAGGCAATGCCGGAAGGCCTGGAGGCTCCGATCGCCCAGGGCGGCACCAACGTCTCCGGCGGCCAGCGGCAGCGGCTGGCCATTGCCCGGGCCCTGATCCGCCGTCCCGAGGTGTACCTGTTCGACGATTCGTTCTCGGCCCTCGACGTTGCTACCGACGCCCGGCTCCGCCACGCCCTCGATGCAGTGACGGCCGACGCAACGGTCATCATCGTCGCTCAGCGGGTGGCGACCATCATGGACGCCGACCAGATCGTGGTGCTCGAAGACGGCGGGGTGATCGGGCTCGGCACCCACGACGAGCTGCTGGAAACCTGTGCCCCGTACGCCGAGATCGTCGACTCCCAGCTGGAAGCAGCGGCATCATGACCGTCCCCCGCACCATGCAGAAGACCGAGCGCATCACCGGTGGCGGAGGTGGACACGGACGGGGCGGCCCGTTCGGGGGCGGCATGGTCGGCCAGAAGCCGCTCAACTTCGGCCCGTCCATCAAACGGCTCATCAAGCGACTGCGCCCCGAACGCCCCAGGGTCATCGCGGTGATCGTGGCCGGGGTGATCAGCGTCGCTCTCACCGCCGCCGGACCGAAGGTGCTCGGTCGGGCTACCGACGTGATCTTCGCCGGATTCATCGGGAAGAACCTCACCGCCGGAATCAGCAAAGCCCAGGCCATCGAAGCCGCCCGGGCCCAGGGGCAGGACCAGTTCGCCGACCTGATCAGCGGCATCGACCTGATACCCGGCCAGGGCATCGACTTCAACGCCCTCGGGACGGTCCTCCTCATCGTGATCGGCCTCTACGCCCTCTCCGCCCTGCTGGGATTCCTGCAGGGCTACCTGCTCAACGACGTCGTTCAGCACACCGTGCTGCGGATGCGCTCCGAAGTCGAGGACAAGCTCAACCGGCTGCCGCTGGGCTACTTCGATCGCCAGCCGCGCGGTGAGCTCCTGAGCCGGGTCACCAACGATATCGACAACGTCTCCCAGAGCCTCCAGCAGACGATGAGCCAGCTGCTCACCTCTTTGCTGACGGTTGTGTTCATGGTCGGGATGATGATCTACATCTCCCCCACCCTGGCCCTGATCGCGCTCGTCACGATCCCGGTGACGATGGTGGTTGCCGGGACGATCATGAAACGGTCCCAGAGCCAGTTCATCACCCAGTGGCGAACGACCGGCACCCTCAACGCGGAGATCGAGGAATCCTTCACCGGCCACTCCCTCGTCAAGGTGTTCGGCCGCCAGCGGGAAGTCCAGGCCACCTTCGAGGTCGAGAACGACGAACTGTTCAAGGCCAGCTTCAAAGCCCAGTTTCTGTCCGGGCTGATCATGCCGATCACGATGTTCATCGGGAACCTCAACTACGTGATCATTGCCGTGCTGGGTGGGCTGCGGGTCGCCAGCGGCACCATGACCCTCGGCGACGTGCAGGCGTTCATCCAGTACTCGCGCCAGTTCACACGGCCCGTGACCCAGATCGCCTCGATGGCCAACCTGCTCCAATCCGGGGTCGCTTCGGCGGAACGGGTCTTCGAGTTGCTCGACGCCGAAGAGGAACCGGACGAGGACGGAATCACCCAAGCCCCCGCCGAGGCGCACGGCCGGGTGGGGTTCGAGGATGTTTCCTTCCGGTACGAGGAGGACCAGCCGCTCATCGAGCACGTGAGCTTCTGCGTCGAACCGGGCCAGACCGTCGCCATCGTCGGACCGACCGGTGCAGGCAAGACGACGCTTGTCAACCTCATCATGCGGTTCTACGACCTCGACGCCGGTCGCATCACCCTCGACGGGATCGACATCTCCGGGCTCCGCCGCGAGGACCTGCGGTCCCAGATCGGGATGGTGCTGCAGGACACGTGGCTCTTCAAAGGGACCATCCGCGAGAACATCGCCTACGGGCGGCCCGACGCTGCCGAAGAGGACATCCTCACCGCCGCCCGGGCCACGTTCGTCGACCGGTTCGTCGGCAGCCTCCCCGACGGGTACGACACGGTCATCGACGACGAAGGCGGCAGCATCAGCGCCGGCGAGAAGCAGCTCATCACCATCGCCCGGGCGTTCCTGGCCGACCCGGCCCTGCTGATCCTCGACGAAGCGACCAGCTCGGTCGACACCCGCACCGAACTGCTGGTCCAGCACGCCATGTCGGCGCTGCGGGCCGACCGGACCAGCTTCGTCATCGCCCACCGCCTGTCCACCATCCGCGACGCCGACCTGATCCTGGTGATGGAGGATGGCCGGATCGTCGAACAGGGCGACCACCACCAGCTGCTCGAACTCGACGGCGCATACGCCGCCCTCTACCACTCCCAGTTCAGCGGCCCGCTCCTTCCCGAAAACGGCGTGGTCCCGGTGGTCCCGTCACCGACCTGATTGCCGGCGTTCCGGAGACGATGTCCCGGTAGCCGGGGGACTGCGCTACCGTGGTGGTACACACGTACTCCATCCGGAGTGCGTCGCCCGCTCCTCCCACTAGTTCCGTTTGGTGGAGCGACCGCAGGACAACGATGTTCTGGTCGGGCGATTCGCCCGACTCCGAAATCCGAGCCGGCGGGGCGGTAGGCCCCCTAACGGATCGAAGCTTCGGAAGGAGCACAACTATGTCCAGCAATCTCTACGTGGGGAACCTTTCGTTCAACACGAGTTCGAGCGATCTGCAAACCCTCTTCGGCCAGCACGGCGAAGTAACCAAAGCACAGGTCATCAGCGACCGTGAGACCGGCCGCTCGCGCGGCTTCGGCTTCGTCGAGATGGCCACGTCCGAGGCCGCCGAGAAGGCGATCAGCTCGCTCAACGGCCACAGCCTCGACGGACGGAACCTGACCGTCAACGTCGCCAAGGAGCGCTCCCGCTGAAGTCAGATCGCCCCAGGACCATCGACGGTGGAAGACGCCGGTGCACGGGATGCGGACATCCCGAGCGCCAGCACTTCATGGAAAGCACATGCTCGGTTCCGAACTGTGACTGTGTCGACTACCGGCCGCCGGTAACCCCGGAACCAAAAGCCTCCAAAGGGGCTTAGCACACAGCCCTCCACGGGCTGAGCGCACCAACGAACGGCCCTGTCCGGACGGAAATCCGCCCGGCAGGGTCGTTTGATATGGGCGCCCCCGCCCGCTCGGTGAGCGAGCATCGCACCATCGTGCCACCATTGAACGTCATGAATCCCCACCCGGCTCCATCGCTGCGTATCGGCCCGCTCGAGGTCGACCCGCCCGTGGTACTCGCCCCCATGGCGGGAGTGACGAACGCAGCGTTCCGCACGCTCTGCAGGCGGTTCGGCGCCGGGCTCTACGTCAGCGAAATGCTGGGCGCCCGGGCCATCGTCGAGAACCACGCCCGGACGCTGCGGTCGGCCGAGTTCGGCGCCGACGAAACGGTTCGCAGCATCCAGCTCTACGGCATCGACCCGGCCACGGTGGCAGAAGCCATCCGGCGCCTGGTCGACCAGGACCGCATCGACCACATCGACCTCAACTTCGGGTGCCCGGCCCCCAAGGTCACCCGCCACGGCGGGGGTGCAGCGTTGCCATACAAGTGGCGCCGGTTCGAATCGATCGTCACCGCCGCCGTCAACGGAGCGGGCCCCGTGCCGGTCACCGTGAAGTTCCGCATGGGCATCGACGACGACCATCTGACGTTCCTCCAGGCCGGCCGGGTCAGCGAGGCATCCGGAGCGGCGGCGGTGGCTCTCCACGCCCGCACCGCCGAGCAGCTCTACTCCGGCGACGCCCGGTGGGCGGCGATCGGCGAGTTGAAAGCGGCGGTCTCGTCCATCCCGGTTCTGGGCAACGGCGATATCTGGGAGGCTTTCGATGCCCTCGCCATGATCGAGCAGACGGGCTGCGACGGTGTGGTGGTCGGGCGCGGGTGCCTCGGACGACCCTGGTTGTTTCGCGAGCTCTCCGAGGCTTTCGCGGGACGGCCCATCACACCGCCGCCCGGTCTGCGCGAGGTGGCCTCCATCATGATCGACCACGCCCGGCTCCTCGTCGCCCGGTACGGGCAGCGGCGGGGCATCCGCAGCTTCCGCAAGCACACGTCGTGGTACCTCAACGGCTTCGTCGTCGGCCACGAGGTCCGGCGCCGTCTCAACGCCGTCGATACGGTCGATCAGGTCGAAGAACTCCTGTCGGGAGTCGACCTCGACCAGCCATTCCCCGCCGACGCGACCCGCCGCCCCCGCGGCCACACCCACGGCCCGCGTCCGGTCAAGCTGCCCCACAACTACCTGAACGACCCCGATGCCCTCGAGCGCCTCTCCCCCGCCGCCGGCCTTGCCATCTCCGGCGGATAGCTCTCCGCTTCACAGCAGGCCCTAGCTTCCGCACCCGCAGCCGAGCACCTCGACGGGGCCGAGATCGTCGTTGACGTATTCGAAAGCCTGGAGGAAGGCACTCTCCCAGGCAATCCCATCCAGCACGATCTCCATCTTGCCGTCGCCGTTGAGGTCGGCCACCGCCGCCACCGCAAAGATCGCCAGCTCCGAGAACAGATTGTCGAGATCTTCGATGATGCTCTGCGCCAGAATCGCCGTCTGGACCTCCCCCTCGATCACCTTGCGGAGATAGACAATCGAGTAGTCCCCCACCTGCGCAGAGATGAGGTCATCCGGGATCGTCGAAGCGGCCACAATGACCTCTTCCACCCCGTCGCCTTCCAGGTCGGTGCGAATCACCTGGGTGAGGTTGATGATCGGAACCCGCGCGACCCGGTTCTCCAACAGCTCCGACGTGGCCTCGACGTACACCGGCTGGGACAGACCGAGCAGCTCAACCGGATGCGGGCGAACCGACCCGCCACTCTGGATCGCCAGCGCATCGATCTCGAGGAATCCACCGGGGATCTCCGGTTCGAACTCGACGCTCACCAGATCGAGCGGATCACAGAACGGACGGGCTTCGCTCCCGGTCGTTGACGTGATCGGCTCATCGAGGCGTACCACCTGATAGGACTCTCCCCCGCTCACCGGCAGAAGATCACCACTCTGCCAGTCCCCGTCCCACCATCCCAGGAGACAGGTTCTCCCGACGGCGAGCAGCGTTTCGGAATCCGGTGGTGCCGTGGTGGTCGCAGCCACGGTCGAGGTGGTTGTCGAAGCGGTCGACGTGCTCGCACGGGTCGTGGTCGTGGTCGTGGCCGTCGTCGAGGATGCTGCCGGAGCGGTGGTGTTTGTCACCGCGGGGTCGGGCGTACAGGCAACGAGCAATCCCAATGCGGCGATCAGCACTGCCGGCGTCCGCGGTGCGCCCGGAGCGAGCCACTTCATCTCACAAGCGTATCTTCCGTCACCGCCCCCGGCTCGCCTTCGCGGATCACCGACCGGACCGGCGGTATCGACGACCGTCCGCCATAATGCTGCGGTGCGTTCCCGAATTCTTCCCGCCGTCTGCGTGACACTCGCCGTCTCGTCATGCACATCCGGGGCGGCAACCGCCGATTCAACGACCCTGCCGACCGCTGCAGTATCGACCACGACCACTGCCATCACTCCAACCTCGACGACAACCATCCCCGAGCTGCCCCGGCACCGCATCCAGGTGCGGGTGGTCGACGGTGAAGGCGAGTTCTACGACGTGGCGACCGGGGACCCGTTCGTACCGCGGGGCATGAACTACAACCGATTCCTGCCGAGCGCCTCCGGCCCCGTACTCGACGGGGTGCTATCAACCCGCCTCTACGATCCGGCCACCGTTGATGCCGACCTGGCGGAGATGCGCTCCATGGGCTTCAACGTCGTGCGCATCATGATCGATACCTGCGGCGTGTACGTCGACGGATGCATCACAGGTCCGGACGGGCGCCTGAACCCTGCGTACATGGACAACCTGGTCGATTTCCTCGGTCGCGCCAAAGCCAACGGACTCTTCGTGATGGTGGCTTCCAATACGCTGCCCGATGACAGCTACTGGATCCACGAAACGGCCGCACTGGTGGATGCAACGTTTGACAGTGCGAACAACGAATTCCTGAACCCGGCGGCCGTTCCCTTCTACGTCGACTACTGGCGGTCGGTTGTGCAAGCGCTGGTCGACCGCAATGCTCCGCTCGACTTCGTCTGGGCTTTTGAGCTCCGACAGGAACACCATTTCCACGAGAACTATGCGCCTCTCTCGCTGGCATCTGGGTTCGTCACAACCGCCAACGGCCTGACCTACGACATGGCCGACCGGGCCGACAAGGACCGGATGATCGACGAGGGTCTCGTGTATTGGGCCGATCTGCTGCGGGACAACATCCGGGAAATCGACCCGACCGCCCCGGTCACCGTCGGGTTCTTCACGCCGAACGCCCCCAACCCCGTGCAGGGTCCGGACGAGACCCGGCTCGTGCGGACCGCCTACTTCCTGCGGAACTCATCGATGGATTTCGCCGACCTCCACCATTACCCGGGCAACGGCGTCGACGACAACGACATCTGGGAGAACTTCGGGATTGCCGGGGCCGAAGAGATGCCGATCGTGCTGGGCGAGTACGGCGCGTACCGGAACTGGTGGTCCGATGCGGCCCGGGGTGCCGCCGCAGTGATGGGGATGGAGGTCGACTCGTGCCGGGCAGGTTTCGACGGTTGGGTGGTGTGGGCCTGGCGGGGCGACGAATCCCTGGATCTGTGGTGGGCCGACGAGGGTGACGGAGAGATCGCCAGCGTGGTATCACCGCTCGAGCGCCCCGACCCATGCGAGTACGGCAGATTCAGTTTCATTCGCTACAACGTGGCCCCACGTGCGACGGCGGCCGCCTCGAGCGCGATTGCATCCAATCCCCCCGGGTTCGCGAACGACGAGAACCCTTCCTACTGGAACGCCGCAATTGAGGCTCCCGGATGGATTGAGCTCACACTTCCGGCTCCGGTCGGAGTCGAAA
Organism: uncultured Actinomycetota bacterium; assembly: GCA_963707435.1. Taxonomy (GTDB): domain Bacteria; phylum Actinomycetota; class Acidimicrobiia; order Spongiisociales; family UBA4744; genus UBA4744. The sequence continues at coordinate 328,994 of CAVPPF010000006.1, read as the reverse complement.
GCATCCGGCTGGTGGTCGCCCAGGACCCGCCGGGCCCCAGCCGCCACGAACTGTGGGTGCAGGAATCCGGAGGAGCGCTGGAGCTGGTCCACATCTTCGAAGGCGAAACCGGCGAGGGCGACGTGCTCGTCTATGAACCGGAAGAGTCGTTCGAAGCCGTCGAGATCGTGCGCGTGGTGACCACGAGCCTCGGTGATCTCGCGCCCGCCTGGCATGAGATCGAACTCCTCACCTCGATCCCTCCGGACTGACAGGTTTCCCGGGCATGCCCGGCCGGATCATGCATCGCGTATGGATAAAATCCCCACCTCCATTACGATCAGGGCAACCAGAAAACCCGTTGGAGGAGCTACCAGATGACCGCCACCCGCCTCATGGTTTGGATTGACCAGGATCTCTGCACCGGCGACGGCATCTGCGAGGAGATCGCCCCCGACGTGTTCGTGGGCCGGGACGATGGCCTGTGGGTCGTTAAAGAAGAGGCCAAGCACTTCGGCAGTACGATCGTCTTCGACGCCGAGAGCGGTGAGGGCCACGGACCGGAAGGATCGCGGGGCGTCGCCCGGGTACCCGACGCGATGATCGACGACGTCGTGGAAGCTGCCGAAGAATGCCCCGGCGAGTGCATCATGATCGAGCCCTACAACGAGCAGATCATGGCCGACCGCGGCGTCTAAGCAGTTCCCGCCGATCAGCACCGGCCAGGCCAACTCTGCATCACTCACGGCTTGCTCGACGGCATTCCCGGGTTGAACCACCGGCAGGGTCATCCTGTCGGGCACGCAGTGCATAGGCATCGACCAGGCCCGGGAGGATGTCCCGACCCGCGCGACGCTCGGCTGTTCACGCCCGTCGGCGTTGCATCAACACGTTGATCAGCATGATGGCGACGGTCACCAGGAACACGAGCGTGCCGAGCACGTTCACCTCCGGCGGGATTCCCCGCTGGGCCGCCCCAAAGATGAACAGGGGGAACGTGATCGTCTGGCCCGAATTGAAGTTGGAGATGATGAAGTCGTCGAAACTCAGCGCGAAGGCGAGCAGGAAGGCAGCGAATACGCCCGGCATGATCATCGGGAGGGTCACCCGCCGAAAAGTCTCCCATTCGTTGGCGTACAGGTCCATGGCTGCTTCTTCGAGGTGCCGGTCGAAGCCCTGCAACCGGGCTTTGACGGTCACCACCACATAGCTGATGTTGAACAAGATGTGGGCAATCAGCAGCGTGTTGAAACCGAGCGAGAACCGGATCGCCAGGAACAGGGCGAGAATCGATGATCCCATCACCACTTCAGGAGTGGCCATCGGGAGGAAGAGCAACAGGTTGGTGGTGGAGCGGCCCCGGAACTTGTAGCGGACCAGGGCCAGGCCGATGAGCGTGCCCAGCACCGTCGCTCCCAGCGCCGACAAGAAGGCAAGTCGCAAACTGACGAGCAGCGAGTCGAACAGTCCGGGGACGCCGCCGAATTCGGTCCCTCCGAATACGCTGCGCCAAGAATCGAGGGTGAACCCTTCCCAGGAGTAGTTGAAACGGCCGCTGACCCGGTTGAACCCGAAGAGGATGACCAGCAACACCGGAATGAAAAGGTACGCAAACGCCAGGACCGCGTACAGCGTCAGGGTGTGCCGGCGCACCAGAGACAGGAGCTTACGGCGGGGAGCGGTGGTCGCAGCCATCACGCCACCAGATCTTCAGTGCCGGCGGCCCGCACATACGGGATGATCAGCAGAACCGTCACGACCATGAGCGTGAACGACAGGGCGGCGGCCACCGGATAGTCGAGCACCACCAGGAAACGGCTCTGGATGACGTTGCCGATCATGAACTGCTGCGGCGTGCCCAGCAGGACGGCGTTGACGTAGTCGCCGACCGAAGGAATGAACGTCAACAGCGTGCCTGCGACTACCCCGGGCCGGGACAGCGGAAACGTGACCTTGCGGAACGCCACCGCCGGACTGGCATACAGATCGTTGGCAGCTTCGACCAGAGACCGGTCGATCTTCTCCAGCGACACGTAGATCGGCAAGGTCATGAAAGCGAGGAAGTTGTAGACGATGCCGGCTACGACCGCCACCCCGGTGGCCAGCAGCCGGCCGTCCTCGGCGAGCAGATGCAGGGACTTGAGCGCTTCGACCACCAGACCATTGTCGGCCAGGATGATCTTCCAGGACAGCGTGCGAAGCAGAAACGGCATCAAGAACGGCATCAGCAGCATGACCAGGAGAAAGTTCTTCCAACGACCACCCCGGAACGCGATGAAGTAGGCAAGCGGGTACGCGATCAGCAGGGCAATCGCGGTAGCCAGGAAGGCGTACAGAAGGGAATTGATAGCCTGCCCGCCGTAGTTGGTGAATAACTCGGCGTAGTTCGACCACTCCCAGGCGAACCGGTACCGGGGAAAGATGCCGGTCTGGAGTGACACGCTCACCAGGCGGAGCATCGGGACGACGAAGAAGAAGATCAGCCACAGGCCGCCGGGAAGCAACAGGCCGTACGGGACCAGCTTGCGGCGCCATGCCGCCGTCGCAACCGTCGACACCGCTTCCCGGGTGTCCGCAGTCATGACACGACGAAGGTGTGCTCGGGTTGCCAGACGGCCTGGACCGCGTCGCCCGGGTCGAAGCGACGGTCACCCAGGTTCTGCGCCATCACCGCCAGCTGCGAAACCGCTCCCGTTTCGATCAGGTAGTGGGTCGAGGTGCCGATGAAGCTGGCATCGATCACCCGGCCGGGCAGGATGTTCCCGTCGACCGGTGTGTCGGGCTCGGCCAGATGGATCTTCTCGGGACGCACCCCCAGCCGGACCCGACGCTCGCCTCCGGCCAGGCGGTCGGGTAACACCCGCAAACGGCTGCCTCCCGTCAGTGCTACTTCGCCTCGAGCAGCATCCACAACGTCGGCCTGCATCAAGTTGGAGGCCCCCAGAAAACCGGCCACAAAGCTCGTTTGCGGATCCTCGTAGATCTCCGCCGCCGTCCCCATGCGCTCGATGCGGCCTTTGTGCATCACCGCGATCGTGTCGGCCATCGTCATGGCCTCTTCCTGATCGTGGGTGACGTGAACGAAGGTGATCCCTACCTCGTTCTGAATTCGCTTCAGCTCGATCTGCATCTCTTTGCGCAGTTTGAGATCGAGAGCCCCGAGCGGTTCATCGAGCAACAGGACCCGCGGATGGTTGATCAATGCCCGGGCAAGAGCGACCCGTTGTTGCTGACCCCCCGACAAGGTCCGCGGTTTCTGGTTTTCCCGACCGGTCAACTGCACCAGCTCGAGCATGTCCCTCACTCGCTGCTTGATCTCGGCGTCGTCGACGTCCCGGCGGCGCAGACCGAAAGCCACATTCTCGAAGATGTTCATGTGGGGGAACAACGCGTAGCTCTGGAAGACGGTGTTGACCATCCTGCGGTAGGGCTTGCGCCCGGTGACGTCTTCGCCGTGCAGCCTGATCGTGCCCGCCGTGGTGTCTTCGAAGCCGCCGATCATCCGCAGAGTGGTGGTCTTTCCGCACCCCGACGGCCCGAGCAATGCAAAGAAGCGGTTCTCTTCTATGTCGAGGCTGACGTCGTCGACCGCCGTGAAGTCCCCGAACCGCTTGGTGACCGACTCGAGCTGCACGGCCGGGGGTTCCCCGGCGCCGGGGAACCCGCTACCGGCGTCTGCCCGGGTCGCCAATCAGGCTCCGATCACCGCTTGGAACAGGTCGTTGAACTGCCGTTCCTCTTCGTCGTCGAGATCCTTGAAGATGTGGGTCTTGGACAGGGTCGCCTCATCCGGGAAGATCAACGGATCGTCGGCCAGCGCCACCAGATCCTCGTCCTCGATCTCGGCACCCAGGTCCCGCATCGCCTGCTGGGCTCCCTTGACCGGGCAGATGTAGTTCACCCAGCTCTCGATCTTGGCCGCCACCCGCGGGTCGTACACCGAGTTCATGTAGATCTCGGCCGCATCCTTGTTAGGCGCTCCGGCCGGAATGAGCATATTGTCGGACCACAGCATCAGCCCTTCCTCGGGGATGAGGAACGTCAGGTCCGGGTTGTCGATCTGCAGCTGCACGATGTCACCCGACCAGGCGATCGCCGCCACCACATTTCCTGCCGAGAGATCCTCGCCGTAGTCGTTGCCGGTGAACCGCCGAATGTGCCCGTTGTCCACGTACTGACGGATCTTGTCGGTGGCGGCTTCCGCATCCTCAAGGGTGGGAGTGGCCGGGTCGATGCCCATTCCCAGCATGACCAGACCCAGGGTGTCGCGCATCTCGGTGAGCATGGTCACCTTGCCGGCGAAAGCCGGATCGAAGATGTCGTTGATCGAGGTGAGTTCCCGGCCGGTCGCCTGGGGGTTGTAGCCGATGGCCGTCAGGCCGGACTGCCAGGGCAGCGTGTACGTCCGGTCGGGGTCGAAGCCGGGGCTCTTCAACGAGTCGACCAGGTTGACGGCGTTGGGCAGATTCGCTTTGTCGAGCTCCTCGGCCCAGCCGAGTCGAATGAATCGGGCTGCCATCCAGTCGGTCAGGACGGCGAGGTCTCGTTCGATGTTGGCACAGGTGGCCATCTGGCCTTGCACCTTCCCAAACCAGGAGTCGTTGTCGTTGACCTCCTCCAGATAGTTCACCTTGAGCCCGGTTTCCGCTACGAAGTCCTCGAGCGAGGTGGTGGGGAACCAGCCGTCTTCCAGAACATCGATGTACAGCGGCCAGTTGGCGAAGTTGATCTGGTTGTTGTCTCCCGTGTTGGTCGACGTGAAGGTGCAGCCGGCAGCGTCTTCGCCGTCGCCGCAGGCGGCCAGCAGGGTGGGCCCTCCGGCCACAAGGAGCACCCCGTAGCCCATCCGGCGCAGGAACTCACGTCTGCTCAGCGGGTTCATCTGCGACAACCGCGGAGCCCCGGTCAGCCGGCGACGTGCATCGTTGGAATCCATCGTATGCTCCTCCTCGCTCGAGCCCGGCGCGGGCTTCCTGTCAGCGATGGTAAGCCTTTTCCGTCGTCCGCGCCCCGCGAAACGACGGTTGTTTTACACGGTGATACTCCGGGCGAACTCCTCGAATACGTCGACGTACAGGTCCAGGTCGGCGTCTGAGTGCGCCACCGACAGGGTCCACTGTTCATCACCGCCCGGGGTCATGAACACTCCGCCGGTCATGTGGAACAGCCAGCCCAGATAATTGAGATCCTCGCGGAAGTGCGCCGCGTAGCTGCGGTAGTCGGTGATGGTGCTGTCCGAGAACATCACGCAGCCCTTGCCGAGCGCTCCGACGGTATACGCCGGCAGTCCGTAGCGATCGATGACGTCGCGACAGCCCGCCTCGATGCGCTCGGCTGCTTCGCCCAGCCGCTTGTACGCCTCCGGGGTCATCACCTCGAACAGCGTCGCCTCGGCGGCCGCCATCGACAGCGGGTTGCCGTTGAAGGTGCCCAGCTGTTTGACGGTTCCGTCGGCGATGAGGGCCATGATCTCTTCCGTGCCCAGCACTGCTCCGGTGGGCACGCCTCCTCCGATTGCCTTGGCCAGACAGACGACGTCCGGCACCACCCCGAAGTACTCCACGGCGCCTCCCGGGGCAATCGTGATTCCCGTCTTCACCTCGTCGAAGATCAGCACCACTCCATGCCGGGCGGTGATCTCCCGAAGCGCCTCCAGGTATCCGGCTCTGGGCATGACCACCCCGATGTTGAGCATGATCGGCTCGACGATGACCCCGGCGATGTCGTCGCGGGACGAAAGCAGCCGGTCCAGCGCATCAGGGTCGTTGAACGGAACTACCAGCGTCAGGTTGGTTTCCGCCCGGGGGATGCCGCCCGAGAACGGGTTGGAGAAAGGAGAATCGAGCGGGCCGAGCTTGTCCGGCGGCGGTTTCACCGAGACCATCACTGCATCGTGGTGGCCGTGATACGTGCCTTCGATCTTGACCAGGTAGTCCTTGCCGGTGTACCCGCGCGCAAGATGGACGGCATCCATGGTGGCTTCGGTCCCCGAGTTGCAGAAACGTACTTTGGGCAGCCGGAAGCGCCGGGACAGCTCTTCGGCCACCCGGACCGACGTCTCGTTGGGTGCTGCGAAGTGCGTGCCCTTGGCTGCCGTTGTGGAGATAGCGGCGGCTACCGCCGGGTGGGCATGCCCGACCACCATCACCCCGAATCCGTTGTGAAAGTCGATGTACTCATTGCCGTCGACGTCGCTCACGGTGGAACCCCGGCCCCCGGTCACGTAGATGGGGTGCGGTGGCTGGGCCTGGAACGACGAGGGAACCCCGCCCGGCATGACCAGTTTGGCGCGCCGGTACAGGGCCATCGAACGCGGCGTACGATCGGCCAGCTCTTGCTCGAGCCGGGCGGTCAACTCCGCAATGCGATCGGGGTCTAGCGAGGTCATGGCGATCCTTCCGTGTGCTAGCCCAACGATACGTGGTCGCCGGGTCGGATGAAGCCCGTGCGGGGGATGTTCGATCGCACTCATTCGTGGCGGAGGACCGGAAGCGGCGTGGCTAGGCTCCAGGCGAGGAGGTGGACCTGGACCACTCGACCGTTGACCGTGACCGCCTCGAGCGCTTGTTCCGCGCCGAGCAAGAGTCTTTCACCCGGGCCCACCCCGCCTCGCAACGCCTTGCCCGGGAGGCCACCCGGTCGCTGGTGGGGGGCGTGCCGATGAACTGGATGAGCCGCTGGCCGGGCCCGTTCCCGCTGTTCGGCAGCAGTGCCGGGGGTTCCCGCATCTTCGACGCAGACGGCCACGAATACATCGACTTCTGCCTGGGCGATACCGGGGCAATGACCGGCCATGCGCCGCCCTCGACCGTGCAAACCATCGGGGCGGTGGCCGCCTCCGGACTCACCACCATGCTCCCGTCGGAGGACTCCATCGCCGTCGGGGACGAACTGCGGCGCCGTTTCGGCTTGCCGGTCTGGCAGTTCGCCCTCACCGCCACCGACGCGAACCGCTTCGCCATCCGCCTGGCCCGCTGGCTGACCGGCCGCTCCAAGATCCTGGTGTTCAATTGGTGCTACCACGGTACGGTCGACGAGACGTTCGCTGTGCTGGACGGCAACCGGGTGATCACCCGCCCGGGCAATATCGGACCGCCGGTCGATCCGGCCACCACCACGCGGGTCGTCGAATTCAACGACGTCGAGGGCCTGACCGCCGCCCTGGCCCACGGTGACGTCGCGGCGGTGCTGGGGGAACCGGCCCTGACCAACATCGGGATCGTGCTGCCCGACCCGGGCTTTCACGAGGCGCTCCGAGCCGCCACCAGAAGCACCGGGACCTTGCTGATCATCGACGAGACGCACACCATCTGCGCAGGTCCCGGCGGGTATACGGCGGCCCACCGGCTGGAACCCGACCTGCTTACCATCGGCAAACCGATCGCGGGCGGCATTCCCGCTGCCGCCTACGGGATGACCGCCGAACTGGCCGAGCAGGTCGCCGGCGTCCTGCAATCTCCCGAAGGGGACGAAGCCGGGGTGGGGGGGACCCTGGCCGGCAACCCGCTGTCGGTCGCGGCGATGCGAACCACCCTGGAGAACTGCCTGCGGGCAGAAGACTTCGCGGTGACGATTCCACTGGCAACCCGATGGGCGGCCGGCGTCCAGGCTGTGATCAACGATCTCGAGGTCCCCTGGAGCGTGCAGCAACTGGGAGCCCGGGCCGAGTACTGGTTCTCGCCTGCACCCCGCACCGGGGGTGAAGCCGCCAGGCTGGCCGACGAGGACCTGGCCGGTTTCTTTCACCTGTATGCCCTCAACCGGGGGGTGCTGCTGACCCCGTTCCACAACATGGCGCTGATGGCCCCCACCACCAGCGAAGCCGACGTCGACCGGCACACCGAGATCTTCGCGGCAGCGGCCGCCGAGGTGCTGGGACGGTGAGCGCCCGGCAGGACGACGGGGTGGCCATCGTCACCGGAGCGGGGAGCCCCGACGGCATCGGCTTCGCCTGTGCCCGCCACCTGGCGGATGCAGGCCACCGGATCGCCATCTGCTCGACCACCGAACGCATCCACGAAAGGGCTGCGCAGCTCAGAGCCGATGGAGCCGAGATCTGGTCGGAGGTGGTCAATCTGATGGACCCGGCCGCCGCCCGCCAATTCGCCGCAGACGCCGCCCGCCACCTCGGCGACATCTCCATCCTCGTCAACAACGCCGGGATGACCATGATGGGGATGGAGGCACAGAGCGGTTCGATCGCGGACACCAGCGATGAGCTGTGGGCCGACGGACTGGACCGAAATCTGACCACGGCATTCCTGATGACCCGGGCGGTGCTGGCCGGCATGCAACAACGCCGCTACGGGCGGATCGTCAACATCACCTCCGTCACCGGGCCGGTGATGGCTATGCACAACGAGGTGGCCTATGCCACCGCCAAGGCGGGCATGGTGGGACTGACCCGCGCCACTGCCCTCGACTCGGCCCCCTTCGGGGTTACGGTCAACGCGGTTGCCCCCGGCTGGATCGCCACCGCATCGTCGAGCGGGGCGGAAATCGACGAGGGTGAGCTCAGCCCGATCGGCCGTCCCGGCCGGGCCGGCGAGGTCGCCGCGCTCGTGGCATTCCTCTGCTCACCGGCCGCCTCCTATGTGACCGGGCAGGTCGTGGTCGTCGACGGCGGAAACTCCATCCACGAAGAGCGGCGCCGGCCTCTCTAGGAGTGCTTGATCATCACATGTTTGGTGATCCGGTAGTCGTTGACCGCTTCCTCCGACATGTCCTTGCCGAACCCGGATTGCTTGAACCCGCCGTGGGGGGCTTCGGATGCCAGCGGAATGTGGTCGTTGATCCACACCGTGCCGAATTCGAGTCCGGCCGCCACCCGCATCGCTCGACCGATGTCGTTGGTCCACAGGGATGCTGCCAGCCCGTACAAGACATCGTTGCCCAGGCGGATTGCCTGCTCCTCGCCCTCGAAGGGCAGCACCACCACCACCGGGCCGAACACCTCGCTCTGTACGATCTCCGAGCTCTGGTCGGCATCGACGATCACCGTCGGTGAGTAGTAGTAGCCCTGGTCGAAACCGGCCGGAATCTCGCCGCCGGTCAGCACCCGGGCGCCATCCTGCCTGGCCCGATCAACGAACCCGGCCACCCGGTCGCGCTGGGCGGCCGAGATCAGCGGCCCCACCAGGGTGTCGTCATCCCAGGGATCACCGACCGCAGCACTCCGGAAGGACTCAACCAGCGCCTCGACGGTTTCGTCGTAGCGGCCCCGCTCGGCGTACACACGGGTGGCCGCCGTGCAATCCTGGCCGGTGTTGAAGCAGGCGCCGATCATGGCCGCCTCGGCCAGGGCTTCGAGGTCGGCGTCCTCGAACACTACGAAGGGGGCTTTGCCGCCGAGTTCGAGGTGGATCCGTTTGAGAGTGTCGGCGGCGGTCCTCATGACCTTCTTGCCCGTTCCGGTCGAGCCGGTGATCGAAACCATGCGCAGGCCGGGATGCTCGACCAGCGCCTGGCCGGTGTCGTTACCGCCGGTCACCACGTTGAGCACGCCGTCGGGTATGCCGGCCTCCTTGGCCAGCTCGGCCAGCATCGAGCGCGGTGCGAGGAGTTCCCGGGGCGGGCTTCAGCACCGTGGTGCAGCCGGCCGCCAGCGCCGGGCCTACCTTCCAGATCGCCATCAGCAGCGGGTAGTTCCAGGGGGCGATCTGCCCGACCGGCCCGACCGGTTCTTTGCGCAGCATCGACGTATAGCCCGACGCCCACTCTCCGGCGGCGGTGCCCATCACCGACCGGGCGGCCGCCCCGAAGAACCTGAGGTTGTCAACCCCGAACGGGAGGTCCCCTCCCAGCGAGTTTTGGGCATAGGGCTTGCCGGTATCCTCGGATTCGACCCTGGCGAACTGCTCGGCTCGGTCCTCGAGCAAGTCGCCGAGGCGGTGGAGGGCCAGGGCCCGCTCCCCCGGCGCCAGACCGGACCAGCGACCGTCGAAGAATGCCCGGCCGGCGGCGTGTACGGCGGCGTCGACGTCCCCGGCCGACCCGTCGACCGCCTCGTCGAACACTTCGCCGGTGGCAGGGTTTTCAACCTCGAGAACTCCGCCGCCCTGCGAGTCGGTCCACCGGCCGTCGATCCACAGTTTCCACCCCATGGCCTCCACCTCCGCTCTCGAGATCTTGCCGTCTGCTTCTCCCGCACGATAGACCCAACCGACGCTCCCGGGCGGGCCGAACCCCCTTCCTTCGGGTTTTGCTCGACCCTCCGGCGTAGGCTCTTGGCATCGGGCGGAAACACAAGGGAGGGTGAGCGTGATGTCTCAGGAAACCGAAGTGGGCCCCGCGTCGGAACTGCCGCCGGGAACAGTGAAAGGTGCCGGGCGGTATGCAGTCGGCAACGCCCACGGCGAGCTCTTCGCCGTCACCCGGCGATGCCGGCACCTGTACGCCGATCTGGCCGACGGGACCATCGACGAAGACGGATGCCTGACCTGTCCGTGGCACGGATCGAAGTACGACGTGCACACCGGCCGGATGGTGCTGGGACCGCAGGGGATCTTCGCCAAGATCCCGGGCCTCGGCCTGGCGTTCAAAGCGCTGACGCTGGTCCTGCCGCTGGGGCGCGGCAACGTCGTCGAGCGGGACGAGACCCTCTACGTCGAATAGGGGGACGGCACGACCTCAGCTGTTGAGGACGGCCACCGAACACGGGCTGTCGGTGAGGACCCGTTCTACTCGTGGACCCAGGTACAGGCGCTGGGTGCCGGTCCGTGCCGACGTACCGAGCACGACCAGATCGGCGCCGGTCTGGCGGGCCGCCGTGACGATCGCCTCAGCCACCTCGGGACCCATCTCCACCATCGTGGCGGTGGCCACCCCCCGTTCCAGGCCCCGGTCACGCACGTCGCTGACGATCTGATGGGCGAGGTCGAGCCGCTGGACAGGGCCGGTGTCGGTCATTGAAACCACCGGGCTCAGCTCGGAAGGCACCACATGGAGGGCCGTGACCGTGGTGTCGGGCCCGGCGAGGGCGAAAGCGAGGTCGGCGGCCTGCCGGGAAGCAGGACTGCCGTCCGTTGGAACGAGGATGCGATTCGGTTGCCAGCCGGCAGCCACCGGGACTCCCCGTACCACCAGCGTCGGGATGGCAGCCATCCGGACAATCTCGTCGACAACGCTCCCGAACAGCGAATCGAGGTTGGCGGTGACTTCGGTAGCTCCCAGCATGACCAGGTCGTAGCCCTTCGCAGCCTCGACCAGGACCGCCCGGACCGGATCATTCTGGACCACCCGGGTGGTGACATCCGCTCGAAACTTGACGTCCCGAGCGGCGCTGCGGACGGCGCTCTCCGCCTCCGACCGCTCCCCTCCCGGCGCTGCGGCGAGGAACGTCACGGCTAGAGGCTGGGACCCGGCCAGACGGCCGAGCAGGCCGGCTTTCACATCGAAACTGTCACCGGGCTGGCGGGGAGGGCGGATCGGTACGAGGACCCGGCCCACCCGCCGGGTCAGACTGCCGGCCACGGCTTCCTCCCGGCGGAGCCGGGCCTCCTCGTCCGGCGCCGGGGCAACCCGCCGGAGGGCGGCCTTGAGGGCGGGCGGAGTGAAAAGCGAAGTGACCACTGCCATCACGACAATGATCGAGAAGACGTCTTGCGTGATGATCCCGAGCGACCTTCCGATCGTGGCAACCACGATGCCGATCGCCCCCCGCGCCGTGAGACCGATCCCGTAGGAGAGACTGGTCCAATGGTCGGCGCCGGCGAGAAGCCTTCCCCCGCGTAGGCTCCCGCCGTCTTCGCCACCACGGCCACGGCGATCACCACCAGGGTCAGTCCGGCCAAACGAGGCTCGGCGAGGGCGACGATGTCGACCTTCAAGCCGGCCACGGCAAAGAAGATAGGTGCGAACACACCCAGTGCCATGGATTCCAGCGACTCCGCCACCGAGACGGGCAGGCGACGGACCCGACCGAGCAGGATCCCCATCGCGAAGGCGCCGATCACCGGCTCGAGATGCAAGGCCTGGCTGAACGCGGCCCACCCGAACACGAGGACCAGCGTGACGGTCAAGAAACGATGCGAGGTGCCCGAGGCTCTGTGCACGAAACGAATCGTCCGGCTGACCAGGAATGGTCCCAGCAAGATCGTCACGGCCAAAAAGAACACCACGGTGAGCACGGTTACTCCCACGGTGCCCAGCCCGCCGTCACCGGCGGCCAGGGCAATCACCACCCCCAAAACCGCCCACCCGGCCAGGTCGTCGACCATCCCCGCCGCCAGCATCGTCTGACCGATGTCCCGCCGCATCAAGCGCAGCTCCAGCAAGATCGACGCCAATACCGGGATGGCCGAAACGGCCATGGCGGTGGCCAGGAACAGCGCAAACACCAGTCGCTGGTCCGGGTCGCCGAGCAGGTCGGCGGGGAACCACCACCCGAGTGCCAACCCGGCCGCGAACGGGAGCAGGAGACCGCCGGTGGCTACTCCCACCGCCGTCCCGGCCCGGCGGCGGATCAGACCCAGGTCGGTTTCGAAGCCGGTGACCACCATCAGCAGCATGACCCCGATCAGCGCCACCGTCTCGAGTAGCTGAGCCTGAACGGACGAGCCCGGCAACCAGACGGCGGCGACACCGGGGATCAACGCCCCCAGCACCGAAGGGCCGAGGATCACTCCGGCCAGAATCTCACCAACGACGGCAGGCTGGCCGATCCGGCGGGCCAGCTCTCCGAGCAGGCGGGCGAAACCCAACAGCAGCGCCAGCTGGATCACCAGTTGCAGCACATCGCCGTGCGACGACGGCGCGATCGGTACGTCCACCAACGCTCTCCTTCCTCACCGCCTCCGGGGTTAGCTGACGGACTCGGGCTGGAAGGCTGCCCTACCCGGACTCAGCCGGGATTCGCCCCAAGGTATCGGGTCCCCCGCCCCGGTTTGATCGAACCGGATTCGGCGTGACGAAACACTACTCCCCTACCCGAGCGCCGGAATGATCTCCCGGCCGTAGGCCTCCAGGGTGGCTTCCTGAGCGTCGTGCATCAAGTAGATGGCGAACTGGTCGACGCCCAGGTCGCGTAGCTCGGTCAGCTTGGCGATGTGGTCGGCCGGGGTGCCCAGCACACAGAACCGCTCGACGATGGCGTCGGGCACGAAATCGGCCGAAGGGTTCTTGCGCTTGCCGTGGTGCAAATAGTCGTAGTCCTGGCGCTCCTCGATGAAGTCGGTCAGCGTGCGGGGCACGGTGCTGCCGTCGCCGCCGTAGCGGGCCACCAGATCCTCAACGTGGTTGCCGACCATCCCCCCGAACCAGCGCAGCTCTTCCCGCTGGTGGTCGAGATCGTCACCAACGTAGGCGGGGGCCGCCACGCAGAAGGCGATCTCCTCCGGGTCGCGTCCGGCGTCGGAGGCGGCCGACTTGACCGCCGCCATCGTCCATTCGAGGATCTTGGGGTCGGCCAGCTGCAGGATGAACCCGTCGGCCTCCCGGCCGATCAGATCGAGGGCCCTGGGTCCGTAGCCTGCCACCCACATGGGAAGATCCCAGCCGTGCTCATCGACCCAGCGCAACCGCAGACGCACATCCCGGTACATGACCGAGTCGCCCGCCACCATCCCCTTGATCACTTTCATCGACTCGGACATGGTGGCCAGCGTCGCCGGCTTGCGCCCGATGAAGCGCAGCGCCGAATCGCCCCGGCCCATGCCGCAGATGGTGCGAGGCCCGTAACTGTCGTTGAGGGTGGCGAACAGGGAGGCCAGCACCGTCCAGTCGCGGGTGCCCGGGTTGGTCACCATCGGTCCGACGATGATCCGCTCGGTGGCGGCGAGCATCTTCTCGAAGACGATGAACGGCTCCTGCCAGAGCACATGGGAATCGAACGCCCAGGCGTACGAGAACCCGTTTTGCTCGGCCAGCGTGGTCAGCTCAACGACGCGCGAGGCGGGTGGGTCGGTCTGCAGCACGACTCCAAAATCCATGGCTATGCCCTAACTGTGTTGCGGGAACCCCAGGTCGACGCCGCGGTGAATCGGCTCCGGCCAGCGGCTGATCACGACTTTCGGCCGCGTGTAGAAGTGGATGCCCTCCGGTCCGTAGATCGAGTGATCGCCGAAATTGGAGTCTTTCCAACCCCCGAACGAGTAGAACCCGAGCGGCACCGGGATCGGAACGTTGATGCCGACCATGCCAACCTCGATCTCGTTCTGGAACTTGCGGGCCGCCCCTCCATCGTTGGTGAAGATGGCGGTGCCGTTGCCCCACGGGTTGTCGTTGATCAGCTTGATGGCGTCCTGATACGAATCGGTCCGGACCACCGACAACACCGGGCCGAAGATCTCGTCCTGGTAGACGGTCATATTCGGCTTCACATGGTCGAGCAGCGTGGCTCCAAGGAAGAAGCCCTCCTCATGATCGGGCACGGTCAGGTCCCGGCCGTCGGTGAGCGCCTCGGCACCTTCTTCGATCCCCTTGGCAACGTAGGAGGCGACCCGGTCCCGGTGCTCTTTGGTGATGAGCGGACCCATCTCCGAGTCGGACTCCATGCCCGGGCCGACCTTCAGTGCGGCGATCCGCTCCTGCACCTTGGGCAGTAGCTTGTCGGCCGCATCGCCGACCGTCACCACCACCGAGATGGCCATGCACCGCTCCCCCGCCGAGCCGAACCCGGCGGAAACGGCCGAATCGGCGGCCAGTTCCATGTCGGCGTCGGGCAGCACGATCATGTGGTTCTTGGCCCCGGCCAGGGCCTGGACCCGCTTGCCGTGCTTGGTGCCGGTCTCGTAGATGTGGCGGGCCACCGGGGTCGAGCCGACGAAGCTGATGGCGGCGATATCGGGGTGCTCCAGCAGACGCTCAACCGCGACCCGGTCTCCGTGGAGCACGTTGAATACCCCATCCGGGAGGCCGGCCTCGGCGAACAACTCGGCCGAGAGCATCGAGGCGGACGGGTCCTTCTCCGACGGCTTCAACACGAAGGTGTTGCCGCAGGCGATGGCGATCGGGTACATCCACATGGGCACCATCGCCGGGAAGTTGAACGGGGTGATGCCGGCAGCCACCCCGAGGGGCTGGCGGATCGTGTAGGTGTCGACCGCCGCCGATACGTTCTCGGAAAAGTCGCCCTTGAGGAGATGGGGGATGTTGGTAGCAAACTCGATAACCTCGAGACCGCGGTTGACCTCGCCCAGGGCGTCCGGGAATGTCTTGCCGTGCTCGGCGGTGAGCAGCCTGGCCAGATCCTCCTGATGGCGGTCGACCAGTTCCCGAAAAGCGAACATGATCTTCTGCCGCCTGGTCAGCGACGTGTCCCGCCAGCCCGGGAATGCTTCCCGGGCGGCCGCCACGGCCAGGTCGACTTCTGCGACGGTGGCGAACGGCACCTCGGCGGTCACCTGCCCGGTGGCCGGGTCGTAGACCTGTCCGGTCCGGCCACTCGAGCCGGCGACCGGTTTGTTGTTGATCCAATGTTCGATCGTCTTCACTGTTGCACCTCTTAGATGAGCATTTGACTGAGACCGCGCTCGAGATAGGCACCGTCGCCCTTGGTGCCGACATAGCGGTCACCGTCGACGATCACCCTCCCCCGGGACAGCACCTTGTCAATCTTTGCGTTGATTTCCATTCCCTCGTAGGCCGTGTAATCGATGTTGCCGTGAATCGTCCCCGGCGCCGAATAGACAAAGGACGCCTCGGGGTCGTAGACCACCACATCGGCATCCGAGCCGACCGCGATCGTGCCCTTGCGAGGGTAGAGGCCGAACATCCTGGCCGGGGCGGTGGCCACCAGATCGACCCACCGGTTGATGTCGAAACGCCCCTCAACCACCCCGCTCTGGTACATGACGTTGAATCGCTCCTCGACTCCGGGCAGGCCGTTGGGGATCAGGGTGAAGTTGCCCTCCCCCAGCCGCTTCTGCCGCCCCATGTGCTCATCGTCGTCGTAGAAGAAGCAGGCATGGTCGGTGGAGACGACCTGCAGGTCGCCCCGCGCCAGTGCATTCCACAGATACTCCTGGTGGCCTTCTTCCTTGAAGCGGATGGGAGTCGAGCAGACGTACTTCGCCCCTTCGAAACCGGGCAGCGAAACATGGTCTTCGACCGACAGGTGCAGGTACTGCGGACAGGTCTCCCCGAAGACGTTGAGGCCCCGGTCCCGCGCCTGGGTCAGTTCGGCCACGGCTTCTTTCGCCGACATGTGCACGACGTAGAGGGGCGCCCCGGCAAGTTCGGCCAGGGTGATGGCCCGGTAGACGGCCTCCGACTCGGTGGTCGGGGGCCGGGTGATGGAGTGATACCTGGGATCCGTTTCACCTCGCTGGATCGCCTGTTCGCGAAGCACGTCGATGGCGATCCCGTTCTCGGCGTGCATCATGATCGTGGTGCCGTCCACGGCCGCCTGCTGCATGGCCCGGAAGATCTCGCCGTCGTCGGAGTACAGGACGCCGGGATAGGCCATGAACAGCTTGAAGCTGGTGACGCCCTCGCCGACCATCGCCGCCATCTCTTTCAGCGATGAGTCGTTGACGTCGCCGACGATCATGTGGAAGCCGTAGTCGATGGCGCAGTTGCCCTCCGCCTTGGCCATCCAGGCCTCGAACCCGTCCCGGATGGTCTCTCCCTTCACCTGGACGGCGAAGTCCACGACGGTGGTGGTCCCTCCGAACGCCGCCGCCCGGGTTCCGCTCTCGAAACTGTCCGAGACGAACGTGCCTCCGAACGGCAGCTCGAAGTGGGTATGGACGTCGACTCCCCCGGGCACCACGTACTTCCCGGAGGCGTCGATGACCTTCGGGGACCCTTCGAGCCACTGGTGCGACCCGGGGGCGGCGATCGCGACGATCTTTTCGCCCTCAATGAGGAGATCGGCGGCGACCGTCTGGTCGGCGGTGACGACAGTTCCGTTGGCGATGACCGTTCTCATCCGCTTGCTCCTCCCGCGTCCGCAGCGGTCGCTGCCACTGCTTCACTGAGTATCTCGAATCCTTCGTCGGCCTCTTCTTCCGTCAGCGTCAGCGGAGGAGCGATGCGGAGCACGTTGCCGAACATGCCGCCCTTGCCGATCAGCAGACCCCCGGCCCGGGTTTCCTCCATGATCCGGCCGGCCGCCTCCGGATAGGGGTCCTTGCCGCCCGGATGCACCAGTTCGACGCCGATCATGAGCCCCTTGCCGCGCACATCGCCGATGATCTCGTACCGGTCGGCCAGATGGTCGATCTGCGAGCGGAGATGCTGGCCGACCTTGAGACTGTTGGTTTGCAGGTCGTGCTCAAGCAGGTACTCGAGGTTGGCGAGCGCCCCGGCGGTCGAGAGCGGATTGCCGCCGAACGTGGAGATCGAGTTGGCCGTCAAGCAATCCATGATCTCCGGCCGCCCGATCACGCCGCCGAGGGCCAGGCCGTTTCCCAATCCCTTGGCGAAGGTGATGAGATCCGGAACGATCCCGTGCGCCTGGTATCCCCAGAAGTTCTCCCCGGTTCGACCCCACCCGGTCTGGACCTCGTCGGAAACGAAGAGGATTCCGTGCTTGTCGAGTTCCTCCTTCATGGCCCCGAACAACCCGTCCGGCGGGGTCACGAAACCGCCCACCCCCTGGATCGGTTCGGCGATCATGCAGGCCACGTCGCCGGCCGTTGCCACGTTCAGCAGGTCTCGCAGGTCGTCGACACAGGCGGCGATGAAGTCCTGATCGAGGAGGTGCCCGAAGGGACTGCGGTACCGGTAGCCGCCGTGCACATAGGTGACGTTGAGCGGACCGAGACTGCTCGGCGACCAGGACCGGTTGCCCGTCAAGGAAATGGCCGCAAACGAACGGCCGTGGTAGCTGTTGCGGATCGCCAGCACCTCGTTGGACTGCCGGTACGTGGTGGCCAGCAACATGGCCGCATCGTTGGCTTCGGTCCCCGAGTTGGTGAAGAACACCTTGGCATCGGGGATGCCCGACAGTTCGGCCAGTTTCTCGGCCAGCTCGATCTGCTGTTCGATGAGGTACAGGGTCGACGAGTGCAGGATGCGCTCGCTCTGGCGCTGGATCGCTTCGACTACCTCGGGCACGTTGTAGCCGGTCATCGTGGTGAGGATGCCGCCGAAGAAGTCGAGGTACTCCGTTCCTTCTGCATCTCTGACTCGCCTGCCCTCGCCGCCGACCAGCGCGATCGGCTGCTGGTAGTAGAGCGCCAGCCAGGAGGGCAGCACGTGCCGGTGCCGGGTGTGGAGGTCTTGATGAACGCCCATGAGTCCCCTCGGTTCTGTCTCGATTGGCTATGGAGCGACCAGATCGCCGTACGCGTCGGGTCGCCGGTCACGGTAGAAGGCCCACTGCTTGCGGACTTCTTCGATCATATCGAGATCGAGGTCCCGCACGACCAGTTCCTCCGCCGTATCGGAGGCTGCCCCCTCAACGATCTGACCACGCGGATCCACGAAGTACGACGACCCGTAGAAATCGTTGTCGCCCAGCGGTTCCTTACCGACGCGGTTGATCGCCCCGATGAAATACTCGTTGGCGACTGCCGCCGCCGGCTGTTCGAGATTCCACAGGTACATCGATAAGCCCCGGCTGGTGGCCGAGGGGTTGAAGACGATTTTGGCGCCGGCCAGACCGAGGGCTCGCCATCCCTCCGGGAAGTGCCGGTCGTAGCAGATGTAGACCCCGATCCGTCCCACGGCGGTATCGAAGACCGGGTAGCCCATGTTCCCCGGCCGGAAGTAGAACTTCTCCCAGAACCCGTTCACCTGGGGGATGTGGGTCTTGCGGTACTTGCCCAGGTAGGACCCGTCGGCGTCGATCACCGCTGCGGTATTGAAGTAGAAGCCGTCATCTTCTTTCTCGAAGATGGGGACGACGAGGACCATCCCGGTCTCTTTGGCGAGGTCCTGCATCCGGCGGGTGGTCGGACCGTCGGGAATCGGCTCGGCGTAGTCGAAGTACTCGTTTTCCTGGACCTGGCAGAAGTAGGGACCGTAGAACAGTTCCTGGAAGCACATCACCTGGGCGCCCTGCCGGGCGGCCTCCCGGGCGAACTCAACAGACTTGTCGATCATCGAACCCTGGTCGCCGGTCCATTCTGTCTGGACGATGGCTGCTCGGACAACGTTCGCCATGTAGGGGCCTCCCTGTCGAGGGTCCCGGCGAGCGAGGGCGTCGACGCCTCAACCGCGGGACCACGCGGTCCCCCCAACCTACTGCACCGATGCCTCCGGGTGACGGGCAGGCGCCCGACGACGTAGTTCAGAGATCCAGAGCCTTGTCCATGCGCCGCAGGTGGCCGGACAGGTTCATGAGCAGCTTGCGGGAGAAACCCGGCAGGTTGTCGACCAGGTACTGGAAGTCACGCCGGTGAATCACCAGCAGGACGGAATCCTCTTCGGCAACGAGTGTGGCACTGCGGGGCATCCCGTCGAGCAGCGCCATCTCGCCGATCACGGCCCCCCACCGCCCCGACGTGATCCGCCGGCCGCTGCGGCTGACGCCGACCTTCCCGCGGAGGATGACGAAACACTCACTGCCGCGCTCCCCCTCCTTGGCGAGCACCGTCCCCTGCTCGACCGCCACTTCGTCGGCTCGCTTGGCCAGCTCGTTCAAGTCCTTCTTGCTCAGATGGGAGAACATGGGGATCACCCGGAGCACGTCGATCCGATCCGATCGGCGTTTGAGTATGACCATTCCCTCGTCCTCTCCCGGAGCGTTCAAGAATTCTACGCACGGTGGCCGGACAAGCCCGTGTGGTTCAGAACGGCCGAGACGATGAGCTCTTCCGTCTGGTTCCCGCCGAGAAGCTCGTCGACGGGCTGGTGGGTTCTCTCGGACGGTGGGCGGAGAACGACCTGATCCTGCAAAGAAGCAACCATGATCGTTTCGAGTTGCGCACGCCCGCTTTGGAGTCAGCCGATCTGTTCGGCGACCTGACGTTTGATTGCGGCGAGGATGGCGCTCATCCCATTGAGACGCATCGCCGATACCGCGTCGGCCAGCCCCATCTTCACGAAGAAGTCGGGAGGAACCTCGAGGATCTCCCGGGCGGAGGCATCCCGCAAGCCGTCATGCAGGATTCCGGCGAAGCCCCGCACCGTCGGCGACTCGGCGGGAACGTCGAAGAACAACCCGACCCCGCCGGCTTCATCGACCTCAACCGCCAGGAAGAACGGAGTCTGACACTCCCGCACCTTGTAGAGCCGCTCGGGATGGTCGGCCAGGCGCCCGGGAAGTGCGGGGAGGCGCTGGGAGTAGTCGAGGAGGGCCTGGAGCTTCACGTCGCGCGGTACCTCGGCGAACATCCGCACAATCGTTTCGAGCCGTTCCGGTACCGCCACCATTGCCCCTTTCGCACAAAAGCACTGTCTTGATAGTGTAAATAGCCGCGAGCACAAACCCGAGGGAGGACCCCGTGTCGACCGACAAGTTCGCAGCCTACGCAAGCCCGGACAAACTGGTCTCAACCGAGTGGCTGGCCGAGCACCTCGACGACCCGAACGTCGTGGTGGTCGAGTCGGACGAGGACGTGCTGGTCTACTACACCGGGCACATACCCGGTGCCGTCAAGGTCGACTGGCACACCGAACTCAACGACCCGCTGATCCGCGACTACCGCGACCCGAACGGGTTCGCCGAGTTGCTGTCGCAGAAGGGCATCCGCCGCGACCAGACGGTCGTGTTCTACGGCGACAACTTCAACTGGTGGGCCGCCTACGCCCTCTGGGTATTCACCTTGTTCGGCCATCCGGACACCCGTTTGCTCGACGGGGGACGGCAGAAGTGGATAGCCGAAGATCGGCCCCTGACGACCGAGGTACCGACTCGTCCGGCCACCGACTACCCGGTGGTCGAGCGGCGCGACGCCCCGATCCGCGCCTTCCGGACCAACGTCGACGACCACCTCGCCGCCGGCCTGCCGCTGGTCGACGTTCGCTCCCCCGAAGAGTTCTCCGGAGAGCTGCTCCATATGCCCAATTACCCCCAGGAAGGCGCCCTGCGGGGCGGACACATCCCCGGCGCCCGCAACGTGCCCTGGAAACGGGCCGCCAACGAAGACGGCACCTTCAAGACCGCCGACGAACTGCGGGCCATCTACCACGATGAGATCGGGCTGGGTGACGCGGACGACATCGTTGCCTACTGCCGGATCGGGGAACGGTCCAGCCATACGTGGTTCGTGCTCTACCACCTGCTCGGCCACCAGAAGGTCCGCAACTACGACGGCTCCTGGACCGAGTGGGGCAACCTGGTCGGCGCCCCCATCGAAAAATAGGTTCTGGCGTCGAAAAGCGACTGTATTTGTCGGAAATTGACGCCAGAACGGGGATCTAGACGGGGGAGCGAGCGCGGATCTGGTCGAGCGCCTTGTCGAGAAAGACCGAGCGGAGCGGCTTGATCGCCATGGCGGCCTTCCAGGGGGGCAAGCGCTCGATCAGCGACAGAACGTGTGCCACGGTCCGACCCAGGCCACTCCCGATGTTGTCGTACAGCAAATCGCCGAGCTTGCCCCGCTCGATAGCCATGAGCGCCACCCGCTCCATCGTGTCGGAAGGGATGAACGGCCGGTCGTCGCGCAGTTCCATGCCGTGAGCGTCCCACCGGCACACATCCCCGCACACGCCGCAACCCAGGCATCGGGTCGGATCAACCAGTGACCAGTTCCGGCGCAAGCCTTTGCCTTCGGACGGGACCGTGGCGATCGCCCCGGTCGGGCACGCCTTGGCACAGACGGCACATCCGCGGCATTTGGTGGGATCGATCGTGGCCATCCAGTTGGAAGGGACGATCCCGTCGTAGATGCTGAAGCGCTTGATGCCCCGCATCATCCCGCAGCAGCATCCGCAGCAGTTGCAGAGATACGAAACCTGGTTGCGGACGTTGTCGCCGGTCTGTGCCAACCCGGCCGCCTTGGCCTCTCCGAGAATCTCCATCGCTTCGGTGTTGGTGATGGCCTCGGCGAGGCCGGCGCGAACCAACAGGTCTGCCGAATTTCCAAAGGTCAAGCACGTCCGGGTCGGAGCGTCGCATCCTTCGCCCCGCAGCGAGGCGTCGGTGCGGCATGGACACACGCTCACCGCCACCGACTGTGCCGTACGAACGACTTCGGTGGCCCGCTCCCAATCGAGGATCTCCGTCGGCCCCTCAGGCAGGACTTCCTCGCGGACGAACGAACGTCCGATCTGGGTCTTCCCGGTGAAGACACTGCGGGCGAAATCTTCTTCCTCGAACAGAGCCCCGAATGCCTCGGCGTACTCCTCCATCGGTGCCTCGGGACGGGGACGCATGAAGGTGAACTCGAAGAACCCGATCACGACCGGCGTGGCCACGACGTAGCGGATGCCTTCCCGTTCGAAGTCGAGCACCAATCCCCGCTCCGCCATCGAGGTGATCCGCTCTCCCAGTTCCGCGAGGTCGACGTCCAGTCTCTCGGCGAGCTTCGGCAGCGAGATCAGCTGTGGCAACCGGCGGGCAATGTGGGCTTCCTCGGGGGTGAACAGCAGGCGCAGCACCCGCATCATTGCGGCCGAGTCGGGAGCCCCGGTGACGTTGCGGTCGAGTCGCTCCTGCAGCAACCGGTACTCGACATCGACGTCGAGGTCGGGGATCAGCGTGGTGTGGGCCATCGGTGCGCTCCCGGGATTGACCGTCTCACCGACGATGGTGCCCGATCGAGATTCGTCGCGCCAGGGCCGAACGGCACTCCCCCTTCAGGTTGTGGGGAGCTCTCGACCGCAGGCCGGACAGAACACGAATCCGTCACCCATGCCGCGAACCGCAGTATGGACAGAAGTTGACCTCAGGGAGACCTGCGGCCGACCGCCTCGAGGTCACCGTGCCGTCTTCCGCACCTGCTTGTCCGCCGGTCGAGAGGCGGAGCTGTTCCTCGGTCATGAGGAGAGCGGTCACCAATGCCCGAAGCTGGCGTCGATCGACTTCGGACCATTCAAAGAGGGGAGGCCCGTCCGTCGGGTAGCGGATCCGGAAGATCAGGGTCCGTCCGCCGACCCTGGACACGTTGAGGGTCTGACTTCTCGTCGTGCCGTTCTCAATCACCGCCCGCGATACCGCGAAGGACTTGTCTGGGTACTCGCCCAGCATGGTGGCGACCGCCGGAGACGGCTCCAGGGCGCCGTCGACCATCCGAAGATGCCCGCCCTCCACCAGACTCCTCAGGGCTGCGTCGACAGCACCGACGGATGTCGCCAAAGCTTCAATCGAAGCCACTCCGGCGGTGGTGGCAAACGGAGCGGCAAAGCCGGGAATCGCCGCCGCGCGGCGCACCGCCTCTTGGAGTCGTTCAACGGTGAGCGGCGCCGGGAACTCCCGCAACTCCCGCAGGGCCGTGGCGAACACAAAAGCAATCTCGGCACGGGCGACGAACCTGAAGCCGGTTGGATCGGGTTCCGGCTTGGTGCTGGTCAATGCGTCGCCGATCAGAAGCATCAACTGGGAGCGACTGAGCGGGAAGTAGAGCTTGGCGTTGCCGTCCCCGTCGACCGTGCACTCGGCCATGAAGTCGTCGAAGCGCACTACCGAGAACCCGCGCGGTCGGGGAATCTGGCCGGTTCCGACACTGATCACCTCTTGCGGCTCGAGGGCCGCTCGCAGGGCGGCCCCCAGCAGGACGTTGATTCGCCAGCCCTCTTCTTTTGGCTCCAGAGCGTGAACATCAATCAACTTCACGAACGCCGGATGGTTGGGGTGCAGCGGCCGGGCGTCCGGAGGCTGCGGGAACAATGGCGACCCGGAAGTCGGCTCGCGCAACCCGCTGATGTGAATCAGCGTGGCCACTTGGTCTGCGGTGAAGAGGAAGCCGGGCATGTGGGCTACCACATGTTCTTCAAGTAGTCGTACACGCTGCCGACGGCGTTTCCTGCCGCTTCGTAGGCTTCCCCGGCCAGGGCGGAGCCCCCTTCGTACATTTCCTCCGCAAATCCCACGACCCCCTTGTCGCCGAGCCCGGTAGCGATCTGGTTGTACCCGTCGACCACCGTGCCGACCAGCGGCGTCTTTTCGATCACATCTTTGGTGTGCTCCCAGGATTCTTCCCAGTACCCGTCGCCGACGCCATGGGTGACTATGTTGCGGACGTCGTCGACGAACTGGCCGACGGTGCCGACCGGGTCGACGACGGTCTCCGAGGCGATGTTGGCGATGTGATCGAGTCCCTGCAACGCCACGCCGTGCTGGCCGGCGGCGACCTCTTGCTGGAAGTTCGACATCGACTCGTTGAGTACCTCCGACCCGGCTCCGGTCGTGATGATCCGTCCCGTGTCCGCTCCCAGGTTGCCGAACACCTGCGCCACATTCTCGATCATGCTGTCCCCATCCGTGCGCGCCCACTCCTCGCCGAGCAGTTGCGAGGCCTGTCCGATGCCCTTGAAGGGGTCCGCTCCCTCCCGTTGGGTGACACCTTCGGCGAAGTCATCGAGCGCCCGTGTGTCCAGCCGGCCGGAGGCCAGACTGTCGCTCACCGACTGTGCGGCGGCGGTGCCGGCGTCGTACGTGGTCCCCACCCAGTTCTCGACAGCCTGATCGGGCAGCATGTTGTTCATTCCCCCGGGCAGCAAAGCTCCCCCGGCCATGCTGGTACGCGGATCGGCGATCCCGCTGGCCATCACGGCGTTGCCTGCGGCAGTCTGGGCAGTTGCCAGAGCCACCGCCTCGACCGGATCCTTCCCGGCGGCGATGTGCTGGCGGGTGTAGTGGTCGACGGTGGCGGCGTCGGTGACACGACCAAACGTTTCGCCGACGATGCTCCTGCCGCCGGCTTCGACCCGCTCCGTTTCGCCGGCCGTGGTCCGTACGGGTTCGCCGGCACCGGGCGCCCGTTCGACGTCTCCGATCCGCGCCTGTCCGGACTTCAATGAGCCCTCGAAGTTGGAATCGACAATCCGGGTTGCCTTATCGAGATTGATGCCTTCGACTTCCGGTACCGCCCGCGCCAGGGCCTGATCGACCTGACCGGGTCGGATCTCGCCTTTCCCTACCTTGTCGAGAACCTCACCGATTCTGCGCACCATGTCGGCTTTGGCCGGATCCACGTTGGCGTTCCCGGCCATGTGCGGGTTTACCTTGGTGGCGATGTCCTTGGCGTACCCGCGGGCGGTCTCCTGAATGGCCTCTCCCTGGGTGATCTTCCCGGTTTCGGCCAGATGCTGGTTCTCGGCGGCTTTGACCCGTGACACCGACGCGGTCTGCTCGGCGGAGCCCCGATCGAACCGCTCGGCCTCGCCGCTCAAGACGCCCTTGTCGCCGTAGGCCTCCTGATGATGTCGCTGAGTGACCGCCTGGTATGCCCCCTCGGCGTCACCGCCGGTGATATCCGAGAACGTTCTACCGTACGTCGACGTCGCGGTGTCGTTCCATTTCGAGGGCGAGATCTCGACCACTCCTCGTCCGCCTCCTTCCGCCTGTACCCGGGTGAGCTCTGTCTGCAGCTCACCAGGCCGGTTTCCCAAGCGGTCGAGCTCCGTCTGGATACGCTGAGCTTCTGCTGATCCCGGCGCGGCATTGCCGAGCTCGCCGGCGAGTCTCTCCAATTCGGCGTTGGTACGAGCAATCTCGCTCTCGAGATGATTGGTGTACTTGTCGTAGTCCACCGTGATCTTGGTGCGGTTGATTTCTGTGGCAAGCTGCTCGGTGATCCGGTGGGCCTCGGGCGAGTTGGGGGGCAGTTCGTTGAGCCGGTTCATGAGATCGCGGAGCTTGTTCTCATTGAGACCGATATCGCGGTCCATTCCTACCGTGCCCTTACTTGCTGCGTTGCGGAACTCGGTGATGTCTTCGAGGGTCCAGGGCCGCCCACCGCGCTGGAAACCCATCTCATTGAGTCGGTTGATGAAATCCTGGTCGACCCGGCTGTAGGTCTCGGACAAGCGGGCGTCGAAATCGGCGCCGACCGCGGTTCGCCCCTCGCCCTTGAGGATGTTCTTCCCCGCGTAGGACTCATTGATCCGGTTGGTCAGCTCGTTGAGACGCTGATCCAGTTCGGCCCGGCGCGCCGGGTCCGTCTCGTTCGCCAATTGCTCCCTCGTTCGCTTGAACTCGTCGACCAACTCCTGCCCGGCCGCCCTGGCGCTGTTCCAGCCTTCGTCGATGGCAATACGGTTGGCGGCTTGTTCGGGGGTCATCCAGCCGTCCCCGTACTTGACGTTTCCCTCGACATCCACATCCAGAGGCCGTCCCGTGGCGGGATCAATGAGCGGTCGCCCATCGGGCCCGAGTGCGACCCGGTCGGGATCAACAATCCGATCGTCTTCCAGGCCCGGTGCGACCGTCGTGGCCGTATCGACCGTGTCTGGCTTGTCCCGATAGCGAGGTGGTTTGTCGGTAACGGTCTCATTGCCATCGGAGTCCACATCGACGGTCGTGACGGTCCCGTCGGGATCAACCGTGGTCGTTGATGTCGACCCATCCGGCCACACCGTTGTCTCCACCGAACTCCCATCCGGGCGGGTCTCAACGGTGGTCACCTGACCCGTCGTCGGATCCGTATAGGTACTCGTCGAAGAACCATCGGGACGTTCCTCCGTAACCACCTCGGTCCCATCGGAAGCCGTCGACGTCGTCACCCGTGTCCCATCCGGACCCGGTTCCTTCCCCGGCGGCGGTGGGAACTCATCGTCGGCAGCGCCACCCGTCGAACCGGCCGTCCCGTCGGGATCAACCGTGACCGTCGACGTCGACCCATCCGGCCACACCGTTGTCTCCACCGAACTCCCATCCGGGCGGGTCTCAACGGTGGTCACCTGACCCGTCGTCGGATCCGTATAGGTACTCGTCGAAGAACCATCGGGACGTTCCTCCGTAACCACCTCGGTCCCATCGGAAGCCGTCGACGTCGTCACCCGTGTCCCATCCGGACCCGGTTCCTCCCCCGGCGGCGGTGGGAACTCATCGTCGGCTGGGTATTCGGTCTCGCCACCTTCGGGTGGGACCAGCTCGGAATCCGGGGGCGGCGGGAACTCCTCCTGGTCGGGACCTTCGGGGCGTCCCTCATCCTCAGGGCCCGCCGGCCCGGTCGTTTCCGGTCCCGGTCCCGTTGGAGTGTCTACCCCTGGTCCGGGCGGCGCAGCGCCCCCGGCCACGGCGCTTCCGAGCCCGGTTCCGAGGGCGGCCCCGACTCCCGAAGCGACGCCACCGCGAGAGGCGTCAATGATCACGTCGGTGGCACCGGGAGACTGGACCCAGTCGATGATCGAGCAGTCGGCCCCGCACTCCTGCCAACCGCCGTCGTCGGCCAGCACGGCAGTGGCATCGAACAGGTCTCGGAACACCATCACGACCACCAGGATGAGCAGCATCCCGGTGGCAGCCGGCGGAGACACCGTCCTGGTCGCCAGGAGAAAGGCGAAGACACCCGCTGCCACCGCCAGGAGGATCTTGGTCGGGGTCGAAACGACCTGCCAGGCGAGCAACATCCCTGCAGCCGTCCCCGCCACTCCGGCTACGGTACCCCCGAGGTGAGGAATGTCGGTCTGCTTGGCCGGAGCAAACAGGCGAATCAGACCCATGAACAACCGGCTGATGACTTTGCCAAAGATAGCTGAGATCGGCGAGGGGGCGGCCAGGAGCAGGCCGATCGAGAGGATCCCGGCAACGGCCGGACCGATCAAGACGGCGGCCGCCAGGCTGATTGCACCACCCCACAAGAGCACCGCCCAAGCCGTGGTACCCCCGGTGACGAAGGTATCCCGCAGGACTCGGGGAATTGATGCGACCTCCTGACCAAGTCGCCGCCACCCGGCCTGACGGCCGTAGGCGAACAGCGAAAAGACGATAGTGGACAAAATCCCCCAGTACATGCCACCGTTGCGGAGCATGGAAAGGAACCCGCCGGTCGTGCCCACTCCGGAGACCGCGTTGTTGCCTTCGTAGCGAACGGCAATGATGTAGGTGTTGATCACCCACCCGACCAGAAACCCGATGACGGCCATGACCACGGTGCGAGCAAGGTTCTGGCGAAGCCAGACACGGATGGTCCTGACCAGACTTCCCCAGGAGAAGTCGGTTGCGGCGCTGCCTGTCACACCCTCACCCCGAGCATATTGGTTGAACATAGCGGACCACCGTTTCGGATGTTCCGGTAGGGTGGGCCCGCGGTGATTGGAGATACCGGACCCGACAGGCTCGACACCAGGCAGCGACTGGCGGCGGTGGTGGTCCTGGCATTGTGCGCCACGTCCGTCGGCGCCCTTCTTGCCGATCTCTACGGCGCAATGCCGATGGATCAGTTCGCTCGTTGGATCACCCTGCCCGGACTCCTCTTGTTGGTCGGCTCGGCCGCCCGCACGGTGCCCTCCTCCAGCAACCTCCAGCGGCGGATCCGTCTGGGGGCGATCGCCGGAGTGGCCGGGACGGTCGCCTATGACGTATTCCGGATCCCTTTTGCCCTCGCCGGGCAGCGGATCTTTGCTCCCATTTTCAGCTACGGGTTGCTGATTGACGGAGGCGGCATGTCCTCGCCTTGGACCGACCTGTTGGGTTGGCTCTTCCATCTCTCGAATGGCGTTACCTTCGGAATCGCGTACGCGGTGGTCATGGCCGGTCGTCACTGGGGATTTGGGGTGCTCTGGGGGATCGCCCTCGAAGCCGTCGCTTTCCTCGGACCATTCACCGACATCTACGGGCTCACCGGCAAGTGGGTTTCGATCGGGATTGCCTTCGCGGCACACGTCGCCTACGGCCTTCCCCTTGGCCTGATGGTGGCCAGATTCAACCGAACCGAACGGTTCCTGAAACAGAATCTCGTGCGTCCGGCGCTGGTCGTCCTCGTCGTGTCGGTCTTGGGTCTCACGCTATGGCACCGGCCTTGGTCAGATTCGGCGACCATCGATCGGGCTCAAGAACTCGCAGCGAACGCTGGTCAACCTGTGACGATTGTCCTGGTGGAACGGTTCGAACCCGAGTGGTTGCGCGTGGAGCCGGGGGGCTGCATCCTGGTCATCAGCGAATCGACCGAGTCCTTCTCGTCGGACTTCGGCGCCCTCCCGGCTGGTCAAGAGGCGGAGTGGTGTTTCCCCGAACGGGGAGTGGAACGGGTGAAGCTCGACGACCGTCCCTACTCCGGTGGGTTCGTGTTTGTGAACGAGCGGTGATCGACAACCGCCGGGACACGGGTCCCGATCGTCCGAGTAGTCTCCGCGCAGAGACCTCATGGCCGACGAATTCTGGATCGAAGTCAATCAACCATCTGAAGTTGTCGACCGCGCCGGGAAATCGGTCGTTGGTCATCTCAATCCCGGAGCCCCTCATCGGGCAATCGGCTCGAACGAGCACTGGTTCATGGTTCCATTGCCGGACGGGACAACCGGATTTGTCCCCCGTACCAGAGCGCGGATTGTCGATGGACCACCGAGCGTTACGGTCCAGCCCCCCGAACCCGTCCCCGAGGTGCGGGTAAAGGCCGATTCCGGGGCCGCCGGACCGTCTTCGACGCCATCGCCCAACCGGTGCAGCAACTGCGGCGATCCCTTGCAGAAAGATGACCTCTTCTGCGGCCGGTGCGGTGCCCGGGTGACGCTGGAACAGCCGCAAACGCGTCGTCCGACGGACCCACAACCGCCATCCGGCCCAACATCTGAACCGCCCGGTTTGCCTCCCTCGCCGGCTCCCGCCGCTTCAGGTGCTCGCCGCGGCGGTGGACGGGGCTGGATTATCGCCCTGGTGGTCGTGCTGGTGGCCGGCGCCGCCGGTTGGTACTACTTCGTGCGCGACGACACGCTGGTCCTGGCCGAGGGCGAGGTCTTCTTGGAGCCGGCCAACGACCCCGGTCCAGAGTCCTTCACCACAGCCCTCGACGTGCCCGACACCCCGGAGATCATCAACGCCGCCCCGGTGCTCGCCACCGTGCCGACCACCACGACCAGCACGGGCGCCACCGAAACGACCGGTGATGCCGGAGCCGACCTTCCAACAGTCAGCGGCGGTGAACCGGGCCTTTACGGCGGAACCCAGGACACATCGAGATGCGACCCCAACCAGATGGCGAGCTTCCTCAACGACAACCCCGACAAAGGGCGCGCCTGGATCCAGGGGATCAACGCCGACCCCGATTTCCGATGGAGTGGCGGCGACAGCCTCAGCGTCAACGACATCCCTGCCTTCCTTTCAGAGCTCACCCCGGTCACACTCGTGGCCGACACCCGGGTAACCAACAACGGGTACCGGGACGGTGTGCCTATTCCCCGCCAGGCGGTCCTCCAAGCGGGGACGTCCGTACTGGTGGACACACTTGGAGTGCCCAGAGCCAAATGCAATTGCGGCAACCCGCTTGCTCCGCCGATCGCTCAGACGGCAGCCGTCACGTACACGGGAAACCGGTGGGACAACTTCAAGCCGGAGACCACCGTCGTGGTTCAGCCCTCCCCGGCACCGTTGCCGGCGATCAGACTGGTCGACCTATTCACCGGCGAGTTGATCGATCGCCCCATCGGAACAACAGGCACGGCCGATGTCGCGACCGGAATCACGTTGAGCAACCCTTTGGTCGACCCAACGGTGATCATCGCCACCACGTCGACGACCCTGGTGGTGGCCTCAACCACGACCGTCACCGGCAGCACCACGTTGGCCACCACAACATCGACGACCACACCGTCGGTGCTCTCGTCGGACGATTTCTGCACGGCGTGGTTTGAGTATGTCGCGATCGACGACCAGTACGTGGAGCAGTACGACGATCCCAATTCGGTCCCTGAGTATCGGGAATTCGTGCTGGCTGCACTCACGGATCTGGCCAGGTTGGCTCCGGACTGGGTTCGAGCCGACTGGGAGTGGTACCGAGACGAGTACGTGCGCAATCCCGACTTCTTCTTGGAAGATGCCGGCACCGAGGCGCAAGAATCCTTCGCCCGGATCCTCGAGCACCTGGAGACTGACTGCGGGCTCGACATCTTCGACGAGGGCTAGCAAGGCCACCGGGCACGCTCCCAACCGTTTGGCAGAACGGGGCTCTGTGGCCACCAAATAGGCGCCACAACCGGGATACTCCCCTCGCGCTAGCATCCGAGCCCCACTCGAGGATCGTATGGCCTTCTCCCCTACCCTCTTTCATCCCGAGCGCTACCACGGGCACGGGCGCCGGCCACCCTTCTTCGAGGGCTGGTACTTCAAGCTCGTGGACGAGAGTGAAACTCACCGGTGGGCCGTGATCCCCGGCATTTTCCTGAGCAAAGACCCGGACCGCCACCACGCTTTCGTGCAGATCCT
Source organism: uncultured Actinomycetota bacterium (assembly GCA_963707435.1). Lineage (GTDB taxonomy): Bacteria > Actinomycetota > Acidimicrobiia > Spongiisociales > UBA4744 > UBA4744. Next base: position 297,880 of record CAVPPF010000006.1, on the reverse strand, counting down.
CGACGGGTCCACCGGTGAAGCCACCTACCACCGCTACCCGGCGGACGAGTTCCGGGCGGCCACCGACCGGTTCGACGTGGAGATCGGTCCGAACCGTTTCTCGGACCGGGAGGTGGTGCTCGATATCGCCGGCGAGTCGCGGGTCGTCCGGGGCACCGTCCGTTTTGGTGAGCCCGTACCGTGGCCGGTGACCCCCACCCGGCTCGGCATCATGGGCCCGTACGGCTGGGCGCCCTGGATGGAGTGCAACCACGGACTGGTCAGCTTCGACCATACGCTCGACGGAGCTCTCACCATCGACGGCGGGACGATCGAATTCACCGGGGGGCGCGGCTACACGGAGAAAGACTGGGGGAAGGCGTTCCCGGCCGGGTACGTGTGGATGCAAACCAATCACTTCGACACGCCGGGAACCAGCTTCGTAGCCTCGATCGCCATCATCCCCTGGATGATCTCGGCGTTCCCCGGATTCATCATCGGTCTCCGCCACCGGGGCAAGCTGCACCAGTTCGCCACCTACACGCGAGCCCGCACCACCGGGCTGCACTTCACCGACGAGGTTGTCGAATGGACGGTCGCCGACAGGAGACATCAGCTGCACATCCGGGCCGAACGGGCCCACGGTGGACTGCTATACGCACCGACCCGCCGGGAAATGAGCGACCGGGTGGGTGAGACCATGCTGTCGCGAGTCGAGGTGACCGTGACCGACGCCCGCCGGAAGGTCCTGTTCGAAGGGGTCGGCCGCAACGCCGGTCTGGAACTGCACGGAGACCTGGACCGCTTGCTGGCCCTCCAGGTTGAGGAATCCGCCCGCTGACCAGCTCGTTTTCGCGCTTAGCCTGCTCGATGTTCCGGCACGGAGGGCGCAAGAACCTGATCGTCACTCATCCGGGGTGAACTTGTCCCGGTTCATCGACGGATGCCCGGAGCGGAGAACGGCCATGGCTTCCTTGGCGTCGATCTCCCCGTCGCGCTGCATCCGGGCCAGTTCCTTCATCGCCGGCCGGAGGGCCGTCCACACGGCGACGTTCACGACGAGCGCGAACACCAGAGCAGGCCAATTCCCGTCTCGCCACCAGAACCAGGGGATGAGCCAGATCACGCCTGAGGCATAGGCAAAGGCCACGTTGCGCATGGCCAGACCGGTGAGGACTCCCAATCCGGTCACCACCGGTACGGCCGGCCAGTCGAGTACAGCCAATCCACCCAGATACGGCGACATGCCGGCGCCACCCTTGAACCGGTAGTAGGCGGGGTAGTTGTGCCCGATCACAGCCGCGGCAGCCGCCAGGTATTCGTAGTCCTGATCGGGAAAGGCCAGCTTGAAGACAAGGACCGGGACCGCCGCCTTGACCATGTCCAGCAAGCCGGTGAGACATCCGTATCCCGGGCCCTTCTTCATCGAAACGAGCGTGGGGCTGGTGCGATTGAACCGGAGGGTTCCCTTGCCAAGCTGAATGTCGACGCCGCTCAGGTCTTCACCGGGGAGTACACGCCGGCCCACGATCCGGGTGAACGACACCGAGCCGAGAAGATAACCAACGATCGCCGCCCCCAGCGCTATCCAGATATCCACCGTGCTCCCTACCCAGGTCACGGGTAACACTACTCTGCGTGACCAAGAAAGTCCCAGGCAGTGATGCACCGTCCCACCACCCACCGTGAAGAGAGCGCGACGCCGGGGCTATCCTCTGAATCATCTCAACAGGTAGGCGCAATGATCAAACTTCGTACCCTCAAGGCAGCCGCCGTGGCGATGGTGCTGCTGGCCGCTTGCAGTTCCGGCGAAACGGACCAGACCACCGACACGATCGCCACCCTCGAATCATCGACATCGACAACCGGAGCCACCACCACGACGGAAGCTCCCGACCTCGAAGAGGTCGCCCTCGATTTCACCCAGTGCATGCGTGACAACGGGATCGACATACCCGACATCACCTTCGACGCCGACGGCCAACCCGTCATCTCGGGTGCCCTGGCCGAGGAGTTCGACCTGCTCGATACCGAGTTCCAGACTGCCTTGAACAGCTGCAGGGGGATCTTCTCCGAGGCAGGTGAAGGCGTGGAACTGCAGCTGGACCCCGAATTGCTGGCACAGGTCACCGACCAGCTGAACGAGTATGCGGTCTGCATGCGCGACAACGGGGTCGAATCCTGGCCGGATCCGCTCCCCACCTTCTCCGGGACCGAAATCCCGTTCCCGATGGCGGAAATGGCCGAGGCATTCAACGATCCTGAATTCAGTGGTGCCCTGGAAGCTTGCCAGGACCTGGTCGCCTTCCCGGGGATCGGCGGCTGACATGAAGCGGATCCTCGGCTGGGTTGGCGTCATCGTGTTGCTCGGAGCCGTGGGGGCCGGCGGTTTCTACGGCATCAACCAGCTGGTCGAGCAGCAGGATGAGGAACAACCAGCCGAGAAACCGGAACTGATCACCCGGGCCATCGAGCTGGGCGACCTGGTGGAAACAGAGTCGCTCGAAGGGAGTCTCCGCTACCGCAACCCGGCAGTCGTTTACGCCACAGCCGGCGGGGTCATCACACAACTGCCCGAGGAAGGCGCCACGGTGGCACGCGGCGAGACGCTCTTCGAACTCAACGGTGCTCCGGTCGTGCTCTTCTACGGGGATCGCCCGGCCTGGCGAACGCTCGCCGACGGAACCGCAGAAGGCAGCGACGTTCTCCAACTCGAGGAGAACCTATTCGAATTGGGCTTCGACCCGGACGGGGAACTCACCATCGATGAGGACTTCACCGATGTAACGGCCCGGATCGTCGAAGACTGGCAGGAAGAGCTCGGTCTCGAGGGAACCGGGATCGTCGAGCTGGGGCGTATCGTCTTCTCCACCGGACCGGTCAGGATCGGCCGCCGGCTGGCGGAAACTGGAGCCACCATCGGCCCCGGAGCCCCGATCTTCGAGGTCTCGGGAACCGAACGTGAGATCGTCGTTCAGCTCGCCGTCGACCAGAGAGAACTGGCCGTCCGGGGCGATGCAGCAACCATCATTCTGCCGGACGACACGGAAACTCCCGGCACGATCCGGTCTATCTCCAATGTGGCGGTCACCGACCCGCAAACCGGGCGACAGACCGTTGAGATGACCGTTGCGTTCGACAGCCCGGGAGCCGCCGCGGCGTTCGAACAGGCGGCGGTGGACGTCGAGCTCGTCTCCGAGCAGGTGCTCAATGCTCTTCTTGCTCCAGTCGAGGCCGTTCTGGCCCTGGCCGAAGGCGGGTATGCGGTTGAGGTGGTCGAGGGCGACTCGTCCCGGCTGGTTGCCGTCCAGCTCGGCAAATTCGCCGACGGCAAGGTCGAGATCAAAGGAGACGTCCAGGAAGGCGACCTCGTCGCCATCCCCCGATGAGCCTCATCGAGCTGTCCGGGGTCTCCAAGTCGTATCCCGGTCCGCCGCGGGTCGATGCGCTGATCGACGTTGACCTGTACGCCGACGCCGGTGATTCGGTGGCGGTGATCGGACCATCCGGGTCGGGCAAGTCGACGCTGCTCCACATCCTGGGAGCACTCGACCGACCCACCGGCGGATCCGTACGGATTGCCGGCCGCGACATCTCCGAACTCTCCGACAAGCAGCTGTCCGGGCTCCGTGCCAACCTCATCGGGTTCGTGTTCCAGGACTTCTTCCTGCTCTCCGGGACCACGGCTCTCGAGAACGTTGCCCAGGGATTGCTCTACCGGGGAGTCGCCGCCCGGGAACGTCGGGAACGGGCCGCGCAGGCACTGGAAACAGTCGGCCTGGCCGAACGCATCGATCACATGCCGAGCCAGCTTTCCGGCGGGGAGCGGCAGCGTGTGGCCATTGCCCGGGCCATCGTCGGGAACCCGTCTGTGGTCTTCGCCGACGAGCCGACCGGCAACCTCGACTCCAAGACGGGAGCGGGCATCGTGGACGTGCTGCTGGGTCTCAACGCGGCCGGGACAACGGTGGTCGTCATCACTCACGACCGGGAGGTGGCCGCTCGCTTCAGCAGGGAGATCTCCATCAGGGACGGCCGCATCGCCGGAGAGAGCTCCTCGTGAAGAGCCGGCTCCTCTGGCGGGACACCATCGGTCTGGGATATCGCGGCATCCTGACCCGCCGGGGACGTTCTGTTCTCACCGCCGCCGGGATCGCCATCGGTATCGCCGCCATTGTGGCGGTGCTTGGTATTTCCGCATCGGGCCGAGCCGACTTGCTCGCCGTACTGGACGACCTGGGCACCAACCTCCTGCGGGTCACCCAGGGCCAGGGAATCCTCGGCCAGTCGGACGGTTTCCCGGACGGTGCAGCCGAAATGGCCGGGCGAATAGGGCCGGTCAGCCGCTACAGCGCTACAACACTGGTCGATACCTCGGTACGTCGCTCCGAACTGATCCCCGAACTCCAAACGAGCGGCATCGGCGTCTTCACCGCCAGAGACAACCTCCTCGACGTGCTCGGCGGGAGCATGCGGGAAGGCCGTTTCCTGGACGCCGCCGCCGACCGGCTGCCGGTCACCGTGCTGGGCAGTGTGGCCGCCGAGCGGCTGGGCATCCGGACCCTGGACCCGCAACCCCGGGTCTACCTCGGCGAGACCTGGTTCACCGTGGTCGGAATCGTGGACGAACTGCCGCTCCACCCGGACCTGGAGCGGGCGGCCTTCATCGGAGCCACGATCGCCGCCGACCTGTTCGACACGACGGCGGCGCCCAGCGCCATCTACCTTCGGGTCAACCCCGAGGTGGTCGAGGACGTCGTCGACGTGCTCCCGGCCAGCGTCAACCCGGAGAGCCCCGATCAGGTCGAAATCACGAGGCCGTCAGACGCTCTGGCCGCCCGCCAGGCCGCCGAGGAAGCACTCACCGGTCTGCTGGTCGCCCTGGGCGCGGTTGCCTTGCTGGTCGGCGGTGTGGCGATCGCCAACATCATGGTCATGTCGGTGCTGGAGCGGCGCATGGAGATCGGCGTACGCCGGGCATTGGGAGCCACCCGGGGCCACATCCGGGCCCAGTTCCTGATCGAATCGACCCTCCTGGCCGCGGCGGGTGGCGTGGTCGGGGTGCTGCTCGGGGCCGGGATCACCGTCGCCTTCGCCATCAACCGGGATCTGACGCTGGCCGTGCCGGTGGCCGGCCTGTTCGGCAGTATCGGCGCGGCGCTCCTCGTCGGAGCGGTGGCAGGCCTCTACCCGGCCATCCGGGCCGCCCGGATCGAACCCGCCGAAGCGGTTCGTACCGGCTGAGACGGGCGGACCGCCGATGGGCAGCATCCCCGGGTCCGTCGCTCTCCGTGCCACTCACTCGAACGGCACCTCATAGTCCGGGTATCTGGCGAAGTCCTTGACGCGGAGCCGCCACGGCCGTTCGTCCCGGCGCCAGGAGCGGATCGCCACTATCGCCTCGGATCGGCTGCGCCACCAGTACAGGAGGTTGGCCAGCACGGCTAGAGCCACCGCCCAACCGTCCCCCTGCCAGATGAACCACGGAACGAGGCCGGCCGGCCAGGTCTCGATACCGAGGTAGGCGCTGCCGAAAACCAGTCCGAGAATCGCGAAAGCGGCGATGGCGACCAGCAGGGCACGCCAGTCGATGACCAGCAGCGCACCGAGGAGGGGAGAGATTCCGAATCCGCCTGCGAACCGGTGATAGACCGGATAGACATGTCCGATCAACCCGCCGGCCGCCACCAGGAACATCTCCGGCCCGTCCGGCCATATCAGCCGAGCGGCCAACGTCGGCAACAGCACCTTGAGGATGTCAATGGCTCCCGCCCGCAGACCACCGGCTCCCCCGGCCCGGGCCTGGAGCGAGGCAGGACTCACCCCCCGGGTGGTCACCGAAGCGCCGGTTCCGTCCAGCACGACCCTGGTGCGGCTGAGGTCGTGCCCCGCAGCCCACACCCGACCCATGATGCGGGCTCCCGAGAGTGACCCGAAGAGGTAGCCGGCGATCAGGGCGAGAGCTGCAGTCATCAGACCATGTTCGCGCAGCGGTCGACGCCGCGAAAGTTTGCGGCCGGGGTGGCGGCAGCCACCCGGCGAGCCGGTTTCAGCCCTGCCGGAGCTCGTCGATCAACGGTTCGATCCAGCGGGCACCCATCTCGAGCAACTGGGGATCGTCGTTGAGGGTGGACAGGTGCAGCGTCTCGACCTGGTCCCGCACCTTCTCGATCGTGTAACCGATATCGAGTTGAGTTTCGTGGTTTTCGGTGACGAAGCCGATCGGCATGAAGACCAACGCCCGGGCGCCGAGTTCTATCAAGTTGGCGGCCGCCTGATCAACGTCCGGGGTGGTCCATTTGCCGGGAACGGGATGGTTCATCCATCCGGCGCTCACCAGCGGGAACCGCCGGATGAGCCGCTCCTGCAACGCGTAGTAGAGAGCCCGGCTCTCGCGCACACCGGTCTCCATCCCCTTGTTCTCGAGCGGGCAACCGTGCAGGCACAGCACCAGACCGATCTGGGTCGGCGCGTAGCGCTCGAGGAGCGCGGCAACCCCCTGGTCGACGTGAGCGATGAGTTGCTCCTGGAAATCTGAGCGTTCCCAGAACGAGGGCAGGTATCGCATGCCTTTGACCCAGGCGCCATCAAACCGCAACGCCTCGTTGATTTGCTCGAGGGCCAGACCACCCGTGAAGACCGAATCGACCACCAGCCACGGGTACACGACCACTCGTTCGTAACCCTGTTCCTTGATCTCCGCCAGCACCTGCTGCGGCATGAAGGGTTCAACAAAGTTGAAGGCCTTGAAGACGGCCACCTCGTCGCCGTACGTCCCCTTCAGGTGCTGTTCGATCCCGGCCCGCTGCCGCTCGAAAATGTCATTGTGTGGTGAGTGGTAGTGGTTGGCCGCATGCCACTCTTTACGCTGCTGGCGCTCGAGCCGGCGGGAAAGCCACGGAATCGAGAAGTCGGGAAACTTGATCGATTTTGAGACCAGCAACCGGAACGACTTCTCGTTGTATTCGGCAAATTCCTCGTATTCTTCGACCTCGCCGTAGCCGCACAACAGCACGGCAACCTTTTCTCCCACCATCCACCTCTCACTGTGGTTACGTATGCTGTACGTAACCACCTAGCGTGGCAGATGAGGTTAACGGGCGGGGAAGCAAATGGAAACCTATCTTTTAACGCCGACGTCGAACCCATCGACGTCCATCGGAGGCAAAGCCGACAAGGTGCAGTGGTTGATCCGGCACGGCTACCGCGTCCCCCAGACCTGGGTGGTGCCGGCTCTGCAGGCACCACCCGACACGCCGGAGGTAGCACAGTGGCTGCCGGACCGGGGGCCCTGGGCGGTGCGATCCTCGGCGGCCGTCGAGGACGGCTTCGAATCCTCCTACGCCGGTCAATTCGCAACCGAACTCGACGTGTTCGATACCCACGGAGTGGCAGACGCTATTCGCCGGGTGCGTCTGTCTGCGGTGGGGTCGACCGCAAACGCCTATCGCCAGCGAACGGGTGACGCCACGCCGATCGCCATGTCGGTCATGGTGCAGCGCATGGTCACTCCCCGGGTATCCGGCGTGGCCTTCTCTCGCAATCCGATGACCGGGCTCAATGAGATCGTCATCGAAGCGGTCGCCGGGCGGGGGGATGCCCTGGTCGACGAGGGTGTCACCCCGCAGCGATGGATCGGTCGCTGGGGCGGCTGGAGCTTGCAGCCGGAAGAGGGGGCGGTGCTGCCCGATGCGGTAGCTCGCTCGATCGTCGATGAGACCGGCCGCATCGCCGACCAATTCGCCTCTCCTGTTGATCTCGAGTGGGTGTGGGACGGCACGGACGTGTGGTGGGTGCAGCTCCGCCCCATCACCGGCCTGCAGGATGTGGCCGTCTATTCGAACCGGATCTCCCGGGAAGTGATGCCGGGCATGATCAAGCCGCTCGTGTGGTCGATCAACGTTCCCATCGTCAACCGGGCCTGGATCGACCTCTTCAGCGAGATCATCGGCCCGAACGACCTGCGGCCCGAGCAGCTCGCCAAAGCCTTCGCCTACCGCTCGTACTTCAACATGGCGGCCATCGGTGAGATCTTCGAGATGCTGGGCATGCCGCGCGATGCACTGGAGATGCTGCTGGGACTGCCATCAGAGGCCAAACCGAGCTTCCGCCCGGGACCGGCAACCGTGCGGCATCTCCCCCGTCTCCTGGCGACCGCCGCCCGCAAGGCCCGGTACGGCAAGCGGGTGGGCGGGGTCGTCGATGAGCTGTGGAACCAATTCAAAGTCTTCGAACGAGACGACCTCTCGATCCTGAGCGACACGGGGCTCCTCACCAGGATCGATGACCTGGCCGGTCTCGCCACCCGGGCGGCCTACCAGAACATCGTCATCCCTCTCCTGGCCAACCTCTACGTCTCGCTCTTGCGAGGAGCAATTGCGAAGGGTGGACTCGATGTCGATGCGCTCGACCTCGACCTGGGTGATCCGGCCAATCCCTACAACCCCAACCCGGCCCTCGACCGTCTCGGGATCGCATTGGCCAAGGTCGATCCCGATGCCGTGAAGGACTTCGACCGGACCGGCCGCAACGGCCTTCCGGACGAGGCACGGCGCCAATTCGAAGACTTTCTCGACCGGTTCGGCCACCTCTCGGACAGCGGGAACGACTTCTCGATCCCACCCTGGAGTGAACGACCGGCGGCCGTCCTGCGCCTCGCCCTCGACCATGCAGAGACCACAGGGACGCACCGGGCCCGACCGTGGCAGGAGGCAGCCGGGCAACTCAAACCTCTCTCCCGGCGAATCGTGAGGACGCTGCACGGGCGGGCGAGTGAGTTTGTGGATCATCGGGAAGCCATCAGTTTTGTCTACACCTTCGGCTACGGGCTCTTCCGGCCCATCCTGCTCGAAGCCGGGCGGCGCCTCGCCACCCGGGGCTTGCTGGATGAGGCCGGGGACGTCATGTTCCTGCAGCTGGACGAAGTGCGCACCACCCTCCTGGGCGACGGCCCTCCCGCGCCGGCCGAGCTGGTCCGCAGCAGGCGCGCTGAAATGGCCGAACTGGAGGACGTGGACATGCCCGAGACCATCTTCGGCGACGATTTCGTCCCGGCGCGGCTCGGTCCCGAACCGGCCGGGCGGCTCGCAGGCGTAGCAACTTCCCGGGGCAGGCACCGGGGCACCTTGCGCATCGTGAAGGGGATCGACGATTCAGCCCGGGTCCAGCCGGGCGACGTGATTGCCATCCCGTTCAGCGACGTTGGCTGGACCCCGCTCTTCGCAAGGGCCGGGGCAGTGATCGCAGAGGCAGGCGGCATGCTCTCGCACAGCAGCATCGTCGCTCGCGAGTACCGGATCCCATGTGTGGTTTCGGTGAACGGCGCAACCCGGCTCCCCGACGGTGCGACTGTGGTCGTGGACGGCTACACCGGCACCATCATCGTGGAGCATCCCCCGGTTGGCACTTGACCTGCTCGATGATCACTCACGCCAGGCGCCACAACCCTTTCTTCACTCGCCCGGGCGGTACTCGCGTTCGAGATTGGCCAGGATGTCCGCTTCATCGAACCACACCGGTTTGAACCGGCGGGCTGCGAAGAGCGGGGCTTGATCGGCGTAGTGCGCAGAACCCTCCCCCGAGGTGTCCGACCCGAACTGATGGATGCTGTGTGAGGCAATGGTCCCGTCCGGGCCGAACGCAACCAGCAACACGTACGCGTCGCCGGCGATCCCTTCGAATCGTCCGTCGGTCTGGTCGCCGTAGACGGCATGCAGCAGGTCCGGTCCGCCACCCAGGCCGATATCCAGGTCGCCGCGCACCAGCCGGTTGACGTCCGACCAGGGTGGATCGACCCGTCCGAAGTACTCGGTGAGGGTGGCGGCGGCGGCCGCAAAGGCGGTTCGCAGCTCCTCATCCCCGACCTCGCCGACGGCAAGCTGGGAAGCGTTCAGATCGGCTCCGCCGTCGAGGAGTTCGGCCAGAGTCCCCACCATCAACGCAGTCGCCGGGTCCTCCGGATCGGCTTCCCGGTCCCAGGCGGCGACCGCGGCAACCGCCGCGGCCAGGTCGGGTTGCGTGACAACCGCCGGGATGCGTTCCGACAACTGCGCGACCAGCGAGTCGGGGTGATAGGTCATGTCCCACTTGATGGCAGCCAGTTCGTCGGGGGTGAGGTCGGCATCGGCGGCCAGCAGCTCTCGCGAGCGGAGGGACCGGTTCGTCTCCTGCACCTCAACGCCCATCGCCTCCGGATAGCCGGCCGGATCGAGCTCCTCGAGAGCCGCAGTGAAGGGCGTTGAGTTGGAGTTCTGAATGAAACCGCCGGCAGGATCAATGACCCAGGGCAGGTCGTCGAGCGGCACGTAGTTCGTCCAGAGTGTCCGGCTGGTGTTGCCCGGCAGGTACCCGGACCAGTCGAACGCCGGATCGCGGTCGGGGAACAACCCGTGGTAGACGAGCGCGATGGTGCCGGTAGCGTCCGCGTACCCGAGATTGAACGACGGGAGGCCGTCCTGCGAGGCGAGTGCATCGCTCCATTCCTCGAAACCGGTCGCCCGGTTCATCCGGTAGAGCTGCTCGACCAATCCCGTCTCCCCCATCCCCGCATACCGGATGGCATAGGTCCCGTGCGGCTGCCGCACCACCGGACCGTACACCGACCAGAGGGCTTCCTGGTTGAAGGTCCAGCGCAACCGGCCCGCCAGGCGGACCTCGATGCCGGCCTCCCGTACCTCGAGGCTCCGCCAGGTTCCGTCGAAGCGGTAGCGGTCCGGATCATCGGGATCGATCTCCAGCTCATAGACATCGATCAGATCCGGGTTGTTGACGGTCAGCGACCAGGCCAGGTCACGGTTATGTCCGAGTGCCAGCATCGGCATCGCCGGGAACAGACCCCCGGTCATGTCCCAGCCGTCGTCGCTGGTGACATGTGCCTCGTACCAGGCAACCGGACCCGTCCACGGCTGGTGAGAGTTGGAGACGAGCATGGTTTCACCGCCGGCACTCCGTAGTGGCGACACCGCAAACACGTTGGACCCGTAGCGGACCTCCGGTTGAGCGGCCGCCTGCAAGTCGGGTCGCTCGTCCGCAAAGAGGGACCCGAGCACGCCGTCCAGACCGAAGAAGAGCGGCACCTTCTGCGTGAACGCAGCCACGACGTCTTTGCCCTCGAGCGGGAACAACCCGACCAGGGCTGCGGACGGGTGCTCCTGTGCGTAGTGGTTGATGCCGTCGGCATAGGCAGTGCAGAGTGCCTGCACGTCGGGAGGCAGCAAGGGCCATCCGGCTTCGACGGTTTCGGGGATGCGGAGCAGCTGAACGAAGTAATCGACCGGCGCCGCGTCGGGCCCGTAGATGGTGGCCAGATTCCCGCGCGCCGCCAGGAAGGTCTGCTGGATGGTCAGGAAGTCGTCCTCAGCATGGGCCCAGGCGAGCCCGTAAGCAGCGTCGGCGTCGGTCCTGCCCCAAATGTGGGGAACACCGTAGGTGTCGCGCCGGATGATGGCATCGTAGGTGCCGTCCGCCGGGGCGATAGCCTCGACATCCGCCGATTCGGGCCAGAGCATCCAAGCCGCTATCACACCGAGCGCCATCAGGAGTCCGAGGAGGATCTTGCGGAGTCTGCTCATGGGTCCCCTCTATTGCTACCAGGGGTGCTCGTGTCCGTCCCAGGTCCAGAACCGGCCGTGGTGGGTTTCGGAGAGGCCCGCCACCAGCTCGCGAATCCCGGCGGCGCTCTCTTCGACGCTGAGGGTCGCCGAGCTTCCGCCCATGTCCGTTCGAACCCAGCCCGGATGCAGCACGATGGCAACAACGCCGCGCTCGGCCCACGTCGGGGCCAACCGACGAAACTCGTCGTTGAGGGCGGCCTTGGAGTCGCCGTAGTCGCCCAGGCTCTCCTGCCGCCCGCGCCGGGCACCCAGCTGTGAGGTGACCAGTACCACCTTGCCGCCCGGCAGGATGGCTCCGGCGTCCAGCAGAGCCTCGACGAGACGGATCGGAGCTTCGGCATTGACGGCCATCATCTCGGCGCGGGGTGTGCCCCGACCAACCCCGGCGTTGTGAATGACCAGGTCGAGGTTGCCGACCGACCGGACCAGCATCGCGAGCTGTGCCTCGTCCCGCACCTCGAACGGATGGATCGTGAGGAGACCCGCTCGTTCCCCCAGGGGTCCGGGCCGGTCGGGCGTGCGGGTGGTGGCATGGACTTCCCAGCCTTCGGCCAGGTACTGGCGGACCAATTCGAGCCCGATACCCCGGCTGGCTCCGACGATGAGGGCCCGCCGCTGTGTCGCTTCCATCTTGAACCCCCCGCTTCCTGCAATCGCGACGACAGCCAGGAGCCCAACCCGGCGTCCTTCCGACCGGTCCCGACGGCTGGTCGTCGACCTACAGGTCCGGCAACCCGAAGTCGAGGTTGTCCATCTCGGTGTACTCCTCGGGCGCCTCGATGACGATGTCTTCGCCGTAGTCGAACATCTCGAATTCCATGACCATCGACTCGAAGGTCTCTTCGGGAGGCACGTCGACCTTGGTCCCGTCGATCTCGAGCCGGTACTTGTAGACGAGGCCGTTCTCCTCGGAGATCCACAGATGCATCGGCAGTTCGTCGATCGGCAAATCCTGTTCGTCGATCTCGGCCAGCTGCTCTGGAGTGGCGTTGGCTCGCAGTTCCTCCATGTCGAAGGTCACCAGATAGTGGGTGGTTACCTCCCCGCGGATCAGCTCCTCGCCCAGTTCCTCGACGGTGCCGTAGGCCTCTTCGAAAAACTCGAGGAAGTCGGATGGGTTGCTGGGAGTTGCCCCGGTCAGACCGCCGGTTGCATCCATCCCTTCCTCGACCGATGTCGCCACCCATTCGACGTCCGGTCCAAGGAACATAGTCAGCAGACCGAAGCGGATGTACGAGGTGTCGCCGATCGTGCGGATTTCCATCTCATCGAAGATCCCGGCCAACTCGGGCGGGATCTCCTCGCCGAACTGGGCGGCCATGGAACTCATGTCCAGGATGAAGCTGAAGTTGCCTGCCTCGTTGTCGAACGCACCGCTGAAATTCAATGTGAAGGTCTCGCCGGGGAAATCGGCCGACCCGGTGATCGCAATCATCCCTTCCATGCGGCCCTTTGTGGCGTCGCCCGTCTGCGACAAGGACTTCTGCAGACTGGCCAGGCTGGCGTTGGACCCTCCCCCGGCAGTGGTGGTCGTCTCCTCCGGAGCTGTGGTCGACGTTGTCGTTTCGCCGGCCGCGGTGGTCGCGGTCGAGCCGCTCCCGGCCACCGTCGTCGTGGTCTCGGCAACCGGATCGGTTCCGCCACAAGCAGTGAGCACCAGGAGCAAAGCTGTGGCAAGTATCAACAGGGTTCGGACTCTCATGGTTATTCCCCTCTGGTCTCCCCAGCAAGCCTACGTCAAAGAGCGGTCTACAGGACCCTGTTTCTGCCAGCCCCGGCCGCCGCGGGAAAGCCGGGCTAGACCGAGGGATCCGCCGGCTGTTTGATCAGCGCTTCGATCGCCGGACGGTACATCGTCCGTTTGATGGCTTTCAGGGTGGCCGAGTCGCCGGCCGCGAGGGCGGCGGCGGTTTCAATCGCTCTGGCCAACACTTCGTCCTCGGGCACGGCGTGGTCGACGATCCCGGCCCGGAAGGCATGCTCGCCACCAAACCGGTGGGCGGTCGTCATCGCCAGGTGCGCGACCTGCGGAGTCAGCCGCGCCTGGATGAGTGCCGCCATGCCTTCCGTGAAAGGGATCTTGATGTTGATCTCGGGCAGACTCCAGAACCCCCGATCGGCGCGCATCACCCGGAAATCGTGGGCGAGTGACCACATGGCGCCGGCCGCAAAGCAATGTCCGTTGATGGCCGCGACGGTCGGGTGGGGAAAGGCGAGGGTGCGTGCCAGCAGCTTCTGGGTTTCGAGTGCCAGCTCGACAAAGCTCATGTCGGCTTCTCCGGACAGAGCCCAATCCAGATCAAGCCCGTTGGAGTAGAACTTGCCCGTGCCGGTCGTGACCAACGCCGCCGGACCGCCGACAGCCTCGACCTCGTCGAGAAGCTGATTGATGGTTTCCAGCGACCTGCGATTGAATCGATTCTCCCCCTCATCCATGGTCAGCACATAGACGGCGTCGTGGTGGGTGAGCTCGAACGGCACAGGCACTCCTCCGTGATCGGTCGCGTCACGTTATCGAGCAAGTGTTGCGTCGCCCAAAACGGGCACCCAACCGGGACGCAAGATGTCGTCGCGGGGCGGTCGTCCCGGTGCTAATCGCGGCCCGTACCGGCGACATCGGCCGGATGGGCAGCGTCCCGACGGTGCTCGGCGATCACAGGCGGATTGTCGGTGAATCCGACGTCCCGATGCGACAGATCACAGAACGGTTGGTTCTTCGAGTGGCCGCACCGGCACAACGTCATCCGGTGGCCGGCTGCGATCAACTCACCCGCTGCGTCGCGTACCTCAACCCGCCCACGCACGGAGAGTGGCCCGTTTCGTCTGGGGACCACGGTGGTGGTCTCCGGAGCGGCCTCGCCGGGCCCGTTCAGGCGGGTGTAGCTGAGCGCCCCCGAAGGACATTTCTCGATCGTTTCGGCGATTTCATCGGTGGTAGCCGCCTGCACATCGACCCACGGGGACGCCTGAACATTGAACACGGCATGGAGGGACCGGAGACAGATTCCGGTGTGAATACACCGGCTGGAGTCCCAGTGAACGACGATCTCGTCGGTGCGGTAATCCCGTTTGGCCATAGCTACCTCCTCTGGAGAAAACGGACGCTAGCAACGACCGGTGCCGTCATGCCGGGCGTTCATTCGGTACGCTCTGTTCTGGCCGCTGAGGGAGAGACGTATGGCAAGTGTGTCCGAGGTTCTCAAGGAAAAGGGAAGCAAGGTCATCGGCGTGAGCCCAACGGCCAGCGTTTATGAAGCCATCGAACAGATGGTCGAGCACAACTGCGGCTCGCTCCTGGTCATGGAGGGTGACGACGTCGCCGGAATCTTCACGGAGCGGGATTACCTGCGGAAGATCACGCTGCAGGGCCGCACGTCGAAAACCACGGCTGTCGAGGAGGTGATGAACAGCCCGGTGGTGGTGGTTGAGGCCGGGGCGGACATCGACGAGGCCCTAGCCATGATGACCGACCGGCGAATTCGACACCTTCCGGTCGTGGACGGTGGCCGGGTGGTCGGGGTTGTCTCGATCGGCGACCTGGTCAAACACAAGACCAAGGAACAGGAGTTCCGGATCGGCTATCTGGAGGACTACATCGGCGCCCGGTGATGGGTCACCCGGCTACCGGCCTCGCCGACCGATCGCCGGGCAACCCGTGTCCCCCTGAGATCATGGCGACCACTGGTCGATGGTGAGCCCGACCACCACGGGGATTCCGTCCTCGTAGTCGAACGACACGTACCAGATGGTCCAGTCCAGGCCACCATATTCGGGGTTGTCGCCCGGGTCGTACACACCGACATAGTTGAAACCTGCGAACTCGAACGGAATTGCGTACTCGGCAAGCCGCCCGTTGCCGGCTTCGATGGGTTCGTTGAAGGTGATCACCGTGTCCGAATCGACATAGGCGGACACAAAGCTGGCAGCGATCGCCTGGGCGAACGTACGGCTGGGTGCTTCGTTGGCGAAGTCCGGATCGTTGACGTCGAAAGCGTTGGAGGGCCACTTGTAGGTGGTCGGATCGGTCAGGACTTCATCGAGGTCACCAAATAGCACCGGGTCGGCGTGGTGGGAAACGTAGAGCCCGCGCCACGACACCACCGGTGACAGGTCGGACAGGTCCGCCATGATCCCGGCCAGCTCGTCGAGCGTATCTGTCACCCGCCCGTCGCCTGCAAAGGTAGTGGCGTCGACGACGGCCGCGAGGTACCGCTCGTTGACCCAACCGAACCCGGCGGGGGTGGACACTTCGACCCAGCGGGAACTGCCCACCGGCGTGGAGTTCCCCGTCGTTCGCACGATGGTTCCGGGGGCAAGCATCCCGAATACCGGATTGTCGACGCCGGGGCCGCTCCGAACATTGAGGTTGTCGTCATCCGCCACCAGCACCACCCGGCTCTGGCGAGCGGCGGGTACGCCGGAAAGGGCCGGGAGGTCGGCCTGCAACCAGCGGGGGGCGTCGCCGGCGGTAACCGGAACCAACGGCAGGATCGAGGCGTAGTCACCGCGGGTGACGGGATCCTCGAGGAGAATCCCCTCACCGGAAAAGACCGTCACGGGTTGTCCGTCGAGCTTGAATTGCACCTCATTGACGGTAGGGAACTGCGTGAGCGTGTAGACCACCTGGGCGAGCCGCCCGAGCATGGCAAACGATCCTCCGCCGGACTCGAACTCCCGACCGAGGTCGATGGTTGCAAGGTTGTTCTCGATGACAATGCCCAGCAGCAGGGTGTCGGCGGGAATGGCGGTGGACAAGCCCTCATCACGTTCCTGGTCGGTGGGACCCGCGATGAGCGCCCGGATGGCGTTGCCGGCGACTTCCGGCGTTGCCGGGACGGCCCTGGTCACAGCAACCGCATGACTCGAGTCCTTGATCAGGAAGATGTCCACGAATCGCTGTTCACCGGGAACGGTGGTGGTGGTCGTGGGAGCGTCGGTTCCGTCCGGCGTCGACGTTGAGCTGGTCACCGGAACGGTCGACGTCGACCCGGGCTGGGTGGTGACCGGGCCCGCGTCGATGGTCCCCCCCGGACCGCAAGCGGCCAGCAGAGTAGTGAGCACGGTCACGACCATTACCAGGTGTGAGATGCGGCTGGGATGCTTCACGATGATCTCCTTCCTTCATCGCCAGCATTCCACGACCACATCTCACCTGTGTCACCGCCGGGTAACAAAACTGTTACACCACCGCCTACCAGGCGAATCCACCCAGGTAGGCCTCCAACGAGAACGTCCCTTCGGCGGTCGAGGCCTGGGTGTCCGAACCCCAGATCAATCTCGTCCGGGTCGTATCGGCCGCCACGTAGGGCCATCCCACCGTCTGGGTGATGACCTCGCCCGGAGCTCCGCTTGCGACGTCGACCGCCAGGATGTCGAACCCGCCCCACTCGTCGGGGGTTTCATCGCGGACGACGTACAGCGTGTTCCCGATGAGTGCCTGCGGAGAACCGTCGATGCCCGTGACCAGCGGTTCCCCCGCATTGATGGAACCCTCATGGTCGAGGGCCAGCTCGAAAAGGTCACCGCCGTTGTTTGCCACCAGCAGCGTTTGCGAATCTGACCTCCAGTCC
Source organism: uncultured Actinomycetota bacterium (assembly GCA_963707435.1). Lineage (GTDB taxonomy): Bacteria > Actinomycetota > Acidimicrobiia > Spongiisociales > UBA4744 > UBA4744. The sequence goes on along the minus strand of CAVPPF010000006.1, from coordinate 280,719 downwards.
GCCCAGGTGATCATTCGCGGGTCGTCGTACGACGTGGGCGGGGTTGCAACCGACCATCTCTTCGTCTCGACCGGGCGCCCGGTCGAGAGGTTGTACAGGACGACCGTGTCCGTCGGGGTCAGCACCCAGAAGTCCGGCTGCGCAGGGTCTGGAAAGCATTGTTCCGAGTCGAGGAGAGCCAGCCACCGTCCGTCCGGTGACACGGTGGGGCCGAACCCGGCGGCAACCGCCGTCGTCGTTCCAAAACCCAGATCCAGTCTCCAGACCTCACCCCGCGACGACTCACACGAGTACCAGGAGTCCTCTCCGCCGACCCCGAAGTAGAGCGCCCCGGCATCGGGGGTCAGCGCCATCCGTCCCACCGACAGCCCGTCGCCGCCGAAGTTCGGATCGATCACCTTGAGCCGCTCACCGGTCGCGACATCCACGATGGCCAGGGCGATGTGATCCTCGACCACCATGGCGTTTCCGTCGGCGGCCAGCGGGGAGACGGCGGGGCCGAGGTACCGGGGGTAGCAGGTCGAGGTGTTGGCCAGGCCGGCACACCAGTTGCTCGCCTCCGATCCGGACTCGAACTCGCCCCAGTTGACCACCCAGAAACCCGGGTTGAGCGACGGGAAGTCGCTCGAGTAGATGACGCCGGCCCCATCAATGCTTGCGGCGATCTCGGTGGCACGCTCCTCGGCACCCTCCGCGCCTACCTCGATGGAGGCCAAAACCAGCGTCCAGGTCTCCCAAGCGTTCGTCGACGGGGTAGATGCGGCTGTGGTGGAGGTCGTCGTCTCCGCCACCGTGGTGGTGGTGGTTGCTGCCGATGTCGTTGGAGTCGTGGTGGTGATCGCGGTCGTGGTTGTCGACGTATCGGCGTCGCTTCCGGCGCAGGCAGTCGCAACGAGGGTCATGACAATGATGGCGAGGAATCGTTTCATGTGCGCGAAACGATTCTATGCCGGTTCCGGTTCCCGCCTTTTCAGCCGCCGCTGAGGGAGAAATGCATCCAGTCTTTGAGGCTGTTCCAATACCCTCCCCAGCTCCAGCCGATCTCTGTGAACGCCTGCACGACCTGGTCACCGTCGGCAATCATCCCGTCTCGCTGATCGGTGCGATCGAGATATGCGGAGGCAAGTTCGGGGAGAACCAGGTCGCCCTTGAGGTACGGATTGTGAAAGGGATTGATATCGACCGCAGTCCCGAAGGCGTGCTGTGACCAGTTCCCGGATCCGACCGCCGGCCGGCACACGAACGATGTGGTGTCGTTCCAGTCCCCGGTGGGGTGGGCATCGATTTCTTCGAGACGGATCACTCGCATCTCCTCGATCGGGAAACGCATCGCGTGGAGCTTCCGGAACACGGAGACAAGGTCGTCGGCCACCGTAGCGTTGACCAGCAGTTCCCCGGTGTGGAACTTCTGGTCGAAACCCCAGTGAGAAACGTTGACGTAGGCAAGTTCCTCGACCGTCACCGGGCAGTCCGGCGTCCACGTTGACCGCTCCAGCACATCGGCCGGCACCGGCTGAATCGTCCACTCGAATGCTTCTCCGGCCGGCGGAGGAAGCACATCGGGTGTCTCAAGCGCCCGGTCGATGAGCTCAGCAGGCGTCGGGAGAACCTCCCCGAATTCGTCCGGCCGGAGCGGCAGGAGTCGGGTGCCCAACCAGTCTGGACGAGCATAGGGAGACGGAGGTTCGGTCGTGGTGGTCGTTACCAAGGTTGTCGTCGTCGAGAGCGGAAGTGAGGTGGTGGTCGATTCGGAGATGGCAGGTGTGGTGGTGACCGCGGCGGTGTCCGGAGAAGAACAGGCGCCGACCGCCAGGCCCATACCCACGAGCAGGGCGCCGACCGCTACCACCCGGTGCATCTTCATAGTCGAAACGATAACGGTCCGTTGGCCCTTACCGGTTCCGCTCCGCCACGACCGGTCCCGGTCAGGGGACGGCGAGCGGTTGGCGGAAGAGGCCTTCGGGTACCGCGGCACCGACCCTGACCAAGGCGACGTGCCACGACGGTGAGGACCCCAGCGCCCAGCGCAGAAAACCCACCATGAGTTTCCCAACCAGGCGCGCCCCCGGCCGTTTGCGCACGCCGAGAATCCGGCGCAGTTGCACGGGAACGGTGGCCACGGCCGCAGCGAACATGAGCCGGTAGGCGGCTTGAATCGCCCACGGTAGCGGTGGAGCGCGCAGGAAGGCAACGGTCTCCTCGAGACCGGGCGAAGGTCCCAGGTCGGGATGGTACGTCAACCAGTCGGACAGTCCTGGGGCCGTTTCCGGGAGCGGGTCGGCATCGAGCAGACGTCCGACCGCTGTCTGCTCGAGGACAAAACGGTCCGCATCCTCGTCGCTGAGCGGGGCAGGCCCGAACTCCTGAAAGGCGGCCAGAAAGGAGTCGGTGAGCGCATTGTGTACCCAGGCAGCGAACTTGGGGGTTCCGGCCGTGTACGGCCGATCGCGATGGGACCGGCCCCGAACCACGACATGGGCGCGCCGGACGGTCTGCACGGCGGCGGCAACCTCGGGGCGGGCGCCAAAACTGGTGGCGGTCACATACGCAGAGGTGCGCGAGAGGCGGCCGAGCGGGTCCACCCGGTACGTGGAGTGGTCTGCCACCCCCGCGACGACCTCGGGGTGCGCCGCCTGGATGAGGAGCGCCCGGATCCCGCCGATGAAGGCAGCAGCATCGCCGAGCACCGGCCAGGTCACCGAGTCCGGACCGAACAGGCCCGGATCGCCTCGATAGGAAAGCGTGTCCTCGAGTGGATAGGGGGCATGAGCGAACAAACCCGTGGTCGAGCCGACCACCCGTTTCCGGAAGCTGTTGACTACACCCTTGAGCATGCCCCCACGGTACCGCTCCTCCGCAAGTTGTCAGAAAGGGCGAAAGGCCGACGGCGAATGAGTTTCGATCTTGTTCATCTCTTTTTTGGAATCCCTCGCTCATGAGCGCGGTTGGCCCACCAGAACCAGGAGGACCATGACCGACACAAAGAGAACCTCGACCAAGCGGTGGTTGCTTATCGGAGGCGGGCTGCTGAGCATCCCGGCGATTGCCCTGGCCTGGTGGCTGGGCTCGCCGCTGTTTCTGGATACCACCGTCGATGAAACCTTCCCGATTGCGCCAACGACAACGTCTGGAGGCGACGAGTTGCAGGGCGCCGCACCAGATCCAGCGGAGTCACCGACCGTACCTGCCACCGGTGACGCGGAGCCCGTCGGGCCCGTTCAACTCTTGACGGGTGATTTCGTTGATGCGGACGACGCTCACCGGGGCACTGGTGTTGCCACCGTCTTCGAACTCGAAGACGGTTCCCGGGTGCTTCGTTTCGAGGAATTCGAAGTGACCAATGGGCCCGATCTTCATGTGCTGCTGGTTCCCACCGGGGATCCTCTTGACCGGGAGATCCTGGCAGAAGTCGGATATGAGGATCTCGGCAAGCTGAAAGGCAACGTTGGCAACCAGAACTATGTTGTTCCGGAAGGGTTTGACCCCGATCGCACATGGACGGTGGTGATCTACTGCGAGCCGTTCCATGTCGTGTTCAGCACGGCGCGGCTCTCGGGTTGACAGGTGGATGCCGACCGACCCGGCTCACCCCACGCTGCGATCAATGACCCGTGAATCGGTGGACGGAAGCCGCTCCCGGCCCTCCTGAACGCCGATCACCATGGCGCCGACAGCCGAGGAGCCGATCCCGGCCACGACTGCGAGTGTGGCGAACGCTCCCGCGTCTGCGAGCCCTCCCCCGAGCACGGGTCCGGCCGCCCGACCGAACGCCATCAGGGCCTGAGCATCACCCGCTCGCTCATCCGGCTCCAGGGACCGGGCTGCCAGCATCTTCAATACGCCGGGGACACCCATCCAGAAGGCGAACCCCCACCACGCCATCCCGAGGAAGAGCAACCACACGTGACCACCGGACGCCGACAGATAGACGGCAGGACCCAACGTCAGCAGCCACCATCCGGGACGGCGGTGACGCGACGAGAGCCGCGCCCCCAACAAGCCGGTTGCGGCGTTGAGGCTGTAGGCAAACGAAGCCGCAAAGGGGCTCAACCCCAGTGTCTCCCGGGCCGCCACAGCAACGAAGACGAAGACGCTTGATCCGAAAAAGGTCAGCAGCAGCAACGCCATCAGCAACACCCGGTTGGACCGGGAACGACTCACAGCACCCGAACCCTTTTCGGTAACTCCCGTGTCGACCTGGATGAAGAAGGCCGGCAGAGCGGCCACCCCCAGGGCTATGAACACGGCCTGATCACCCGTTCCCGCCAGGGCAGACAACAACGGTGCACTCACCAGCGCGGTAACGGGGCCGGCCGAGGCCACACCGGCCAGCGCCCGCGGCTTTCGCATCGCGTCGGCCCACACCACCCAGGTGAGCGTCCCGGCCGCCAGGCCGGCCAGCGTGCGCAAGCCGACCAACAACCAGAACTGATCGGGAAGAGCACTGAGTGCGTTGGCCACCACCAACATGAGTGCGGACCATTTCAATACCTTCCCGGTTGGTGCCAGGAGGCGGGGCATAACCAGATTGGCAACGGCAAATGCACTCACCTGGGCGACAGAGATTCCGGCCGACAACCCCTCGCTCACTCCGTAGCGGGCTGCTATCTCGGGGATGAGAAACGGGGTTGCCCCGAACAGCAACTGGACGGCGGCCGCCGCCGCCAAGATCCCTATCGGGGCCTTGGGGCGCAGGGCATAGGCGAGGCGGGCAGGAGCAAACATGGACCGCCGATTGTCTCACACTTCTCGAGGTCGCGGATCATCCGCCGAGCGGAGCCACCCGTCCATCAAGAACCCGGATCAGATCGTCCGGGGCCAGTTCGAGCTGGAGGCCCCGCCGCCCCGCGCTGACAAAGATGGTCGCATGAGCCAGGACCCCTTCATCGACGACCGTTGGCAGGCGTCGGGATTGACCGAACGCGCTGATCCCCCCAACCACATACCCGGTGAGGCGTTCGGCGTCGGCAGCTTCTGCCATAACGGCTCGCTTGCCTTTGGCCTCCCGCGCCAGCGCTTTGAGCGACAGGCGACCTGAGACCGGAACGATCGCAACCACCGGCTGCCCGTCGACCCGGGCGACGAGCGTCTTGAACACGCGATCTCGCGGGACTCCCAACCCGTCCGCCACGGCTTCACCGTACGAGCTCTCGATGTCGCCCGTCTCGTACTCGTGCATGGTGAAGTCGATGCCCGCTTCTCTCAGGAAGTCAACGGCCCGGGTCCCGCCTCTGCTCATACGAGCAAGATATCAGCGATCAGCAGATCAGCTGAAGGGTTCGGGGACCGGCAACCGGGAACTCACTGGTAGCTCACATAGACGGGGAGGGGATCCAGGTCCAACACTTGCTCGGGTGTCGGGGTCGGCGTGTCCTCGTCGTAGAAGTTCTTCCAGCCCCACCACCACCGGCCGGCATCGGCCGCTCCGGTCAGGGCGCCATAGGTTTCGTACTTCGTATGAATGGGTCCCTGACCGTCGACGTGCACCAGAACGGCTAGTTCGGGAGGCGTGTCGATGAGCTCCCGGTTCGTGATCATGGAGAACTTGAACTGGTGGAGGATCAACAGCTTCTGCGGCAGCGCATGCTCCCGCACCAGACCGGCCAGCCAGTCGATCACTTCGTTGACTTCGGCGGCGTCGACCGAACCGATCTGTCTCAGGTGCCGCTGGTTGGGTTGCAACCGCCACTCGGGGTCGAGCGCCAGCCCGACGTGGGGCAGCATCAGCAGCTCTTCGTACCGTTTGGCCTGCGTCAGGAAGTCCGTGCGGCCCGGCTGCAGATCGAGCGTCACATAGAGGCCTTCCCGGGCGGCCACCTCTATCCAGGGGAGAAGCTCGTCAACGCTCATCTCCCACGAATAATCGCCGTCATCGGTGGCGGAGGCCGAGGCGACCGTCGCGATGATCTCAAAGGCGGGAAGGATCTCGATGCCGTCGGCGCCATAGGGTTCGGCCACCTCGCGGGCCCGCTCGGCGGCTTCTTCCGGACCCTGCTCCCCCATCACCCCGAGGGCCGGCGTGGTCGGGTTCCCGTAGAGAGCCACGATCCGGCGGCCCGGAAAGAGCATCAGGCCGCCGCCCGGGAGTTCGTTGCCGGACAGCAAGAGATCGACCTGCCAGTCGATGCCGGAAGCGATGTCGCCCAGCAGGAAGACTCGATCGGGAGACGAGGATCCGGGGAGGGCTTCGACCACCGCTCGATTCGTGCGGAGGTCCCGCCCGTCGACCAGCACCACGGTGTCTCCCGTGTGCCGGGATGCCGCCGCGGCCACCAGGGCCAGTTCGGGCGAACACGCATCGACCAGCCAGATATCTCCCCGGGGTTCGGCGGCGGCGGCCCGCCCGTCGATGGCCGCCGTGATCTGCTCATCGTCCAGATCGCACGACTCGACCGTGCCGGAGCCCGGCAACCAGACACTTTCCCCGGTGCTGATCGGTTGGATCAGGCGGGCAGTCGCTTCCACCCCGGTTGCGGCAATCTCGACCCAGATATCGGCACCCGAAACCTCATAGACCAACCGGGCCAGTTCCTCAACGGACCCCTCGAAGGCCTGGACTTCAGCACCGGCAGGGACCTCCAGCGGCGGCAAGGCCCCGACGAGCGCCACGCGGAGGGGCGCGAGGCGGGCCAGCTCGGATTCCAGCTGGACGGGATCCCCTTCCCCCGCCACGAGCAGCGGGCTTCCCAGTGCGGCTGCAAGCTGGGCGCTCACCGACACCATCGCCAGATCGTTCCCGGCGACCACCACCACCTCATCGGCGCACGGGAACACGGCCTGCGAGACCAAGACGGAACCGGCCGCCGGATCGACCGATTCGATGCGGCGGAGCGTCTCGCCGTCGGCAGCGACCAGCGGCCCGCAATCACGAGCCGGCAACGACGTCGTGGTGTCCGGGGGAACCGTGGCGATCGTCGTGGCAGGCGCCGACCCGACGGTAACGGTGGGGGCGAGGTCGGCCTGGAGCGGCAAGCAGGCCGCTGCGGCCAGCACCACGCCCACGACCAGGACAAGCAACTTGGGATCTCGGATCGACACCACGAAAGGTTACCGAGTAATCGCGTTCTGGCGTCCCATTCGCAACGCACACGCCTGCAAGCTCGAATCCGGAACGGTCTAGCCTGAACGCAACGACCAGGAAAGGATGTTCGATGCCCGTCACCGCTCCCTACGGGTCCTGGGTCTCGCCCATCACGCCGACCATGTTGACGCATGCCGGGATTGGTTTGAGCGACGTCGCTGCCGACAACGGAGCCCTCTACTGGCTGGAATCCCGCCCCACCGAGTCCGGCCGCAGCGTGATCGTGCGACGCAGCCCCGACGGAGCTATCACCGACGTCTCCCCCGGCGGGTTCAATTCCCGAAGCAGAGCCCACGAGTACGGAGGCGGTGCCTATGCCGTGCGAGACGGGATCGTGATCTCGTCCAGCTTTGCCGACCAGCGGGTGTACCGGCTCGACGGGCCCGAGCCACAACCCATCACTCCGCAACCCGACCTCCCGGCGGGAGACCGGTACGCCGACTACACCTTTCACAACGACCTGGTGATCTGCGTTCGAGAGCACCATGTGCCCGGTGCCGAAGCTATCAATGAACTCGTTGCCTTCCCCATCGACGGATCGTCCGCTCCGCGGGTCATCGCCGGAGGTCACGACTTCGTCGCCTCACCTGCGGTTTCTCCTGACGGCACGAAGCTCGCCTGGCTGGCGTGGGACCACCCCAACATGCCGTGGGACGGGACCGAACTATGGGTGGCCGACCTGGCCCCCGACGGCACGCCGACCGGTGGCATCCTCGCCGTGGGCGGACCGGAAGAATCGATCTTTCAACCCTCCTGGGCGCCGGACGGGCGGCTGCACTTCGTATCCGATCGGACCGGATGGTGGAATCTCTACCGCTGGGAATCCGGAGCGGCGACCGCTCTGTGTCCGATGGAAGCCGAGTTCGGTGCCCCTCAATGGCTATTCGGATTCCGGCGCTACGGGTTCCTCCCCGACGGTCGCATCGTCACACTCTTCGAGAAGGATGGAGGCTCACGTCTCGGCATCCTCGACAACGGGCACCTCCAGGTACACGACATAGACCGGGATGAGCTCTACCCGACGGTGGCCGTGGGTGCAGGTGTGGTGTGGACGATCGGTGCCGGCCCGACGCTTCCGGCCGCCCTCATCGGGGTGGACCCGCAGACGGGAGACATGCAGGTAGTCCGCAATTCGCTCTCGGTCGGCCTCGATGCCGGATATCTCAGCCGGCCGGAAACAATCACCTTCCCGACGACGGGCAACGCGGTGGCTCATGCGTTCTTCTATCCGCCCGCCAATTCCGACTTCACCGGTCCCGAAGGGCAGCTCCCCCCACTCGTGGTGTGGTCACACGGCGGGCCGACCGGATCCACCAGTTCCGGTTTCGCACTGGGCCGGCAGTTTTGGACGAGCCGGGGGTTCGCACTGGTCGACGTCAACTACCGCGGATCCACCGGATACGGCCGGGCCTACCGCAACGCTCTCCGGGGACGGTGGGGGGTCGTCGATACGGACGACTGCATCGCCGCGGCCACCCATCTCGCCGACCTCGGGCTCGTCGATCGGGACCGCATGGCCATCCGGGGAGGAAGCGCCGGAGGCTACACCACGCTGTGTGCGCTCACCTTCCACGAGGAGTTCGCCACCGGAGCGTCGTACTTCGGAGTAGCCGATCTCGGAGCACTGGCCGAAGAAACGCACAAGTTCGAGTCACGGTACCTGGATTCCATGGTCGGCCCGTACCCGGACGCGGCCGAACTGTATCGCGAACGATCCCCGATCTATCACACCGAAAAGCTGTCGCGACCGATGGTGATCCTGCAGGGCCTCGACGACAAGGTCGTCCTGCCCGATCAGGCGGACATGATGGTCGAAGCCCTCGAACGGAAGGGCATCCCGTACGCGTACCTGGCGTTCGAAGGCGAAGGACACGGGTTCCGAAAGGCCGAGAACATAGAACGGGCGGCCGAAGCAGAGCTGTTCTTCTACGGGTGGGTATTCGGGTTCGTTCCTCCCGGCACCGCCCCGGTCGAGATCCACAACGCCTGAGGCCGGCCGTTCAGAGCTGCCCGTTTCCCATCATCTGCGGGAGCGATCGAAGGTAGGCCGGATCCTCGTACCGGGACGGCAGAAAGGCGGGAGCGTAGACCGGAAGCGGTTGCCCGGTGGCGTGGAGGGCGATCAACTCTCCGGCCGCCGCCGCAGCCATGATCCCGAACCCCGAGAGTGCCCCAACCACAAACGTCCCGCCTGTGGTCAGGGGGCCGATCAGCGGGAGGTTCTCGACCGTCTTCGTGTAGTAGCCCCCATCGACCGCAGCCCGGGGCAATCCCTCCCGGTAGGCGTCCAATCCGGGAATCATGGTGCTCATGCCCCGCATCACCAGCTCCGGGTACATCGGATCGAGGGGCACCGGCCAGGCGGGCTCCATCACCCTCCTGTGGTACTCCCACAGCCCCAGCACATAGGGAGAATCCGGTCCACCTTCGGGGCGCCCGTGGCAGGCCGCGGGAAGCTCGTCGAGCAAATACCGAGTGCCCGGATCCGCCCCCAGCATCTCGCGTACCTCCGGCGACCACTCGATGGTTTGGCGGTCGCTCCAAATCAGCAGGGGCGCCTCCGCCGGGAAGATCCGCCGGTGCTCCTTGAAGATCGCTTTTAGATGCAGCTCCGAGGTCACCGGCACTTCCTCGCCCACCAGCGCTGCAACCTCTCCGACCAGCGGCCCCGCCGCGTTCACGAGAGACCCGGTCCGGATGGTCTCCCCATCGTCGAGGGTGACGGATTGAAGCCGCCGGTCGCGGACCGTTGCTCCCGTCACCCGCCGGGGCAAGAGCACCAGGCCGCATTCCGCGGCGCTCTCGAGCATCCACCGCCCCAGCTGCTGGGCGCTCAGCCACCCCGCCCGGCGGGCGTGCAGCACGGCAACGGTGCTCTCCGTCAGGTACGGGAAGTGCGAGCGGACCAGGGATCGGTCGAGGATCAGATCGGCGCCGTCGGACCGGCCGGACGGCTGGTAGCCGGTATCGCCGGCCCGGTGGATCCGAAGCGGACCAGCCCCCAGTGCCGACACGTCACGAGCGGACTGCGCCCAAGTGGCCGCCAGGCGCGGATCGGCGGTTGCATACAGGTATCCGCGCCGGTTCATGCCGAATGCATTGCCGCTCCGCTCGGCCCACGCATCGAGGAGATCGATCGATCGATTCATCAAACCGACCATCGGGGCATTCGGCCACCAGTTGCGATAGCACTCGGTTGACCGATCCGACGTGAGCGTCAACGGCGGCCGGGGATCGCAGATCACGACTCGCTCGACTCCCAGCACCACCTTCAGGTGGTAGGCGGCAGCCACCCCGGCGATCCCGGCACCACATACAACGACATCGGCCCTCGACGACATGAGCCCATTCTGGTCGCACCGGAAGCGGGAAGCTCGATGTGCGAAGTTCGAACTGGAAACCGGCTCCCGAAAAACTGGAAGTTGGACAGCGGGGACCTTCCGGGGCGGTGAGCTAGGTCCCCCAGACCTTCCGGGCGAAGGCCCGGACAGCCTCAGAGAAAGCTTCCGGCCGGGTGAGCGAGCATGCGTGACCGGCGTCCGGGATCGTCTCGACGCCAGCCCCGGCGGCGGCGGCGAACGCCGCTTCCTCCTTACGGTTGACCTTGTCACGCTCACCGTTGAGCAGCAGGATCGGACCGGGGTAGCGAGCTGCCATTGCGTAGTAGTCGCGACCGGGGATACGTTTGAGGGAGTCCGCCGCTCCTCGCATGGAGAGTGGTTCGACGAGGATGTCGTCGGCCAGACCGTCGGGGAGGGCTTTCCGCAGCGACGCCTCGGCTTTGCCACCCATTCGGCCTGCGATCGCGCCGACCAGAAACCCGTACATCTTTGTTTCGAAACCGCCCCAGCCGCGATAGGAGGCGCTGGCGCCCGACAAGACCAGTCCCGCCACGCGATCCGGCGCGAGATCGACCAGACCCAGCCCTACATAGCCGCCGGCGGATAGTCCCACCACCACGGCCCGGCCTCCGGCGTACTCGTCGATAGCTTCACGTGCAGCCGCGGCAGCAGCGTCGATGGTGAACCGCTCGTCGCGCCGGGCCCCATGACCCGGCACGTCGATCGCGATCATCCGGAACTCGTCGCCGAGCTGCCGGAGTTGGGGGACCCACATCAACCGGCTCTGTCCGGCTCCGGGCAGGAGCAGAATCGACCGACGGTGGTCGGCTCCGTAGATCTCGACGCCGGCCGTCATCGGGTTCCTCCCGGAGTCGTCGTGCGATAGACCGCCCCGGCCAATCCGAACACCGGCCCCTCTCCCTCCGACGCCGCGAACTCGTCGGCAAGTTGCTCGAGCCGGCGTGCAAACTCGGCGGCCCGGGTCTCCGGCATACGAACCGAGTAGAGCCGCCGCCCGGCGGGGAAGGGCTGGTCGGCAGCCGGAGCCGCCTCGCGGATGGCCTGTTCGAAGAGGAATACGAGCGGATCGACGTCGCTACGGCCGGTCAAACGGACCCGCAGAGTGTCGTAGGTGAGCCCGTAGAGCTTCTCCGTCATCGCCCGCACCTGCCGCTCCTCGACCACCTCGACCAATCCATGCCGTTCCAGAACCTTGAGGTGGTGACCTACCTTGCCGTGGGTCATGCCGAGCAGTCCGGCCAGCTGTTTGGCGCTGGCCGGACGATCGTCCAGAACCTGCAGAATCCTGGTCCGGGTGGTATCTGCAATTGCTTTCACCTGCTCCGCATCGGTCAAAACCAGTTCTCGTTCTTTATGTAATGTCATATCAGTATGTAATGATAAGCCATTATATAAGTCGGGGCAAACTGCGGACAGTAAGGTGCCCGCTGTGAGCAACCCCCCCTCCCCCGCGACCGCGGAAGACCTCATCAACTTCCTCGACGATCTCGGTATCGAGACGAGCACCGTCGAGCACCCGGCGGTGTTCACCGTCGAGGAAGCACGGAAGGTTCGCAAGAACATGCCCGGCGCTCACTCGAAGAATCTGTTCCTCAAGAACAAGAAAGGCCGGATGTGGCTGGTCGTAGCGCTCGAGGATCGCATCATCGACCTGAAGGATCTCGGTGAGCGTCTCGGAGCGGGACGGCTGTCCTTCGGCAGTGCCGACCGTTTGATGCGGTACCTCGGAGTCATCCCCGGAGCCGTCACGCCGTTTGCCACGATCAACGATCAGGAAGGAGCCGTCGAGGTGGCCGTCGACCGGGCCATGTTGAGCATGGATCCGCTCAACTTCCATCCGCTCGACAACACCAGGACGACTGCCCTCTCGGCCGACGGGCTGCTCCGCTTCTTCGAGGCCACCGGCCACAGCCCCCGGTTGCTGGACTTCTAGTCCTTCCCATACAGCCGGCGAGTTGTCATCATGAGGTCCTCCAGCACGAGGTTCGATGTGCGACGAGTTTGGCGATGGGTGGTCCTGGTCCTGGTTGCGGCCGTGATTTCAGGCGTCATCTGGTTCCTGATGCCGCTCGGTCCCCTCGATGGTGCCGACGATGCGCTGATCGACGGCGAGAACGTGCTGGTCGGGGAAGACCCCTGGTTGACGTTCACACCGATCGATGGTGCGACCACGGGCCTGGTCCTGTACCCCGGCGCCCGGGTCCATCCGGTCTCCTATGCCCCGGCCGCCCGGGCCATCGCCGAAGCGGGCTATCTGACGGTTGTCGTACCCATGCCGCTGAACCTGGCAGTCCTTTCACCCAATCGCGCCGGAGATGTCATCGCGGCGCACCCGGAGATCGGGACCTGGGCGATCGGCGGGCACTCGCTCGGGGGGGCAATGGCTGCCCAGTTCGCCAATACGCACCGGACGGAGATTCAAGGCGTGATCCTGTGGGCTGCCTATCCGACGGTGAACACGAGTCTTCGCAATGGACAACAGGCAGTGCAAGTCCTGTACGGGACGAGCGATTGCATCAGTACCCCGGAAGAGGTGCTGGCCGGCAAATCCCGGCTCCCGGACGACGCCGAGATCCTTCCTATCGAGGGTGGCAACCATCTCCAGTTCGGCTGGTACGAAGGGCAGCTGGGGGCCTGCGCTCCTTCGATCAGCCTCGCCGAACAGCAAGCCGCCGTTGTTCGGGCAGCCGTCGACTTTCTGGACGATCTCGATCGGTGAGTCCCACCCGGGCGCCACGCTGATCGGCGAAGCTTCGTCCGGGTGGCGCTTCAGGCGTTTCGCCGGCCCGTCGATAGGTCCCTATGGAGACTGCTTCCGTTGTCATGGGCCTGGCGTGCCTGCTGGTACTTCTCGAGACCGGCCTGGTTCTGCGAAACCTCTTCCACTTGCCGACGCTCGGGCGCGTGCCGGCGCCTGCACCGGAGGAATGGCCGAGCGTCTCCGTCATCATGCCGGTTCGCGATGAGGCGGCCAACGTCGCCGCCTCGGTCGAATCGCGAATGGCCGACGACTATCCCGATCTGCAGGTGATTCTGATCGACGATCGCTCGATCGACGGCACGGGATCTGTGGCACAAAGAGCGGCGAGCGATGATCCACGCTTCACGCACATACGGGTCGACAGCCTCCCCGCCGGATGGCTCGGCAAGGTACACGCTCTGCAGCGGGGCTACGAGGCCGCGACCGGTGACTGGCTCCTCTTTTCCGATGGCGATGTGGTGATGGAAACCGGCACCCTCCGGCGGGCCATCGGCTACTGCGAATCACAGGGCATCGATCAACTGGCGCTCATTCCGTCGTTCCGCTCGGAAAGCTTTCTCGTCGAGGCAGCCTGGGCGGCGTTCCTGCGAGGGCTGATCGTTATGGCCGATCCGGCCAAGGTCCGCGACCCTGCCAGCACGATCGCGCTCGGATCCGGCGGATTCAACCTCGTGCGCCGGACTGCCTATGAGGCAACCGGAGGGTTCGAGTATCTCCGCATGGAAACCGCGGACGATGTTGCCCTCGCCTCGATCGTCAAAGAAGCGGGCGGGCGTCTCGCCATGATCGATGGCAGCCGCAGCGTGCGGGTCCCGCTCTACCGGTCGATTGGAGCGTTGCTGCGAGGAATCGAAAAGAACGGCAGCACCACCGCGCAGATGCCCTTCCCGGTGCTCGTACTGGCGCTCGTAGCACTGGGAGCAGTGCTCGGTGCCCCCGCCGCGGCGCTGGTCGCCGGACCCGGCTGGCTGCACATCCTCGGCGGAATAACCCTGGCGGCCTACACCGGAAGCGAAATGTTCGCTCTGTGGAGGAATACCAGGCGGTGGCTGCCGGCGGCCATCTGGCCGATCGGGTACCTCATCATGGCCTACGGGATCGTGCGGGCAACCCGGCTGGCGCACCGCAACGGCGGTGTCTCGTGGCGGGATACGTTCTACTCCCTCGAGGAACTTGAAACCGGCCGCCGGTTCACCCTGTAGCCCTACGCCAGCAACAGCTTGTTGAGCCGGCGCGCCGTGATCACCACACCGACCAAACCCATGGCGAGCAAGAAGGCAATGTGCCAGATCATGGTCCAGTCGAGATCTCCCAGCGTGAGCGCACGGATGATCGACACTCCGTGATACAGCGGCGAGGTCTGTGCCACCCACTGGAGCCACTCGGGGTAGACGTCCAGGGGATAGAACGTTGCCGAGAACAAGAAGAGCGGCAGGGTCACGAGCTGGACCAGGTCGAAGTCCTGCCAGCTGCGCATGAACGACGTTGCGGCCATGCCCGCCGCCGCAAAAGCAAACCCGATCAGCAACGCGGCGGGCAGCGCCAGGAGCCCCCACCACGACGGCATGAGCCCCATGATCACCATCACCACCATGAAGCCGGCGGCATAGAGCGCGCCCCTGATGAGCGACCACACGATTTCGCCGACGGCGATATCGCCCGGGGCCATGGGAGTCGCCAGGATGGCGTCGTACGTCCTGGCGTACTTCAGCTTGAAGAAGATATTGAAGGTCGATTCGTACACGGCCCCGTTCATGGCCGCCGAGGCCAGCAGGGCGGGAGCAACGTAGGCGGCATAGGTAACCGGGTTTCCATCCGGACCGGTGACGTCACCGACCAATTCGCCGATCCCTATGCCGATCGAGAACAGGTAGAAGAGGGGCTCGAAGAATCCGGAAAACACGACCACCCACATCCGCCGGTACACGAGGAAGTTCCTCTCGAGCAGATGGCGGGCGCGCCGGCCGCCAAGCGCTGCAACCGGAACAACCCGCGAGATCAGGGTTCCCGACGTCACTGGCGGAGCTTCCGGTTGAAGGTGCGGAAGGCGACCAGGGTGCCACCGACGATCCAGGCCAGCAGATACCCGACATGAACGTACGGCGGCCACGTCGTGGAGATTCCGAGTGCCAGGCTTCGAGCCAGCTCGACTCCGTGCCACAACGGCACCACATTGGCCAGCGGTTCGAGCCAGTCCGGCAGCTGGGAAATCGGAAAGAACGTTCCGGAGAAGAGAAACATCGGAACGATCCCAAACCGGAACAAGGTCGACAGGCCGGTGTCGTTGTCCAGATACGCGGCATACGCCGTGGTGGCTGCGGCAAAAGCAAGGCCGGTGAGCACGGCCGGAACCACCGCCCACGCTCCCGCCCAGGATTCCACGGCCCCGAAGGCCGCCATGATCGCCACGAACACGACCGATACAAAGGTCAGACGGACGGCGACCCACCCGAGGTGCCCGATCACCAAATCCCGGACGCCGACCGGAGTGGCCAGGGTGGCATGGTACGTCTTGGTCCACTTGATCCCGGCCATGACCGGCCAGGACCCGTCACCTGCTCCGGTCTGCATGGCGGTCGCCACCAGCAAACCGGGTGCCAGGAAAGCCAGGTAGCTCAAACCACCGAGGTTGGCCACGCCGGCGCCGTCATCGACCAGCGAACCGAGGCCGATCCCCATCGCCAGCAAGTAGAGAACGGGACTGAAGAACGTGGAGATCACGCTCCCCCGCCAGGTGCGCCGGTACACCAGAGCGTGAGCTTCCACCACGCGGGCGACGGCCGGGATCGCCATCAGTCCACCAGCGTCCGGCCGGTCAGTCGCAGAAAGACATCCTCCAGCGTCGACCGGCGAACGACGATGCTCTCGGGCCGGAGACCTCGAGCTGTTGCCTCGGCGGCCGCCTCATCTCCGTTGTCGGTGTAGAGCAACACCCGATCCGGCAGCACCTCTGTCCGCTTCGCCAGGCCATCGAGACGATCGAGGATCGCCTCCTGCACCCCGACCGGGAACCGCATTTCCAGCACCTCACGGGTCGAATGTTCTTCGATCAAGCGACGCGGCGAACCTTCGGCGACGATCTTGCCTTTGTCCATGATGACGAGCCGGTCACAGAGCTGCTCGGCCTCGTCCATGTAGTGGGTGGTGATGATCAGCGTCACTCCCTGCTGCTTGAGCCGGTAGAGGCGATCCCAGAGGACGTGGCGAGCCTGGGGATCCAGCCCGGTCGTCGGTTCGTCGAGGATCAACAGCTCAGGCTGGTTGATCAACGCCCTGGCAATGGTCAACCGGCGTTTCATCCCCCCTGAGAGCGGCTCGACCTTGTCGTCGCGCCGCTCCGAGAGCTGCGCGAAGTCCAACAACTCTGTGATCCGTTCGTGGATGACGGGCCGGGGAAGGTCAAAGTAGCGCCCGTAGATGAGCAGGTTCTCCGCAACCGACAGTTCTGTGTCGAGCGTGTCGTCTTGCGGCACGACTCCCAGCCGCATGCGGATCTCGGGCCCGTCCACTGCCGGGTCCATTCCCAGGACGCGCAGGGAGCCGCCCGTTATCGGACTGACGGCACCGATCATGCGCATCGCCGACGTCTTGCCTGCGCCGTTGGGGCCGAGGAAACCGAACGACTCGCCACGCGCCACGTCGAAGTCGATGGCGTCGACCGCAGTGAGATCACCGAACTTCTTGGTGAGGGAACGAGCTTCAACAAGGGACATGGCGATCAACGCTAGTCAGTGCGCAGCACTCGGTACCCGGTATTCAGTACTCAGTACGAAGTACGGCGAGCGAAGCGAGCCCTCCTAGAACTCTGCGTTGTTGGGGGTGCGGGGGAAAGCGATCACGTCGCGAATGTTCTGCATGCCGGTGGCGAACTGGACCAGGCGTTCAAAGCCGAGGCCAAATCCGGCGTGAGGAACGCTGCCGAACCTCCGCAGGTCGGCGTACCACCAGTAGTCGGCCGCGTCGAGGCCTTTCCGCTCCAGGCTATCGATGAGAACATCGAGTCGTTCCTCTCGCTGGCTGCCTCCGATGATCTCGCCGACTCCCGGGACGAGAACGTCGAGTGCGGCAACCGTCTTTTCGTCATCGTTGCGGCGCATGTAGAACGCCTTGATGTCGAAGGGATAGTCGGTGACGATCACCGGCCGGCCGAACACCGTCTCCGTCAGGTACCGCTCATGTTCGGACTGGAGATCACTCCCCCAGTTGACCGGGAACTCGAAGCCGGTGGCCGCCTTCTCCAGGACGTCGATGGCCTCCCCATAGGTGATCCGTTCGAAATGCTGGTCGGCGATCGAACTGAGCCGTTCGAGCAATCCCTGATCGACCCACTGGTTGAAGAACTCGAGATCCCGAACGTTGTTGTCCAGCAGGTGCCGGAACAGGTACCGCAGGTAATCCTCGGCCAGGTCGGCGTTGTCGGCGTTGTCGGCAAAGGCCATCTCTGGTTCGATCATCCAGAACTCGGCGAGGTGGCGCCGCGTATTCGAGTTCTCCGATCGAAACGTGGGCCCGAATGTGTAGACGTTGCCGAGAGCGCTTGCGTAGGTCTCGGCTTCCAACTGGCCGCTGACCGTAAGGTAGGTGGGCCGCCCGAAGAAATCCTGGGCGAAGTCCACCCGGTTTTCATCGGTGCGCGGCGGCGCATCAGGGTCGAGCGTGGTGACACGGAACATGTCGCCCGCTCCTTCTGCGTCGCTTCCCGTGATGATCGGCGTGTGGAGGTAGATGAAGTCGCGTTCCTGGAAGTAGCGATGCGTCGAAGCAGCCAGAGCATTGCGAACCCGGGCCACTGCGCCGAACGTGTTCGTCCGCGGTCGAAGGTGAGCCAGCTCGCGCAGCCGCTCAAAGGAGATCCGCTTCTTCTGCAGGGGGTAGTCCTCGGGATCGGCCAGACCATGAACCACGACCTCGTCGGCCCGCAGCTCGACTCGCTGCCCGCTCCCGGGCGACGCAACCAGCTCTCCGGTGGCCGATACCGCCGCACCGATATGCAGCCGCTGTACCTCCGAGGTGTAGTTGGGCAACGAACCGTCGGCAATCAGCTGCAGGCCGTCGAAGCTGGACCCGTCGTTCAACTCGAGGAACGAGAATCCCCCCTTCGAATCGCGCCGCGTTCGGACCCAACCGGCCACGGTGACGATCGACCCGAAGTCCTCGCGCTCGAGCACGTGTTTGATGAGTTCACGCTTCATGGAGTGCCTCATGTCATCTCGGAGTTGCAGCCACGATAGAAGGTCCGGCGCGAAGAACGGCCACCCGGCCCCCACCCGGCCCGGCGGTTCTCCCGGTGAGCGTGCTGCCGGCACAACGGCCGCCAGGGAGACGGGTAACGTAGCGAGGGAACCACAGGGATGCGCTCATGGAAAACGAGATGCTGAAGTCCGTCATCGACATCGTCGGTGAACAAGCCCCTCGGGACGAGCTCCCGGTGCTCTCAGCATTCGCCGAAGCCTACATCCGCCGTTTTCCGGACAACGGCGGATTCCTCTTGACCCCTCGCGAGTGCTACAACCAGGTCGAGGATCTCTACGAGTTCATCAAGGAACGGCCGGACCGGACGGGCACCGTCCGTGTGTTCACACCCGACCGCGACCGGCAAGGCTACGAGACCGGCGCTTCGGTCGTTGAGCTCGTCGTGGACGACGGGCCGTTCCTCGTCGATTCGGTGACCGCGGAGATTCTTGGACGCGGTATCGCCATCAAGACGGCCCTGCACCCGGTCATCGGGGTGGATCGCGACGAGCAAGGACGGCTCATCGAGGTGACGCATGCCCGGCGCGCCCAGCGCAAGGAGTCGGTCCAGCACTACGACCTCGACCGGTCGCTCGACGCCGGGGAGGCCGCCGATCTCGAGACCTCGCTTCGTGGCATTCTGGACGACATCCACGCGGTCGTTCGTGACTTCGAGCCGATGACGAGAGCCGTCGACCGCATGGTCGGCGTCGCCGAAGCGGGAAAGGCCAGGTATCCGGTCGAGGAGATCTACGAAACAACATCCTTCCTCCGCTGGCTCCTCGACGGCAACTTTGTCTTCCTGGGGTATCGCGAATACCGGATCAGCGGAGAGGGAGCCGAGCGGGCGCTGTCGGTGGTTCCGGGTTCCGGGCTCGGTCTCCTCGGCGATCACAACGAGTCCTCATTCGCCACACCAACGCTTCTCAGTGATCTGTCCGAGGCCCGCCGGCGGCGATACGAAGAGGGCGGCCTGCTCGTTATCTCGAAAACCAACCGGGTTTCCACCGTTCACCGCCGCGCCAAGATGGACTACGTCGGGATCCGGCATCTCGGCCCGGACGGGCAGGTCGTCGGCGAGGCGCGCCTGATCGGGCTGTTCACATCGAAGATGTACATGACCCGGGCGAGTCAGATACCGCTGCTCCACCGCAAGCTCGATCAGATCATCGATGCCGAAGACCTGATCGACGGTTCCCACGATCACAAACTCGCCATCCAGCTCTTCGAGAGCTTCCCGAAAGATGAGCTGTTCGCCACGCCGACCGACGGCATCCGGCAGGCGATCTCTGAGCTTCTCACCCTGGAGGAGGATCAACAGGTACGGCTGATCATCCGTCGGGATCATCTCAACAGAACCATCTCGCTGCTCGTTTCTCTGCCGCGCGACCGGTTCAACGCTGATCTCCGCAAAGGCCTTCAGGAGCTGTTTCGCGAGCGCTTCCGGGCCACGTCGGTCGACTACCGGTTGGCCCTCGGCGACACCGGCGCCGCCCGCATCCACTTCACCGTGTGGATTCCCGAGGGCGAAACCCCGGAAGCCAACGTTGCCGACCTCGAAAAAGAGGTCGTTGCCTTGACGCGCGAACTGGCAGGACAAGGTCATGGATGTTCTCATCGCCCGCTTCGGCCGGGAACGGGGGCACGCTCTCGGCGAGAAATGGCTCAACCGGATGCCCGAGTACTACACGACATCGGTGCCGATCCAGCAGACTCCTACGGACATCCTGCGCCTCGATGAGCTCTCCGACGAACGCCGCATTGTGGTCGGCCTGCAGAACGAACCGCAGTCACGGGAGAAACTGACGAGGGTCGCCATCTACCGGCTGGAGGGCAAACGTCCTCTGTCCGACCTGATGCCCATCCTGGAAGCTCTGGGTTTCTACGTAATCGAGGAAGTCCCCGTTCGGCTCCTGGGCGGCAACGGACAGACCTTCATCCACGACTTCGGGGTGCTCGGACCCGACCGTCGTCCCCTCGACCTCACCCGCGGCACCGACCGCATCGCCGAAACGATCGAGGCGATCATCCACGGCCGGGCACAGTCCGACTCGCTCAATCGCTTGATCGTTGTCAGCGGACTCACCTACGGCCAGGTAGGCATCTTGCGGGCGTACCGGACCTACTGGCAACGGATCGGACCCGGCTTCACAGCCGAGTACATGAACGAAGCGCTGGTCGACCATCCCGACCTCGCCACCAAGCTCGTCGACCTGTTCGAGGTTCGGTTCGATCCGAACCGGACCGACGATGACGAAACCGCTCTGATCTCTGCGATCCTGACCGATCTCGACGCCGTTGAATCACTCGACCAGGACCGCATCCTGCGGGGATTCCTGGGGCTGATCGAAGCAACGATCCGGACCAACGCCTACCGCCCCAACTGCCAATCGCTCAGTTTCAAGTTTCGCTCTGCCTCGGTCCCCGGCATGCCGAAGCCATATCCCCTGTACGAGATCTTCGTCTACGCCCCGGAGGTTGAGGGGATCCATCTACGCGGCGGCATGGTGGCGCGAGGCGGTCTGCGCTGGTCGACCCGCAAGGAGGATTACCGCACCGAGGTCCTCGGCCTCATGAAAGCCCAGATGACCAAGAATGCCGTCATCGTCCCGACCGGCTCAAAGGGCGGGTTCGTGTTGCGTGGCGCCGTCGACCCGGCCGGGCTCAGGGACGCCGTCAAGAACGCCTACCTCATCTTCGTACGCGGGCTCCTCGATGTCACCGACAATCTGGTCGGCGGCCGGGTGGAACATCCCCCCGGCGTCAAGGTCCTCGACGGGGAAGATCCCTATCTCGTGGTCGCCGCCGACAAGGGCACTGCAACCTTCTCCGACATCGCCAATGAGCTTGCCGCCGAGTACGGGTATTGGCTGGGAGATGCGTTTGCGTCGGGAGGATCAGCCGGATACGACCACAAGGAACTGGGCATCACTGCCCGGGGTGCGTGGGAGTCCGTCAAGTGGCACTTCCGGGCCATGGGACGGGACGTCGCCACCGAACCGTTCACCGTGGTCGGGATCGGCGATATGTCCGGGGACGTGTTCGGAAACGGCATGCTCCTCTCCCAACAGATCCGCCTCGTCGCAGCCTTCGATCACCGCCACATCTTCATCGACCCCGACCCCGACCCCCGCGTGAGCTTCGTCGAAAGGCAGCGCCTCTTCGAGCTACCGGCATCCACCTGGGACTTGTACGACAAAACGCTCCTCTCGTCCGGCGGAGGGGTTTTTCCGAGAACGGCGAAGCGCATCGAGCTCTCTCCGCAGATGCGTGAAGTGTTCGGCACCGACGCCACTGCGCTCACTCCCGATGAGCTCATGAAAGTCATCCTGCAGGCACCCGTCGACCTGCTCTGGAACGGCGGCATCGGTACCTATGTCAAGGCCACCGGCGAGTCCCATGAGGCGGTCGGTGACCGGAGCAACGACGCGATCCGCATCAACGGCAATGACCTCCGGTGCAAGGTGGTCGGCGAGGGCGGGAATCTGGGCCTCACCCAACGCGGTCGTATCGAATACGCGCTCGCGGGTGGTCGCATCAATACCGACTTCATCGACAACTCCGGTGGCGTCCATTGTTCCGACCGGGAAGTCAACCTGAAGATCCTGCTGGGCATGGCGGAAGAACGGGGTGACCTGGATCGGGCCGGACGCGACGTGCTGGTCGCGGCGATGGCCGACGAGGTTGTCCAGGCCATTCTCTACGACAACTTCCTCCAGGCCCAGATTCTCTCCCAGGAAGCGGAGGCGTCGGCCGGCCGAATCGAAGCCTATGAGGACCTGATGCAGAGCCTCGAGGGCGAAGATCTGCTCGACCGGGAGATCGAACAGCTTCCGACTGCGGAGGAGATCACGGAACGAGTTCGAACCGGCACCGGCCTCACCAGCCCGGAACTAGCGGTCTTGCTCGCTTATGCCAAGCGGAGCCTCACGGAGGCACTGCTGGATTCGGACCTGCCCGACTGGCCCACGTTCGCGAACGATTTGCCGGGCTATTTTCCTGCTCCGATCGTGGAGCGTTTCCCGGACCTCATCGCGCTCCATCCCCTGCGCCGGGAACTCGTTGCCACCATGGTCGCCAACGAAATCATCAACTCGCTCGGGATCACCTTCATGTCCCGGCTCACCACCGAGACCGCGAAGGATCCGGCCGACGTGGTCCGTTGCTACCGCATCGCCCGGGAGGTCACCGCCGCTGAGGAACGGTGGGATCCGATCGAAGCTCTGGTCGGCACGATCGAGCCCGCACTGCAAAGCGAACTCATGGGCGGAGTCGACTGGCTGGTCGAAGCAATCGCCCGCTGGTATCTCGCCCGCACCGGCGGCGAACCGATGGTGGGGGCGATCGAGGCGTCCCGCGCTGCGTTTCGGGAGATCTCTGAAGCCCTCCCGGATATCGGGCCGGTCCAATGGAGGACCGAGCGGACGCTCGTCATGCAGCAACTGGTCGAACGAGGCGTGCCGGAGTCCGTCGCCTATCGACATGCGTACCAGGGTGAATTGGCCCATGCACCGGACATCATCGAGCTCGCCCATATCACCGGGAGGCCTATCCGCTCGGTGGCTCGGGTCTTCTTCTTACTCGGGCAGCTCTTCGGTATCAACTGGCTCGAAGCACGGGTTGATCAGCTCCCGGCCGCGTCCCGATGGCACCGGCGGGCCGTTCAGGCTGTCGACGAAGAACTGCTCAAATTGCGGCGTGAACTCGCCGAGCGGGTCATCAGCGAATCGGCCGCCGACTCCAACCCCCACGAAGCGATGGAGGCGTACCTGGCAACCCGGGGAAGTGCGCACGATCGGCTCACCCGATTCATGACCACGCTGGCCGTCGACGGCGTTGACGATGTGGCTTCCGTCATCGTGGCCATCCGCCAGGTCCGCGCCCTCGTCGGTTGAGGCCCCCTTCGCCCGGCAGCGAAAAGCACCGTTCCCGCTTTCGCGTCCCACTTACTAGTCACTTCGAGAGATGAAAGAACCATCCGTAAGGTTTTCGACACGGTGACGATGAACCTCCAAGACCATCAGACATCTGGGAGGCAAACGACGTGGCCGTATCGCTCGGAGGGGCCAACCGAATCCCCGGCGCTCCGTTCGGATTGAGCTGGAAGCGCGGCAAACGGTTCCGGACCATCGCCATCATCGCGGCGTTCGCCGCAGCCCTGTCCCTCACGCTACCTGCGGCGTATCCGGCATCCGCCGCCCCCGCTCCCCTGGTCCCGGTGATCGTGCGCGAGATTCCGGGATCGGGCGACGCGGCCGAGTTGTTGGTCGAGCGGTTGGGTGGGACTGTCGGCGATCGACTCGCCGTCATCGACGGTTTCACAGCCGAGATACCCGCAGCCACCCTCGCATCTTTGAACGCCGAACCCAGCATCCTCTCGGTGACGCCGGACACCAAAGTTCGGTTGCTGGACTGGGACAAAGAGTGGGACGGTGAAGAAGGCGACAAGTTCCGCAACCGTGCGGAGTATGACGACGACGCCTACTACGACGACGACGACGTCGACGCTGAGCTGAATGTCGCCGACACGATCGCCGGGTCTGCATATCAACGAGCACCCTCAGGGTGGATGGCGCTGGTCAACGACGCCACCGGCGCCATGGACTTCTGGGCGAAAGGCTTCACCGGCGCCGGGGTGGATGTTGCTCTCATCGACTCGGGGATTGCCCCGGTCGACGGCATCAACCTGGCAGGCAAGGTCGTCAACGGACTGGACATTTCATTCGAGTCCCAGGCCGACAATCTCCGGTACCTCGACACGTACGGCCACGGCACGCACATGGCGGGAATCATCGCCGGCCGTGACACCCTCAACGACCCGGTGGTTGCCCAACAGAACGGAGAGTTTGTCGGCACGGCGCCCGGAGCCCGCATCCTCAATATCAAAGTGGCAGACGCCAACGGAGCGGTCGACGTTTCCCAGGTCATCGCAGCCATCGACTGGGTGGTCCAGCACCGCAACGACAACGGCTTGAACATCCGCGTGCTGAACCTCTCCTTCGGAACGGATGGAACGCAGCCGTATGCGCTCGACCCTCTCGTCTACGCAGTCCAGATGGCATGGAATAGGGGCATCGTCGTCGTGGTAGCCGCAGGAAACGACGGAAACTGGACCGCGCTCCGCAACCCGGCGCTGAATCCCTACGTGATCGCCGTCGGGGCCAGCGACACTCGCGGCACGGAGCGTGTCTGGGACGATTACGTCACCGACTTCTCCAATTGCGGAAACGCCGACCGATCGGTCGACATCGTGGCGCCGGGGAAGTCGATCGAAAGCCTCCGCGTTCCCGGCTCCTCAGCCGACAAGGACTACCCGTCGGCGGTGGTCGGGACACGGTTCTTCAAAGGCAGCGGCACCTCCCAGGCGGCAGCGGTGGTGTCGGGCGCTGCGGCGCTCATCATCGACCAACGGCCGAACATCACCCCTGACCAGCTCAAGGCCTTGCTCATGAAATCGGCACGGCCCCTGAAGTACTCGTCCAGCAGATGCCAGGGAGACGGAGGGTTGAACCTCGGCAAAGCGCTCAAGATGAATACTCCGGCAGCGCTGCAGGTTCACCCCGTCCCGACCGGCACCGGACTCCTCGACCTAGCCAGAGGCTCCGCCCACCTGGTGGACGGCACCGTCGTCCTCGACGGCGAGCAGGACATCTTCGGCCTGAAGTTCGATAGTGCCTCGTGGTCGACCGCCGCAGCTCAGCGTGCGAGCTGGTCTGGTGGAGTCTGGAACGGATCGAGCTGGTCGGGCGCCTCATGGTCATCGAAGAGCTGGTCGGGAGCGAGCTGGTCGAGCGCCTCATGGTCGAGTGCATCCTGGTCCGGGGCGAGCTGGTCGAGCGCCTCATGGTCGAGTGCATCCTGGTCGGGGGCGAGCTGGTCGAGTGCATCCTGGTCCGGGGCGAGCTGGTCGAGCGCTTCGTGGAGCAGCAACGTCTGGTCGTCGAAGTCCTGGGGCGGCGTCTTCACAGCGATGGCAAACTCCTGGATGTACCCGATCCAGTAGAGGATCAACCGAAGTTGAGATCGTGACCGCGTCGGCGGAGCTCTTCCAGCAGCGCTTGATCGGTGAACAGGATGAGTTCCGGTCCCCAATCCTGTTGACCGGGCGGTTCGTCCGTTGGCGTTTCCAACAACTCGATCACCGGGTCTCGCAACGTTCGGGCCCAGGCCCGGCCTTTGGCCGACGCGTGGGATGTCAGGGTGGCGTCGGCGTTCACGGTGAAGACCTGGGCCGCGATCTGTGGATTGGCACGAGAGCCCCGCTCGCCGTACACGATCATCACCGCCCCGGCCGGAACGTCCTGAATGCCGCCGACGGCAATGAACTCCCCCTCGAACGCCCACCCGGAGTCCTTCGATGTATCCACCGAATAGACGATCTTTGCCCAGTTCTTGTGGCGTTCGTCACCGACGAGCGGTACTTCCACCGGAACGGTCACTTCCATGGCGGGAACTGTACCGGCTTCAAGAGACGTCACACATCCGTACGGGGAGACCGGCGTCGCAAACCGGGATCCAGAATGCACGCCGGCTCCGTAGAAGAGAAGGAATGAAACTTCGGAAAAAACCGTTGCACACAGGTTCAGGGAACAAAAACCT
Organism: uncultured Actinomycetota bacterium; assembly: GCA_963707435.1. GTDB lineage: Bacteria > Actinomycetota > Acidimicrobiia > Spongiisociales > UBA4744 > UBA4744. Next base: position 254,684 of record CAVPPF010000006.1, on the reverse strand, counting down.
CGCGAACTTTCGTTCGGAGAGGTGGACAATGAGACTGGGGAGTCCATGGCGATGAAACAACGCCAAAGCGGCAATGATCTTCTCGACGACCGGGGTCGCTTGACTCCGGACCTCGTCAATCAATACCTCGCAGGGATCGGCGCATTCGACCTCTTGACTGCCGACCAGGAAGTCGAGCTGGCCCAGCGCATCGAAACCGGCAACCTCGCCGCGAGAAGCTTGCATCCGGTGACGTAACCGACAAGAAAGACCGGGCCCGGCTGCAGCGCGCCGCTCGCGAAGGCCGCGATGCGCAAAGCGAGTTCCTCACTGCCAATCTTCGTCTCGTCGTTTCCAATGCCCGGCGGTATTCGAACGTATCCGGGATGGATCTCCTCGACTTGATTCAGGAGGGGAACCTGGGTCTCATCCGGGCCGTCGAGAAATTCGACTGGCGCAAAGGGTTCAAGTTCTCCACGTATGCAACCTGGTGGATCCGTCAAGCGATCACCCGGGCCATCGCCCAGCAATCGCGGACGGTTCGGATCCCGGTGCATCTGCACGACATCCTCGGAACCGTCCGGGCTGCTCAACACAGTTTGGCGGCCGACCTGGGACGCGTACCAACGCCTGAGGAAATCGCCAAAGAGACGGGCATCGATCTGGCCCGGGTAAAACAGGCGCTGGACGCCACCGATACCGTCGCATCACTCGAAGCTCCCATCGGGGAAGACGGCGCAATCCTCGGCGACTTCATTCAAGACGATGAGATCGACGACCCTGCCCGGGCGGTAGAGGACCTCGAAGTGCAGGAGACCATCATGCGCAGCCTGAGCAAGCTGCCTGAACGTGAATCCACCGTTCTCTCGCTTCGATTCGGTTTGCACGATGGCCGTCCGCGGCCGCTCAAGGAGGTTGCGGACGAACTCAATCTGAGCAGCGAGCGGGTCAGGCAGATCGAACGAACAGCCCTTGCCCGTCTTCGCGAGGAGACTGCCCGACTCGGCGACGTGGCCTAGCGCGGAATCGAGGAAATCGCTCGCCGTCGGGAGCGCTTCCTATCCGCGACCCCGGCCGACCTCACGACGTTTCAGGATGTGGCGGCGCAACTCCAAGGCCAGGCGCTCGTGATGTGCGGGCGATCGGGCCGCCAAAGCGTCGATGGAGTGACAGACAACCCGAACAGGCGCCAAGCAACGACCACCGCAAGAACGGCGAATGCCAGCGACGTCAAACCCATATCGACCAGCACGCCGACTGTGGCGGCGACAAGTGCGACAGTCGCGAACACCCTGTAGGCCGGCGGGGACCCGAGGACGCTATCGGAATCCAATGGGCGAGTCCCTGCACCGGTTTCGTCCCCGAAGTTACCCCGCCGGCTGTACCTGTGGGGGAGCCGTGGGGGTTGACCATCCCGGAAATCCGGCGGCAACGGTCGCCCGAGGCTGGGAGGCGAACCGCACTCCTATGCCCGAAAGCATGGGAAGTTGGTGTGCGGCGCTGGGGGCACTCGGACGAACCGTTGCCACCACCACCGTACCGCGAATTGCACGTTGTTTGGGTGCAAAGCACCGGCCGCCGGCGGGTGCCCCATCAGGCCGCCCCCTACAGGTCGAACCAGATGACGCCGGCTATCTCTTCGGGGTCGTAAACGGTCTCACAGGGAATCCCGTTGTCGTCCGCATCCATCCTTGCGGGTGCGCCGTGTTCCACCCAGTAGGCAACGGCCCGGCCGTACCCCGCTCCCCGGTCGGCGAGCTGGTAGCAGAACAGATCCGCCGGATATTCCGAGACGGCGTCCAGGACCAGACGAACTTCAGTGGACGGAAAAACGGTCTCGCAGGGGATCCCGTTGCCATCCGCGTCCATCCGGGAGGGTCTCCCTTCGCGCACCCAGTAAGCCAGCGCCTGATCGAACGAGTGCCCGGCTGCCTCGATGTCCCGACAGAACAACCCCGCTGCCAGCTCGGTGGTGGACGCTGAAACGCCGGCCGGGAACATCGGCGATTGCCACGCGGGCCGGTCGGGTGCCTCGCCTGCGTCGAGCATCGCCCGCCATTCTTCGTCGGTCAGGCGGCCCGATTCCGCCTCCTGCCAGAACTCGTAGTACGAGTAGACGCCGCCGACGGCCACTTGAAAGGTGCCCCGGTCGTTGGGGACCAGAACCATGATTCTGTCGATTCGACCGATTCCGATTTCCAGGAAGGCAGTCGTGGTCCGCATGATGTCGGCGATCAGCGCCGCGTCGGTGTCGTCGGCAGAGGGCAACCCCAACGCGTCGTCCCAATCTGACGTTTGAATCCACAGACCTTCGAGGACCGAGCCGATCCCCTCGAGCCAATCGTTGTCGGTCTGCGAGATCGGCAGACCTGCCAACTCGTCGCTCGCAATCCCGCCCAGCCGCTCGAGCAAGCCGCGCACGCTGGTCATGAGGGCATCGCGGTCATCCCCTGCACCAACGAGGTTCCGGCTCCGCAACCCGTCCTGCAGCAAGCCGACCACCGAAGCCATCCGCTCCCAGGAAACCGGATCGGGCTCGACCCAGTGCCGGGGTGGTTCGGACATCGGCTCGAAGTCGCCCTCAGCCGCGAAAGACTGCTTGGCATAGAGGATCGTGTCGTGTTTCAACTCGGCGTACGAGCCCAAGCCCGTTTGCAGGCCTTTCGCCTCCCAGGCAGGGGTCCGCATGAAGTCCGGGAACGCCCGGCCTTTGGGCACCAGCACCGGTTGTATCGCATACAGCCATGCGTCGTAGACCGTGCCTGCCCAATCATCAACACCGCGCCCGTCGACCAGATTTTGCATGAGGGCGAATTGTTTTTCGTAGTTCGTTTCGGCAGTGTCTCCCGCAGCTGCAAGCTCCCGATACGCGAGATCGGAACCGAATACAGCGGCCAGGTCGAGCGTCGTCGCCTGCACCCGGCCGTAGGGCGGATCGCCAACGTTCGGGAACCGCAACTGGTCATAGATGTAGGAATCAATCACGAACCGCACCCCCATGATGCGGGCAGCAGCATTCTCCGGATCGATCCCAACCGGGCGTGACGCGATCAGCGCCGCGGCCAGATCATCAACGGTTGCAGCATCCCCGAGAGGACCAGGATCGTCGAGCCAGCCGGGCGCTACCACCTCAGCGGCGTCGGCCACCTCGAACGGGGTGTAGTCGTCCGCCACCCCCACGAGGAAGGCCGTAGGCTCGTAGACCAGGCGCCAGTCCGCGGCCAGGTCGGCATCCGCTGCCAGAGGACGGGTTGCCATGATGCCGACCCGAAGCGAATCTGCATCCTCGACGAAGAAGGATGCCTGGCCCAGCATCGACATGGCCCGGAAGTAGCGTTCGAGATCCGCGTTGCGTGTGTAGTGGCCGCGTGGCTTGAACAAGCTGTAGTCAACGCAATTGCGAAGAGATGCGGCCGGTGCACACTCCCCGAAGCTGCCGACCGGCGACTTCGTCAACTGTGCGGCTTCGCGGGCCAGATCAACTTCCGCTTGCGCGAGTGGACCAATGGGGCCCACATCGATTTCGAGCAAGGCTGCAGTTGCCTCGTAGAGCTGTTGCGCCCTGCCGGCTGCGTCGGCCAGATCAGTCCCGGCCAGTTCCGATGTTTGCAGACGCGCAGCCTCGACAAGGCCCCGCACCATGTCCTCCAGGATGGGCAGCAGGGTTTGCTCCTCGAGGTCACGCAGCAGTTTGGAAAAAGCCAGGTGAAGGAAGTGATAGCCGACGTCGGTGGTGACGAAGAACACTTGACCTTCGTAGAGGTAGCTCGCATAGGCGTGCTGAAACTGCCGGTAACCGTCGGGAGCTACCACAAATCCCTGCTTCAGCAGCGTGGACGCCACGTCTGGATCGATGAGCAGCCAGTCGGGCTTGACGACGTCCTCGAGGGTCTCAGGGAGGTCGGGCCCGGGATAGATCGCATCATCTCCAAGCAGGGGAACGAGTTCAAACGGCGCAAACGCCGCCGGCGAACCTGGAGCCATGCCGGAAACAACGGGGGTCGGAGGTGACGCCGTGGTCACCGTTGTGGACGGTCTCGAAGCAGTGGTAGCGGTGGTAGTGATTGCCGAGGTCGTCGTCGCGGATTCATCGGACCTCTGCGTACAGGCCGCCGTGATCATCGCCAGAACCGTCAGGATGACGAGGACCCGTTTCATGTTTCCAGTTCCCTTCCTGCCTAGTTCGAAACCCTTGCGCCAACGATCCCCTCATCAACGTACTCCCCGGCCCGCCCTTCAACCAGGGCACATCAGCCATTCTCTCCGACCCGGTCGAGGATCACCGGATCGAGCTTCCCATCCCCGTCGACATCGATACAGCCCGGCGTTCCGGCACCCGGCAGCTCTGCCGGAACGGTGAACCCGAACCTCTGCCAGACCCACCCTCCGGTCGCGACGATCGTTGGGTCGTCCAATGAGTCAAACGCCAGAGCGAGCGAGCCGTCGCACGCCGCCAGCCGCGCAACCGGCCGGAACAGCGTCCCGGCCACCCAGACCTCGCGCAGGTCTTCCGGCCGGTAGACGCCCAGATGAGCGCTCCGACCTGCGTCGTCTGCCCACTGCCGGTCCGGGTACTGGCTGTTGACCTCGTTCTCGCGGTAGGGATGGCGGTGGGAAGTCACGACATCGTCGCGGCCATCTCCGGTCACATCTCCGAGGGCGGCCGCCACGATGTCGCCGCCGGTGAACCCGTCGAGCGCGAAATCGGCCGATTGCGCCGGTTCGACAGTCGCGAACCTCGTCAGATTCCACCATTCGAGGCCGAGCAGAACCGCATCGTGTTCGGGCAGAGCCCACGATTCGAAGTGCACCCGGCGATCATGGTGCTCGGCCGACCCGACCCGGTAGGCAAAGACACCTTGCCGGTCGGCAAGTACTTCCAGGATTGCTCCTTCCCGGGTCCCGGCGGCGGATTGATCGAACAAGAAGTTCCCGAGGCTGGTCGCGACAACGGTCGTCCGGTTTTCAACCCCCGGCATGTCGAGAACCGGCTGCACCACATGCGGCCCGTGTCCCCAAACGACGTCCACTCCCCAACCGGCCAGCCGCTCGGCGAGCACCGCCATGCCGGGATCGGTCTCCCGGTAGTACTCGACTCCGCCGTGGACGCCAACCACCAGCACATCCACCTGTTCACGAGCGGATGCAACCGCCGACCGGACACGTTGCTCATCCCACGAGGCAATGCCCGGATGCTCGGGAGTGGCGCTCGTTCCTGCCTGCGTGGCGTCGAACGCCAGAAACCCGACGCTGAGACCGTTGCGCTCGACGATATGGACGGCGAACGCCCCGGCGGTTGTTTCGCCCCCACCTACTGCTGCCAGGCCCGCCCCCTGCACTGCCTCGATCGTGTCGAGGATCGAGAGCCGCCCGGCGTCACCCGAGTGGTTGTTGGCGATGCCGACGACGTCGAATCCGGCGATCGCCAGCGACGCTGCTGCGGCCGGATCAGCCTCGAGCGCAAACGGGTTGGTCGCGATATGCGGTCGAAGTGTCAACGGGGATTCGAGGTTTGCTGCTGCGATATCGGCGTCGCTCAAGACGTGGCGAACATCTTCAAACAACCCGGTGGGTTCGTTGCGCACGACGGAGGTGAGCCCCCTCCCGAGCATGACGTCCCCGACCAGCGCAATCGAGACAATGGGTCCTTGCGCCACATGGGCGAGCGTCGTGGTGGTGGTCGTGGTGGCAATGGTGGTGGTCGCCGCAACCGGTCCACGGGTGGTCGAGGTCACCGCGGAAGAGGTCATCGCGGGAGTGGTCGTCCCCGGGCCGGCCGACTGCCCGGCAACCCCACCCTCGCAACCGGCGATGAGCACCACGACCGGAACCAGCAGCATCAGGCGGGACGGCACGCACCTCATCGGACCATCATCTCAGAACCACTCACCCTCCTCGGGTATCAAACCAATCAGAAAACGAGGTTCAGCGCAGCGCGGTTCCCGGGGGCTCGTTGCCCGGACGAGCAATCGGGCCGACTTGCCCGACAATGCCTCCGTCAAGAGCGTCCTCGATCGTGCCACTCAGTCCCCAACAGACACCATGTAGATCCGGGGAAGTGTCGACAGGTCCCAGGCGAATGCCAGTCTCGTGCCATCAGGCGACCACGCCGGATCGCCCGCACCGATCGGCTGATCGCTGATCAGCCTGGTGGTGGCGTACTCCAGGTCCACGACATACACGGCCGACGCTCCGCCCGGACCGCCGCCCGCCACAAAGGCTATCCGCTTCCCATCCGGCGAAAAGGCTGGCGCCTTGCCGCCGACTCCGTAGGGATCGGGAACCCGGGTCAGCGTCGCACCGGCTGCCGTCATCGTCCACAGATTCGAACGAGGAGAAGACGGCGTGCCGTCCGGCGACCGGTCCGAGACGAACGCTATGAGATCACCCTCCGGCGACCAGCTCGGTTCGCTATCTGAAGCGAACACCACAGGTGCGCTGATCACAGGCCGAACGTGGCCCGTACTCGTATCAACGTAGCCCAATGCAGATATCCCCGAACAAACCCGTTCTCGTTCGGGACCGCCCTGGTCGGCGCAGGCTTGCGCGCTGAAGACGATCCTGGATCCATCTGGTGCCCACGCAGGGTCTCGCTCATCGGCCGACGGAGACTGCGTCAGGTTCCGCCGCCCCGACCCATCCTCCCGCATCACGTACACATCGCTGCTCACCGATCCCGCGATATAGGCAAGCATGGATCCGTCGGGTGACCACGCCGGAGCTGATCCGCCTCCGCTCGAGCGAGTGGCATTGACTGGGTCGCCACCAGTGGAAGGGACTACCCAAACATGCCCGTCCTGCTCGAAAGCCAGAGATCCTTCGCTCGACCATGCCACACCGCGTATGGATCCTCCAACTACACCCGGAGAGGGTGGATCGCCTGCGATGGCCGTCTCTCCGCCCGGTCCGTACGCCCGGACGGTCCCGTCTTCCTCCGCAATGAAGACCAAGCCTCCCGATGCAACGGGAGCTGCTTGGGGAGAGGCAGCCAGGCCTACCCGGATGGTCTCGCTCCGCAGGACCGGGTCATACCCGACGAGTTCGAGTGCGTCCGTTGCGGCGAACACCGTCCCGTCGCTGCCCACGAGGGCCGGCCGAGTCGTCGGCCCGACCGGATGGGATGCGACCTGTTCTCCGCTACCGGCATCGACCCCGACCAGCAACCCGGCCGAATCCACTGCCCACAGCGTGGGGGAAGAACGCCCGTCGAATCCGGGCCCGGCTACCGGTTGTGTGACAACCGCAACCCCGCCGGCTGAGTCCGACGTGGCGACCCAGGCGGGATGAATGGAGCCCGTTACCAGCGAGCGGCGGGTTAGGAATCCCTCGGCGTCGGTCACGAATACTCCGTGATCGGGATCCGCTCCAGCGGCGGAGGGCATCGCCGGGGCGATGATGGACGTCACGTCGGCCTGGTACCCCACCGGCGCTCCCTCACCCAGAAACAAGCTCCGGTTGAGCGCGAGCGTCTCGGCATCAAACTGAAGTAGCGAAGCCCCGCCGGCCACATAGAGAAACTCCCCGCCCACCGATGGTCCCACCGTCACCGAGCCGAGACCCGAATCCACCCGCCAGAAAGCACCCGATGCGGCTTCGAACCGGTAGATCTCGGAGCCGGCCGCGACGAAGACTGCGCCGTTCAGCATGACCGGCTGGGAGGGGACAACCGGCGAGCACGCTCCCCCCAGGCAGCGTTCAAATCGGTGCCACCATCGCAGTGTCCCCGTTTCGAGATCTACGGCATGGAGCGTCCCCAGATGCGTGGAGTAGAACACCAACCCGTCGCCCACCAGCGGCGTTCCCGATACAGGAGCACCAAACGGCTCGGTCAAGGGCTGGTCGGCGTCCACGATCAGCCCCGCCACTTCCCAGGCCGCGCGTGCATCTTCAGCGCGATACGCATGAAGACCTGTTGATCGGCTCCCGGCGTAGAGGATCCCGCCATGAGCGGCAAGCGTGATCGTGTCTCCGCCCGGCGTCACGACCCAGCCGGATCCTCGATCCAGAGGAGGTCCGGTGGTCGCCGGCGACTCACCCGGCAACGTCGTGCCCGGTCCGACAGGATGGGTGGTCTCCGGTGTGCCGGTGCCCGGCGGGCTCGTCCAGGAGAAGAGGGCAAGGGCGACGGCCAACCCCGCAGTTACTCCGAGCGCGACCAACCATGGCATGGGGGCGCGTCGCCCTCGTTCCTCCTCGGGGAACGCAACGTGGTAGACGTGCCCCGGTTCACTGATATCACGGAGGTGGTGTTCGCCCAGGTCGGCCAGGCGAATACCGTCCGGCAACGTGGCCTGCACGATGCCCTGGGCCGTCTCGGTCAGCAGGATGTCTCCTCCCGCGGCAACGTCGAGCAGGCGGGCCACGCGGTTGAGCGCAGGTCCCCGGTAGTCGCCCAGTCGTTCGTTGGCGCTTCCGGTGTGAATGGCCATCCGAACTGCCATCCGGCCGATCGACTCGAAGACCTCAGCACGAAAGACCGCTTGCCCGTCCACAGCCGCATCCAGAGCATCGCCGGGATCCTGAAAGGCAGCACAGATGCCGTCGCCGGTGTGCTTGAAGATGACCCCGGAATGGGACTCGACAACGGATCCCAGGATCTCGTCGTGACGAAGGAGTGCCTTCGCCATCGCTTCCGGCTTCTCGTCCCACAAACGCGTGGAACCCTCGATGTCGGTGAAGAGAAAGGTGACCGTACCGGTCGGTCGGGCCGCGAGCCGGGTCATTCCCTGCCCTCACATCCCGATATCGTCGTGTCTGACGTTACGCCACGATCCTGGTGATCTCGACGCGCGCCGCCGCCGGACCCGTCCAGACCCGGCGGCCGGCCGGACCGGCTCCGGGCTCTACGAGCCGGAGATACGGATGCTGCCGGAACCCGTCGTCGCTTGAATTGAGCGCGGCGAAGTGGGGTCATCGGTAATCCCCGAAAAGCTGGTGCTGCCGGAACTTGTATCGAGATCCAGCCGGTATGACCCGGACGGCACACCAAGAGTGATCGAGCCCGAACCGGTCACCAGTTCGACATCGTCGGGAATAGACGCAAACTCGAGGTTCATGGAACCGGACCCGGTCCGGGCTGCGAATTGCACAGACTGCCCCGCCGTTGCGCGGATACTGCCCGAACCCGTGGAGACGTCGGCCGTCGCGGCGACACGCTCCAGCACAATGCCGCCCGACCCGGTCTCAGCCGTGACGATGCCATTCAGCCCAACCAGCTCAATTGCTCCCGACCCGGTGTTGGCCACCACGACCCCTCCGAGGCCACTCACCCGCACCGAACCGGATCCCGAGTCGATCTGGACATCGACCGCGGCAGGAACGCGCAGCAGATGATCAACCGAACACGAAGAACCGATCGAGAAGAGGCCGCCCGGACAATCGGCTTCGATTTCAAGGACCCTACCGGTAACGGCGTGTTCAATTCGCGGTCGCTCGTGGTCATAGGAGAGTTCCCGTTGCACCTCGATCGTGGCGCCGGGCACGGCCAGAATCTCGACACTCCCGGCGTCCACCGTCACGACAATTCGATCCACTGCCTCGCTGACCACGAAGTCTGCTTGCTCGAGGGTGTCGGGTTCGCCCAACCCGAACGGCCGACCGCCGAGCCCACCGACCAGCATCACGACCGTCATGACGACACCCACTGCGATCCAACCGCCGGTAGCTCCCGAACGAGGATTGAGAAGCAGAATCAGACCGACCACGATCACGCCGGCAGGGAGCACAAACTCCCACGGGACGTCAACGGCCAGGGTTTCGAAAAGAACTGCAACGCCGAGCGCCACAATGGCGAGGCCAACCACCAAGCGACTGCGCCGAACCGGCGAGCTAGTCGGCTCGCGAGGATCCACGTGTACAACATATCACCGTTTCATCACCGGCAGGACAACGAGAACCCCGCGAAGCTCCTGAACGAACCGCCCGGCGAAGCGATCCGTCGCCTAGGTGGATACCCGCGTTGAGAACGCTCGCAGAGCGGCAATCACTTCGTCCCGATTGAGCTCATTCACGAGTTCGTGACGGGCCCCTTCGTAGACGCGCACGGTGAGGTCCATCGTCGGCATGCGCTTCACGGCTGCCAACGACGTCTGGTAGGGAACGAACGGATCGGCAGCCCCGTGCAGGAACAAGACCGGCATGGTCATCCGCTCGAGCTCGGCGTTGAACCGGTCGAGTGCCTCGACCTCGGCTTCGAGGAGGGGACGCTTGTACGACCCGTGGTAGACGAGCGGATCGCCGGCATATGCCGCAGCCACTTCCGGATCGCGCGACATCCCGGCCGGATCGGACGATTCCTCCGGAATCCCATGCTCCAGGACGTTGCGCGCCCAGCGCCAATCCCCCAGAACCGCTCCCATGAAGGCAACCCCGGCCGGCAACTCCGGATACCGCTCTGCGAAACGGCCGGTCAGCAACCCACCCATCGAATGCCCGGCCACGATGGTGGGCAGTTCGGAGTAGTCCAGGGCCATGATCTCGAGGAGGGCGTGCAGGTCGTCGACGACATGCTCGAAGTCAACGATCAGCGCACGTTCTCCTTCGGACCGGCCGTGCCCGATATGGTCGGGAGCACACACCACGGCGCCGTCGGCCACCAGCGCCTCGGCCACGTGCTGGTAACGACCTCCGTGCTCGGCGTAGCCGTGCACGAGCATGACCAGCCGCCGGGGTGTTCCGGCGGGAGTCCAAACCCGATAGAACACCTTGCCTTCACTCCCCTGGAACAGAGCCTCGTCCATGGCCACTCCGATCAGCGCGATTACCAACAACCTAGTTGTCGATGCGTCGGCGATCTGCCCGCGCCCCGCCCTCGACAAAGGGCCTTTCGACCCTGGCGGCCGGCGAGCCGGCAACCGGAGAATGCCTGGACAAACAGGCACCGCTCCCGGGGGCCGGCGTGTTCCGGGTGAGAGTCCCTGAACGCCATCCTCACACCACAGGTTCGGGATGCGGAGCGGGCCGTGGAACGGCGCACGGCGAGAGGGCCGGGGGTCAACCCCAGTGATCCTGCTCCCGGTTCTCTTGCCCGCCTTCCACCATTCTCACCGCGAAGAGGACCACAATGTGCTCATGGAAGCACTGATCCTGTTGGTCGAAGATGACCCCTCGATCCGCGAACTGACGGAGATGGGATTGCGCGCCGCCGGGTTCAAGGTGACGACCGCAGGCAGCGGACGAACCGCATTGGACCGCTTCCGCTCCGATCGGCCGGAAGCGGTCGTACTCGACATCATGCTCCCGGAGCTCGACGGCCTCGAGGTGTGCAGGGCTATCAGAACAGAGTCATCGGTGCCGGTGGTGATGCTGACTGCGAGGACCGACACCGTCGATATCGTCGTCGGGCTCGAAGCCGGAGCCGACGACTACGTGACAAAGCCCTTCGAGATGCCCGAGCTCGTAGCTCGCCTGCGAGCCGCTCTGCGCCGTGCCCGCCAGCTCGAACCCACGGAACGGCTCGCCCTCGGGCCGCTCCACATCGACATCGCCGCTCACACCGTGCTGCGGGACGGCAAAGACCTGGAGTTGACGCCTACCGAGTTCCGGCTGCTGGTCGAGCTGGCCAGGCGACCGACCCAGGTTTTCACACGCGAGATGCTGCTCGAGCGCGTATGGGGCTATGGCTATCTGGGCGATTCCCGGTTGGTTGACGTGGCCGTTCAACGACTCAGATCGAAGATCGAGGCCGATCCGGCGCAACCGACTTTGATCCGTACCGTCCGCGGCGTCGGGTACCGGGCCGGGTCGTGAGAACACGGCGCAGCGTGCGGACGCGGCTGGTGGCTACCTTCATCATCCTGATCGCCGGTACCGTCATCATCCTCGGAGTCGGCTCGTACCTCTTCGTCAGAAACTCCCTGCGTGGACAGCTGGTCGAGGATGCCGTCGAGCGAACTAACTTCAACCTGGCCGTGCTGGCTGCCGAGTGGCTCGACGACGACCCGACCGCGGCTGAATACGCGGCCAGTCCGCTGGCCGATGCCCTCGCGCTGCGCGGCGACATCGACGTCTACGTCGATTTCGGCGACGGTGACCCGTTCCTGTCCAGACCCCTGTTCCTGGGAACTCCCGATCTGGTCTCGAGCGATCTGGTTGCGATCGTGGCTCGAGGCAATATCGCCCACGAATGGAGAGAGGTCGATGGAAGACCGTTCCTGGTCACTGCAGGACGCCGGCCGCCGGCGGGCCCCGACTTCTTCTTCTTCTATCCGGCCGACGGTATCGAGTCCGGCCTCGAACGCCTCCGCCAGGCCCTCCTGGCCGGGGGAACCGTACTCATTCTGCTCGGCGCGCTGGCGGGTAACTGGGCAGCCCGGCAAGTCCTTCGACCGGTGCGCCAGGCCAGTGAGGCGGCCCTCGAGATGGCCGAAGGCGATCTCACGGTCCGTCTCGACGTCAGCTCGGGGGACGAATTCGGCGCATGGGCAGGTGCATTCAACAGGATGGCCGGCTCGCTCGAGGAGACCATCAGCCGCCTCGAAGACGCCCGGGCCCGGGAACAGAGGTTCGTTGCCGACGTTTCCCACGAACTTCGAACGCCGCTGACCGGTCTGGTCAACGAGGCGGCGTTGGTCAAGGCCCATCTCGAGAAGATGCCCGGTGACGGCAGACGCGTCGCCGAGTTGTTGGTCAACGACGTCGCGCGCATGCGGCGCCTCGTCGACGACCTACTCGAGATCTCGCGACTCGAGGCGGGACCGCAGGAGACCCATCCCGAACGCATCGACCTCCGCGAGTTCCTGAACGCGGTGGTCGCCGATCGATTGCCGAAGGCCCGCTTGCTCGGCGGCAATGGGACGATGCCGGTCGACGTAGACCGGCGCCGGCTCGAGCGGATCGTCGGGAACCTCCTCGACAATGCTCGCGTGCATGCCGCCGGTCGGGATGTCGAGATCTCGGCGGAAGAGGAACCCGGAGCCATCATCATCGTTGTGGCCGACCGGGGTCCCGGAGTTGATCCTGCCGATCTCCGGCGACTGTTTGAACCGTTCGCCGTCGGCGATAAGTCCCGCAGCGGGAGCGGCACCGGGCTCGGGCTTGCCATCGCCCACCAACATGCCACCCAGATGGGAGGAACCCTCCGCGCCTCCCTCCGACCCGGTGGAGGGTTGACGTTCGAACTCCGGATTCCGGCGTAACACGATCGTTACCCGTCGGTGATGATCCTGTGATCCCGCTCCGTCAAGCTGGTGACAAGAAAGGAGTCGCAGACATGCGCAATCGCTTGATGGTCCTCCTCCTGGCACTGGCTCTCGTGGCAGTCGCGTGCGGGCCGAGTGCCGCAGACAACGGTGAGGGTTCGACAACCAGTTCGTCGTCGGCCACCACCAGCACCTCATCCACCACAACGACAACCGGCGCTTCCGAACAGGTCACGGTCGCCGCCTATTTCCTTCTGGACGACACCAGCACCAACTTCCGGCCAGGACCCTTCCTGGTGCCGGTGGCGCGCAACGTCCCGGAGGCAGGTGATCCCGTACTCGCTGCCCTGGGTGAGCTCTTGAACGGCCCGACCGAAAGCGAGGCCGGTTCTGTGCCTGCCATCTCGACGGCCATTCCCGACAACACCGTGCTGCTCGGCGTAACCGTCACCGACGGGATCGCCACCGTCGATCTGTCCAGCGAGTTCGAGACCGGCGGGGGTACGTTCTCGATGTCCGCACGCCTGGCTCAGGTGGTCTACACCACAACTCAGTTCCCCGAAATCGAGTCGGTCGTCTTCGAACTCGATGGTGAACCGGTCACCGTATTCTCGAGCGAAGGGCTCCTCATCGAGGCTCCCCTCACCCGGGACGACTATCTGGATCTGGTCCCCGGCATCCTGGTCGACGAACCGGCCTACGGAGGCACGCCCGGCAATCCGGCCCGTATCAGCGGCTCGGCTGCAGTATTCGAGGCGGTCTTCCGGGCGGTGATTGCGGACCACGACGGTTTGATTCTCATCGACACTCAGGTCATGACGGACAACGGCACCGGATGGGGTACTTTCGACACGACGATCCCCTACGAGGTCGGCGAGCCGCAATGGGGTTCGCTCATCGTTTGGGAGAACTCGGCGAAGGACGGGAGCCGGATCAACGTCCGGGAACACCCGGTGTGGTTGACACCTTCCTCGTGATTGCTACAGGCGGCCGGCTTCGATGGCAGCTACGCGGTCGAAGCCGGCCTGGCCGCACAGCAGGCTCAACGTGCTCACTCCTCCGGCGATTCGCTGCTCAACTAAAGACTGAACCGTCTCATCCGCCACCAGTTTCGCAAGTCCGGATCCGGGACAGGTCGTGGCTGCATACTCCCGGTGCCCGGCGATGGTTGACGGATGGACTCCAAAGCTCACCGAAGCCCAGGCCAGCACGTCGGCCAGGGAATCCAATTGTGCGGCCGGAATGCTCTGCTGATCGAAGTGACCGTCGCAGCAGACGAGGAAGTGACCGGTCGGGTCGTACTCGGTGAACGTGTCTCCGCGGGCCGTCACCGGCCTCCCCTCGTAGATGTGGCCGTTCGCGTCGATCACGTAGTGATATGCGACGTCCGGCCACCCGCTCTCCTGGTGATAGCTCTGGTACGAACGGATCCGGCCCGGTGCTTTCGTGTTGCTGTTCATCACCACCGCGGTGTGGTGCACCGTCAGCCGCTCGATCTGATGATCGATGAGCGGGCTCTGGATGGGCGCAGCACCCCAGGCTTCCCTGCAGATGATCTCGAGCCTCCCGCCGGCGGCAGGCGGAACCACGGTGCTGGTGGTTGCCGGTGTCGTCGTCGCCGATGTCGTCATCGGTGCCGATGTCGTCATCGGTGCCGATGTGGTCATCGGTGCCGGTGGTGCGGCGGTGGTCGTTGGAGCCTCCGTCGTGGTCGACGCAGGAATCGTTGTCGTGCCGATCTCGCTCGTCGTTGTCGAGGCGGCAGTCGTGGTCGTGGCTTCCGTCGTTGTGCCTGCGGTGGTAGCCGTGGATCCGGAGCTGGACGTGCTCGAGGTTGCGGGAATTCCCGCTCCGCCGGCCGTAACTTCCGCGGAACCTACGATCTGTTCGGGGCGCAGCCAGGCCCATCCTCCAGCCGCCCCGCCGCCGATCAGCACACCGAGCATCGCCAGAAAACGTCGCCGACTGGGTCGTCCGTCGCTCACGAAACGGGACGGTAGCACCGGAATCGTTGACCTCATCGATTCGGCTCCAATGGCCGGGGCTTTGGGACTTTTGCCCCTGACGGGAAGGAGGCCGCCTCACCAAACTCATTGCTGAGCCCTACGGGATTGCGAGGATTGTGTTCGTCTACTACTTCGCGCAACTTCGCCTGCCGTTCGAGAAGGTCGAAGACCGCATATGCCGGCTGCTGCGCGACCTCACCGGTTGGGCCGATGCCGCATATCGCGACGGCGAGGAACTGAGAGCCCGCGTCGGCTTCGGCGGCAAGCGAGGGGTCATCGCCAAGACCGTCACACTGGATGTAGGTCGTCCGGTCCGGACGCCCCATCAGACCACAATCCCCCTGTCCTGGAGAGCCACCGGGGCGCGCAACCTATTCCCGGAGATGAACGCGGATCTCACGGTCGCCCGGGTTGGGCCCGACATGGCTCAAATCGGATTCAGCGGTTCGTACGAAGCTCCGGGCGGACCGGTGGGACTGGCGATCGACACCGCACTCCTCCATCGAATCGCTGAGTCGAGCGTCAAGGGGTTCGTTGATCGCATCGCCGAGGCCGTTGCCAC
Source organism: uncultured Actinomycetota bacterium (assembly GCA_963707435.1). GTDB lineage: Bacteria > Actinomycetota > Acidimicrobiia > Spongiisociales > UBA4744 > UBA4744. The sequence continues at coordinate 238,998 of CAVPPF010000006.1, read as the reverse complement.
CGGCCGGGGTTAGCCGGACGGGGTCCCTGTCAGGCGGCTGCCACTCCGTCGCCACCGACCATGTGAGCCACCCGGTCGACGAAACTCTTCACGCTGGCCTCGGCCACCCGGTGCAGGACGGCCCGATCCAGAGCACGGCCGAGCGGCCCCAGCGGAGGAGCGTACGTGCCGCGCATGGCGATCTGACTCAGATCGGGACCAACCGCTGAAACGACGAGGTCTGCGTCGAGTTTGGGAAACAGACCCGGCGTTCCGGTCGCCTCCCAGGCAAACGGAATAGTCGTCTGCTGGTCTCCGCGAATCGGGATCCCGGACAGAAGCTGGACGGTCTTTGCCACCGACGGGTTGTCGAGCCGCACACTTACTTTGTCCCGGAGCTCCTCACCTTCCCGGTAGGCAGCATCGGCAAAAGGACCAAGGCTGTGCAGCTGGTTGACCAGCGAAGATTCCACTTCACGGTAAGGACGATTCACATGTACGAAGTAGTAAATGAACATCAATCGCACTCCAGAAACCTCCCCCTCGGGCAAGAGCCCGCCACCACCTTCCGAACCCGAAACATCCTCATCGTTTACGGTAGAACGAATCCGGGGCGAAGACCACGGCCAATAGTCCCTAGCCGCTCTGCCCTAAGACTCGCTGCTGCCCGGCCCGCCGGACGTGACCGTCCGGGGCCCATCCCGGTCGCCACCGGTGTTGCTGCGAGCCGTCCTGGCCAGACGGCGCGCCTCTCGCAAGGGTTCTGGAGTTCGATAGTCGAACGCGGTCGCGAGGATCACAGAACATGCGGCCGCGGGTGAGGTCCGCCAGGCACCGTGAACGGCCAGGGGCCGGCGTCCGGTCTGTGTGCGCAGCCACTTCCCCACCACCTCGTTCTCCAGGGTGAGCCGGCTGGTTGCACCACGAGCGGCGGACCGGGGCCACTCCCCGGCCGCCAGCAGGGGCCGATGGGTGACACCGACGGTCGGAATTCCGAGCACCGCCCCGAGGTGCAGAGCCAGTCCGGCGCGGCGGGGATGATCGCGTCCTGTGGCATCGACGAGCAGCACCCCGGGGAGCTCCTGCAAGGCAAGCACGGCCTTTTCCAGAAGCGGACCGTCTCGCAATGCCAGGTATCCGGCCCGATAGCCTCCGCCTGCCGTTCCGGAAACAGAGACTCGTTCGGTGATGCGCCCGTCCCGCATGACGGCGGCCCCCGCCCATCCGGCATCGCCCGCCGCGCCGGGACCCGTCCCGCCCCGGCCGAAGCAGACGAAAACGCCGCCGACGACCAGATCCTCCGTCACCGCAGTCCAGGAGTCCGGCCGGAGCGTGGCCAGCAGCATCTGGGTGTCGGAAAGCCCGGCAATCGACGTTGGCCATCGCATCACTGCAAGCGTATGCCGAACCGCCCGGGGGAATACACTCCGTTTGACTTCGTCCGAATGGGAACCTGGTGGAAGCTGCAAAGGCAATCCTGCAAAACGCTTCACGACCCGTGACGTTCTCGGGTGCAGGGCTCAGCGCAGAGTCCGGGATCCCGACCTTTCGCGAAGCCCAGACCGGCCTCTGGGCCGAGTACGACCCGATGGCCCTGGCGAGTCCTGAGGGTTTCGCCGAGGACCCGGAACTGGTCGTGGGATGGTACAACCAGCGCAGGCGGTCGATGGCCGCAGCGCAACCAAACCCTGCCCATCAGGCCATGGCCGGGCGACCCGACATCGCGCACATCACCCAGAACGTCGACGATCTTCTGGAACGGGCGGGGGCCACGGGGATCATCCACCTGCATGGTTCCATCCAGCACGACCGGTGCAGCGCCGGATGCGGTCACCGGGAGGTCGTCGACATGGCCGATCCGCTCCCCCTCCGACCGTGCCCACGCTGCGGGCGACCGATGCGCCCCGACGTTGTCTGGTTCGGCGAGCACCTGCCCCGGGTCGCGTGGCTTCGTGCAGACGAACTGGCGGCTCAGGCGGACGTATTCGTCGTCATCGGGACGAGCGCCCAGGTCTACCCGGCCGCAGGACTCATCAGCACAGCTCGCATGGCCGGCGCGCAGATCATCGTGGTCAACATCGAACCCGGGTCGGCTCCGGGAATCCAGCTCACCGGCCCGGCCGGTCGTATCGTTCCGGAACTCCTGAGCGGGTAGACGCCCGGCGACGAGCACGAAGGCACCTCACGAAGATGCGTCTATTTCTTGGCGGCCTCGTAGTAGGGATTCGACCCGGAGGCATGATCGGTTACATCGATCACCTGTCCGATCTCGGGAATGGCGTCCCTGAGGATCCGTTCGATGCCCTGGCCGAGCGTGACCGCAGCCAGCCCACAACCCTGGCAACCGCCCATCAAGCGGAGATAAACGTCGGTTCCATCGACACCGACCAGCTCGGCAGCGCCCCCGTGGCCGGCGATGGCCGGATTCACGTGGCTGGCGAGCACCTGTGCCACCTGGTCGGCCAGGGGACCGCTCAAGTCACCGACCGGCTCGGCGCCGATGGCCGGGCTGGGGCTGTTGGGGTTGTTCATCGCCAGACCCTGGGCGGTCAAATCCAGCGATGACCCGCTCAGCTTCTCGATGTCGTTCTCGGGAACGGCGATCACCAGATCACCGTGGCGATCGAGGTGGTCGGAAGCAGGGCGATCCCCGAGCGGTGCAAAACTCAACTCATAGGCGAACTGGTTCCCCCGGATTCCGGTCACCTCAACCAGAAGGGCATAGGTTTCGTCTCCGGGTTCTTGATCGCGGATCTCGATGATCTTGTCGCGAGCCGAATCCGAAACCGACAGGATGTTCTCGTTGCTCATGCAGCCTCCGTAGGGACGGCATCCTAGCCAACCGCCGGATATCGGGGGCGAGTCGCAGAATATTGATCGGCTCGAACCGCTGCCAAGCCTCCTCGTCGAGAGAGTTGTGCGCTGAGAACGAAGTATCGAGCGCCGTGCGCCATCATGGCGGCATGGCCCGTGCCCTGCTCATACTTCCAACCGGCACCTACCGGGCGGCGGACTTCATCGAGGCCGCTGCTGCGCTCAATGCCGACGTCATCGTCGCATCTGAAGAGAACATGGTGCTCGCCGATCAACTCGGAGATGACTTCCTTCTCATCGATTGTTCCCGACCCGAGGAATCGGCCCGGCGCATCGTGGCATTGGGCGATCGGCAACCCCTCGATGCCATCGTTCCCGTTGATGATCAGGGAGTCATGATCGCAGCGCTGGCGGCCGAGCAACTCGGTCTCAGTCACAACCCGCCGGACGCCGTTGCCCTGACTCGAAACAAGGTGATGCTGCGTCGAGCCCTCGCCAACGCAGAGATCCCGCAGCCGGCTTTTGAGCTGGCCGGTCCTCCCGACGACGTTGCCGCGCTGGCGGAAGTGATCGGCTATCCCGTGGTCCTCAAACCCCTGTCCATGTCGGCCAGCCGCGGGGTGATCCGGGCCAACGACGCAGCCCAAGCCAGATCCGCGGCGGAACGGATCAGGAGAATCTTGGCGATCGCCGGCCACAACCCCAACGAGCCGATTCTCATCGAGGGCTACGTCCCCGGCATCGAGCTGGCCGTCGAAGGGGTACTCCGCAGCGGGGAGCTCGAGATCCTGGCTTTCTTTGACAAGCCCGACCCGCTGGAAGGACCGTTCTTCGAAGAAACCCTCTTCATCACGCCGTCCCGGCTGCACCCGGAGATGCTCGAAGAGGTAGAACGGGTCTCCGCCCGTGCCGTCAGAGCGATGGGTCTGCGGGAAGGTCCGGTGCACGCCGAGCTTCGGGTCGACGGGAATCAAGTGACATTCCTCGAAGCGGCCGCCCGCTCGATCGGCGGTCTCTGCGGAAGGTCCCTCCGTTTCGGCCTTCTCGGGACACCCCTCGAGGTTGTCCTCTTGCGTCATGCCCTGGGACGGCCGCTCCGCAAGACGCGCAGAGAGGACCCTGCGTCCGGCGTGATGATGCTTCCCATCCCCCATGCCGGAGTCCTCAGAACGGTCAACGGCATCGATGAGGCCAGAGAGATTCCCGGGATCACCGGGCTCGACATCACCATCCCGCCCGGCCGCCGGGTCCGGCCGCTGCCCGAAGCCGACCGGTACCTTGGCTTCCTGTTCGCACGCGGCCCAACCCCCGAGGATGTCGAACACGCCCTCCGCCGGGGATACGGCTGCCTCGACATCGTGATCGACCCCGACTGAGCGCTCCTCAGCGTCGCCGGAAGATCCACGAATCTCGCGCTCGACGATGCCGCTCCAACAGGCGAACGACCTGCACCCTCACCGCACACGATTCGCGCTCTCTGCACGACCGCGGCGATAATGACCTCCATGCACCTGACACGCTCCGCCGGGATACTCCTGCACCCCACCAGCCTGCCCGGACCCTACGGGATCGGGGACATCGGCCCTGCGGCCCATCAATGGCTCGACGATCTCGCAGCTTCCGGGTGCAAGCTCTGGCAGGTGTTGCCGCTCTGTCCGACCGGATACGCAGACTCGCCGTACCAGTGCTTCTCGACGTTCGCCGGAAACGTCTATGTCATCAGCCCGGACGACCTCCTGGCCGAAGGGCTCGTCACGGCCGACGATCTCGCCGACCATCCCGACTTCCCGCAAGACCATGTTGACTACGGCCCGGTTATTTCCTGGAAGCTGAAGCTCCTGGATACAGCATTGGATCGTTTCCAGGGCGGTGGTTTCCCGGAGCTCCGCGCCGAGTTCGAGAAGTTCCGGATCTCCAACCACGAGTGGTTGGACGATTTCGCGCTGTTCATGGCCATCAAAGATCTCTACAACCTGAAACCCTGGACCGAATGGCCCGCTCCGCTCCGCGACCGGGACCCGCTGCAGCTCCAGAAAGCCCGCGCTGCATATGCCGGAGAGGTCACCCGCCATGCGTTCCGCCAGTTCCTCTTCTTCCGACAGTGGAAGGCCCTACGGACCCACGCCCAGGAGACCGGCGTCATGATTGTCGGGGACCTCCCCATCTTCGTCGCACACGACTCGGCCGATGTGTGGGCGAACCGGGACCTGTTCCATCTCGACGAGACGGGAAAACCATCGGTTGTCGCTGGCGTTCCACCCGACTACTTCTCGAAGACCGGCCAGTTATGGGGCAACCCGCTCTACCGGTGGGACGTCCACGGCGAGCGCGGCTACGGGTGGTGGCTGGCCCGTTTCCGGGCCGCGTTCAAGCTGGTCGATGTTGTTCGGGTCGATCACTTCCGGGGCTTTGTCGACTATTGGGAGATCCCCGGCACGGCCACAACGGCGGTCGAGGGACGCTGGCTGCCCGGACCCGGCGCCCGCTTTCTCCAAGCCGTCACCGATGAACTCGGTGAACTGCCGATCATCGCTGAGGATCTCGGGGAGATCAATCCGGACGTATTCGTGCTCCGCGACGAGTTCGATTTGCCCGGCATGAAGATCCTCCAGTTCGCGTTCGACGATGGCCTCGACAATGAGTTTCTTCCCCACCACTACCCGACCAACTGCATCGTCTATACGGGCACTCACGACAACGACACCACCCTCGGCTGGTGGGAGTCCGCCACCGAAGAGGAACGAGCGTTCGCCGCCGAGTACCTCGGGGTCACCGGCGAGGACATCTCCTGGGACTTGATCCGCGCCGCCTGGAAATCCACGGCCAACGTTGCAATTGCTCCTCTTCAGGATGTGCTGAGTCTCCCGACGAGCGCGCGGATGAACTTCCCCGGCACCCTGGGCGGAAACTGGAGATGGCGCATGCCTGCCGGCGCCTTCACGCCGCAGCTCCGCGCCCGGGTTGCGGAACTCAATCGCGACTCCCTCCGGTAGGGGGCTGTGGGCGGGGCCGGGAGGTGGTGTCTGAACACCGGTACGATCTGGTGATGCGTTCCCGTTCCCTCGTCCTTCTTCTTCCCGCCCTGGCGGTCATCATCGCCGCCTGTACTGGCGATGGTCTCGGGTCGACCACCGCCGGGCCGGCCCCGGATCCGGGCGGGTTGCTGGTGGTAGGACACGACGACGCCTCGATCTTCACCATCAAACCGGATGGTTCGGACCGCGCCGACCTCGTCGAGGCAGGGCCGGGTCTGGTCGCAATTCAACCCACATGGTCACCCGACGGTGAACGTCTGGTGTGGACCGAGGTAGACCACATGAGCGAAATTCCGGAAGCTTTCGTGGTGACGTCGGGACCGCGCGGCGAAGAACTCGAACGAGTCGCCTCTCCGGTTGCTCCGTTCTACTACTTCTGGAGCCCAACCCGGGACCGTGTTGCGTTTCTCGGCGGCGGTCCCGGCGGGAACGTGGATCTCGGCATCGTGGACGCCGAGATCCGGGTGATCGACGAGGCCCAGCCGTACTACTTCGCCTGGTCACCCGATGGCCGCACGCTGCTGACCCACACCAATGCGGACAGCATCGCACTGCTGGAACCCGACGGAGCGCCGGCCGCACTCGAGCGGACGGAAGCCCGCTTCCAGGCCCCGCAGTGGGCCGCGGACGGGACCCGGTTGGTCTATGCGATCGGAACCCCGCCCGCAACGGGAGGCGTCAGAACGGGGGCATTCCAGTCGAACGGACAGGAGATCGTGATCGCCGACACCTCCGGCAACGTCCTGCATGCGTTCGGGGTCTTCTCGGGAGTGGCAACGTTCGAGCTCAGTCCAGACGGGAGCCGGATCGCCCACTCCGCAACGCTGGACAGGACCGCTTTCAACTTCGGCCCGCTGGTCGTCACAGAGGTTGAGTCCGGAGAAGCGACCACGGTGAGCCAGGAACCCGTCCTGGCGTTCCAGTGGAGCCCATCCGGTACCGCGCTGCTGTATCTGGCCTCCGAGGGAGGGATCGATCATCCAACGTTCCGATGGGCTGTGTGGGACGGATCGACTTCACAGATGTATGCCCGCGTCAACCCGACACCGGCCTTCGCAGCGTCGTATCTCCCCTTCTGGGATCAGTACTCCCGCAGTCACACCCTCTGGGCGCCCGACGGATCCGCCTTCGCCTACTCCGGGCTCACCGAGACGGGTGATGCCACCGTCTGGGTCCAGCGAGTCCACGATGGGGCCGAACCGGAGGCAGTTGCTACCGGCGACATCGTCTTTTGGTCGCCTGCCCCGGGATAGGCCCACCCCCACGGCACTATCCTCGCCATATGCGACACACCATCACTCCGGAAGACCTGTGGAAGATCCCCCGGGTGGGCCAACCGGCACCTTCCCCGGACGGAAGCTTCATCGTGGTTCCCGTCACTACCTACGATCTCGACGAAAACAAGGGAACGACCCGACTGCATCGTGTCGAGGAGGGACGGGTCGACCCGCTCACGGCGACCAGCCACTCGAGCACCAGTCCGGTGGTCAACCCGGACGGCACCCACCTCGCGTTTCTGCGCGACATCGACGAGCTTTCCCAGGTTCACGTGTTGCCACTCGCCGGCGGCGAGCCCGAGCCGATCACCGACCTGCCACTCGGTGCCGCCGGGATGAAGTGGCTCCCCGACGGAACCGGCCTGATCGTGGTAGCCCCCGTCTTCAAAGATGCACTCGACCTCGAGGCCACGCGACAGCTCGCCGCAAGCCGCAAAGAGGATCCTGTGAAGGCCCACGTCACCGAGGACCGCGTGTTCCGCTATTGGGACCGCTGGCTCACCGACGGTCGGGTCCCTCACCTCTTCCGTCTCGATCTGACCTCACGAACGCTGATCGATCTCACCCCCGACTCGACTCGATGGTGGAACTGGGAGACACCCGGCGACGAATTCGACATCTCACCCGACGGTCGGGAAATCGCCTTCTCTGCCGACACCAGTGAACCTCCGCACGACCGGCCACGGTTTGCCCTCTTCACCCTGCCGATCGAAGGCGGAGTCGCTACCTGTCTCACGCCGGACGGAGAAGGTCACGAACGTCGCCCGCGCTACAGCCCGGACGGAGTTTCGATCGTCTACGGGATGCAGCGCGAGATCGACTTCTACGCCGATCGGGTCCGCCTCGTCCGGTACGACCGGGCCGAACTCGAGCACGAGGTCCTGACCGAGGACTGGGACCGCTCGGCCGGTGGCTGGGAGTTCACCCGGGACGGAACCTTGGTCTTCGCCGCCGAGGACCGCGGCAGGGTGAACCTGTACCGGCTCGGGCTGACTCCGGGGACACCGGAGCCGATCGCGACCGGTGGCACCTACGGCTCCCCGGTTCCGGCAGGCGACCGGATCTTTGCCCAATACCAGGAGCTCAGCAGACCGAACGAAATCCTCGAAGTCGGCAGAGACGGCGGGGCCGTCACGAACTTCACGGACGAGGTGATGGGTCTGCTCCACCTCGGTGATGTTGAAGAAGTCGAATTCGTCGGCGCCGCCGGCAACCCGGTCCAGGGGTACCTGGTCTATCCGCCGGACTTCGACCCGGCCACGACCTGGCCCCTCGTCCACAAGATCCACGGCGGCCCGCACGGGATATTCGGCGACTTCTTCCACTTCCGATGGAACGCCCATGCCTTCGCCGCTCCCGGATACGTCGTGGCGATGGTCAACTTCCACGGCTCGACCTCATGGGGGCAAGATTTCGCAACGTCGATCCACGGCGAATGGGGCGACAAGCCGACCCAAGACATCCTCGCGGCCACCGACCAGTTGATCGAACGGGGGTTCATCGATCCGGACCGGATAGCGGTCACCGGCGGCTCGTACGGCGGATACATGACCGCCTGGCTCACCAGCCAGACCGATCGGTTCGCATGTGCCATCGCCCATGCCGCCGTCACCAACCTCGGCGGCATGTACGCCAGCGACTTCACCCAGGGCCGGCCGCGGGCATACGGCGCCGAGTACTTCGACGATCGTGAGCGGGTGGAGCGGTGGAGCCCGAGCGCTCATGCCGGTGGTTACAGCACCCCGACCCTGGTGATCCACGGCGAAAAGGACTACCGGGTGCCGGTCACCCAGGGACTCGAGCTCTACGGGGTGCTCAAGGCCAAGGGGGTCGACGCCCGGCTCGTCTACTACCCGGACGAGAACCACTGGATCCTCAAACCCCGCAACTCGATCCACTGGTACGGCGAGGTCCTGGCCTGGCTCGACCGCTATCTCAAACCCGTTCTTGCGTGAGTTTCCTGCGCATAGCGCAGGTTTCTCACGCAAGAACGGCCTCAACCTTTGGTTGAGGGTTTTGGTCGAGGTGCACCGGGGTAGACCGTGCGGGAAGTGAAAGGCCAGGTCAAGGTGGTTCTTACGCGCCGGCTGCGCGTAAGACGATTTTGTAGTTCGCGACCTCACCCGTTACTCGAGCCCGGCCTCACCCTCTAGGGTGACCAAACCATGTCAGAGACTGTGATCGTATTCGCCGGTGGCGACCCCATTCCTCCATCTGCGGTGCTCAACCTGCCTGCGGACGCCTTCGTGATCGCGGCCGATTCGGGGCTGGACCGGGCCCGGGAGTCGGGTTTTGAGATCGACCTCCTCGTCGGTGACCTGGACTCGATCAGCGCCGGCGGGCGCCAGGAAGCAGAAGCCCACCGAACTGCCATCGAGCGGCACCCCGTCTACAAGGACGCCACGGACATGGAGTTGGCGCTGCAGGCAGCCCGGCGCCAGGGCGCCGAAAAGGTGATCGTGATCGGCGGGCATGGCGGGAGACAGGACCACTACCTCGCCAACGCCTTGCTGCTCCCCTCCCCCGCTTTCGCGGATCTCGAGATCGAATGGCGGGCGGGTCGGGATCGCCTGTACGCAGTGCACGGCGGGTTGACGCTCGAGGGAAAGATCGGCGCCTCGGTGTCACTGCTGGCCGTGGGCGGCCGGGTGCGCGGGGTCGAGACCAGTGGGCTCCGGTGGAACCTCAACGGCGAGGATCTCGAGGCCGGCTCAACTCGCGGCGTGAGCAACGAGTTCAAGAGCGAGTCGGTGTCGATCAGCGTCGAAGGCGGAACGCTTCTGGTTGTCGTTCCCGACCCTGACGCCGGGTAGGCGCACGACCGCACGCAAGCGTCCGACCGCCGAAATGAGGCGAGCGCCCCTTATCCCTGGCTGCCCACTCCTAGTAAGCTGAAGGTCCGACCAGTGATGGTCTTACCACTGCGCGTGGTAACACGGATGAGGGCAGGAGTTGGCCCGGCGGAGGGTCACGGAAAACGCGGGAATCGGGGCATCGGCAGTGTCGGCAACTGGGAACCGCATCTTTACGATGGCGGCAAAGCGATTTGGGCAATCAGCGTTTGCTCTGCTGACGGCGTTCGCCCTCATGGTCAGCCCGTTGATGACGGGGGTGGCGTGGGCGACCCTCCCCATAGCTGTCGTTAATGGTCCGTACACGGGTACGACGGGCGTGGCAGTCTCTTTCTCCAGCGCCGGATCAAATGACACAGCGGACGGCGGCACCATCACTGCATACGCATGGACATTCGGCGACGGCGGCACCAGCACCGCAGCCAATCCCAGCCACATCTACGCCTCCGCAGGCACCTATACCGTAACGCTGACCGTCACGGACAGCGGAGCAGAGACATCCGCACCGGCAACCACTACCGCCACCATCTCCGACCCACCCAACCAGGATCCGGTTGCAAACGCCGGACCCAACAGAACGGGCACGGCCGGGATCCCCATCACTTTCGACGGGACCGGCTCAAACGACCCGGACGGCACCATCGCCTCCTACTCATGGAACTGGGGTGACGGCACCTCCAACAGCAGCGGCTCCACCCCATCACACACGTTCGCCACGGCCGGTACCTATACCGTCACCCTCACCGTCACCGACAACGACGGCGCCACCGACACCGACACCGCCACCGCCACCATCTCCGACCCACCCAACCAGGATCCGGTTGCAAACGCCGGACCCAACAGAACGGGCACGGCCGGGATCCCCATCACTTTCGACGGGACCGGCTCAAACGACCCGGACGGCACCATCGCCTCCTACTCATGGAACTGGGGTGACGGCACCTCCAACAGCAGCGGCTCCACCCCATCACACACGTTCGCCACGGCCGGTACCTATACCGTCACCCTCACCGTCACCGACAACGACGGCGCCACCGACACCGACACCGCCACCGCCACCATCTCCGACCCACCCAACCAGGATCCGGTTGCAAACGCCGGACCCAACAGAACGGGCACGGCCGGGATCCCCATCACTTTCGACGGGACCGGCTCAAACGACCCGGACGGCACCATCGCCTCCTACTCATGGAACTGGGGTGACGGCACCTCCAACAGCAGCGGCTCCACCCCATCACACACGTTCGCCACGGCCGGTACCTATACCGTCACCCTCACCGTCACCGACAACGACGGCGCCACCGACACCGACACCGCCACCGCCACCATCTCGGGTAACCAGTCGCCCACCGTCTCGATTACCGATCCTTCCGCCGGCCAGACGGTATCGGGCACGATTACCATCCGGGTACAGGCCACCGACGCCGAAACGTCGGCGGGAAATCTCATCACCCAAGTGAGCATCGACAGCGGCGCCTGGCAGTCGACCACGTACAACTCTGGGAATTCACGCTACGAGCGAGCCCTCAACACCACCACGCTCAGCGACGGATCCCATACGGTGACCGCTCGCGCCACCGACGGGTTCGGCAACACCACCACCACCGCCGCCCGGAGCTTCACCGTTAACAACAACCAGGCTCCCACTGCCGACGCCGGGGGTCCCTACTCTGGTAACGCAGGGTCGTCGATCAGCGTGACTGGAGCCGCCTCAACCGACTCCGACGGCACCATCACCACCTACCGGTGGGACTGGGGAGACGGCAGCCCCGACACCACCAGCGGGTCACCAACCGCCAGCCACATCTACACCACCGGGGGAACGAAGACCATCACCCTCACCGTCACCGACAACGACGGCGCCACCGACACCGACACCGCCACCGCCACCATCAACGCCCGCCCGAACGCCAACGCCGGGGGCCCCTACCCGGGAACCGCCGGTGTCCCTGTCACCGTCACCGGCGCGGCTTCATCGGACTCGGACGGCACTATTTCAAACTACCGCTGGGACTGGGGTGACGGTACGGCCGATACCACCAGTTCCCTCCCGACGGCAGTTCACACCTACGCGACCAACGGCACCTACACCATCACGCTCACCGTCACCGACAACGACGGCGCCACCGACACCGACACCGCCACCGCCACGATCTCGGGTAACCAGTCTCCCACCGTCTCGATCACGGAACCAACCCCCGGCCAGACCGTGTCCGGGACCATCACACTCCGCGTCCAGGCCACCGACGCCGAGACGTCCCCCGGCAGTCTCGATGTTGAAGTCAGTATCGATGGCGGCGCCTGGCAATCGACCACCTACAACACGTTCAACCAACGGTACGAGCGAGCTCTCAACACAACCACCCTCAGCGACGGATCCCATACCGTGACCGCTCGCGCCACCGACGGGTTCGGCAACACCACCACCACCGCTGCCCGCAGCTTCACCGTCAACAACAACCAGCCGCCCACCGCCGACGCCGGTGGTCCTTACGCCGGAACGGCCGGCGTCTCAGTCACCGTCACCGGAGCCGCTTCGAGTGACCCCGACGGCAACATCGCCACCTACCGGTGGAACTGGGGTGACGGAACGAGCAGTCCGGCCTCGGGTTTCGCAACGGCCATCCACACCTACAGCTCGTCCGGTACCTACACCATCACCCTCACCGTCACCGACAACGATGGCGCCACCGACACCGACACGGCCACCGTCACCATCTCGGGCAACCAGCCGCCCACCGTCTCGATTACCGATCCTTCCGCCGGCCAGACCGTCTCGGGAACCATCACCATCCGGGTCCAGGCCAGCGACACCGAGACGTCCCCCGGCAGCCTCGACGTGGAAGTGCGCATCGATAGCGGCACCTGGCTGTCGACCACCTACAACACGTTCAACCAGCGGTACGAGCGGGCGCTCAACACCAGCACCCTCAGCGATGCAACCCACACCGTGACCGCCCGCGCCACCGACGGGTTCGGCAACACCACCACCACCGCTGCCCGCAGCTTCACCGTCAACAACAACCAGCCGCCCACCGCCGATGCCAACGGGCCGTACACGGGGTCGACCGGATCGTCCGTCTCTTTCTCGAGTGCCGGATCGACGGACTCCGACGGCACCATCGCCTCCTACCTCTGGACGTTCGGAGATGGAACCACCAGCACGGCTGCAAATCCGACCCACACCTATTCAACCGGCGGAACCAAGGTCGTCACACTTACGGTCACCGACAACGACGGCGCTTCATCGGCGGCCGATACGACCACTGCAGTCATCAATGTGACACCCGTCGCCGACGCCGGGGGCCCCTACACCGGTACGGCAGGAGTCACGGTCAGCGTGACCGGAGCAGGATCGACCGATAGCGACGGTTCGATCAGCACGTACGCATGGAGTTGGGGAGACGGGACCAGTACGCCGGCTTCTACGTTTGCACCGGCTATCCACACGTACGCCGCCGGCGGTAGCTACACCATCACCCTCACCGTCACCGACGACGACGGGACAACCGATACCGATACCGCAGTGGTGACCGTCACGGCCAATGCGGCACCCACGGTGTCCGTGGCGACCCCGTCCAGTGGCGCCACTGCAACCGGCCCCCTGACGGTGCGGGTCAGTGCAACCGACGTGGAAAGCACGGCCGGGACTCTCGACGTTGAATACCGGATCGACGCCGGCCTCTGGCAACCCGCCACGTACAACACCTTCACGACCAGCTACGAAGCAACGGTCACGACCACAACCCTGTCAGACGGCTCCCACACCGTCACTGCCCGGGCCACCGACGGGTTCGGGAACACCACGACGTCGACTTCGGTGACCTTCGTTGTTGACAACAACGTGGCACCCACGGCCCGCATCACTGCTCCGGCCACGAACACCTCCGTTTCCGGGTCCGTCACGATCACCGCCACCGCCACCGACGACAAGGCCGTCGGCCGGGTCCAGTTCTTCGTCGATGGAGTCAGCATCGGCACCGACTCGAGCAGTATCGGGGGGTGGAGCGTCGTCTGGAACACCGCCAACGTGACCAGCGGACGCCATACGCTGACCGCGACGGCCACCGACCTTCCCGGCAAGACGGGGACCAGTGCGGCCGTGTTCGTGACCGTCGACCAGCCTCCCACGGTCGATATCACCCGTCCGGCGCCCCTGGCAGTCGTCAGCGAACGGGTGACGATCTCAGCCTCGGCCGCAGACGATGTCGACATCGATCAAGTCGAGTTCTTCGTGGACGGGAACAGCATCGGCACCGACACCAATCCCAGCGGCGGTTGGACCCTCAGCTGGAACACCAGAAGCGTCGACAATGGACGACGCACCATTCGGGCCATCGCCAGGGACAGCAGAGGTCAGACGACGCTGGATTCGGTCATCGTGACCGTCGACAACGACCTCTTCCCATCCGTGACGATCACCGGCCCTCGTGACGGAGCAACCATCTACGGAGTCGGCATCGTTCTGATCTCGGCCAACGCCTCCGATGATGACGGTGTTGAGCAAGTTGAGTTCTTCGTCGACGGAACCTCCATCAGCGTCGACACCGTGCCCTCGAACGGGTGGTCGGCCGTCTGGAACCCCACCCGCGCCACGATTGGACAACACACGATTCGGGCGGTGGCAACGGATCGGGGCGGCCAAACGGCCGCTGACTCCAACACGGTCACGATTCAGGCCTTCACCACAGCCACCACCTCGCCGCCGACCCCAACCACTGCACCACCGCTCGTTGAGATCGACACCCCGGCAACGGGCCTGTCCGCCACGGCATTCTCACTGGCCCCACCGACGGTCTCCGCCGGCGGTGAAATAGCTCTGACCGTTGCGCTGGCGGCCGAGGTCCCCGGAAAGGCCGAGGTCGTGTTCCATCTCGACGGTGAACCGCTGGGAGACGTCGCTACGGTCAATGCCGGGGACCCGGGCGCCGGTACCGGCGCTACCGCCGTCTTCACCCGGACACTGCCAACCGGCCTCCAGGTCGGGTTGCATCGAGTCGAGGTCCTGACCACCGACGAGCCCCCGCAAGTCCTGGCATCCCGCACGGTAGGGGTGGTCGCCGGCGTTCAAGCGAGCGAGGAAGATCCCCAGCCGGGAGCGCCGTCGGAACCGTCGGCTCCTATCGGAATCGTCCTGGCCGTGGTCATCGGTGGAGCAGCAGCCGTGACGGCTGCGGGTTTCGCGGCCGCCGGTTGGTACCGGCGGAAGATGATCGTTCGGCGCCTCGCCGCCCGGGGGCGTCCGTAGGCCGGATCCCCACTATGCGTACTGGTGCGAACGCTCGTATAGTGAGGTCGAGAGTTCGATTGCTCGGGAGGCAGCGAATTGAAGGGGCATTCGCCTGTTGAGCCGCGCCACCGCACGTTGATGAACCGCGCGCGGGTGGTGACCGGACGCCGTCTCCTCGCCAAGACGGTGGTTCTGGCGCTTCTGCTCACCCCGATCCTTGCATCTCCAGCCCTGGCCGACCTGGCCGCGAATCCTGGCGGCCCTTATACCGGGGTTGTCGACGAGAAGGTCGAGTTCGATGGCTCTGGATCCACCGAGGGGGACGAGGACATCGACGACTACCTTTGGAGTTTTGGTGACGGCAGCACCGGCAGTGGCAAGACGCCCGACCACACGTACCGGAGTCCAGGCACCTTCGTCGTCACGCTCACCGTTACCGACGACGCTGGCAACGCCGCGTCGGCATCCACAACGGCGTCCATTCTGCCGAACCAGGCACCGGTTCCCGATCCCGGTGGACCCTACGTCGGAGCAGTCGGCGAGAAAGTGAAATTCGACGGAACCGGCTCACGAGACGTCGATGGCAAGATCGAAAGCTATCGCTGGGACTTCGGCGATGGGAAGACCGGGAAAGGCGATACGCCGGATCACGCCTACCAGACCGCCGGGCTCTACACCGTGACCCTCACCGTCACCGACGACGACGACGCGACCGCCTCCTTGTCGACAACGGCAACGATCGTCGACCCCGACGTCCCTATGCCCACCGTGTCCATAACCCAGCCGTCGCCCGGCGCCGATCTGCAGGGCACGACAACCTTGATTGCAGCCACCAGCAACGACCCCGTGGTGACCCGGATCGACTTCTTCGTCGACGGCACCCTCATCGGTACCGACAACGCAAGCCCCTGGTCGACTGTATGGGATACCACGACGGTTCCCAACGGTGCCCACACACTGACCGCAGTTGCGACCGATACGGTCGGACGATCTTCTCGAGACTCGATTTCCATCAACGTCGACAACAACCCGGCCCTGAACGTTCGGATCACCAGTCCGGCAGGCGGGTCCGTCGTGTCCGGCAACGTCTCCGTCCTGGCCTCCGCGGAGGGTGCCGTCCGGGTGCAGTTCTTCGCCGACGGCGCCAGCATCGGGATCGACTACTTCGGCTTCAACGGCTGGTCGGTCACTTGGAACACCACGAACGTCCAGGACGGCAGCCACACGCTCGCGGCTACCGCCACCGATCGTCGTGGACAGACATCTACCGACTCGATCATCGTTACCGTTGCCAACACGCCTACCACAACCACCACGACGCCGGCGACCACCACCACGACACAGGTGACGACCACTACGACGTTGGCAACGACGACCAGCACGGCTCCTGAGACAACGACCACCGCGGCCACTACGTCCGAAAGCTCGATTCCGTCGACATTCAGCCCTCCTCTACCGACGACTTTGGTGCCAAGCATTCAGGTGCTCGGTGAGACGATCGAGGCCGCGACCAAAGCCATCGGCCTATCGGCAACTTCCTTTTCGGTAGCGCCCCTCGCCTTGGTACCGGGCGACGAGATCACACTGACGCTGCAGTTCGAGGCCATCGTCGCCGGGTACTCCCAGGTCCTGTTCCTGCTCGATGGACAGCAGCTGGGTGAACCGGCCGCTGTGACGACCGGAACGGAACTCACCTTCACCCGGGTTCTGCCGGCCGATCTGGCGGTCGGACAGCACCGGATCGAGGTCGTCACCGAAGGCGATCCCCCTCTGGTTCTCGCTTCGCGGTCGGTCGGGGTTGCCCTCACCGGTTCCGGATCGACCCCAAGCCTTCCGCAACCTGCGGCCGCAGCTTCAACGGGCACCGGCAATGTCCTGCCGGCGGTCGGGTTGCTGGCCATTGTCGCACTGATCGCAGCGGGCTGGCGCAACCGCAAACGCTGGCGATGGCCGACGAAACGGACGCTCACGTGACCCCGGTGGTACCCGGGTCAACGTATCTTGATAATCACACCTTCGTTGGGTCGCAGAGCCAGGCCGTCGAGCTCGATCGGTCCGGTTCGATCGAGCCCGGTTGAGACCAGCAGTTCCCCCGTCCCGAAGTCCACAGCAGCGCCCACGGGCTGGGCTTCACCGGTGAAGTTGAGCGCCACCAGGATACGGCTCCGGCCATCGTCGCGACAGAACGCGAGAACCCGGTCATCAGCCAGAGGCTGATATTCGCCCACCTGCAGAGCCCGCTCTGTCCGGCGGACGGCCAGGACTCGCCGGTACAGATTCAAGATTGAGTTTGGTTCCGCCAGCTGAGTCTCAACGTTGCGAGACCGGAGGTCATCCGAAAACCTCAACCATGGCTGCACGGCCGGTTGGGTGAATCCTGCTCCGTCTGCGGCCGTCCACTGCATGGGAGTCCTGCAACCGTCCCGCCCCTTGCCGGGGATGTTCCGACCCCAGGGATCCTGCTGGAGCTCGGGGGGTATGTCGGCTTGTTCGAGACCGATCTCATCCCCGTAGTACAGGGTTGGGGTCCCGCGTAGCGTCAGCAGGAACAGGGCGGCGATCCTGGTCTGCTCGTCACCCAGGCGGGTGGCGATACGAACCTCGTCGTGGTTGCCGAGCACGTAGTTCGGCCACCCTCCCCTTGGCACCGCCGCTTCCACGCTCTCAACGAGCGCGCCTACGTCCCGTGCCGTCCATGGGGTTTCGAGGATGGCGAAATTGAACGGCATGTGCAGTCCGTCCAGGTTGCTCCCGTAGTACGACGCCCAGGTTTTCCAGTCGTATTCGTGAATCTCCCCGATCGAGAAACGGGGCGGATCGTATTCGTCCAGAACGGCGCGGATACGGCGGAATGCCCCGTGTACGTCCGGGTGGCCCCGATCGTTGACATGAAGCTGTGCATCGTACGCCCGCACCGGGGGACTGCCGCTCACCCGGGCCGCTGGGGGGTTGTCGGACAGATCCGGATCCTTCATGATCCGATGGGCGACATCGATGCGAAAGCCGTCCACTCCTCGATCCAGCCAGAAGCGGAGCGTGTCGAGCATCGCTGCCTCGACTTCCGGGTTCCTCCAGTTCAGATCGGGCTGTTCTTTCAAGAATGAGTGCAGGTAGTACTGCCCGGTTGTGTCATCCCATTCCCAGGCGATGCCACCGAAATCTGCCTCCCAGTTGTTCGGGGGACTCCCGTCCGGTTTGGCGTCGCGCCACACGTACCAATCCCGCTTCGGGTTGGCACGAGACGATCGCGACTCGACGAACCAGGGATGCTCGTCCGACGTATGGTTTGGAACCCAATCGATGATCGCCTTGATGCCGCGGGCGTGGGCCTCGGCCACCAGGCGGTCGAAGACCGCCAGATCCCCGAACAAAGGCTCGACGTCGCAGTAGTCGGAGACGTCATAGCCGAAGTCCTTCATCGGCGACGGGAAGAAGGGCGAAAGCCAGATCCCATCGATGCCAAGCGTGCCGGCGAGGTAGTCGAGTCTCTCGATGACGCCACCCAGGTCCCCGACTCCATTTCCGGTGCTGTCCTGGAAACTGCGCGGGTAGATCTGGTAGATGACGGCGGTTTGCCACCAAAGGTAATCAATCATCGGGGCAGGATACCCGGCCCAAGTCGGCGTCCGTCGTCTACGCGGCCTGCTCGGACTTGTCCTTCAGACCTTTGGCAAACTGCTCGAACGATGCCGTCAGGTCGGGCATCGACTTCCAGATCATCGACAGCAGCGGACCGGTGAACTCCTCGCGCATATCGAACCTGGTGACCGTTTCGCTTTCCGGAGTGAGCGTGAAGGTCCGGACCCCTTTGAAGAGCCCCAGCGGCATGCCGCCCGTCCAGGTCATCTTCGACGAGGGAGCCAGTTCACTCACCTTGACGGGGAAGGCCCGGCCGGGATTGATCTTGGAGTAGACCTTGATCTTGTTCCCCAGGGCAATCGAACCTTCGACCCGCTCGACTCCCGAGTCCCAGCTCGTGTACCCGGCTGCATCGGTCAGAATGGCCCAGATAGTTTCCGGTGTTGCAGCGATGTGCTTCGTGACGTCGTACGACTCCATCTTCCTCCTGGTGGTTCAGACGTACAGCGAGTCGATCGTTTGCGCGTACTTCTCGTTGATGACCCGCCGCTTCAGTTTGAGCGTCGGGGTGAGCTCGTCGGTCTCCGGCGTCCATTCGTCGGGCAGTACCACGAACCTCTTCAGCTGCTCGACCCGGGCCACGCTCTCGTTGGCTTCATCGACCGCCTTTTGCACCTCGGCTTGCACCTCGGGCAACTGTGAGAACGTCGCCATGTCCTCAAACACCAGGCCCTGTCGTTCGGCCCACGGCGGCGCCATGTCCCCGTCGAGCACAATCAGTGCCGTGAGGTACTTGCGGCGATCACCGATCACACAGGCCTGCCCGATGAGAGGATGGCTCTTGATAAGACCTTCCAACTTGGTCGGGGCGATGTTCTTGCCGCCGGCCGTGATGATCAGCTCCTTCTTCCGATCCACGATGGAAACGAAGCCGTCCGCGTCGATCTCGGCGATGTCGCCGGTGACGAGCCAACCGTCGTCCAGGAAGGTCTCGGCTGTGTCCTCGGGTCGTTTGAAGTAGCCGGCGGTCACGTTGCCGCCCCGCATCATCAGCTCCCCGTCCTCCGCCAGCTTCACTTCCGTCCCGACGAGGGGCTTGCCGACCGTGCCGATCTTGTTGGCACCGGGAAGGTTGGTGGTACCGGGTCCGCTCAACTCGCTCATGCCCCACAGCTCGTACAGCGGCAGCCCGATCCCTTGGAAGAAGATCAGCAACTCGGGAGCGATGGGCGCTGCCGTGGAGATAGCGATGAACACTTCGCCCATGCCGAGACCGTCCAGGATCTTGGTCAGAACGATCTTCTCGAGCAACTGGTGTTTCAGTCCCGTCAGGAACGGAACGGGCTTGCCGGCCTGACGGAGCCGCACCACCTCCTCACCCGTCTTGATCGCCGTCATCGCGAGGGTCTTCTTCAGGCCTTCTTCGCCTTCAAGCCGGGCCATCAACCCGGCCTGAAAACGCTCGTAGACGCGGGGCGCTGCCACGAAGAGCGTCGGCTTGGCCTCCTGCACGTATTCGAGTACCTGGGTCATGTCCGGGCAGTACCAGACCTCACCGACGTACCACATGCCGAGGTAGTGGCTCGCCACCCGCTCGGCGATGTGGGCAAGCGGAAGGAACGACACCAGACGAGGGTGCTTGGGCAGGTTGACGGTGCGCTCGGTCGACTCAACGGTCCACAGCACGTTGCGATGCGTGATGACCACCCCTTTGGGGGTGCCGGTGGTTCCCGAGGTGTAGATCAGCGTCGCAATGTCATCGGGTTGTAGCTGACCGGCCCGATCGTCGACTGCGTTGGGCTGAGAGGCAAGCAACGCACGGCCCCGCTCGGCGAGGTCCTCCCACGACAGGACCCAATCGACGGTTTCGTAATTCTCCGCACCCTCCATGAGCACCACGTACTCGAGGTTGGGGAGTTCGGACTTGGCGGCCTCCCAGCGTTTCATGAACTCGAGGTTCTCCAGGACCGCAACCTTGGCCCCGCAGTGGCCGCCGATATAGGCCACCTGGGGGGTGGCCAGCGTCGAGTAGAGCGTCACCGGTGTGGCGGCCGCATGCATGGCCCCGAGATCGGCAATCACGTGCTCCGGCCGGTTGGCCGCCATCAACGCGATGAAGTCCCCGCGCTCGACGCCGAGCGAGATGAACCCGGCGGCGGCCTCAACAACCCGTTCCCGGTATCCAGACCAGTTGAGATCCTTCCACGTCCCGTTGTCACGCCAATGGATGGCCGGGGTCGCACCATGCTCCCGGGCGTTGCGAGCCAGCACCTCAACAATGGTTCGCCCCTCTACGGCGGCGTCGATCTCGGTCCGGAGTTCTGCAGCAGTCGCCATTCAATCCCTCCCTCGTGTTTCAGCAACTGTACCGGGCCAGAAAACGTGTTGGCGAGGAGAGGCGTACTCAGTGCTCAGTACTCAGTACTCAGTACTCAGTACCCAGTACTCAGCTCTCAGCACCAGTAGCCAGTAGCCAGATCGCAACAGCCCTACTCCCGCCCTGCGGTCTCCCGCAGCGGTTCCAGCGGCACGAAGTACGCAGAAGCCCATACCTGTGAGAGCTACCCTCGCCCTACGGTCTCCCGCGAAGCTGGCAGCGGTACTGATACTGGGTACTAGGTACTGACTACTACTTCGTGTAGATCTCGTCGATCACGTGGCCGTACTTCTTGCCGATGATCGCTCGCTTCACCTTGAGGGTCGGGGTCAGTTCGCCGCCCTCGATCGTGAAGTCCTCGTCGAGGATGCGGAAGGTCCGGACCGACTCGGCTTTGGAGACCGCTTTGTTGGCCACGTCGATGGCCTCCTGGATGGCTGCCTGCACGTCGGGGTTGTCGCGGAGCTCGGCGATGCTCTTGCCGCCCAGACCTTTCTCCTCCGCCCATTCGGGGAAGGTCTCCGGGTCGACCGTTACCAGGGCGGCGATGAACGGCTGGGCGTCCCCGATCACCATGCACTGACTGATCAACGGATGGGCCCGGATCAGGTCTTCCAGGACCGCAGGCGCTACGTTCTTGCCGCCCGCCGTAACAATGAGTTCCTTCTTCCTGCCGGTGATGCGCAGATAGCCCTCGTTGTCGAGTTCGCCGACGTCTCCGGAATGGAACCAACCATCGTCGCTGAACACCTCGTTGGTGGCCGTCTCGTTGTTCCAGTAACCCTTGAAGACGCACCCCCCTTTGATCAGGACCTCGCCGTCGTCGGCAATCTTGACGGAAACGCCGGGTGCCGGACGCCCAACCGTCCCGATCTTGATTTCGCCTTTCCTGTTGAAGAAGGTGGCCGCGGTCGTCTCGGTCAGCCCGTAGCCTTCCAGGACGGTGAGCCCGATGCCGCGGAAGAAGTGCCCGAGCCGATCCCCGAGGGCCGCTCCTCCCGAGATGGCGTATTCCAGGCGACCCCCGAACACGTCCCGCAGCTTGCCGTACAGAAGCTTGTCGAATACTGCGTGGAGGACC
This sequence comes from uncultured Actinomycetota bacterium, assembly GCA_963707435.1. Lineage (GTDB taxonomy): Bacteria > Actinomycetota > Acidimicrobiia > Spongiisociales > UBA4744 > UBA4744. The sequence continues at coordinate 216,774 of CAVPPF010000006.1, read as the reverse complement.
TTGGTCTTCAGGCTGAGACTTCCTGCCTGCTCTTCCTTCGAATAGTCGATGGCCACTTTGGCGCCAATATCGAATATCTTCCCTTTGCCCTCAGAGTCGGCCTTGTGCTTGGCGCTGTTGTAGACCTTCTCGAACACCCGGGGCACGGAAAACACCCAGCGAGGCTTGAACATCCCCAATTCCTCGACCAGGTTCTTCGTCCCGGTGGAATACCCGATCTTCACGCCCATCGTCACGCACCCCACCTGGACGACTTGAGCAAACGAATGGGCCAGCGGAAGGAACATCAGATTGGAATTGCCCGGTGTGAACAGATCCATCTGTGAAGAAACCACCTGGCGGACGTCCCAGATGAAGTTGTGCTGCGTGAGCACACAGCCCTTCGGGCGGCCGGTCGTGCCCGATGTGTAGATGAGCAGCGCAATGTCGTCCTGGGAGATTCCTTTGACCCGCTCCATGACCTTTTTGCGGCTGTCATCGGTGGCGAGGGCTTTGACCTGGTCCAGTCCTCCCGCCTCGATGACGAATTGATGGTGGCAGTCGGGAAGGTCCTCCGCCACTTCATCGAGCACCGCCTTGAGTGCAGGGGACTCACAGAACACGCCGACGGCGCCGCTGTCACCCAACGTCCACCGCACCTGCTCGGCAGAGGACGTTTCGTAGACCGTCACTGCCGCGCAACCCGCCGCCCAGATGGCGTACTGGACATAGGTGAACTCATACCGGGTGGCGGAATAGATGCCGATACGGGATCCCGGCTCAATCCCGAGCGCCACCAGGCCGGCAGCCAGTTCCATGACCTGGCTCACGAACTCTTCAGTGGTGATATCTACGAAACGATTGCCGTCACGGTAGGCAAGTGCAGCAACCTGAGGATGGGTATCGGCTCTGGCGAGCAATGCCGCAATAGGGCTGTCGCTGGGCGGGACCTTGACGGCCCCCGGGCTGGTGTACTCACGCATGGCTTGTCCTCCGGCCGCAGACCGCCCGATGCCGGGCCATGTCGCCCACGGTGTACTGGTCTTCAACCGATTCTAGCCAGCGGTCCAGGTCCGAAATCCGGTCCAGCCGCAATTCCTCAACGGACGGCGGCTGCGACGCGCAGCGCAGCTTGCTCCTCTTCGTCGAAGCCAAACTCGGCCAGGAGCTCGCCGGTGTGCTGTCCCGCGAACGGCGGCGAACAGGAGATGTCCCCCGGAGTTCGGTCGAAGCGCGGGCCGGGAGCCGGCTGCATCACACCGTCGACGCGAACAAACGTCTCGCGGGCACGATGGTGCGGATGGTCGGGAGCTTCGCCCATGGTCAGCACCGGGGCGACACAAGCATCGCTCCCGGCAAATATGGTTTCCCACTCGAGGCGGGTTCGCCGCTCGACTTGCGCAGCGATGCGCTCCTTCATGTTTGGCCAGGTCCCGGCATCGAGCTGTTCGGGAATCTCCCCCTCCAATTCGAGCAACTCGAGGAACTCGGCGTAGAAATGCGGTTCGATAGCGCCGACCGCCAGGTACCCGCCGTCGGACGTCTCGTACACCTCGTAGAAGGGAGCGCCCGTGTCGAGGAGGTTGACGCCCCGCCGATCGCTCCACAGCCCCATCGCCCGCATACCGTGGATCAAGGTCGTCAGCAGTGCGGAGCCGTCGATCATCGCCGCGTCGATCACCTGCCCGCTGCCAGAAGTGCGGGCTTCGAACAGACCCGCCACGATCCCCAACGCCAGCAGCATCCCGCCTCCACCGAAGTCCCCCACCAGATTGAGCGGTGGCACCGGCGGCTCTCCGCTCCGACCGATGGAATGCAGCACCCCGGTCAGGGCGATGTAGTTGATGTCGTGTCCGGCTCTGTTGGCGAGCGGGCCGACCTGGCCCCATCCCGTCATCCGGCCGTACACCAGCGCGGGATTGCGTTCGCGGCACACCTCAGGTCCGATCCCGAGGCGTTCCGCCACTCCAGGGCGAAAACCTTCGATCAGAGCGTCGGCCCGCTCAACGATGCGCAGTACAGCCTCAATGCCGAGGGGGTTCTTCAGATCGATCCCGATCGATCGCTTGCCCCGGTTCATAAGATCCAGCGACGATCCGGTGACCGCGGGACCATGGACTGCATCGGCCCGATCGATCCTCACCACATCCGCACCGAGATCGGCCAGCATCATTCCGCAGAACGGCCCGGGTCCGATGGAAGCGATCTCGACAACGGTTACACCTTTGAGTGGCCCCACGTGCTGCCCCCTTTTAGATGTGGTCCTAATCCTGCGCCAGGGCGCTGTCGACTACTTCGTGCTGCTCCAAATATGTAGAGACAAAGGCCTGGATGATGGCGGCGGTCGGCAGGGCGATGAGCGCGCCGATAGCACCGAGCAACGCTGCCCCGGCCAGTACGGATCCAAAGGCGACGGCGGGATGCAGCGCCATGGTCTTCGCGGTGATCCGCGGTTGCAGGACGAAGTTCTCGATCTGCTGGTACCCGACCAGCGCCGCCACCACCCACACAGCTTTGATGGGGTCGGTGAAGAGCGCCACGAGAACCGGGGCAACAGCTGCGATGTAGGTTCCCACCGCCGGGATGGCTTGAGAGATGACGCCCACCCACAAGGCGAGTGGAAGCGCGAACGGCACGCCGACGATCAGCAGAACCACGTACGTGAATACGGCTGAGACCGCAGCCAGGAGAACCCGCGAGTAGACGTACCCGCCGGTCTTCTGGATCGCTACCTCCCACATCCTGAGCACCTCATGCTGCACGTCGGGCTTCACTGCCGCCAGGATGGTGCGCCGCAGTTTCGGCCCATCTGCCAGCAAGTAGAACGTGAACAATCCCATGGCAAGCAGGCTGAGCACCGCACTCGCTACGGTCGAACCGAACCCCACCAGACCCCGGCCCACATCATCGGCGTAGTTCTGGATGACACTCCCCAGACTGTCGAAATCCTCCACGGCGGCTTCGAGACTGAGTTCTATCCCGAACCACTCCTCGAGCCGCACCGACACCTGATCGAGCCAGTCGGGGAGATTCGTGAAGAACCCGCCGGTCTGGGCAATGAGGGGCGTCAGCACTGCAGCCAGGAAACCGATCCCGAGCAGTCCGACGACCAGAAACACGGCGGCGGTGGCAGCGGTGCGGCTCCAGCCGCGCCGTTTGGCGAGGTATTGCACCGCGGGTTCCAGGGCAAAGGAAAGGAAGACGGCGAGCAGCAGGGCGATGAGGAGATCGCCGAGACTGCGGGCGACCCACAGAAGCCCGAGTGTGGCCAGCACTGCACCGATCGTCATGGCGAGCGCACGAGGGAACCAGGCCGGCACCTGGTCGCGGTGACGCCGGGGGGCGCGCCGGGCGGGCTCTGGTCGGGCGCTGGTTCCATGTGGTGAGGACAATACCCGGTCTTTTCGCCGCGTACCCGGCGAAGGAGGGGTGTAGCTTCCGGAGTATCGGACAACCCGGGAGGCGAGATGGCAAAGTTCCGGTTGATGATCGTGCTCGTTGTTCTGGCACTGGTCGCAGTCGGATGTGGCAAGGCAGCGGAGAACATCATCGAGGGGGCCATCGAGACTCAGCTCGAGGAAGAGGGCGGCGGAGATGTAGACGTCAACCTCGACGAAGACGACGGATCTATCTCCATCGAGACCGACGAAGGTTCGATGAACATCGGCGGCACCGACGTCCCGGATGATTTCCCGCTTCCGCTCCCCAACTACGAAGAGGTCGTGGGCGTCGTTACCCAGACGGGCGATTTTGCCAGCAGCATGGTCACCGTGACGTTCGATCCCGACGACTTCGAAGACGTCGCCGAACTGTACGGGGATTTCTTCAATGACGACGGCTGGGAGGTCAGTCGCACAGATTCCAGCGCGGATGGCGATCGCATGGTCATGTTCTTTGCGTCGAAAGGCGACGTGAGCGCCTCGGCCATTGTCGGCTACAACGATGGGGAGGAGACGGCCACCGTCATCGCCCAGTACGGCAACAACTGATCCCGATCAATTCCCTTGATCGGGATCGTGTCTCTTGCGCCCGATCCGGTCGCGAATCGAGCCGGCTTCGAGTGCGTGCTTGGCGACCATGTTGATGAACGCCAGGAGGATCCCGATCCCCACGATGATGAACACCATCGTGAAGATCTTGGTACCCGGCCGGGTCGGCGAGAGATCTCCGTAGCCGACGGTGGTCAGCGTGATCACGCTGAAGTACAACGAGTCGAGTGCGCTCCAGCCCTCGAACCGGTGATACACCCACGTGCCGGAACCCAACAGACCGAGAACGGTGAGCAACAGCGCTCGAAACTCCGGGTCGCGGCAAACCTCTCCAGATCGACGAAATGAAACGCCCGAGGATCACGTGCGGTCAACCGGCATTCTGCACGGCGAGGACGTAGTCGATCACCCGCGCGATCTGCTCCTCGGTGAGCGTGGATCGGAACGCAGGCATCCTGCCCTTGCCGGACGAGATCGTGATTTCGTAGTACTCGAGCGGACGGTCGACGGCGTCGGAGCCCGGGCCGAGGGCGGGTCCGATTCCGCCGCTGAGGTCTTTCCGGTGACAGGAGGCGCACCGGGCATCGTAAACTTCCTGTCCGCTGGCGGTTTCTTCGAGACCACCACCGCAGCCGGAGAGTACGGTGGCGAGGGCCACGAGCAGCGCTGCCAGCGCCGATAGAGCTCTCGAGTGAACCGCGCGTCCGGTCATGGGCCCAGCGTAGTGATTCTTCAGGGAGCGGAGAGCAATGAACTGCCCCCTTGCCAGAGCATGGTTACCACGATTCCGGCAATCGCAACGCCGATCGCGATCAGCGCAAACGCCTTGCGACGCTCGACGCCAAACACAAAAGCGGCCAGGGCCCCGCTCCACGCACCCGTGATGGGAAGGGGGATCGCGACGAAGGTGATCAACGCCAGATCTCGCCATCGGTCGAACCGCGTTGTATGGCGGCGCCTCGTATGGGAGAAGAGCCGTTCCAGGAAGCGATGCAGTCCCGCCCAATGGTCTTCGGCCCAAGCGGTGACCGGGCCGAGGAGAATCAAGATGAAGGGCACCGGCAGCAGGTTCCCTAAGACCGCCCACACATACGATTGCCACACCGGCAGGTCCAGCACGCCGAGCGCAAATGGAATCGCACCGCGTAACTCGAATACGGGCAGAGTGGCAAGCAGCATCACCGCGAGCGGTTCCGGGAAATTGCGGACGAAGGTCTCGATTGATTCGCGCATGGAGTGGGCAGTATTGCAGGGATCACGCGGCTCGTTGCGTCCTCGGGCATCGACCCGGATGGTCGCTCCATCGACCTTGACACCCTGCAGGACCCCCACGTAGGATCCGATGGTTACTGGGGGCGGCTAGCCGTTCCTGGAAACAAGCCCCCAAAAAGGGCATTGGGCCCCGAGTCCGGACTCCCTGGCGCCGGCTCGATAACTGGCCCTGTGCGGCTCCTCCCCGGAGGAGCCAGCGAGGCTCCGGCTCTACCCCCTTGCCGGAGCCTCGTCATAATCCAAGTCTGATCAGGTGAGCGGTCGCAGGTCGCCCGGACGCGGCACGCGGTTGCCCCACTTCGGGCGTCCGTGGAGGATGGCATGGGCGATATCGATGGCGGGCACGACGTATTTGCCCTCTTCGATCAACCGCCGGAGCTCTTCGATGCGCTCACGACGACTGACGGTGCGGGGCCCGTCGCCGGCCAAGGTCTTGGTCGATTCCATCTCTATCTGACATCGGCATCCGGACCCCTGCGACTTGAGGAGTCCGGTTCCACGAAACCGGCCTCAGCCAGGAGAGCTTCTGCGACGCGATCAGCCGGAACGTGGTAGTCGCCCGACTCGATCAGCCGCCGCAATTCGAGCAAGGCCCGCCGTCTCGTCGCTCGATCCGCCGACGGCCGAATTCGATAGTGAGAGCCGCTCACACCACCATTATCACACCGAGAACCGCACCACGATCACGTCGCTTTCCGCGACGGTGTAGTCCTTGCCTTCGACCCGCACATGACCGGCCTTCTTGGACGCATCCCAGCCTCCGTCGGCGATCACGATTGCGATGGGGGCGACCTCCGCCCTGATGAAACCCCGCTCCAGATCGGAGTGGATCTTCCCTGCAGCTTCGGGGGCTTTGGCACCCTTCCGCACCGTCCACGCATGGGCTTCTTTTGGACCCAACGTGTAGAAACTGATGAGGTCCATGGCGGCATATGCTGCTCGAACCACCTTGGCCAGAGCACCCTCTCCGAGACCCAACCCTTCGAACAGCTCGCGCCGATCCTCGGGCATAAGTTGCGCGCCTTCTTCTTCGAGCCGGGCCGAGACCACGACCACGGTGTCGCCTTCGGGAACCAGGGCTTCCAGCTCACCGACCACCCCATGGGCCCGAACGTCGTCTTCTCCCACATTGACGACCCAGACTGCCGGCTTGAGGGTCAGGGGCGCCAGGTCCCGAAACGCATTGAGCTGGTCCCGTTCCCATTTCCCGGCCCGGAGCTGGGTCCCCTGCTCGAGGACTTCCGTTGCCAGGGCGACGGCCTCGGCTGCGCTCCGCTTAGCGGGGTCGGCCGTTGCCTCTTTGGCGAGCTTGGCGCGGCGCCTTTCGAAAACCTCATAGTCCGCCAGAGCCAGCTCCAGCAGCAGTTCCTGGGCCTGAGCCACAGGATCGAGACCGGACTCCTCAGACGGAACGGAGTCGTCTTCGAACGACCGCAAGACCACGGCGAGGGTCTCCATGTCGCGCAGCCTTCCAAACAGCTGTGCGCCGAACCCTCCCCCATGGCCCGGCTTGGCAACCGCCGGCAGATCGAGAAGTTCGAGCGTGGCGTGGACGAGCTTGACCGACCGCTCGACCCGGGCCGCCTCATCGAGATCCGCGTCGGGGACCCGGGCCACCCCGACGTTGGGATCAACCGTGGAGAAGGGATGGGGTGCGGTCGGCACGTCGAGCCCGGTCAGAGCGTTGAAGAGCGTTGTCTTACCGACGTTGGGATAGCCGACGATGCCTATGCGTGCCACGGACCGGAGAGTGTAACGGCAGCAGGTCGCTTCCTGTTCGCCGGCCGGACGCCACCATCGGGTGATAGCGTGCAGGTGGAGCGCGGAGGAGGACAACGTGAGGATTGCCGTCATCGGCGCCGGTTCGTGGGGTACGGCGGTGGCCTGCCTGGCCGCCCAGAAACATGGCACCGTTCTCTGGGCACGCCGTCCCGAATTGGCCGATCGCATCAACGAGGACCGTCGCAACGAGCAATACCTGCCCGGAGCAGAGATACCGTACAGCCTCACGATCACCAGCGATCTCGAAGCGGCCGTACGCGATGCCGAGCTGGTGGTCATGGGGGTGCCGTCGCACGGATATCGGGAAGTCCTGGCTACGGTCGCTCCGCAGGTACCGGCCGGGGCTGCCGTGTTGAGCCTCACCAAGGGCATCGAACAAGCAAGCCTCAAACGGATGACGGAGGTGACCCGCGAGGAGCTCCCCGGCCACGATCACGACATCATCGGGGTATTGAGCGGACCCAATCTGGCGCGTGAGGTCGTGGCGGGCCAGCCGGCGGCCACCGTGATCGCCATGACCGATCAGGACCGCGCCCGGGCGCTTCAAGACGTATTCATGTCGCCGGCGTTCCGGGTCTACACCAACACCGACGTGATCGGTTGTGAAATCGCGGGCGCCCTCAAGAACGTGATGGCCATAGCCGCCGGCATGGCGCGGGGCCTCGGTTTCGGCGACAACACCATGGCGACGCTGGTCACCCGCGCGCTGGCAGAACTGACCCGACTGGGAGTGGCCATGGGCGGCGAACCGCTCACCTTTGCAGGGTTGGCAGGCATGGGAGACCTGATCGCAACGTGTGTGAGTTCGCAGAGTCGCAACAACCGGGTCGGGACCGAATTGGGCAAGGGGCGCTCGCTCGAGGAGATCACCTCCGAGATGAACATGGTGGCTGAGGGCGTCAAAACGACCCGGGCGGTGCTCGACCTGGCGCGGGAGCACGGTATCGAGATGCCGATCGCCCAGCAGGTCGGCAAGGTCCTCTACGAGGGCGTCCGCCCCCGCGACGCCGTCCTCTCGCTCATGACCCGCCAGGCGAAGGCAGAACACAGCTAAAGAGACGAAAAGCCGAGCGCATGCCGTGCTTTCCAGGTTCGCAAACGAGTCCCTCGCGTCGGTCGTCGGCGTGGCAGCGGGAAAGGCCTGAATGGAGATACGAAGGATCAGACCGGACGATTGGCCGGAGCTGCGCCGCGTACGCCTGACCGCCTTGCAGGACGCTCCCGAAGCCTTCTTGACCCGACACGCCGAGGCGGTCGAATACCCCGACGACCTCTGGAAGGAACGGGCCCGCCTGGGATCGTCCGGAAACGGCCAGGCCACCTTCCTCCTCGTCGAAGACGAGCAGGCATGCGGGATGGTCATCGGACTCACCCGGCCCGAGGACCCGTCCGAAGTACTACTGGTCGGCATGTGGATATCCCCTGCTCACCGGCGCGCCCACCACGGCGCGGCACTGGTGGAGCGGCTGGTCGCCTGGGCTACCGAGGCGGGTGCACACTCCGTGGTGCTGGGCGTGATCGAAGGGAACGATTCCGCGTTGAGACTCTACGAATCCTGCGGGTTCGTACTTACGGGCGAGCGACGGGATCTTCCCGGCCACTTCGCGCACATCGAATACACGATGCAGCTACAGCTTTCTCCCCCATAGGCCGACCTCTTCGAGGGAGCAAGCCCGGGCCGGGAACCGGCTTCCGCGGCGGTGCGTCCAAGGGATGTACAACCCGGGAGGGTTCATGACGATGCACACCAAAACGACAGCCCTGAAACTGCTGGTCCTCGCATTGGTCCTGCTGCTGGTGGCGGTCGCCTGCTCCAGCGGAGACAGGGCAAGCCTCGAAACCTTTGAGGAGATCGGAGCTCCCCTGGACGGGGAAGATCTTCCCATGGAAACGACGACGACCATGGCATCCGAAAGCCGGGCACCGTCCGCCGGCGACGGCACCGCGCTGGGTTCCGGGGGCGTCGAACCGGTCGTCTTCCAAACTTCCGGCTTCGGGCGTGACATCATCTTCACTGCCGATCTCACCGTCGCCGTGACCGACGTCACGACCGCAGGCGAGCAAGCCACCCGGGAAATCCAGGCACTCGGCGGTTTCCTCTTCGGGCAGCGAACCACCGGGGACCCGACCCCGATGAGCATCTTGACCTTCAAGGTTGCCCCGGAGGACTTCCAGGAAGCACTCGATCGCCTCGGATCGATCGGCGATCTCCGCACCCAGAACGTCTCTGCCGACGACGTCACCGAGCGCATCGTCGACGTGCAGAGCCGTATCAACACCGCCGAGGCGAGCGTGGAACGGCTGCGGGCTCTGCTCGAGGGAGCGGTCGATATCACGACCATCGTCGAACTCGAGAACGAGTTGCTCGAACGTGAGACCCAGCTCGAGACGATGCGCGGATCGCTCCGCACCCTCGAGGATCAGGTGGCGCTGGCCACCATCGTCCTCACCATTACCGAGGCCGAGAGCCGTCCGGCCGTTTCCCTCAACGTCACCACCTACCTTGGCCATGATGAGGGGATCTCCTGCCCGGGGAGTCCGGGGATCACGGTCGACCAGGGCGAACAGGTGACGGTGTGTTTTGAGGTGTTCAACGTCGGTGACACGCTGCTCACCGGATTTGAGCTCCGCGATCCGGTCCTGGACATCGAATTCGACGATCTGATCCTCATCTACGGCGACCCGCAGACGCCTATCGAACCGGGCGAATCGATCGTGCTGGCCGCACAAACCGTGGCCGAGCGAAGCCTTCGTACCTCAACGACGGTGACGGCCACCCCCGTCAATGAGAATGGTGATGTCCTCTCGACCCGCAAGGCCACCAACACGGTGACCGTCTTCATTCAGGCCGTCGACCCGGGTGGCATCCCCACCTTCGCCGAAGGCCTGGAGGGAAGCTGGGGACTTCTCGTCGACCTTGCCCAGATCCTGGTCTTGTTCGCCGGAGCCGTCATTCCGTTCCTCTGGGTACCGATCCTGATCTGGCTGGCATGGCGCCTCACGAAACGACGCAGCGAGGCAGCAGGCTCAGGTTCTGCACACCCGGCGGGCTCACCCGATCCGGAGAAGGCGGACGCGGCCGAAACACCGGGAAGCATCGACGCAAGCTAGCGAGCGGCCGCGACCCGCAGGGAACGGTACAGCAGGCCTTGATCGCCCAGGCGGCGCCGCAGCGCCCGCTCGAGGCCGCCGATCGGGTAGAGGTTCTGCGGGGCTCGAGGGTCCTTGTGACCGTGAGATGCGAACCGTGGCAGCGTGAGCGTCACCAGGTCCGCAAGTTCCGTGGCCGCTTCCGTCCCGAGATCGGCCGGAGCCTCACAGCGGACCACCGAAGCCCACGGATGGTCGGCCGGACCGGGCAGCCGCACGTACCACGAGTACCGGCTCCAGGCGGTCGTGGTCAGGAACAACGGGGTCCGTTGACCCGCGCCAAGATCGCCGATCACCGGTCGTAGCGCCGGTGGAAGGTACTGGACGTGGTGGGTCTTCACGTACCCGACGGCACCCTTGATATGCGCTCCGCTCAACGGTCCGTCGACGACGACGAGCGCATCACCGGCGTGCCGGGCGGCGATCTCCTGCTCGGTTTCGCCCATCCGCTGCTGAATGCCCAGCCACAGTTCTTCCGGGGTGGAACCGGCAACCGCCCGGACCCCGTATTCGGCATGGCGGGTGACGATCGGAGCAGCCCCGGCCGCCGCCGTGAAGAGGCCCCGCCGCACTTCGGCGGCCACCAGTTCGGCCTTTCCGTCGCAGTGCACCGCTCCTGCGGCAAACGTTGCGCACAAACCCAACGTGGCTGTTCCGTCCGGCTGTGAGATCCACACATTCGCATCGACCCGGCGGACGCCGTCCACGAACAGAACCGAATCCGCACCGTCGCCTGCCGGAGCGATCGGCGCCCATGCACGGGCCGGTACTTCCACGTCCACTTCCGGAACGACCGTCGTCTCTTCGAGTTCCGCTCCGGTCGGGGTTCCGTACTCGGGGGCCCAGGGTTCGACGGTGAACTTCATAGCTCCACCCGCTCGACCGTGGCGGAGCCGGACCCCTTGCGCACCTCAAAACGAATCGGGACCTGTTCGGCCAGCTCCCGAACGTGGGTGACGATCCCGACGGTTCGCCCGCGCGCCCCCAGTTCCTGGATCACATGAGCCACCGTATCAAGCGTTTCCGCATCGAGCGAGCCGAATCCCTCATCGAGGAATACCGACTCGAGCCGGCTGCCGCCGTGAACCGACATGGAGGCGAGTTGCTCGGCCAGCGAGAGCGCCAACGCCAGCGAAACCAGGAACGTCTCGCCGCCGGAGAGCGTCTTGACCAGCCGGGCTTCGTTGGCGTTGCGGTGGTCGACCACCCGGAAATCTCTCTTCACGACTTCGAGCGAATAGGCCCCGTCGGCCAGCTCCTCGAGCAGCACATTTGCACCGGCCACCAGGGCAGCCAGAGCTTCCTCCATCAACCACGCTTCGAATCCGGTAGCCGAAAGATGCCTGCCGAGGCTCTTGGCCAGCTCGGCAGACTCCGTGGTGGTGCCGATCGTCGCCCGGATCTCCTCGGAGCGAACGACGGCGCGACGCAGAGCCTCCAGCTCGTGAGTCGCAGCGGCCAGCGCGTCGACGATGACGTCGCGGGTCGGGCGGCCTGCCAGCGTGAGGCCCGCTTGTTCGACGAGCGCCTGGAGGGCTGCTTCCCGTTCGTTCATTTGACGCTGCAGGTCTTCACCCTGTTGCTCCGCGGCGGCAGACTCTGCGGTCAAGCGGCTGATCGTGTCGCTCGCCCACGTGCGAAGCTCGGCCCAGTCCGCAGCCAGGTCCATCCGTTCGGGCACCGGCGGTTCGAGCGACGCCACCCGGTCGCGGCTTTGGTCGAAGCTCCGCCTGGCCGTAGCGGTTTCACCCTCGATGGATTCAACGTTCTTCCGGGCCCGTGCTGCGGCCTGAGCCGCCTGATCGGCTGTACTCCGCGCCTCCTTCAAATCGGCGTCTGCCGCAGCGATCTCGGCCACTACCTGCATGGCCTTGTCGAGGTCCGGTGCGTCCGCGAGATCTTTCCTGGCCGTCTCGATTCGAGTGATCAGATCTGCCAATCGAGCCTCCTCGGAGGCCACGCTCTTGCCGACCGTCGTGTGGCTCTCCCGCGCCTGCTTCTCAGCAATCAGCGCGGCTTCCAGGGCAGCCTCGGCTCCTGCCAGTGCCGGTGGCGGCTCACCGGCCGGGACGTGCTCGACCGGGTTCCGGCAGACGGGACACGGTTCTCCGGCGACCAGCGTGGTGGCCAGGGCGTGCGCAGCATGGCTGCGGCCCAGCGACTCCAGATGACGGCGGGCGGCCGTCGTGGCGGACTCAGCGGCTTCGAGTCGCTCCGCAACCGCGATCGCCTCCTGTGAACTCTTGTCCCGCTCCTCCGTGAGCAGCCGGTACCGCTCCTCGTCGGCCTCGAGGCCACGATGCAAGCCGACGACCCGCTCGATCTCGGCGACGGCCGGGAGAGATTGCCGGATTGTCTCGAGTTTCTCGAGCCGCTCACGCCCGGCCGCGGCCTCCTCGTCTGCTTTCCCGGCCGCCTCGCGGGCCTCGGTCAGCCGGGTGGCCAGGGCCGGGATACCGTCGGGGACCTCAATCGACTGCAGCTGCGCGATGGCGGAACGAGTTCGGGTCGTGGCTTCAGTTAGAGATCCGATCCGGTCCTTCAACTCCTGAAGCGCGGGCTCCGCCTGCTCGACCTTTTTCGTGAGGGCCTGGAGTCGAGCGACCTTCTCCTCGGCCAGTTTCGTTACTTCCGGCGTTGCCGAGGCGAGCTCCTCCAGCTGCGTTTGCAGAACCTGGACCTTGGCATCGGCGGCAGCTTTCCGCTGTTTCGCCAGGTCGCGCATGCTTTCGTACACACCTAGATCGAGGAGCTCCCGGAGGAGCCTCTGGCGGTCCGCAGGCCTGTCGTGCAGAAACGCGGCAAATTGGCCTTGCGGCAGGACCACCGATTTTGTGAAGTGGTCGAAACCCAGGCCGAGCAGTCTTCCAACGGTCTCGGTGACCTCATCGGCGGTCCCGGCCAGCACCTCACCGTCCCGCTCCAACCGGGCTTCAGCCGTGGAGGCACCGGTCTTCGTTCTTCGCACGACCCTGGCGACGGTGAAGTCCTTCCCTTCGAGGGAGAATTCGAACCGGACGCGGGCTTCAAGTTTGCCGAGCGAGACGATCGGCGCCACATCACGCTGGCCGATACGCGGCACCGACCCGTAGAGCGAAAACACCATGGCGTCGATGATCGAGCTCTTCCCGGAGCCGGTCGGTCCGGTCAAGGCGAACAGGTCGGCCCCCCGGAAGTCGATGGTGACCGGATCACGAAACGCGGTGAATCCTGAGATCTCCAACTGCTTAGGCCTCATGCGACTCCGCCAGCAACTCGCCGAAGAGCGCGATCAACCGTTCGTCGAAGGCGTTCTTCTGGGTCAGGTACTCCGTGAACAACTCGTGTGGCGGGCGCCCCAGCCTCACCGGAGGACTGGACTCCCGGGCTTCCTCCGGTGCGGCAATCGTCACGTCCACCGCGTCCGGGAAGAGCTCTCGCACCTCGTCGGCCAATCCGACGCGGGCGGTCTCCTCCAGTTCGATCCTCAGGTAGGCATCGCCCACCTCGTCCTGCAGTGCAACGATCTCGTCGAGCGTCCCGCGGAGCCGCCGCAGGCGGCGGCCGGCCGACAGCGGCACTTCCCGGACGCGGGCGGGTACGCCCGGTTCGGCCTCGACCAGCAGCACCGCTTTGCGGTCCTCGGTCTCACCAAAATCCATCTGCAACGGAGATCCCGAATACCACACCGGCCCCGGCGCCGGCACTTTCTGCGGCCGGTGCAGATGACCGAGGGCGACGTAGGACAGTGAGCCGTCGAAGGCCTGGGAGGACACGGCGTAGTCGAAGATGGTGTGCGCCGACCGCTCTCCCCCACCCAGGGTGCCTCCGGCCACCATCAAGTGGGCAACGACCAGATTCACACGGTCGAGGGAAACGCCCTCCGTGAGCTTGGCGATCACCCCGGCCAGACGGCCGGCGTACTTGCCTCCATGCTGGTCCGGATCGAGCGCCATGAGGTCGCCGGCCGAAACAATCGCACGCTGGCTCACAAAAGGAACCAGGGCGATCCGGGCCGTCTCTCCCGACCCGGCTTCGACGGTGATGACGCCCCCTTCATCCGGCCGTTTGAGCGTGGAACCAACGTGCACCCTGCCCAGCTCGAGCAGCGGGGCAACGGCTTCCAACCGGCGGGGATGGTCGTGATTGCCTGCCACCGCTACCACCGGGGCGATGTCGGCAAGGTCGAGCAGGGCGCGGAACACGATTTGCTCGGATTCCGCCGAGGGGGCAACCACATCGAACAAGTCGCCCGCTACCAGGACCAGGTCGACGTCCTCGGACGCGGCGATGCCCGCGATCTCGGCCAGCACGGCCCGGTGTTCGTCGGCCCGGCTCCGGCCGCGGATGGTGCGGCCGACATGCCAGTCGGACGTGTGGAGGATCTTCACGATGGCGATGGTACCGGGCGACTACGACGAGTCGGACTCATCGGTACTACGCCTCCGGCGGATACAGGCCTTCGCCAATCAGGTTGCGACGGTGTCCGAACGGATGGGAGCTTGCTTCGATCGGCGCTCGTCGTCCCGACGCAGGTGCAGCGCAATGAGGGCACTGGTGACGGCCGCCCAGGCACACCAGAGGGACGCCAGGTTGCTGGCGAGCAGCCACCCGATCAGGGCCACGGCGGGCAGATTGATCACGCCGAACGCCACGATCCGGCGATAGCTGGAGGCCAGCAGCGGAAAACACGTTACGACGACATAGAGCGCACCGAGCAAGGGGCTGTAGCCCGGTCCGGTGTCGTAGGCCAGACAGCAACCATCCACGGTGGCACCCACCGGGCCGGTGAAGACCCCGGCCATGTAGAACGCAGCCACCCCCGCCCCGACGACCACGAACGGCACAAGCCATCGGCGCCGGTTCTCCTCTGGTTCGATGGCCAGGATCGCAACCGGAACGAGCACCGGGAGGATCCCGAGGGCGACCGCCAGGTACAGCCAGACGGCAGCCTGGCCGACCAAGTCCGGAACTCGACCGGCTTCACCCCACCAGACAAAAGTCTCGACGAGCAGGTGAGTGCCCAACACCAGCGGGAGTGCGGCAAGGGGGTATTCCTTGGTCTCGCGGACATGGCTCAACGCGTCGATACCAACGCCGCTCACCACGATCCCGGCGACGATGTCGGCCTCAGGCGAGAAGCACATGGTCCTGCCCAAGCGAGCCCATGAGAGAAACGCTAGGTGCCGCGCTCGAGATCAACAAGGGCCATTAGGCCCGCGCTACGTGATCTTGGTCCATGACCGGAGAAAGCGGGGCTCGAGAACTAGTCGGTCGGCTGGATGTCGACCATGGTGGCCGGGTCGAATAGCGGTGTCCCAATCCAACGTTGGTAGATCGTCAGCCAGCCTACGTTTTACAGCCACAACGTGTTTGTGGCCCGACTCACGGCTCGCAGGTGGCAGCCACCATGCGACCACCCGGAAAGTCGATCAGACAAACGCCAGCGCCAGCAGGGCCAAGGCAGGTGGAACTCCCTGGACGAGGGCAGCCTGCATCATCGTCCGGCGGGCGACGAACAGCACCACCGCCGCGCCCAGCATGAACAAACAGCAATACCCCAACAAAGTCGTACGACCGGCGATGTCGGTAGGAACCAGGATCGCCCCCGCGATCGCGCCAATGGCCAGGAAGAGGTTGTAGTAGCCCTGGTTGAGCATGGCGAAAGCCAGGGTGTCCGCTTCCTCCTTGGAAGACACCCCGAATCGCTTCCAAACGGCCGGTTGGCGCCACCGAACCGACTCCATCAGCCAGAAGCCGAGATGGACTACGCCTGCCACGACTCCAAACACAACCGCCATCACCGTCATTGCGCTCCTTCCAGGTTCGCTCAGTCTACGAAGGCCGGCCCGGGCCGTTTGCCGTCTTCGTCTGATATCTTCCGACCATGAAGCGGAACCCGCGACCGTGAACGAATGCCCCGCGATCGGCCAAGCGATCACCGCCAAGCCACAGAGCGCACCCGTGTCCCGGTCAGGGTGTGCCCCCGCATGATGACCAGCCTGCCGGGTGGAGCGGTCGAGGCGTTCTGGGCGGAGTTCGTGGCGGCCACCGGCACCGATGCCTCCTATACGGCCTGGGCGTTCGGCGCCGACGACGATTCAGACCAGCAGACGCAGCTCGGCCGGTTGGTGCTCGAAGGGCCGAAACGGGCCACGACCGGGCGGTTGGCCGACTACGAGAACGAAGCGCTCCCCCAGCCGGGCGACTACAGCATCATCCTCGACGGGGCCGGGATGCCGCTTTGCATCATCGAGACCACCCGGATCGAAGTGCGCCGACTCGACGACGTGGACGATGACTTCGCCTGGGCTGAAGGCGAAGGCGATCGCTCACTTGCCTGGTGGCGAGAAGCGCATCTGGGCTTCTTCGAACGGGCTGGCACGCCCATCGACGGCGACACGCCTCTGCTTCTCGAGTGGTTCGACGTCGTCTGGCCGCCGACCCGAACTTCAGCTTGGAGCTCGAACCTTCAGAGGGTGATCACGTGATCGGGCGGGTTGCCGCCGAGCGCCGCATAGAGATCCGGGAAACAACCAACCTGCACGCCGGCCACCGTGTCGGTGACGTGACAGTCGCCCGGTTCGGTACGTCCGGCCCCCGTGGATGGGTCGCACCAGCGAGGCTCGCCATCGGCAAGGTTGCGCTCCAGGGCGCACATGTCGCACATCATCAGCAGCATGCCTTTGTCTTTGGCGAACCTGGAGAGCCGCTCGCCGATCGGATCGCCCTCGCGCAGGACAAACGTGTTGTCGTCGAAGAAGAACATCCCCACCACCTCGACACCGTGGGTTCCGGCCTCGAGTTGGGGCAGGATCATCTGACCGAGCTTGTAGCTGGCCGCACGCGGCGTCGCAAAGATGTAGGCGACCTTCATCTGATTCTCCTAAGGGTTGGGCCGAAGAGCGTACCGGACCCCACCCGCTAGTCCGTGAGTCCCTCGAAGGGATCATCGGGTTGATCACCGCCGCCCGGCAGGGGCCCGGCCTCGGAGGCCCGGGTAGCCCACGCCGGGAAGGGGAACTCGACCACCAGCGGCACCGGCAGTTCGGGCTGGGAGACCAGCATCGTGCCGGGTTTGAGAATGGTCGACCGCTGCCGCTGCACGGTCGGCAGAAATCCGTACTCCTCCCGTGCCGCTTCGGCGGAGTCGAGCCGGCCGACGACCCGGATCGAAGAGTTGGAGATGATACGCCGCTCCACCTCGGATGCCGTCTGTTGTGCTCCAATCAGGATGACCCCCAATGAGCGGCCCCGTTCTGCCACGTCGAGCAGGATCTCTTTGATGGGGCTTGCCCCCTCGCGGGGCGCATACTTGTTGAGCTCATCGAGAACGACCAGCAGGAGTTCCTTGGACTGGCCGGCCTGTTCCTTCTCGTCGAAGGCCCTCCGCACGGTGACGCCGACCACGAACCGTTTGGCCCGATCGTGCAGATTGTGAAGGTCGACCACCGTCACCTGATGTTCGAGCTGCACCCGGTGGCGCTCCGGATTGGGCACATCAGCGCGAATCAGCCGCTCGATGTGCCGGACGGCTCCCTGGAGACGCCGTACGAAAGCATTGACGGTCCCGGTGCCTATGGCCGGACCCGCCCATTCGTACCGATCTCCTTCATCCTGAACCTTTCGGGTGATGAGATCGGCGAGATCCCGGAACGTGCGGATGGTCTCGTCTTCGATCCTCACACCACCGTCGTCGAGCGCGGTGGCCCGTCGAAGCTGAGCCATGACGTTGTAGACCACCATGGTGTAGTGGGCCCGGTCGTCCTCCGCATCGGCAAACAGGAACGGCAGCAGATCCTCCCGACAGAACTCCGCAAGAGTCCAGAAGAACGAGGTGACACCCTCACTGCGGGCGGAGACGTCCGGCACGGCCGCAGCCGAGCCCGCCCGGGGCGGGGCGAAGATTCCAACGGATCGAAAGGCCTCCGCAGGCAGCCCCAGCGACCGGTACCGGTTCCTTTGCTCGTCGTCGAGCGCCATATTGGGATGATCGAGGAACAGCAGATCCTCGCCTTTGACGTTGAAGATCAACGCCTTGGTATTGACGGCGCGAGCACCGAGGGCGCCTGAGGCGAAGAGTGAGTGCAGCAAAAACGTGGCGTAGGTGGTCTTGGTTGCAACGCCGGAGATGCCGGAGATGTTGACGTGGGCGCCACGCCGGCCGTCGAGGAACTCGAGGTTCGCGAAGAAGGGCTCATTGGAGCGACTCAATCCAATCGGCAGCCGTTCGGACATCTGATCGAAGAAGAGTGCCCGGTCGCGTTCTTCGCCTACAGCCCTGGCAACTGCCTGGCCCGGACGGGGCGGCACGAAGATCTCCGGTTCGAAACGGGTTGCGGTGATCTGGGCGGCTTCGCTCACCTCGGCGGGCAGGATCCCGTCTTCGATGAGGAACACATCGCTGTCGAAGCGGGCTCCTTCATGGCGGGCCCGGACCTGAGACACCATGCCGTACACGTTGACGATCTCGCCGTCCGGGAGGACCCGGTGCAACGCGACGACATCGTCGAGTTGCAGGTACTGGCCCTCGGCAACGCCGACCCAGAATTCCAGCGGGGTGGCGTCTTCGGTTCCGATCACTCTGGCTACGGGTTGTTCCATCGCACTCCCCTACGGCGGGTCCGACCTCACTGTGGCGATGGTAGCGAGCGACCCCGACAGCAACGG
This sequence comes from uncultured Actinomycetota bacterium, assembly GCA_963707435.1. Lineage (GTDB taxonomy): Bacteria > Actinomycetota > Acidimicrobiia > Spongiisociales > UBA4744 > UBA4744. The sequence goes on along the minus strand of CAVPPF010000006.1, from coordinate 197,953 downwards.
AGCAGTGAGAACAGCGTGGTGGGAAGTATGAAGTGGGAGACCTTCCAGCTTCTAACGCTCCGCAACCAGCTTCCAGACGTCCCCGCCGGCGGTCGTCACGTAGATCTCACCGTCGGCATCGGTTCCGAACGAGGTAACGCTCGTCAGCGCGCCAACCTCAGCCGTGTGATCTTGCTGATCGGTGGCCGTGCCGTTCTCGTAGACAAACGAGCGCAGCCATCCTCCGCAGTAGTCCGAATAGAAGTAACGGCCGGCCAACTCGGGAATGGCCTCACCCCGGTAGACGTACCCGCCGGCGACCGAGCAGCCGTCGCTATGGGCGTACTCGATGGCAGGGAGTACGAGCCCGCCGGTGTCACAACCCGAACTCGGTGAGAAGCAGTTGCTCCCCTCCATGATCGGCCAGCCGTAGTTGAGTCCTGCGTCCGATGCGGGGGCCACATCGATTTCCTCCCACTTGTTCTGGCCGACGTCACCGATGTAGAGCAGATCCCCATCAAACGAGAACCGCCAGGGGTTGCGCAGGCCGTAGGCCCACACCTCGAGGGCTCCCCCGCCGTCCACGAAGGGGTTGTCCGGGGGTATGCCGTAGGCGACTCCGCCGACGGGGTCACCGCCATCGACATCGATACGAAGCAGGGCACCCAGGACCGTGTCGGGTCGCTGGCCGTTTCCGTACCGGTCACCGGAACCCCCACCGTCACCGAGGGCGATGTAGAGATAGCCGTCCGGCCCGAAGGCCAGCATGCCGCCGTTGTGGTTGCTCGCCGGTTGGGATGCGTAGAAGATCAACCGGCCCGTTTCCAGGTCGGCCAGGTCGGGATTGCTGGCGGCCCGGTACTCGAAGATCTTGGTGTCGCCGTGCCGGTCGCTGTAGTGCACGTAGAACAAACCGTTGGTTGCGTATTCGGGATGAAAGGCCAGGCCGAGCAATCCCCGCTCCCCCTCGTTGTTGGTGGGCTCGCTGATGTCCAAGAAGGGCTGTACCAGCGGGGTCCCGTCTTTGATGATGTGGATTCGGCCGTCCTTGGTCACCACGAACAGCCGGTCGTCACCTGCGGGTGCGTCGACGAAGACAGGGAAGGCGAAGCCTTCTCCAACCTTCTCGTACGCCAGACCCGTCAGCGGAGGCAAGGTGGTTGTGGTCGTAGGAGCTTCTGTGCTGGTGGTGCTCGACGGATCATCAGTGGTTGAAGAAGCATCAGGCGCTTCGGTAGTGCTGGTTGTGGTCGAGGCTCCGCTCGAAGCGTCGCCAATCGAAGAAGACGTGGTCGCCGGCTCCCCATCGGCGGTCGAACAGGAAGCCAGCAGAACCAGGAATGCGAGCACGATGATCCGGCGCATAGAGGAGAGCTTATCTCCCTGCCGGGCTAGCACATGCGGTGACGTGATTCGGATGGGACGCGGCGAGTAGGTTTCGAGGCAGCACAGACGCCGCCTCGAAGGAGCTCATGGTGCCGAAGAAGTGGGACGACACGATCTCGGAGCAACACCTCCACCCGGAGAGCCTGATGATGGGTTACGGGTACAAGCCGGAATGGTCGGAAGGAGCCCTGAAGAGTCCGATCTTTCAGACATCGACGTTTGTGTTCGAAACTGCTGAGGAGGGCAAGGCCTTCTTCGAGGTAGCCACCGGGCAGCGACCGGGTCGACCGGGCGAGAAGACGGGGTTGATCTACAGCAGACTCAACAACCCGGACCTCGAGATCGTTGAGGACCGCCTCACGTTGTGGGACGGCGCAGAAAGCGCGGCGGTTTTCGCCAGCGGGATGGCGGCGATAGCCACAACGCTGCTCGCCTACCTTCGGCCCGGGGATGTCCTGCTCCACAGCTGTCCCCTGTACGGCGGGACGGACCACCTCGTCAACGACATCCTGCCCGAGTTCGGCATCAAGTCGATCGGGTTCCTCGCCGGCCACACCCGGGAGGACATCAGCGCGTCACTCCTCAACGTGGACGGACCGTTGAAGATGATCCTGATCGAGACACCCGCGAACCCAACGAACGATCTGATCGACATCGCTATGTGCGCGGAGATCGCCGACGCGGCATCGAGCGAAGACGACCCGGTTCCGCTCGTCGTCGACAACACCTTTCTCGGACCGATCTTCCAACGTCCCCTGGACCACGGAGCCGACCTGGTGCTCTACAGCGCCACCAAATACCTCGGCGGGCACAGCGACCTCATTGCGGGAGCTTGCCTCGGATCGGAGCGCCTGATAGCTCCGATCCGCGCCATGCGCACCTACCTGGGGACGCATGTGGGGCCGTGGACCGGATGGCTCTTGATGCGAAGCCTCGAGACCCTTCAGTTGCGGATGATGCGGCAAGCGAAAAACGCCGCGAAGGTGGCCAATATCCTGGTCGATCACCCCAAAGTATCGAATATCCACTATCTGGGGTTCATCCAACCGGACAATCCTCAACATGAGATCTTCGAGCGCCAGTGTCTCGGCCCCGGAGCGATGATTGCGTTCGACGTCGAAGGCGGCGAGAAGGGCGCGTTCCGGTTCTTGAACGCACTGAAGCTGATCCACCTGGCGGTGAGCCTCGGCAGCACCGAGTCCCTCGCCGAACACCCGGGCACGATGACGCATTCGGGCTTGACCCCCGAAGCGAAAGCCAAGTACGGAATCACCGATGGGCTGGTCCGAATCTCGGTGGGGGTCGAGCACCCCGATGACGTGATCCTCGACATCCGGCAGGCTCTCGACAGCGTGTGAGACCGGCCAAGCCTCCGCTCGTGAGGATCGGTCGATTCGCGCTGCGGATGCTCGACGATCGTGTTCCCCGAGTCGTGGCGGCACGGTTCGACGGCGATCGATGATGGGCGATTCAGCACCGGCCGGTTGAGCGGCGCCCTCGCGGGCCGTAACGTGGCAAACGCACGTCGGGAAGGGAGCGAGATGGACGTCGGCGAGAACGGTCACGCGGTGGTCTCCGACCGGGAGTACAAGCGGCGCATCCGCGCCTGGACGATGTACGACTGGGCCAACTCGGCCTTTGCCACGACCATCCTGGCCGCGGTGCTGCCTGCGTACTACAGCGGGGTGGCCGGTGCGACCCTCCCGAGCGCGGCCGTCGCCACCGCCTACTGGACGACCACACTGAGCATGTCCCTGATCATCGTCGCGATCCTCTCCCCCATCCTCGGCACGATCGCCGACGTCATGCGGGGCAAGAAGAAGATGCTGTCGATCTTCGTCGGCATCGGTGTGGTCGGCACCGGATTGCTGGTGGCGATCTCCACCGGCGATTGGGTGCTCGCTTCCGTCTTCTTCATCATCGGCCGGGTCGGCTTCGCCGGCGCCAACGTGTTCTACGACTCGCTGCTGCCCCATGTGGCCAGACCCGAGGACCAGGATTCGGTGTCCGCTCGCGGCTATGCCATCGGCTACCTCGGTGGCGGCCTCCTGCTGGCCGTCAACGTCGCCATGATCCTGTTCATCGGATCGGAGATGGGGGCCCGGCTCTCGTTCCTGAGTGTCGCCATCTGGTGGGCCGTCTTCTCCATTCCCATCTTCCGGCGCGTTCCCGAGCCGCCTTCGGCAACCGCAGACCTGCTTCCCGGTCGCTCGGTGACGATCAGGAGCTTCGCCAGGCTGGGCGAGACGCTCCAGAACATCCGCCGCTACAAGGAGTTGTTCAAATACCTGATTGCCTTCCTGATCTACAACGATGGCATCGGGACCATCATCAGCGTGGCCGTCATCTACGGCGCCGAACTGGGATTCCAGGACACCGAGTTGATCCTCGCCATCCTCCTCGTCCAGTTCGTCGGGATCCCCTTCAGTCTGATCTTCGGCAAGATCCCGAGTTCCCGCGCAAGCAACCGGGCCGTGTATCTGGCCTTCATCGTCTTCAACATCATCGCCTTGCCGCTGGGCGGCATCATTGGAGCCAAGGTCCTTTCCGCCGACACCGTCGGCGCTCCCCCGCCCGAGTTCACGGCCATCGGCGCAGCGGTCGGAGAGGGCAGCTACGGGGTCGACTCGGGCTCGCTGACCTTGCCGGGCACCTGGTCGACGACCTCGCAAGCAGAAGTTGCCGAGGCCACGCAAGGCATCACGGATGTGGCCGGCGGTCTGGCTCCCATCATCCTGGGCATCGGGATCGTGGCTCTCCTCGCCACGTGGGCCCTGGCCCGCCGCCGGACCGATGTCCCGCCCGGCACGACCCGGTGGGGACTCATCGGCCTCGGCGCCGGAGGCGTCCTGGCACTGTTGATCGCAGCCCTCGCCCAGCTGGTGGTCCTCACCGGTGCCGAACCGATCAGCTACAGCACCAGCTCCGACCCCGGAGCTTCCTATGAATTCGAGTACAACGGCCAGGTCGTCGATCTGACCTACAGCACGGGCCCCGACCATGGATCCTGGGCTGTTGCCGTTGACGGCCGGCCGGTTCTCGATGATGACGAGCCGTTGATCATCGATGGCCGATCGGACATTCTCCGGTACGGGGTACGGACCCAGGTCGATGCAGGCGAACCCGGGGTACACACGCTGCAGGTGACATCGCTGCGCGAGCGCGACGGAGAGGTGTTGAGCATCGGACAGGTGGAGGTGCTGCCGGGAGTGCGAGAGAGCAGCCTGGCCACGATCCTGGCGGCGCTCCTCGCTCTCGAGTTGTTCGGCCTTGCTCTGTCCGTCCTGTTCGGGAAGTCCCTCTTCGGGCGCATCGCCACGACGATGACCACGAAACGTTCCATCATCCTGGCGCTGATCGCGTACTCGATCGTGGCCGTATGGGGTTTCTTCCTCGACGCGGTCATCGAGTTCTGGTTCCTGGCCTGGATGGTGGCCGTGGTGCAGGGCGGGTCGCAGGCGCTCAGTCGAAGCTTGTACTCCTCGATGTCACCGACCTCCGTCAGCGGTGAATTCTTCGGGTTCTTCTCCGTGATGTCCAAGTTCTCAGCCATTCTCGGACCGGTTCTCTTTGCCGGAGCCGTCGCCCTGTTCGGTAGCAGCCGGCCGGCCGTGCTCACCCTGGTCGCCTTCTTTGTCGTCGGCATTGTGTTGCTGAACAACGTCGACGTGGAAGCAGGCCAGCAGACCGCCCGCGAGGCAGACAGGGAATTGATGGGCGGCGAGCCGGACTGAGTCATGAACCGCCAATCCGGCAGGTACGCTATGGACAATGAATCACGATGGAGGATCGAGTGAGCGATAGAGAGATACCCGGCGAACCCGACCAGGAGCCCTCGTCGGAACCTGATCTCGGTTCGTTTGTTCCCGAAAAGATCGAATACCCCGAGGAGACGGCTCCGGTCGAACCCGTCCAAAAGCCGGAACCGGTTGCGACGCCTGCGCCCGAACAGCACCGGGTGTTCGCCGGAACCGGGATCTCCTGGGCCTTCATCGTCGGCGTGCTGCTCACGGTGGCGATCATCGTCCTGGCCGTTCAGAACACCGACCAGGTCCCGGTAACGCTCTATTTCTGGAATATCGAAGCTCCGTTGATCATCGTGATGGTGGTCACCGGACTCGCAGCCATCCTGATCGACGAGCTGATCGGGATGATCATCCGACGCAGGAAGCGCAAGGTACTGGCCGAGCGCGAGGAGTTGAAGCGGCTTCGCGCCAAGGCGGAATCTCAGAACCTCCGCATCGAATAATGGCGGAACGACTCGTCGTCATTGGAGGCGACGCGGCAGGAATGTCCGCGGCCAGTCAGGCCCGACGGATGCGCCCCGCCGACGATCTCGAGATCATCGTGTTTGAACAGTCCGGGTACGTGAGCTTCTCGGCCTGCGGTGAGCCGTATTTCGTAGGCGGATGGGTCGAGGATTTCAGCGACCTGCAGGTCCGGACCCCCGAGCAGTTTCAAGCCAAAGGGATCGACGCCCGCATCCACCATCAGGTTGTGGGCATCGATCTCGCCGACCGCCATGTCACGGTTCGCCACCCGGGGGGCGAGGAACGCGTGGGCTTCGACCAGCTGCTGTATGCAACCGGCGCCACCGCCATCCGGCCTCCCATCACCGGCATGGACCTCGAGGGAGTCCACATGTTGCGCACCCTCGACGATGCTGCCCTCCTGCGATCACTGGTCACAGCGGGGGTCGAGCGCGCCGTGGTTGTCGGAGGCGGCTACATCGGCCTGGAGATCGCCGAGGCGTTCGAACACGTCGGGATCGACACGACGGTCGTGACCATGATGCCGACGGTTCTCGAACGAACCCTGGATCCGGACATGGCGGAACTCGTTTCCGACCACATGCGATCGATGGGGATCCACGTTGAAACCGGTTTCAAGGTCGAGTGCATTGCAGGAAACGGCGGGACGGTGGCCGGCGTCGGATGCGACGACCGGAGCTTTCCCGCCGACCTGGTGGTGCTGGCCCTCGGGAGCCGGCCACAGGTCGATCTGGCTCGAGACGCAGGGATCCCGCTGGGACCAACCGGCGCCGTCGCCGTCGATGATCACCAGCGGACCGGGATCGACGGCATCTGGTCGGCGGGCGATTGTGCGGAAGCACATCACCGGATCTCAGGCCAACCCATCAACCTGCATCTCGGCACCGTAGCAAACAAGGCCGGGCGGATCGCCGGCATCAATCTCGGTGGTGGCGACGCCGCTTTCCCCGGAGTACTCGGAACCGCGATCACCAAGGTGGGTGATCTCGAGATCTCCTCGACGGGGCTCACAGAGTTGCAGGTTGCCGAAGCGGGCCTGGAGGCGGTGTCGGCCCGGATCGATAGCACCACAGCCGCCCACTACTGGCCGGGTTCGAGCCCGATGACGGTCAAGGCCATCGCGGAAAAGGGCAGCGCCCGGTTGCTGGGCGCGCAGATCGTCGGCGGCCCCGGCGCCGGGAAACGTATCGACATCTTTGCAACGGCAATGTGGTCCGACCTTCCGGCCAACGAACTTGCCTGGACCGATCTGTCCTACTCACCACCGTTCTCCGGAGTGTGGGATCCGGTCCACATCGCCGCCAGGAAAGCAGCAGAGAAGGCTCTGGGAAGTACCTAGTACCTAGTACCTAGTACCGTATGTACCTAGTACCTAGTACCGGATACTGAATTCCTCACTGCAGCTTCGCCCAAAACGCCCGCAGTGCATCGTTCACTGCTTCCGGCTTCTCGATGGGCGTGAGGTGTCCGGCTCCGGGAATGACGACCAACTCGGCCTGCGGGATCAGATTCGCCATGTGTTCGGCCACGTCCGGAGGTGTGAGCCCGTCGTCCTCACCGACGATCACCAGGGTCGGAACGGTGATCGACGCAAGGAGGTCGGTTCGATCGGCCCGACGTGCCATGCCCTCGAGGTGGGCCACGATCGTCTCAGCTGCCGTTCCCTCGATCATGCTTCGCAGCCGGATCCGCGCCGCCAGGCCGGCGCCGGGCGCCAGCAGGGCTTTCATGAGATTGGCAGTCAGAAAGCCGGAGCCTTCCTCCGCGACCCGTTCGGCGGTCTCCCGCCTGCCGGCCCGCCCGGCTTCGGAGTCCGCGCCGGAACGGGTGTCCATCAGGACCAGACTGCGAATCCGTTCCGGGTGCCGCTCCCAGAGGGCGAGTGCGGCATAACCGCCCATAGAAAGGGACACGACGTCCGCAGATTGGTGACCCAGCCCTTCGATGAGCTCGGCGACATCATCCGCTATGTCCTCCATGGCCAGCAGCCCCGAAACGAGTGGGTCCGAACCACCGGATCCGCGCAGGTCCGGCGCCACGTTGAAGCGGAGATCGCCGAGCGAATCGAGCTGATCGAGCCACAACCGGTGATCGAGGGGGAATCCGTGCAGGAAAACTGCCGGGTCGCCGTCACCGCTTGATTGATAGGCCAGCGTGGTACCTCGAACGTCGATGTATTGCATGATCCGCCTCTCTTGCTTGCGCGTCGCAGTCGGCCCGTACCATACGGACTCGATGAAACCATTTGTACCAGCGTTGATTATTGCCGTCGGAGCCGTGGCTTGCACCCAGGCCGCCGTTCCCACGTCGACCCCGACGGGCATACAGGCGCGGGTGGTCGATGTCCAGGACGGCGACTCGCTGCTCGTCGATATCGACGGCAGCCGGGAACGGGTCCGCCTCATCGGAATCAACGCTCCCGAACGCAATGAATGCTTCGGACCCGAGTCCGCTGCCGGCCTGCGGGAGATGGTCGACGGCGCACGGGTTGAGATCGTCACCGATGGGGAACCTCGCGACCAGTACGGCCGGCTGCTCGGCTACGTCTACCTGGACGGAATCCTCGTCAACGAGGATCTTGCCCGGCGTGGTTTCGTCCTGGCCCGGGGCTTCGAACCGAACACGACGTTCCAGGACCGCATCGACGGCGCCTCCCGGGAAGCCCGCGACGGCGGGCAGGGCATGTGGTCGCCGGACACCTGTGCCTCCGCCTTTGCGGCAGCCCTGTCCATTGTGGACATCGAGCCGAATCCCCCCGGTCCGGACGAGGATGATCTCAACGGAGAATGGGTGGTCGTCGCCAACACCGGGACAACGGCGATCGACCTGTCCGGCTGGACGCTGCGGGACGGTTCCTCGGTGCACCGATACGTGTTCCCGGTCGGCTCGATGCTCGACGCGGGAACGGATTTCACGATCTTCACCGGATGCGGGGAAGACGAAATCGGCCGTCGGTATTGGTGTGCCGACGGACCCGTTTGGGGCAACAGCGGCGACACGGCGCTGCTCCTCGACACGGCCGGACGCACGGCCGCGACCTTCGACTATTGACCGATCCGCCCGTGTGAGATTCGGGCACGGCTCGCAATCTCTATGATGTACCTCGATATCGAAAACCCGACGCTAAGAGGAGTGGAGACATGGGTTTCATGGACACGTTGAAGGGCTTGTTCGGCAAGGCGAAAGCCGAAGCCGCAGAGCTCTCTGAGAAAGCCGCGCCGATGGTCGACAAGGCCAAGGAAATGGGCGGAGAGGCACTCGACAAGGTCAAGGATGTGGCCGAGGATATCGGCGAGGCCGCCGGCGACACGTTCGACAAGGCCAAGGATTTCGTCGAGGACAAGATGGGCAAGGGCGACGAGGCCGTTGCCGGTGCGGCGGACAAGGTTGCGGAAGTCAAGGACGCAGCAGCAGGCGCCGTCGAGCAGGTTCAGGACAAGGTCGAAGGCCAGTAGTCACGTTCCAGTTCAAGGGGGGGCGCACCATGGTGCGCCCCCGTTTTCTATCCGACCCACCGCTCGGCGACCGTCTTCATCTCCATGAAGAGCCGCAGGTAGTCCGGACCGCCGGCCTTGGCATTCGATCCGGACATGCGGAAACCGCCGAACGGCTGAACACCCACCAGCGCCCCCGTGATCTTGCGGTTGATGTAGAGGTTGCCGACGTGGAATTCGCGCCGGACCCGTTCAATCCGATCGCGACTCGAGCTGAAGAGTCCACCGGTGAGGGCGTACTCCGTGCTGTTGGCGATACGCAGCGCGTGATCGAAATCTGAGGCGCGAATGACTGAAAGCACCGGCCCGAAGATCTCGTGCTGAGCAAGACGGGCGTCCGGGTCGACCTCGGCAAAGACGGTCGGCTGAATGTAGTAGCCCCCGTCCAGATCCACGGCGTCGCCGCCTGCGACGAGCTTGGCGGTAGATCGCCCTTTCTCGATCTCCTCGAGAATCGAACGCTGCTGGGCTGCACTGATCACCGAGTTGACCTTGAAGTTGTCCTCGGCAGGGCCGATCGATAGCTCTGCGGTTCCTGCCAGAACCGCCTCGAGCACCTCGTCGTACACATCGTCGACAACGATCAAACGCGAACAGGCAGAGCACTTCTGGCCCTGGAAACCAAAGGCCCCGGCCACCGCGGCGCGGGCCGCGGCGGCGAGGTCGGCGGTTTCGTCGACGATCTGTGCGTCCTTGCCACCCATCTCCATGTACGACCGCTTCAGCCAGAGCTGCCCGGGCTGGACCTTGGCCGACCGCTCGGCAATCCGCAGTCCAACCTCCTTCGATCCGGTGAAATTGACGAACCGGGTGCGCGGATGATCCACGAGCACATCGCCGATCTCGCTCCCCGGCCCGGGCAAGTAGTTGATCACCCCCGGCGGGAATCCGGCCTCTTCGACCAGTTCCATGAACTTGGCGGCAATGATCGGAGTCGTGGAGGCCGGCTTCACAACAACGGTGTTCCCGGCCGCCACCGGTCCAATGGTCATGCCCGCCAGGATGGCGAGCGGAAAGTTCCAGGGGGGAATCACGACGCCGGCTCCGATGGGTATGAGATGGGACTCGTTCTCTTCGCCCGGATACCCGAGCACGTCGATCGGTTGCGCCATCTGAATCGCCTGGCGGGCGTAGTACTCGACGAAGTCGATCGCTTCGGCCACGTCTGCCTCAGCCTCCAGCCAGTTCTTGGAGGCCTCCATTGTTTCCCAGGCAGACAACTCGTACTTGCGGTCTCGCATGAGCGCCGCCAGTTTCACGAGATGCCTGGCTCGATCCTCGGCCGATCGCCGGGACCATCCGACAAACGCCGCCCAGGCACTTTCGATCGATTGTTCGGCCAGGCCGGCGTCGGCTCCGGCCACGGATCCAACGACCTCCACCGGCCGACCCGGGTTCACGCTGTTGATCTTCCGTTCGGAGTCGAAGCGCTCGCCTCCGATCACGAGCGGGTAGTGAGCGCCGAGCTGCTCGCGCACACCTGCCAGCGCCAGACGATAGGCAGCCTCATTGGCAGGGACACTGAAGTCCGAGTAGGGCTCGTTGAAGAAGGGCTGAAACACTTTGGCCTCCTGATGTGATCTGTCCTGGTTCCGAGCCTATCTGGATCCGCAACCACCGTCAGGCGGTAGCCTGGCGGGAACCCAACAGGAGCACCATGCCGCAGACTCCGATCACCATGATCGTCGAAATACCCAAGGGGAGCAGAAACAAGTACGAGGTGGATCACGACTCGGGAAACATCTTCCTCGACCGGATGCTGTTCACGGCCACTCGCTACCCGGCGGACTACGGCTATATCCCCAACACGCTCGCCGAAGATGGTGACCCACTCGACGCGTTGGCGCTCGTCTCGGAACCGACGTTTCCCGGATGCCACATCCGGATCCGACCGATCGGCCTCTTCCTCATGGAGGATCAGGGCCATCCAGACCACAAGGTGATCGGCGTACCCCTCGGGGAACCGGTCTGGGCGGATATCCGGGCTCTCGACGATGTGCCCACCCACATGCTCAAGGAGATCGAGCACTTCTTCACGGTGTACAAGGACCTCGAGGAGAAGAAGACGGCAGCACTCGGATGGCACGACCTCGACGAAACTGTCGAGATCATCGCTGCATCGCGCGCCGCCTACCGCGGGTAGCCGGAACGGCTCCACGAGCCGTCAGCCGCACCGTGAAACCGATAGCTTGGACGGCGGAATGGTCGATACCCCGCTGGAACGTCTTCAAGCTGTGGCCCGGGATGCATGGGCAGACCCGATCCAATCCGCCCACACCACAGCCCAGGCCATCCTCGAGATGCTCGGCGGCGGTTGGACCGAATCGCACGTGGAAGCAGTCGCGGACCTCCGCCGCCGCCGATCGGACAGCCCTTTCCTCCTTGCCGTGACGGAGGCAGCGTTGGATCGAGACCACCAGGACGCTCAACGCTCCCTCCGCCGGATCCTCGAGCAGCTGGACGATCACACCTGGGCAGACGAGATTGGCTTGCGGATTGCTCACCGCCAGACGCTGGGGGTGGTATCGCTGGGTGCGACGACCCTGGCGGTCCTGGAGGCCGCCCGCGGCCTGGGTGGAACCAAAGCCACGCTGTTCACGGATCGAAGGGCTATTGCGCGCGGACTGGCCTATCTCGGGATGATGGTCGAAGTTGCCCCACCGGAAGAGGCCGAGACCGTCCTCCTGCCCGTTGCTGCCCTCATCGGATCGCGCATGTGGACGACGCCCCGGGTAGCCGATGTGGCTCTCCGAACCACCCTCCGCCGGGGAGACGTCGTGATCGTGTCTCACCCGCTGGCGTCACTCTCCCAGCACAACCGCGCGGACTTTCGCCCCGCCGCAACGCTGATCGACGTGAGGATTTGAGCACCGGTTTCTCACCATCGGCACCGGTGCGGGCGGCAACCACTCAAATCGGGCGCGGGAGCAAAGACCAAGCGGTACGGTCATGAACCATGCAGATCCGGAAGTTTGCTGCAAACGACGGGGCGGGTTCGGTGCAGCTCGGTATCACCTATTCGGTCGCAATAGCCCACATCCCGCCGAGTGCGCTGGATCGGCACCTGCCTGAGCTCCTGCCCGGCTCGGCAGCGAACACCGACCATGGCGAACTCGGTCCGGCCGGCGCTCTGAGTGGAGGGCCGATTGCCCACAGGGATCCTGATCTCCAGCGCTGGTTCTCAGATCGTAGCCTGGGCTTCATGGTGCCCGAGGGTGGAGCACGAGGAGAGGTCCTGAGTCGAATTGCGGCGCTCATCAGACAGCGGTTGCGGCAAGGCACGCTGCGAGTGGCGATCGACGGGATCGATGCTGCGGGCAAGACCACCCTGGCGGATGAGCTGGCTGAACTCCTCGAACAGGCTGATTGCCCGGTGCTGCGTGCCTCGATCGATGGCTTCCATCATCCATCGTCGGTGCGTCACCTCCGCGCCGATGAACAGCCGGCCCAGAGCTACTACGAAGACTCCTTCGACTACCGAGCACTACGTGCTCTTCTGCTCGATCCGCTTGGGCCAGACGGTGATCACCTTGTCCGGACCCGGGTGTTCGACTTCCGCGCCGACCTGCCCGTCGAGGAAGCCCCGATCCGGGTTCAGCCGGGCACCGTCGTGTTGTTCGACGGTGTGTTCCTTCTCCGACCTGAACTCCAGGGATGCTGGGACCTGTCAGTCTTCGTCCAGGTCGACCGTGCGGTCAGTCTGCTCCGTGCCTCGAGGCGGGACGTGGCCTTGTTCGGGAACCGCGACGCGGCGGAGCGGCGCTATCGAGATCGGTATCTGCCCGGCCAGGAGCTGTACATATCCCAGGTGCATCCCGACCAAGAAGCCGACGTCCTCATCGGCAACAACGACCTCGCATCACCCGAACTCCTCCGAATCCCACCAGCCTGAACCGCCACCCAGAACACGATTTCAGGAGCGAGAACGAGCGCACTACCAAACCAAGCAGACCGAGCACGGCAGCTCGTTCGAAAGCCAACCCAAGCAGGGTGGCAGGCACATCGAGAGCCACACCCGCCGGGACTCCAGCAACGCTACAGGGACAACCCCGCTGCACCCATACAGACCTATCAGGCACTTCGGCGCTCGTTGCGTTTGCGGTTCCTCAGCGCCCCGCACCTGTTCCTAGAGCCGCTCGACGACGTAGTCGATCGACCGGGTGAGGGCTTCCACGTCGGCAGGCTCGATGGCCGGCCACAGGCCTATGCGGAGCTGGTTGCGACCCAGCTTGCGATAGGACTCCGTATCGACGATTCCGTTGGCGCGCAGTACGGACGCAACCTCCACCGCCGGGACCGAGTCGTCGAAATCGATCGTGGCCGTCACCGGTGACCGCTCGGAGGCGTTGCCGACATAGGGGTGGGCGAACTCGGAGCGCTCGGCCCACGTGTACAGGATCCCGGCATTGCGGTCGCTCCGGGACGCAGCCCACTCCAGACCCCCCATCGCCAGGAGCCACTCGATCTGGTGCGCAAGCAGGAACAAAGTCGCAAGCGCAGGCGTGTTGTAGGTCTGAGCTTGACGTGAGTTCTCCAGGGCAACCTGCAGGCTCAGGAATGGCGGGATGTACCGGTTGGTCGCCGCGATCTTCTCCATACGATCGACCGCGGCACCGGAGCAGGCCGCCACCCACAATCCGCCGTCGGATCCAAGCGCTTTCTGCGGGCTGAAGTAGTAGACATCGAATTCGTCCGGATCAACCCGGAGGGCCCCGGCCGCCGAAGTGGCATCGACCACCACGAGCCCGGCCGGGTCCGGCCGGCGGATCTCCATGCGAACCCCGGTGGTCGTTTCATTGTGCGTCAGTGCATACGTGTCGACATCCGCTGCCGCTACCGGAAGTGGATGCGTCCCGTAGTCGGAAACGATGATCTGCGGTGGGTCGAGATACGGAGCGGCGGAAACCACCGCTGCGAACTTCGCCGAGAAGACCCCGAACGAGAGATGCTGGCTCTTCCGTTCGACCAGACCAAACGCGGCCGCATCCCAGAAGGCCGTGGCGCCACCATTTCCGAGCAGAACCTCGTACCCGGCCGGGAGCCCGAAGAGATCTGTCACGCCCGCCTGGACACTGCGCACGACATCCTTGACGGCCGGACGCCGGTGGCTGGTACCCAGGAAGCGGGCCGCCTGATCCGCCAGAGCGGCCACTGCCTCTTCTCTCACCTTCGCCGGTCCGGACCCGAACCGGCCGTCGTTGGGAAGATGGCCGGCGGGAATCTCAATGCCGGGGGTAGGACTGCTCATGTTCGCTCGCTATCGTGCTGTCGCCGGACACGGTACCAAGAAGCTCGACCCAAGGAACTCACATGACCAGGATCTCACGAAGGATCGGCTCGATCGCCGAATCTGCGACCCTCGCCATCACTTCCCAGGCGAAGGCTATGCGCGCTGAAGGCATCGACGTCATCGGCTTCGGGGCCGGCGAGCCCGACTTCCCGACCCCGCCGCACATCGTCGCCGCGGCCGAGGCCGCCTGCAGCGTGCCGAAGAACCACAAGTACAGCCCCGGGGCCGGATTGCCGGAGCTGCGGGAGGCCGTGGCGGCCAAGACGGCTCGCGACTCGGGGTACGAAGTAGAACCGTCGCAAGTCCTCATCACCAACGGTGGCAAGCACGCGGTGTACAACACGATGGCCACGCTGCTCGACCCGGGTGATGAGGTGCTCCTGCCTGCTCCGTACTGGGTCACGTACCCGGAAGCTATTGGTCTGGCCGGCGGGGTGCCGGTCATCATCTCCACCGACGAAACGACCGGGTTCCGGGCGACCATCGACCAACTGGATGCCGCAAAGACTGCGAGAACCAAGGCGCTCATGTTCGTGTCGCCGTCCAACCCGACCGGGGCCGTTTATCCTCCGGACGAGGTTGCAGCCATAGGTCGCTGGGCTGCGGCGAACGACATCTGGGTCATCACAGACGAGATCTACGAGCATCTGATCTACGGGGACAACGAGTTCACCTCGATACCGGCGGTCGTGCCGGAGATCGCCGACCGGTGCGTCGTGGTCAACGGCGTTGCAAAGACCTACGCGATGACCGGCTGGCGGGTTGGTTGGATGATCGCTCCGAACGACGTCATCAAGGCCGCCGCCAACCTCCAATCCCACGCCACCTCGAATGTCTGCAACGTCGCCCAGGCAGCAGCTCTGGCCGCGATCTCCGGGAGTCTGGACGCCGCGCTCGACATGCGAGCGGCCTTTGATCGGCGGCGACGCACGATGACCGAGCAGCTGCAGGCAATCCCCGGCGTCTCCCTCGTCGAACCGCAGGGCGCCTTCTATGCCTTCCCTTCGTTTGCGGGGGTTCTCGATCGTCGCCTGCCCGGAGGCACACCGACGACCACGATGGAGCTTGCCGCCCTGGTCCTGTCCGAGGCGCGCGTCGCTTTCGTGCCCGGCGAAGCGTTCGGGGCGCCGGGGTACGGCCGGTTCTCCTATGCACTCGGTGACGACGACCTGCTGGAGGGGATGTCGCGTCTGGCAGGTTTCCTGGCTGCCGGTTAGAGGCATCTGCCGGCAGGTATAACATCCCGGGCAGGAGGGATACATGCCCGGTTCGCGAGCCCAAGCCATGTTGCTGGTTGAACCGCGCAGCATCACCCCCACCAGTTTCCCTCTCGTCGATCTGAAAGCGGGCGGCTGGCTGGCCGTGGAAGCATCTGGATTGACGGGCGTCGACGTCCAGCTCTGGCAGGGAACGAGTCGCACGATCAAGTACCCGCTGATCCCCGGCCACGAAATCGTCGGGAGAATCGCTGACAAGGCCGACGACAGCATTGAGTTCCCGATTGGAACCAGAGTCATCGTCGAGTCATCGATTCGCTGCGGGGCATGTCGACGCTGCCTGAACCGGCTTCACAGCTGCAGCTTCCGGAGTCCCGTCAACGCCTACGGGCGGCTCCCCTCAACGGAGTACCCGGCGCTCTGGGGCGGGCTGGCCGAGCACGTCTATCTGGATCCGGGTGCCCGCCTCCACGCGGTGAGCGACGATATTCCCGCAGCGGTCGCCACGTTTGCGCATCCTCTGGCAGCCGGATTCACCTGGGCGGTTGAGCTTCCGGATCTCGAGCCCGGAGACAACGTCTTGATCCTGGGTCCGGGGCCTCGCGGCCTGTCGGCATTGCTGGCCGCGAAGTCTGCCGGGGCGGGGTGGGTAGGCGTGACGGGGCTGGACCACGACACCGACCGCCTGGCACTTGCTCAGCGACTCGGCGCCGACATGGTGGCCAATGCGGACGCCGAGGATCTCGCCAGTGCCGTTGCCAACAGCCTGGGCGCTCGCCCGGACATCGTGGTTGATGTCACGAGCAACGACCCCGAAGCGTTCCACATGTCACTCGACCTGGTGCGCGCCGGTGGCAAAGTGGTTCTGGCATCGACCAAAGGAACCAAAGCTGTGAACCAGCTCTTCACCGACATCATCACGATCAAGGAACTGAAGATTCTCGGAGCGTTCGGGGCCGGATCGGCCGGATACCACTGGGCAACCCGTCAATTGGACGTTGACCCTCGACTCGATCAGATGGTGTCGCACGAGTTCCCGCTTGCCGAAGCGGATCGGGCCATCCAGGCCACCGCCGGGCTGCTGGGCCGCGACGAGCTGATCTCCGTTGCCGTGACGTTCTGACAGGTTCCCGGTTCCCGGTTTCCGGTATCCCGTTCAGCGTGCGACCGGAAGGGCAGACGACGGTCCCGCCGGCCGGTACCCGACGGCGAACCGAGGCGAGCGCACCGGCAACTCTTAGTACAGTCCCCCTGTGAGCGACGAACACTCCTGGACCCCGACCCGGCTGAGCGTTGCCTCCTGGGTCCTCTACGACCTCGCCAACACCATCTTCGTCCTGGGGGTCACCAGCAGGTATTTCGGCGTTTGGGTTGTCGAGAATCAAGGCGGCCGCGACTGGCACATCAGCGTGGCCGTCGACCTGGCCATGATCGTGGTGATCATCGTCGCTCCATGGATGGGAGCCAGATCCGACCACTTCGGTCGCCGGCGCCCGTATCTCGTGGCAGCCACCCTGGTCACCGTCGCTGCAACCGCCGTGCTCGCCTCGTTCGGCGTCTTTGTTTCATTGGTCGCATTCGTGGTCGGACAGGTCGGCCTCAACCTCGGGAGCATCGCCTACGACGCCATGCTCCCGGACGTGAGCACGATCGAAACGCGAGGGCGTATCTCGGGCATCGGGGTGGCCGTCGGGTATGTCGGTTCGTTCATCGCGGTTGGTACCGGGCTCCTCCTGCTCGAGCCGTACGGCTATGCGGTTCTGTTCCGCACCCAGGCGGCCCTCTTCCTGCTCTTTGCCCTGCCGGCCTTCCTGTTCATCAAGGAGCGTCCGCGCAAGGTCCTCGCCGGGAGTCCTCCGGCGGTCTCCCAAACACTGCGAAGAATGATCGAAGCCTGGCGGAAGACCCGGGACTACGAGGGGGTCACCCGTTTCCTGGTTGCGCGCTTCTTCTACACCGACGCGATGAACACGGTATTCATCTTCGTGGCGATCTTTGCCAGAACCGAGATGGGTTTCAGCGACCTCGAAACCGACATCCTGACACTGATTGGGATCGTCATGGCGCTCGTCGGAGCGCTGGTCGCGGGCAGACTCACCGACCTCATCGGGCCCCGCAAGACGCTGAACGGAGCGCTCTACCTCTGGATGGTCGGTATTGCCCTTGCCGTGGTGGTCGGCGTGACGGGCGCCACGCAACTCGGCTGGATGATTGGAGCCATCGGGGGTGCAGGTCTGGGCGCCACGGCTGCCACCGACCGCGTGTACATGACCAGAATCTCGCCGCCCCGCCATCTCGGCGAGTTCTACGGCCTGTATGCCGTCGTCGGGCGTTTTGCGACGCTGATCGGGCCGCTCGTGTGGGCGCTGGTCGCCGATGTTCTGGGATTCGGCCGTGTCGCCGCCATCGGAAGCCTGCTCCTCTTCTTCGCGGCCGGCCGGATCATCCTCCAGGGCATCGACGACCATCCGAGGGAGTGGGCCCCGAACGATCTGGAATCATTCATCTGATCTGGACATGATCCGGGAAATGCCTATTGCTCGGAGACCGGCCGACCCGCAAAGGTCAAGACTTCCTCGACTGCGTACGGGTCCGGAAGGTCCTCGAATCGGCCATCGAGATTTGCCAGCCGCCTGCCCAGTTCGGCGAACCACAAGTCGTTGACAACCTGCCAGGGCCACCGGTGTGGGCCAACCCGTGCGCCCACGATCGCTCCGGCCATGACCGCCACCTCCCTTGGTTCGGAGTCGACGCCGACCGCGTCGCGTACTCCAACGGATGGACGTTCCAGAATGGGAGACCCGAGGACGACGGCGGTCACAACGGCTGCTACCGCCGGCGCATCGGGCGTCCACGACCTGACGTGTTCGGATATCTCCCGAGACGGCATCCCGATCAGCTGCACAGCGTGTCGAAGGAGCAGCGAGAGGGGCGGACTACCCGCCGGCGAAGCAAACGTCCCGGGAACGTCATCGATGCTCGCTTCTGCCCGTTTTGCGACCTCGGCTGCGCCGAAGATCAGGTCACGGCCGGATTGCCCGAAGGACGCACCGGCAATCGTGCCCGCCATCGAGCAGGCCGCCACGACGGCGCCCTCCTGATTGTGGGTGATCATCGCTGCGCGTATCGCCTCGCTCACGAGGGCAGCCGGATCCTTGCGAAACCAAACGCCGATGGGAGCCATCCGGGCGGCCGCTCCGGCGTTCGCAAACGGCATCGGCGACGCCGAACCGCGCCGATGCTCCTCGAGCCAGGCCCGAAACCAGGGAGGCGCAGCCCGATAGACGTCGAGACCGCGGTCCGGGTATGCCAGGCCGGCAAACTCGTCGGCCAACCGGCCGGGATCGATCGTCCCCCGGCGAAGCAGGTGGTAGCCGGTGAGTACATTCAACTGGGTGAAGAAGCCGTAGACCCGGTCCTGGCCGGCGGCGAGCACGTCGCCTGCCGCCCCGCCGAGCACGGCACCCGCGCCCCCACCTTCGTACGTGCGGGCATGGAGAATCGGCCCCTGAGCATTGGTCACACTTCTCTATCGGCACGCTGGGTAGACCTCCTTGAGACTCCCGCCGGTGTGCATACCGGCATGACCCCCGTACCTACCGGTGTTCTCCTAACCTTTGGTTGTGAAGACCCTGCTCCTGATTGCCAACCCGGCGGCTTCGGCGTTCACCGGCGGTCTCCATCGCACGGTGGTCAACATCCTCCGAACCACATTCGAGGTGGAGGCAGCGTGGCCGACCAACGCAGGTGAAGTCGAGGCGATGGCCATGAAAGCCGCCCACGACGGCGTCGATGTCGTGGTTGCCATGGGAGGTGACGGCGTCGTCCATCACGTCGTGAACGGAATCGCCGGCAGCCCTACGGCGCTGGGAATCATCCCCGCCGGCACAACCAACGTCCTGGCTCGCATCCTCGGCCTGCCTTCGAAACCCACGGCAGCCGCCCGGTTCCTCGCCAGGTCCCCGCTCGTCATCGACATTCCGCTGGCCAGAGTCGAGGTCGTGGCCGCAGCAGCAACGACCATTCGATACGCAACCTTCGCTACCGGAGTCGGTCTCGATGCCGAAGCCGTCCGGATCGCAGATCTCGAACCGCACCGCAAATACCGTTTCGGGGGCATCCACTACGCGTGGAGTTCCGCCTCGGTGGTGCTCAAGAACTTCATCGGACGGAGCCCCAACCTTCGAGTTTCCAGTGGCTCGCAGAAAGCCGATGCCGTCTCAGTCCTGATCCAGATTCATGCCCCCTACACCTACTTCGGCCGATTGCCGCTGGCCGTGACCCGTCGACATCCCGAGCACCTGGCCGCACTGATCATTGAACGAATCACGCTCCGCCGCGTTCCCTCGATCCTGCTTCATGCTGCCCTGGGCCGGGACCTGGGAAGGGTGAAGGGCGTCCAGGTTTGGGACGATGTCCGCCGGATCTCCATCACCGCCGATCCCCCGGGATTTCTGCAGGCCGACGGGGAGTCGCTCGGTGAAGTCACCACCGTCGACATCACGTCCGCTCCCCGGGCCGTCCGAGCCATCGCCCCCATCACCCGCGATCAGGCGTCGCCTGCAGGCCGGTACTCGGTTCCGCTGCCGGCCGCCACCAATGCCCGGCCGGGAACCATCGTGGCCGGCTTTCAACAGCGGACTCGTGAGTGGTCGCAAAAGCCCGGTTGGTTTGACCGTCGTGATGGCGAATGGCGCCCGGTGACGTGGGGGCAGATCCGGACCCGCGTTGAGCAACTGGCCGCAGGACTGATCGAACTGGGAGTGGAACCCGGCGACCGCGTGGCCATCAGCGGCAACAACACCAGCGACTGGGTGGCCTTTGACTATGCCATTCAGCATGCGGGGGCTACCTCGGTCCCGCTGTACCAGACCTTTGCGGCCGAACAGGTCGAGTACGTCGTTGCCCATTCAGGAAGCCGGGTGTACTTCGCCGGCGACGCTGCCCAGTATGACAAGGCCCGGGACTGCGAGCTGCCGGGCGTTGCCTTCATCATCGCCGGACATCTGGGAGACGAAGCGGACGGCCGGGTGATCGGCCTCGAGAGGCTGGCGGCGTTGGGAGCGAAGCGGGTTTCGCGCGATCGCTCGACGCTTGACCAGCGGATCGCCGCGATCCGCCCGGACGACATCTACTCGATCATCTACACATCGGGGACCACCGGACCCCCCAAGGGGACCACGCTCACGCACCACAATGCCGTCTGGACGGTGCAGAGGACGGTCGAGCGCATGCGCATGAACCCCACCGAAACGCTGGTCTCCTACCTTCCCCTCAGCCACGTTTTCGAACGGATGGTGACCACGGCCCTCCTGGCTACGGACTATCCGGTCCGGCCCACGTACTACTTCGTCCCGGACATCCGCGAGCTTGCCGAAGCTCTCCGAGAAGCGCGGCCGACCATCGTGATCGGGGTTCCACGGACGTGGGAGAAGTTGCGGTCCCGGGTGGTTTCCGCCATTCAGGACGACGCTGGCCGGGAACGGCTGATTCACTTCTTGATCGACGGTGCCGTGGCCGCGTTGCGACGCCGTGACACCGGCCGGACGATCTGGCCGCATCAGCGTGTTGCCCGCTATCTGACCAGGAAGATCATCGGAAGGCGGGCCCTCCGTGAGATCGGCTTGGATCGGTGCTGGTACGCCGTGTCGGGTGCGGCAGCCCTTGGCTCGCAGGTGCAGTATTTCTGGCAAGCTCTGGGGCTTCCCCTTCATGAAGGCTGGGGAATGACGGAAACCACGGCGGTATCGGCGGTGCAAGCCCCGGACGACTTGCAGGTCGGAGCCGTGGGCCGCCTCATCGACGGTCTAGAACTCAAAATCGCCGATGACGGTGAAATCCTGGTCCGGGGAGCCAGCGTCTTTGCGGGGTACCACGAGGACGCAGAACAGACGGCTGCTGTGCTCGACGATCAAGGCTGGCTGCATACGGGCGACATCGGGGAAGCCACGGCGGATGGTCGATTGCGAATCGTCGATCGCAAGAAGGACATCATCATCACGGCGGGCGGCAAGAACATCGCTCCCCAGGAGATCGAAAAGCGCCTCAAATCGCACGGCATCATCGAAGAGGCCATGGTCGTCGGCGAAGGCCGACCTCATCTGGTTGCCCTCCTCGCCGTCGGACGGGACGAGCGGTCGGAGTGGTTGCGCCATCACGATTTCACCGACCCGGGCGGCGCGCAGGCGAGCGCCGCCCTCAACAAACACATCCAGCGCATCATCGATGACGTGAACCGGCGCTTCTCGCGCGCCGAGCGGATCCGGCGGTGGGCGGTCCTGCCGGAAGGATTCCCCCCCGAAACGTTGACCCCGACGATCAAACTGCGACGTGCCGCAGCCGCGCAGCGGTTCTCCGCCGAAATCGAGAAGCTCTACCGCAGCTGATCCGCAACAGGCCGTCCGGCGGCCAGCTCCACGGCTGCATCCGGTTCCAGAATCCCCACATCCGACACAACCGCGGTGAACCAATCGAGCGAGATGACCTCGGCAAGGCTTGCAGGGCGGAGCCTGCCGACTGCCCGCTCGAAGAGCTTGGCCGGCAGCACTTTTTCAGCCGCCGCAACGAGATAGAAGGGAATGCCGATCGACCGCGCCCGGCGGGCCAGAGCTGCGGTCCCGGTCTTGTTGATGATGAACCCCGGACCGATGGCATCTGCACCGGCCAACACGAGATCCATGCCCGGTAGGAGCTCGAGGGCCACATCATCTTCGAGCAGCTCCACATCAAACCCGCCCGCCGTCAGGTCGGCGGCCATCTCGACGCCCTCTCCGATGGGCATCGCTTCCGTGCAGCAGACGTTGAAGGAAACCGACCGCTTGGCTTCTTCGAGAACCGACCGCACCGAACTGGAAGCAGAGTGGATCAGGACGGTCGAGCCTTCTGCAATCACTTCTGTACCGGTTTTGCCGATCAGGCGGGTCGAGGCTTCGAGGCGTTCGGCCAATTCGGTTGCGGCTGCGGCAACGGCCGCAGGGCCTCCCGGCAGCGCCAGGTACACCACATTGCGGAGGTTGGCGATCGGTGCCATGACCGGCTGACGTTCAATCAAGAGCTCAACCGCGTCGTTGATGGGATCCGGATATGCCTCAGGGGCATGATCGGCGATGTTGCGCGCCAACTCGGCAACCGCACGGGCCGCAGCGGTTCCAACTGTCGCCGCGCTGCCAACTTCATCGACGGCCGCCGCGCCGACTTGCCGCCAGGCCGACCAATCACGCCACTCGGTCATGTGCACCTCTCCAGAAGGGCCAGATTAGACGGCGTCCGGAAAACGCGGAAGGTGAGCGCCGAAGGCCTTTCGATGACGTCCCGCTACCTACCTCGAACCGGCCGTGGGGCCGATCTACCGCAGGTCTTCTGCGTTTGCGATGTGCAGCGTGCGTTGGGGAAACGGGATCTCGATCGAGTCGGCATCGAACCGGTTCTTGATTCTCCGGAAGAACTCACGACGCACCAACCACCGCTGGTCCGGCGCTACCTTGAGATAGCCCCGGATCGTTACCGAAGAGTCGCCCAGCTCCTGGACACCGAGGACCACCGGCTGCTCCAGCACAACGCTCGACCAGTCGGGATCGGCGGCGAACCGGTGCAACTCATCTCCGAAGACCTCCAGGGCGCGGTCGACGCTCTCGTGATAAGCAATGGAGACATCGATGACCACCTGGGCGAAACTCTGGGTGAAGTTCGAGGCAACGGCGATCTCCCCGTTGGGAACATAGTGGGCGTTGCCGTCCAGATCGCGCAGCACGGTCACTCGCAAAGGCATGTCGACGACGGTGCCGGTGACCCCGGCGATCTGCACGACGTCGCCGATGCCGAATTGATCCTCAGCGAGGATCATAAAACCGGCAATGATGTCTTTCACGGCGCTCTGGGCGCCGAAACCGATGGCTACGCCGACCGCCGATCCAACGGCCACAAACGCGGTGATGGGTATGTCCCAAATATTCATCACGGTCAGCAGCCCGATGAGCACAAACAGGATCGCCGCCATCCGCCGACCTGCCTTCCACAGCGTCTGCGTGCGCTGACGCCGTTCCGCGGCTTCGATATCGTCGCCCTGCGCCATGCGATCGACGGCACGGTTGGCCAGCCGCACGAACACCCACCACAGGATGATGGTTCCAGCGAGCACGACGGCGGTCTGTACGAGCTGGGTCTGTCGAATCGAGTCGGTGAAGAAGTCGCTAATAGCCTCGAGCATGGGATCCAGGGTAGGTCGAATTGCTCCGGGAATCGTGGCTTTGGCGGCACCTGCAAAGCCTCCCGCCGCCTGAAGATGTGTGCCCGGCCCGGCTACCCGACCTTGCTCTCGGCGCGGGCGACCTGGACGGCCAGCTCGGCCAGGGCTCCCTCCAGCTCGGCTCGCTCGCGCACCACCGTCCGCATGGGCACACCGATCCTTTTCGACAGCTGCGCGGCCAGCTCCGATTCCACCGCCTGCCGGTACGTGTGCGCGACCTTTCGGCCTGCCGTGCGTCCGCTCCGGCGAACCAACCCGCCGAGGCCCAGCGAGAGCAAAACAACGGCCGCAGCAACGATCAGCGGCCAGGGCCAATTCCCTTGCTCCAGCGAGCCGGGCTGAGCCCAGATCCACACCCCGCATCCGAGCAGCGTGAGGAAGAACAGCAGCTGCACGAACCCGGCGGCCGACCACCATCGGGCCGGAACCGGCACCCCCGGATCCCGCACGTTGGCCATCGTTCCTTCGATCGCACCGCGGACCTGGCGCTGCATTTCCTGATCGTCGAACTCCCGGCGGATCCGGGCCCCGAAAGCACCTTTGGCGAGAAACGACAGCTCGGTCACGAGTTCCCCGAGAATCCCGAGCGCCTTCTCGAGACCTGCCCGCCCTTCCCATTTGCGGGTCTCCTCGCGGACCGCTTCCTCTTCACGCCCTGCCCCGAGGGCACGGCCCAATGGGCTGCGCCGCAGAGCGGCGGCGGCACGTCCTACCGGTCCGCCCCCGATTCGTCCGGCCATCTTCTCCCCCGCTCGTTCGGCGGCGACCAGCACCGGCGGTCCCGCGAGCATGTCTCCCAGAACACCGGTCGTCCGTTCCGACGCATCGGTCCATCTCCGGTCGTACTCCAGGCCGACTCCGGGAGTCATCCCGGTGGCTGCAATCAGACCTTCACCGGCCCTGCGGAGGTCTTCGACGAGCTTCCTCGTTGCCACCCGTTTGGCATCGAGTTTGTCCGTGAGATAGGAACGCAATGGGTCGAGACCGGTGGGATCCTGCCCGGGCGGAGCGGCGGCAAGTGGAAAGATCGTCGGCTGCGGGATCCCGTCGTGCCAGAGCGTCTGCTCGAAATCTGCGAGCAGCGGCGCCAGCTCGCCTTCTGCCAGCCGATCGATCTGGTTCAGCGCGAATACGAATTGGCTTTGATAACCGGCCAGGGGGCGCAAATAGTCGGCGTGGATGGTCCGGTCGTTGTACTTCTCGGGATCCACTACCCAGAGAACTGCGTCCACTCTGGGCAGCAGTCGTTCAACGGTGGCCCGATGCTCGCCGACGACGCTGTCGAAATCGGGCAGGTCGAGCAGCGCCAGATGGGGATGGCTTGCCTGACCGATCCGGTCCGCTACTCCGAGATCATCGAGCAACCGCACCAGGCCGGGCTCGGGGTTCTCGGGGATCCAGGCCAGCGGCTTGTCGGTGGTAGGTCGCAGGGCGCCGGTCTCAGCCACGGTGGTGCCTGCCAGGGCGTTGAGCAGGCTGCTCTTCCCCACGCCGGTTCCTCCACCCAGGGCGACGACCACCGTCTCGCCCAGAAAGCCAGTCCGCCGCCGTGCGTTCAGCGATACCTCCGCGAACGGTTGTACGGCTGCCTCGCCGATCAGTCCGCCAGCCCGGGCAACGGCGAGGTCGAGCGCATCGAGTGCCTCGGTGAGGTCAGCGGCCATAGAACTCACCCGCCCGTGCGCGCACTTCAGAGGCATCCCGCCGCAGTGCATCGGCCCGGCCCTCTCGCCCGGAGTAGGTCTCGAGGATTTCAACGAACCGGCGTTCGTCCTCGACCAGAACACCCTCGAGCGCCACCACGAGGCCCCGGCGAGCCTCTTCGATGAGGGAACGGGCGGCCGCACCCCCAAACACGTGCTCGAGGATCTTCTGCTGAGCGGCGGCGGCGCCGGCCGCGACGCCGAACTCTGCGCCGGTGATACCCCCGGTTTGCGCAAAGACGGCCAGGAGCACGACCAGTGCCGTGGCATTGACGCCGAACGAAGCCATCTGAGCCCACCGTCGCTTCCCGGCCCCCTGTTCGTTGATGAGTTCCGTCAGGCCGGCAATCCAATCCTCGATGGCCACGCCTGCCCGTTGTGGCGTTTGCGGATCGTGATGCCACAGGCGGCGGTCGGTCGAGGCCAGCAGCACCTTTCCGGCCGGGTCGAGCTCCCAGGCGGCCGCCGCGGCCCCGGCCGCCAGATCGGCCCGACGAACCACGGCCACCACGATTTCGTCGCCTGCTTCGTCGTTGATCTCCTCGACTTTGCGGGTACCGCCAAAGACCCTCGTCGCCCACTTCCGCAGCCGGCCCGCCCCCTCCGTCAGCACCTTGAGGAGTTCGCCGGTACCGAGGAAATCCTGCCACCGGCGCAACACCTCGGCTCGAATGAGCGTTCCACCCCTGAGCGACTCCGCGATCTCCACCGCCTGCGCCTGATACGCACGGCGGGCGGCGAGTCGCAGCGCGTCGATCTGGCGTACCTCCTCTTCGCTTGCATCGGCCAGCGCGACGCTACGGTCGACCACGTCTCGCACCGAACCCTGAGTGGCGGATATGACAACCCGTCGCCGCCGCTCCGGATCCGACATCCTCTCCAGGGTGGACCTGAGAGCATCGACGGACCCGGCGGGAAGCCCGCCATGCTCGGATTGGATGGTTTGTTCGGGAATACGGAGAATGGCGGGGGCTTCCGCTTGCGAGAAGATCTTGCGCTCGGACAGCCGCCGACGGTAGTCATCGACGACGTCGTCGGCCCCCTCCGCAGGAAGACGGTTCACGACGAAGAGAATCGGAAGGCGCCGCCGCCGCGCACGTTCGAGGAACTCCCAGGGAACGGCGTCCGCATAACGCTGGGCCGAGGTCACGAAGATGGTGAGGTCGGCCACCGCCAGCAGGTCGTCGACCATTTCCCGGTGACCTTCGACGACCGAGTCGAAATCGGGCGCATCCAGGACCGTCACTCCCGCCAGGAGTTCGTGGTCCGAAGTCACGATTCGCAGCCGGTGGGTTGCGTCGACCGCCGTGCCGTATCCCGAGAGGAACCCTTCCTGATACCGGTGAGCGTGGTCGGGATGAGTCCAAACGACCGGGACCCGGGTGGTCGGACGGATCGGGCCGGGATCACTGATCCGCTGCTGGGCGAGGGAATTCACCAGGGTCGACTTGCCACTTCCGGTCGAGCCGATGACCACCGCCAGCAGCGGAGCTTCGAGATCCTGCAAACGGGGAAGGAGGTACTCCCGAATCGTCCAGGCCAGTTCCCGGCGGAGCGCCTCCCGGTGCGATCGTTCGCCGGCCGGCAGGTCGAAAGAAGTCGTTTCGACCTGCTCGACCAGAGCATCGAGCGAGGCCCGCAACGCAGCGGATGGTGATACGGCCGTAGGCATGCCTGGGGATTGTCCCACATGCCAAATACCCAAACCTGTCACACCCCCTCGATACATTGAGTTCATGGCACGGATAAGCATCAGCGGGACCGCAGTCACCATCAACGATCTCGAAGTCGACGACGGAGTCCTGGCCGAACTCTTGAGGGCTCAGCCTGAGGACCGGCACGACGAGACCGTACAGCGGGTGCTCGAGGTCGGCGCCCGGGGTCTGCTGACGATGGGCCTGGGTGTCGACATCGCCGAGGTGGACGCACGCGTCCGCCGCTCGGTGGATGAGGTGACCACGGAGGCGCGGGCGCAGGTCGAACAGGTCCTGCTCGCTGCCCGTGCGTCCTTTACGGAGCACTTCGATCCCGACCTCCGCTCGTCGCTGGTCGGTCGCGCCCTCGACGAGTTCGCCAATTGGAGGGACGGGTTCCTGCGCAGCTTCAACCCGGACTTCACCGACAGCCACACCGCCCGATTCCTGGACCAGGTGAACGACCTCCTCGGTCCGGAAGGAATGCTCGAGGCCCGGCTGCGGGGCATGCTCGATCCCGACGCAGACGGGTCGGCGCTTGCTCGCCTCGCCAATTCCATCGACGAGCGGTTCGTCGAATTGCGCGATCTCCTCATGCACGAGCGGGGCAAGCAGATTGAATCCGACCGCGGAACGCACAAAGGTTTCGATTTCGAAGATGCAATCGAAGAGGCTCTCCGCACGACGGTTCGAAGCGCTGGATGCGTGGTCGAGCGGACCGGCCGTCTCAAGGGTGACCTGGGAGCCGAAAAGCTGGTCGGGGACTTCGTCGTGTCCCTCCCCTCGGACCGTCGCATCGTCATCGAAGCCAAGAACGCCGGCCGCATCAACCTGACCGGCAAGGACGGCATCCTCGAAGAACTCGATCGGGCCATGGCCAACCGCTCGGCGGACTTCGCGATCTGCGTGTCCGCCCGGGACGCCTTCCCGCGAGAGGTGGGACCGCTGGGGGTGTACGGCGACCGTATCCTGATCGTCGACGAAGGCGACGGCACCATGCTGGCGGTAGCCCTCCGCATCGCCGAGATGTTGCTCGACAAGAGCAACGACCGGGCGACCGCCGACCTCGACCGGGGTTTCCTCAACGACCGGATGCAGCGGCTTCGCCAGCTCGCACAGTTGTTCACCAACAACCGCCGGTCGCTGACCGACATCAAGACATCCGTCGAGAGCGTCCACGGATCTCTCGAACAGATCCGTTCAGAACTCTTGTTCCTCGTCGACGAGATCAGCCATGAAATCGATCGTTCGGCCGCAACGGAGCCTCCCGCGGCCCCGGTCGTCCGGCTCCGCTCCGAGGCCGGTTAGCCCTCAGGCCCCGGTCAACCCGAACCGGACGATGACCCGGGCTCCCGGGTCGCCGGATCGGCTGATCGTCAGGTCTCCGCCGCTGGCCTCGGCAGTTCGCCGCACGATGTCGAGCCCCAGGCCGGTCGACCCGGACGAACTGGCCCCCCGTTCGATCGCGGCCGGATTGGAGAAGCCCGGTCCTTGATCCTGCAGCGTGAGCACAATGAACCCGCCCTGCCGGCGCAGGTCCAACGAATAGGAGACACCGTCCGGTGTGTGAGCGAGGACATTGCCCAGCAACGCGTCGAGCGCAGCAGCAACGTCGCCGGCAGGCGCGACGGTGTGGAGCGGACCCGGCTCAACCCGGCTCGACCACTCCCGGCCTTGATCCTCCGCCAGAGCGCCCCAGAATGCGAGCCGGTCCCGAACGATCTCTGAGACATCGGCGATGACGCCCGGGCCTTCTCTGACCCGGCGGCGCGCTTGATGGATCACATGGTCGACCGTTCTCTCCAGTTCGTCGAGATCCTCGGTCAGGCGGGTCGAGACTTCGGGATCCGATACGGCACCGGCATCGAGCCGGAGTGCGGTGAGCGGGGTCCGGAGCCGATGGGACAGATCGGCCACCGATTCCCTCTCCTGGGAGATCAGACTGCCGATCTGGGTACCGAGCCGGTTGAAAGCCTGACCTACTTCAACGATTTCGGGAGGTCCGCCCGCCTCCACCCGCGCATCGAGGTCGCCCTCACCCATCCGATGGGCAGCCGCGGAGAGATCCTGGACCGGTTTGATGATGGAGCGCGCTAGACGGTCTGCGACCAGAGCCGCTAATACGATCAGTGCCAGGCCGAGGGCGCCGAGAATCGCCCAGGATGCTCCGACATTCCTCGTGAGCTCTTCGTCGGCTACGAACACGCGCACCACGGCGGCGGATGATTGCTCGGCAAGAAACACGGGAACGAAGATCGCTTCTCCACCCGGCACGGTCTGCCGAAACGCTTCACCACCGGCCGCTCTCGCAAACCCATCGTCGAACGGGACCTCAACGCCCAGCATGGCCCCATCCGGCAATGCCACGGTCAGTTGCTCATCGTTAGGCAGGACACCTGAGCCGATCAGCGCCTGTGCTGCGGCAACGCCGGCTTCAGGAAGAACAACGCTCAGCGCCTGCGCCTGCGTTTGCGCCTCGCGCTCGGCGCTCACGAGGACCCGGTCCCGGGCAAGGGATCGCACCAACCCTGCCAGAGGAATAACGAAGGCCAGCACCACCATGGCGGTAACCGCCGCCGAGACCAGCGCGAGCCTTCGCCTCACGGTGGAGGGGCAGTGAGCTTGACCCCGACCCCCCGCACCGTATGCAGGTATGCGGGCTCGGCTGCGGACTCACCCAGCTTCCTCCGCAGCCAGGACAGGTGAACGTCGACCGTTTTGTCGGCGCCGCCGTACGGTTGGCGCCATACTTCTGCCAGGAGTTCCCGTTTGCCGATCACGGTCCCGGCCCGTTCGGCCAGATACTGCAGCAGGTCGAATTCCTTCCGGGTCAGCTCGAGGTCACGATCAGCGAGACGAGCTTCCCTGGCCTGGGGATCGATGACCAACGCACCCACCTCGATCGAAGTTGTCGGATCGTCACCGCCGCCGCGCCGGAGTACCGCCCGAATTCGAGCTTCGAGCTGGTCGGCCGAGAACGGCTTCACAACGTAGTCGTCGGCTCCGGCGTCGAGCACCTTCACGATCTCTGTCTCGTCATCCCGGGCAGTGGCCACAATGACCGGCACCGTACTGACCGCTCTGATCATCTTGAGCACTTCTCGCCCGTCGACATCAGGCAAGCCGAGATCGAGAACCACAACGTCGGGGGCTTGCCCGATGACCGTCTCGAGACCTTCGAGACCGGTTCCCGCCGTCACGACGTCATAGCCTCGCTCGGCCAAACGCCGGGCCAGCGTCTCGCGAATCCTCTGGTCGTCTTCAATGATTAGTGCGGCGGGCATGGGAACACGATACTGCCAGGATCCTCATCGACCTCCCCCGATCGGCAGCTTTAGCACAGGCTTAACCAACGCTTAAGCACGATGAGGGCGGGACCGGTCCATACTGGGCTCATGAGCAAACGTCGCATTGGACTGGTGGTTGCTTGGGTGGCCGCAACGGCGACGGCCACGGTCCTCGCATCGCAAGCCGTCGCCCTGGTGCGCGATCAGGTGACGGACCGTCCCTCGCGAGTGGCCACGACGCTCGCGTTGGATGCCACGACATCGACCACCGATACCACCGACCCAACCGTGCAGCCCCCGCCGCCGGTCTCAACGACCGGCTTCGCCGCAACGACTACCACCACCACCGGCGAGGGAACCTCGACCACCAACCCGGGCGGGACGACGACTTCAACGAGCATCCCGCAGACAACTGCGAGCGCAAACCAGGAAGACACCTTCTACGGAACCGGGGGTTGGGCAACCGTCCGGTGCGCAGGCGACGATGCAACGCTGGTCACCTACGCACCCAATCCGGGATATCGCGTTGAGATCGAGTCGGCCGGGCCGGAGAAGGTGGAGATCTCGTTCGAGGCATCCGGCGACGACCGTGAGTCCACCCTCGAAGTGCGCTGCGATTCCGGAGTCTTGCAGCCCAGGATCGACGAACACGACGACGAGTGATTCAGCTATCGGCCACGAGCCGGCGGTCTGACCGGAACCCGGAAACCGTCTTCACACGCCCAGGCGGGTGGCCGCTCGGCCTTCCGCGCACGAATCGAGAATGCCGCAGAACTTGCACCACGGGCCACCCCGCCGCTCGATGCCGCGACCCTCGTCCCAGGCAGCTCGGAGTTGCCCGACCATGTCTGCCACTTGCCGCGCGGTATCTCCCACCATCCCTCGGTTGGGGACCTCCGACACCCGCTCGCCGGTCCGCACGGAAACTGCCTCAACCAGTTGAGGCAGTTCCTGCTTCTCGAGCGCCCACAACAGCGCATAGAAGTGCAACTGGTCGACGACCTCCCCCAGCTCCCCGGTCTTCCAATCGACCAACCGGACCCCACGGTCTCCCATGAACACTGCGTCGACGGATCCGACCAGGGTCACGTTCTCAACGGGTTCGACCGTGATGGCTACCTCGGCACCTACGAAACCCTCGGTCGGGAGCTTCTTGAACCGTTCGTAGATTGCGCCCACCTCATCGATGAGGTTCGCGAGCTCACTTGGTTTGAGGCCAAGCGCCCCCAGCTTATAGTTGAGATTCGACCCACCGATTTCGCTCCTGCACACCTGCCCGAAACCCTCGCCGTCCACCGGGTCGCCGCTGAGATGGCGGGCGAAGAGGCGGTGAGCCAAACCTCCCGAGAAGGCGGCTCTGCTCTCGGGGCCCCACTCGCCCTGCAACCGGGCGAGCGCATTGTCCGGGCATTGCCGGAAAGCAACAAAGGTAGAGGCGGAAACTCGCACCGGTTCACCCGGCGCGACCGTTGGAAAGTCGAACACTCGCCAATGGTATCGACCGGCTAGTCGTTCGGCCGGTAACGGCTACAATGACCGTCTGCTGGGGCTATAGATCATTATGTCACGCAACCTTCGTCTCTCCGTTTTCGCGCTCGCCGCTGTTGCCGGGCTGCTTCTGTTCGTCTTCGGAGCGTTTGGAATCGACCGGGCACTGCACGCCGACGAGGTGCTCCGCAACGTGACCGTCGGCGAGATCGACCTCTCGGGTCTGGACACGGAATCGGCCGGCGCCGCGCTGCAGACGCTCGAAGACGAACTGGCGACGACTCCTGCCGTGTTTCAACTGAACGGGAGCACCCTCACGCTCGATCCGGAGACGGTCGGGTTCTTCGTCGACGAACAGGCGGCCGTTACCGCGGCGATGGAAGTCGGCCGATCCGGTTCGGTGTTCGCGCAATTCGGCTGGTGGTGGACCCATCTCTTCGGCGACGAGATTCTCGAACTGCCGGTTGGGCTCGACCCCGAAGCCTTTGCGTCCGTGGCCGCTGAGTGGTCCCGGGACCACATCTCCGATCCTCCTTTCGATGGGGCCATCACCGTTGAGGGAACCACGCCGGTTGCCCAGTACCCGAGGGCAGGACGCCGGGTGGCGATCGATGTCGCGCAAGCCACCGTCCTGCAGTCACTGGCCGGGCGGAATCGCGAACCGGCCACCCTTGAAATCACCTCCGCAACGCCGGCTCTGACGGATGCGGACGTCGATGAGGCGCTCCGCACGGCGGAGAAGATGCTGTCCGGACCGGTGGTGCTCTCTCGTCTCGATCCTCCTATCGCCGTGACGTTCACGGTGGAGGATCTCGCCGGGGCTCTCACAAGCGACCTGATCACCAATTCCGTCACCAGGCTGGAGATTGGATTCAATCCGGAGGTAGTGGCATCGATCATCGAGCCGCTGCGGCCCGATCTCGAACAAGCTCCGATCGACGCGGCGTTCGAGATCAACGACGACTACACCGTCTCCGTGATTCCGGGCCAGCCCGGCTCGCTCATCGACCCCGAGCTGACGACGGCAGTTCTCGAAGGGGCCGCGCTGGGCGGATCACGACAGGGAGACCTTCCCTTTCAGGATGGCGCCGAGCCGGCGTTCACCACGGACGATGCCGAGGCTCTGGATGTCAGGCATCTGGTCTCGAGGTTCACGACCTACCACAGTTGCTGCGAGAGCCGGGTGGAGAACATCCAGCTGTTCGCCGACATTGTCGACGGCACCCTCGTGAAACCCGGCGAATCGCTCTCGCTCAACGAACTCGTCGGGGAACGGACCCTGGAACGAGGCTTCAAACCAGCCGGAACCATCATCCGGGGCAAGATCGTGGATACGGTCGGCGGAGGTGTCAGCCAGTTCGCCACCACGTTCTACAACGCAGTCTTCTGGGGAGGCTACGAGGACATCACCCACACCGCCCACAGCTACTACTTCTCGCGCTACCCCGAAGGCATCGAGGCAACGATTTCCTGGCCTGTTCCCAACCTCGAGTTTCGCAACAATCGCGACTCTGCGATTCTCATCCGGACGTCGTATACCGACACGTCCATCACTGTCAGCTTCTACGGCAACAACGGCGGCCGCATTGTCGTCGGCGAGCAGAGCGGCGGGGTCACACGCCTCACGGTTCCGGCGGAGGGCGACGGCACGGGATATGTCGTCGAGGGTGAGGTCTCGGGGCGATACTCGTATACCGAACCAGCCGTTGAATACACCGCCAACGCCGCTCTCGACCCCGAGGACGAGAAGGTTACGGAGAGCGGGCGGCAGGGATGGACCGTGACCGTCACCCGGATCATCACCTATCCGAATCGCACGGTGGATGAGGAGTCGTGGCCGGTCCGCTACCGGGCCCAGCCCCGCGAGGTCGAGGTTCACCCGTGCATGCTCCCCCTGCTCACCCCGACTACGTCGAGGAGTGCCCGGTGGAAGAAACCACCACGACCACCGAGAGCACAACGACTTCTACCGATACGACGACCACAACCGGCGGCGGTTAGTCCTCAGCTGCCTGTGGCGACAAACCCCGGTTCTCATCGTAGAAGATGAAGAAATCGCGGATCACGCCGCCTGCCGCGGCTGCGGTCTCCTCGCTCCATGCGCCCGTCCGGCGGGCGGTGACCTGATTGGACATCACGAACACGTGGTTGATCGCCGGGTCGCTGCCGAACAGTGCCGCGGCCAGCCGGGCGGCAGTGGTCGTTCCCTCCGGGGCGCCGGACCCGGCCGCGAAGCCGTGTCCATCCTGGCCGGTCACGGTCCGATCGGTGTCGAAGAGGGCTACGTCGCCCAGGACAACGCTCTTGACCTCGATCGTCTGGCCCATCGTGTGCATCTCCGGTGTGGTGTGCCGGAGACTCTAGTGCAGGACCGACCGCACCTAGAAACCGTCCGGCGCCGCTCCGCTCGCCTCACCGATGGTGTGCAGTTTCATCAAATTGGTCGATGACTGCTGGTTGGGGGGGATCCCGGCCACCATCACGACACCTTCCCCTGCAGAACATGTGTCCAACCGCAGCAGCGCTTGCTCGGCGGCGACAATCATGACGTCCGTGTGGTCGAGGCGGGCGAAGCTGTTCGGGATCACCCCCCAGTAGAGGGCCATCTTGCGAAGCGTTGACGGTTCCGGCGTGAACGCCATGATTTGCGCAGTCGGTCGGTACTTCGAGAGCAGCAGCGCGGTGTTGCCGGATTCGGTGAATGCAACAATGGTCTCCAGCCCGAGATCAGAAGCTGCTTCGACGGCCGCCTTGGCAGTCGCCGATGCGAACGTCGGATGAGCGGCCATGAACGCGGCGCTGGCTTCCTGGCGGGAAGCGGGCGATTTTTCCGCTTCCCGACAGATCGTGTCCATGGCTGCCACCGTTCGAACCGGGTACTTGCCAATCGCGGTTTCCCCGCTCAACATCACGGCGTCGGTCCCGTTGAGCACCGCGTTGGTCACGTCGGTTACCTCTGCTCGAGTGGGACGAATCGCGCCGATCATCGACTCCAGCATCTCCGTTGCAGTTATCGAGACGAGGCCCGCCCGGTTGGTCCTCGCCAGGATGTCACGCTGAACGGCAGGGATGGTTTCAAGCGGGAGCTGAACACCCAGGTCGCCCCGGGCGACCATGATTCCCTGGCCGACGTCCAGGATTGCGTCGAGGTTCTCGTAGGCGGCCGCCAGTTCGATCTTGGCGATGACGGGCGTCGACCCACCTGCCAGGTCGGCCACTTCCCGGACTTCATCGGCCGACTGAACGAAGGAGGCGGCGACGAAATCGACACCGAGTTGGCGCCCGAACTCCAGGTCGACACGATCTTTGTCGGTGATGGCTCCCACGCGCAGCTTTGATCGGGGGAACGCAACCCCCTTGCGGTCGGTCAACACGCCCGGTTGCGTGGCCTCCGCAACCAGGCCCCGTTCATCCTTGGCAGCAACGGTGAGGCGCAACAGACCATCGGCCAGGACGATCAGATCGCCGACGCCGACGTCTTCCAGCAGGTAGTCGTAGTCGATGACGATCTCACCGCGTTCGGCCTCCGCGGTCCCCCGGCGGACACGAACCTCATCTCCCTGGTTCAACTCCAGCGAGCCGCCGGGGAAGGTTCCCGTCCGGATCTTCGGTCCCTGCACGTCCTGGAGCAGAGCAACCGGCCTCCCGGCCCCAGCGGCGGCTTCCCGAACCCACGCTGCATAGCGTCGGTGGTCGTCGTGAGTGCCGTGCGAGAAGTTGAGGCGGGCAACGTCCATGCCTGCAGACACCAGTGCCGCCACGGTCTCGGCCGACGAGATGGCCGGCCCCATCGTGGCGATGATCTTCGTGTGCCGGGACATGACCACCAGGCTAGGCAGTCACGAAGGACACGACCAGGAACTTACCCGGTGCGTATCGGGGAGCACACCCGTAACCTGGTGGCTATGGCCACCAATGAGACCACCGTGGAAGTTGCCGGTCGCTCCATCCGGATCACCAGCCCGGACAAAGTGATGTTCCCGGAGCAAGGTTGGACGAAGCTCCATGTCGTCGAGCACTACCTCATGTGCGCATCGGGAGCGCTGCGAGGTGTTCGCAATCGGCCGAGCCTCTTGAAGCGCTGGAACGCCGGTGTCGCGCAGCGCCCGCTCTTCGTGAAGCGCCCCAAAGGATCCCGCAACCTGGTGGATGTCACGTTCCCGTCGGCCCGGCCCGGACAGATGTTCGCTCCTCTCGACGAGAGCGATGTCATCTGGATGGCACAGATGAACTGCCTGGATCTGAATCCCTGGAACGCCCGGGCCGACGACCTGATGCATCCCGATGAACTCCGCGTCGACCTGGACCCCACCGAGGGCCACGACTTCGAAGCGGCCCGGGATGTCGCGTTTGCCGTCAAGGCACTCCTCGACGAGCTGGGTCTGACCGGTTGGCCCAAGACGTCGGGCAACCGCGGCATCCATATCTACGTGCGGCTGCAGCGCGAGTGGGACTTCTATCAGGTCCGCAGAGCGGCGCTGGCTCTCGCCCGAGAGGTTGAGCGCCGCCATGAGCTGGCAACAACCGCCTGGTGGAAGGAAGAAAGGGAGGGCGTGTTCATCGACTTCAACCAGAACGCCTGGGACAAGACCATCGCCAGCGCCTACAGCATCCGGCATACCGGACTGGTCTCCACCCCGTTCACCTGGGATGAACTCGACACTATCGACCACCGGGCGATGGACCTGGCGAGTTTCCGGGATCGCTGGGCCGACGCCGGCGATCTCACCGACGGAATCGACGAGGCCGCCGGTCGACTGGATCGGTTGCTCGAGATGGTGGCCGCCGATGAAGCGAACGGCATCGGCGATGCCCCGTGGCCGCCTCACTACCCGAAGATGCCCGGAGAACCACCCCGCGTCCAGCCGTCAAAGATGCGCAAAGAGAACTGGGAGTAGCGTCCACTCGCCCCGGCGAGCGAAGCGGGTCGGATGGGGATGACCCGCTATCCGACCACGGCCCCGAAACCGACCCCGGAGGGGCGCTCCAACTGATCCATCGTGCACTCGTCCGGGGATTTGTCGATCCGCCAGCGCTCGAACCGGGTGGCATGGCGGAACCGGCCCTTCTCGAGCTGGTCGTAGCTCACCTGCACCACGACCCCGGGTTCGACGGGGATCCAGGAGAGGTCCTTGCCGGCCGACCAGCGGCTCTCCTGGCCGGGGACCCGCACGTAGTCCCCACCCCCGAAGCTGTCGTCCGAGCGGATCTGCTCGAGCTGTTCGAGGATGGCCACCCGGTCCTGATCACTGAAACCCGAGCAATGCCCGATGAAATGCAGCTCACCATCGTCGTTGTACAAACCGAGAAGGATCGACCCGATCTTGTCTCCGTCCTTGTGGACCCGGTAGCCACCGACGACGCAGTCTGCATCCCGCCGGTGTTTCCACTTGATCCACTCGCGTTTGTCTTCTTTGTAGACACCATCGGTCTGCTTGCAGATGATCCCATCACACCCGGCCCCCTCGTACTCCTCAAACCATCGGGCCGCCTCGGCGACGTCGGCGGTGACCGGAGTCAAATGCCACGGGTAGTGAAGATCCGCGAAAAGGCCCTCGAGCCGGGCACGCCGCTCCTCATAGGGAACCGCCCGGAGGTCCTCGCCCCGATCTGCCAGTAGGTCGAAAGCCACGAGTTCGGCCGGTGTCTCCTGGGAGAGCATGGCAACTCTGGAAGCGGCGGGATGGATCCGCATTTGGAGCGCATCGAAGTCGGTCACGTCGTCGACCACCACGACCACCTCGCCGTCAACCACGGTCCCGGCCGGGAGTTGGCGGAGGGCGCCGTCCAGCTCCGGGAAGTAGCGGAGGAGTGGCTTGCCGTTGCGGCTATCGAGACGCACATCGGAACCGCCCCAGGCGATAGCCCGGAACCCGTCCCACTTGGGTTCGTACACCCAGCCGGGCGGTTCCGGGGGCGTCTCCCGCACCCGGGCCTGCATGGGTTTGAGCGGAGGAGCGAAGGGTGGTGCAGGCATGCGGAGACCTTAGGCGAGCGCCGGAACGACTTCGCGGGCGAAGCGTTCCAAACCGGAGGTGTCGTAGGCGGCTTCCGAGAAGTAGACGATACCGTAGGTCATGCCGGCGTCCTTCCAAAGGCGCAGCCTGGCCACGAGTTGTTCTGGAGTCCCGGCAAACTCCCGGAAGAGAGCCTCCACCCGTTCCAACCGCTCTGCCGTGACGAACGGCCGGTAGTGATCCTTGATCGTGGAGAGGCGCTCCTCGACGTCGGCCTCGGTCTCCTCACAGACG
Source organism: uncultured Actinomycetota bacterium (assembly GCA_963707435.1). Taxonomy (GTDB): domain Bacteria; phylum Actinomycetota; class Acidimicrobiia; order Spongiisociales; family UBA4744; genus UBA4744. The sequence continues at coordinate 159,648 of CAVPPF010000006.1, read as the reverse complement.
ACGTTGAAGTTGCTCGAGCGAACGATCGATGAGAAGTCGGTTCCGACATCCTCGCAATGCCCTCGCAGGATCTCGGACTTGTGCACGAACTCTTCGACCGATGTACCGAAGTTGGTGTAGGCGGCGTACCGGGCGGCCACATTCAGGGTGAGCTGTTCGCCACCTCCGGCGATCCAGAAGGGGATGTGAGGCTCCTGGACGGGCTTGGGCCGGCTGATCGCACCCTTGAGCGTGTAGTACTTGCCCTCGTAGGTGACCTCATCGTCCGTCCACATACGCTGCATGATCTCGACGGCTTCTCGCAGCATTCCGATGCGTACCGAGGGTTTGGGGAATTCATAGCCGTAGCCGTCGTATTCATGTTCGTACCAGCCGGCCCCGATGCCCATCTCGAGGCGGCCGCCGGATATGACGTCGATCGAGGCGGCAACCTTCGCCAGATACGACGGAGGACGGTACGAGTTGCACGTGCACATCTGGCCCAGCCGTACCCGATCCGTTGTGGCAGCCAGCGCCGCCATCAACGTCCACGCCTCGTAGGTGACTTCCTGAGTCGGGACGGGCACTGTGTGGAAATGGTCGTAGACCCAGAGCGATTCGTACCCGGCATCCTCGATGGCCCCGGCGACCTTGAGCATGGTCGGCCAGTGGTCCGCCTGGGCGATTCCGGCTAGATCGAGTCGCCATCCCTGCGGCACAAAGGCACCAAAACGCATCGTTTCCCTTTCTCGGCGAAACTCCAGCCTAGACACGCCGTCACCGGCGATTCCGAGCGTTCAGACCTCGACGCGCACACCGCGCCAGAAGGCGACGTAATCCTTGATCTGCTCGGCGGCAGGCTTGGGTTCCGGGTAGTACCAGGCCGCGTCTTTGTTGACCTGACCGTCAACGACAACATCGAAGTAGCTTGCCTTGCCTTTCCACGGGCACCGGGTGTACTTCGAACTGTCCGCGAGATAGGCAGCATCAACACTGTCGCGGGGGAAGTAGTGGTTTCCTTCCACGATCACCGTTACGTCGCTCTCCGCGATCGTTGCACCGTTCCATATCGCCTTCGCCATGTCCCTACCTTTCGATCTTCGTCAATAACAACAACAACAAGCCGGCCATCAAGAATATGCCGATACCATGCGCGGCAATGTCGTCCCCCGATCTACTTATTGCCATCCCCCTCAAACCCTTCGGCGTTGCGAAACAACGTCTCTCCCCCATTCTCAATGCCCGCCAACGGCGAAAACTGGGCAAAGCCGTAGCCGCCCACGTGATCGCGACCGCCCTCGATACGGGCCGTCCGGTCGCTGTGGTGACCGGCGACACCGGGGTTGCCGGATGGGCCCGCCGGTTGGGAGCTACGACGATAACCGAACCCCCCGGCGGCGGACTCAATGGAGCGGCCGCCGCTGCGGTAGCCGAAGCGCGACGGAGGGATCTGCCATGGATGATCCTCCACGCAGACCTCCCAACGCTCGGTGCAGCCGACCTTGCGGCTGTCCTCGACGCAACCCCTGCGCGCAGAGTTGTCATCACGCCCAGCCACAACGGGGGAACCAGCCTCATAGCCGCCGGGCTGGACACGTTCCCGTTTTCCTACGGCCCGGCAAGTTTCCGCCGCCACCTTGCAGCCGCAGGAAGGCACGATCACCTGGTGCTGGTCCGCACCGGCCTCGCCATCGACCTCGACGGACCTGCTGACCTGGAGGTCGCCGCTCGATTGCCCGCCGGCCGATGGCTCGAACCTGTCCTCCCCGAAGCCTTCCTCGCACCGGCGGAAGCCCGGACGTTCCGCCGCAACCGCCCACTAGCCTGACGGGGCCATGACCCAGGGATATTTCGCCGATCCAGCCTCTGCCCATCCAGCCCTCGACGTCCCGGCCCGGGCCTTGACGATCGGTGCTCACCCGGACGATGCCGAGTTCGGCGCGGGCGGCACCATCGCCCGCTGGGCTGCCGCCGGATGCGAGATCGTGATGATGATCGTCACCGACGGATCAAAAGGGACCTGGGACCACACGCGTGACCCCGAAGACCTGGCCCGGGCCCGGAAGAACGAGCAACAGCAGGCTGCGACGGTGCTCGGCGCCGGTGAGACGGTGATGCTCGACTACCGCGACGGGGAACTCGAATACACGATGGCGCTTCGGGAAGAGATGTGCCTCTGGATACGCCGCCTGCGTCCCAACGTTGTACTCACCCACGACCCCTGGCGCCGCTACATGCTGCATCCCGACCATCGGGCAACCGGATGGGCGGCCGTCGACGGGGTCGTGGCGGCTCGCGACCATCTCTTCTTCCCGGAACAGTTGACGGACGGCCTGACCGAGCATCGCCCGCAAGCCCTGCTCCTCTGGGCGGCCGATGAACCCGATCACTGGGAGGACATTGCGGGAACGTTCGATCAGAAAGTGGAAGCCCTCCTCTGCCATGCGAGCCAGGGAGCCACGACGATGGGAGATGCGCACGAAAGCGCCGGACATCGTCGCGAATTCGCCGGCCGACTGCGAGACTGGGCACGTCAACAAGGCGAGCCCGTCGGCCTGGAAGCTGCCGAAGCCTTCAAGTTGATCCGGCCATGACGGCCGGCCGCTTCGACCCGGCGGTTCTCGCCAATGATCCCGAACGCCGGACGAAAGTGCTCGATATCCTGGCGCACGCCCTCGCACGAGTCGAACCGGACCATGCCGTTCGCCGGGCCCTCCGGGAGCACCTGCGTGGACCCGCCGGGGCGGAAAGCCGAATCGATCCCTCCGGTCTCGACCGGGTGTTGCTCCTGGCTTTCGGCAAAGCCGCACCGGCGATGGCGAGGGCCGCCGTCGGAGAACTTGCGGATGCCCGGATTGAAGGTCTCGTCGTCTCCAACCATGAGGAGCCTCTGCCCGACGGGCTCGAATTGCGAGTGACCGGCCATCCTCTCCCCGACGAGCGGAGTGCGGCCGCCGCTCGGGCTGCGTTGGACCTCCTCCACCAGGCGGGCGACCACGATCTCGTACTGTGCTTGATCTCGGGCGGGGGTTCGGCCCTCCTCGAGATGCCGGCAGCCGGTCTGGCGCTTGCTGACGTGCAAACGACCGTGAACGCTCTCCTGTCCAGCGGAGCCGATATCAGCGAACTCAACACGGTTCGCAAGCACCTCTCCGCAATCAAGGGAGGGCGTCTGGCTCAGGCAGCCGACCCGGCCCGGCTGCTGACCCTGATCCTCTCCGACGTCGTCGGGAACCCTCTCGACGTCATCGCCTCTGGTCCGACGGTGCCGGATCCAACCACCTACGACGATGCTCTCGAGGTGCTGGACCGCTACGACCTTCGCTCGAGTCTTCCCACCGCCATCATCGATCACCTCGAAGCCGGTCGAGATGCCACCATCGCAGAAACCCCGAAGGACCTCTACTCGCGACAGTTAGTTTCCATTGTCGGCGACGGTGCAACTGCGGCGCACGGTGCCGCTGCTGCAGCGCAACGGGCGGGTCTGGCGGTGACGATTGCCACCACGACCATGTCGGGTGATGCCCGCACCGAAGCGCTTCACTGCCTTGCAGCATCAGCCGAACACGGGGCAACGATCTTCGCAGGTGAGACCACGGTGAAGGTAGCCGGAACGGGCCGGGGTGGTCGTAATCAAGAGGCTGCACTCGCCGCAGCCCACCACATCGCAGGCGACCCGGCCACCGTGTTCGCCACGCTGGGTACCGACGGGATCGATGGTCCGACCGACGCGGCGGGGGCTATCGTCGACGGAGCGACAGTCGCTCGCGGTGCGGCGCTCGGATTGGATGCGCTCGGATCGCTCGCAGGCAACGACTCCAACAACTACCTGGCAGCTACCGGTGACCTCCTGATGACCGGACCGACCGGCACCAATGTCGGCGACGTCTGGATCGTGGTGAGGGATTGAGCGATCCCCGACGTGCGAGGACCCCGCCGATGGCGGGGTCCTCCGTCGACAGATCTACCTCAAATCAGCGGATGGCTTCGCCGCTGTTCTTGTCGAAGAAGTGGAGTTTGGTGACGTCGACCACCAACTTGACCTGATCGCCCAGCTTCGGTGCGAAGTCAGGGTTGATCCGGGAGGTGAACTTGGTCGTGTGACCGAGCGTCTCCGGTTCCTGCCCCTGGTCGGCAAGCAACTCCTTGATGTCGGGAGTGATCACCGGCGCCAGGTCCTTCTCGAAATGGACATAAGCCTCCGAGCCGAGCTGCTCGACCAATCCGACATCGATCATCATGGTGTGATCCTCGGAGAAGCCCCCGGTCACCGCCTGATCGATCTCAAACGCCTCCGGCCGCATGCCGACAACGATTTCCTTGCCTGCATAGTTGGCCAATGAGGGCCGCTCATCCAGCGTCCCCCGATCTACCTTCAAGCGGTCCGCACCGAACTTCACCCAGGTGGCATCTCCCTCGGCGGCCACCGTCCCATTGACGAAGTTCATCGACGGCGACCCGATGAACCCTGCAACGAACAGATTGTCCGGCCGGTCGTAGAGGTTGCGAGGGGTGTCGACCTGCATCAGGTTCGGGATCTCCTTGCCGGAGATGGCCTTGAGGACCGCTACGCGGTCCCCCATCGTCATGGCCTCGACCTGATCGTGCGTCACATACAACGTGGTGGTCTTCAGCCGGGTATGCAATTCGCCCAACTCGGAACGCATCTGCACCCGCAGCTTGGCATCCAGGTTCGAAAGCGGCTCATCCATCAGGAATGCGGCCGGTTCCCGCACGATGGCCCGACCCATCGCCACCCGCTGCCGCTGACCGCCCGACAGCGCCTTGGGCTTGCGGTCGAGGAAGTCGGTGATCTCCAGCACCCGGGCAGCCTCATCCACCCGCCGCTGAATCTCAGCCTTGTCCATCTTGCGGAGCTTCAAACCAAACGCCATGTTGTCGAACACCGTCATATGGGGGTACAAGGCGTAGTTCTGGAACACCATGGCGATATCCCGGTCCTTGGGCGGCACATCGTTCACCACCCGGTCGCCAATCTTCACCGTCCCCTCGGTGATCTCCTCCAAACCTGCCAGCATCCGCAACAGGGTTGATTTCCCACACCCGGAGGGGCCAACCAGCACCACAAACTCGCCGTCGGCGATCTGCAGATCGACGTCGTAGATGGCTCGTGTACCACCCGGATAGATCTTGCCAACATTGTCAAACGTGATCTCTGCCACCGTAACCTCCGGGTCCGTCCGTCGTACGTGCGAAACTATATCCTGCAGCGTAGTCTGGCCAAAGCGAGCATGCAGAAAGCAGCACTATGACCAACCCACGTGTCGTCGTTCTGACCGGCGGGACCGGTGGTCTCGGTACGGCCGTTGTCAAGCGATTGGCCGATCAGAACTACCAGTTCGCCGTTACGTATCTTGTGCCGGAAGAGGCCCGGCTCTTTGAGAAGGTGGTCGGCGTCGGTGAGGACCGGTTGATGCTGAGCAGAGTCGATGCCACCAATACATCAGAAGTCACCGCCTTCATGCAGCAGGTCGCGGAACGATTTGGGGCGATCCACATCGCGTGCAGCCTCGTCGGGGGATGGGCCGGCGGACGGGATGTAGCCGAAACCGACGACGTGCGCTTCGATCGCATGATCGACGTGAACCTGCGTTCGGCATTTGCCACCGTTCGGGCGGCCATTCCTCACCTCAAGAACGCAGGCTGGGGTCGGATTGTGCTCATCGGGAGCCGCGCCGGCGCAGAAGCACCTGCCGGGCAAGCGGCTTTCAATGCTGCCAAAGCCGGAGTGGCCGCCCTGGGCATGACGGTAGCTCAGGAATTGGACGACACGGACATCACGGCCAACGTCATCGTCCCGTCGGTCATCGATACCCCGGCCACCCGCAAGGCTCTGCCATTTGCCGACTACATCAACTGGCCGACGCCCGATGACATCGCAGCGGTTATCGAATTCGTCCTCAGCGACGCCTCGGCGGTGATCTCGGGGGCGACGATCCCGGTGTATGGAAGGACATGACTTCGAGCGTCTACGGGAACAGGTAGCAGTCGGTAGCGTCGAACGAATGGAGACGGTATATGTGGGGTCTCGTTAGCTGGATCATCGTCGGACTGATTGCGGGTGCCCTTGCCCGATTCCTCATGCCGGGCAAGGTCCCGATGAAACTGTGGCAAACGGCGGTGCTGGGGATGGGTGGTTCGGTCGTGGCCGGATTCATCTTCAAGCGAGACACCGACTACTCCAACATCGGCATCATCTGGTCCACAATCGGCGCCATCATCGTGCTGCTGGTCTACCGCTGGTTCCAGCGGCGCCAGGAGGCCTGAACCGGCAACGCCTCCCTGCCAAAGGCGGCGTTCTCAGGATCCCATCGACCCGCCCGCTTGGAACCATGCCCGAAGCCGGCGGAATCCCTCGTCGAGACCGACCGCCGGTTCCCACTCGAGAGCGGTTTTGGTCTCCCGCTGGTCGAACCAGTGGGCCGTTCCCAGTTGGTCCGCGAGGAAGCCTGTCATCGGCGGATCATCGTCTCTCCCCTGCTGCTCCCAGACGCGCTCCACCACCGCCCCACCCGCCCGGGCAACCCGGTAGGGGATCTTCAGCCGGGGCGGATCCAGACCGGCGGCCATGACGATCCGATTCAGCAACTCCCGGACCGGCCGGGGCTGCCCGTTGGTGACCACCAATGCCCTGCCCCCAAGAGCAGGGGACCGATCGAGGGCGGCCACCAGCGCGTCCGCGGCATTATCGATGTAGGTCGTGTCGATCAGCGCCGTCCCGGACCCGACGATCGCCAGACGTCCGCTCCGGGCCCGATCGACAATCCGTCCGACCAGTTGTGTGTCGCCCGGACCCCAGATGAGGTGGGGGCGAATCGCCACAACGGGAAACGATGGCCGGTTGGCGGCCAGGGCGGCGAGCTCGCCGAGCGCTTTGCTGCGGGCGTAGTGACCGCTCGCGCGTTCGGGATCTGCCGGACCGGCGGGTGCCCCAACGAGCGACGTGCCGTGGTGGGCAACCGACGGCGACGAAACCTGCACGAACCGGCCGACCCCCGCCGCCCGCGCTGCCTCGACGGCGTTCGCGGTTCCCCGCACGTTGGTTGCTTCGAATGCCTGCCATGAGCCCGTCGCCGCCGCCCGGGCGGCCAGGTGGACGACCCCCTCACACCCTTCCATGGCGGCGTCCACCGCCGCTCGATCGGCTATGTCACCCAGATGCTCCGGCACGCCCAGGTTGCTCGGGTTCCGTTGAAAGACGGTGACCCGGTCACCTCGTTCTGCCAACCGGCTTACGAGAGCCCGACCCAGCAGGCTGGTCGCTCCGGTCACCAGGACGTTCACAACTGCCCCAACCGGCCGCCCGCCAGGATGCCTTCCGCCCAGCGGGCGATCCCGGGCCGGTCGATCTTCGAGTTGTGGCGCTTGTCGACGGGAAGCGCCGGAGCCACCAGCACGGCGGCGACATCAACGGTCTCGATCCGGGTGCGAACGCGGTCGGCCAGTGCCTCGTCGGCCAGATCGGGTCGCCGCCGGTGGACGGCGGGAACCACGACAACGACCAGCTGCTGGATGCCGGCCGGACCGATCCCGACCGCGGCCGCATCGAGGACCTCCGGAAGCGCTGCCACGGCCTGTTCGATCCCGACCGGGGTGACCGGGCCCCCTGCGGTGGTGACGACGTCGCCCAGCCGCCCTTCGATCCACAGCCGGCCGGCCTCGTCGAGGTGGCCGACGTCTCCGCTACGGTGCCAGCCGGCCGGTTGGGAAGCCGCTCGATCGGTCGCCCAGAGCTTGTCATAGCCGTCGCGCATGTGCGGAGCGCGGATACAGACTTCGCCGACGACACCGACTTCCCCGGTGAGGGCACCGGACGCCCGGCCATCGCCGTCGAGCGGGCTGATCGCCACTTCGGCGCCCGGTATCGGATACCCAACACAGACTCCGTTGCCGCTCCCGGCGGCTTCGATTGCCTCGAGACTTATGTCCGCAACCGGCAACACTTCGGTCATCCCGTACGGGGTATGCGCCTCGGCGTTGGGCATGAGTTCGACCGTGGAGCGCAAGACCCTCACCGGCACGGGAGCGCCTGCCGACATCACCAATCGAACGCCCTGCAGCGCTGCTCTCTGCCCGGGAGACATGCCACCGGCGGTCTTCGCCACATTGGCGAGGGCGGCGGGCGAGGCGAACACCAGCGTGGCATGGATCGCCTGCGCGGCTCCTGCCAGGGCCTGGGCGGTGAGGCTGCCGGGTGCGGTTACTTCCGCATCGGGGACGACGGAGGGGATGCCCATGATCGGCCCGAACAGGGCAAATGGTCCGAAGGCGGCGACCAGCCGGTCATTGCTCGTGATCCCGTAGAGGTCCACGAGTGCGTCCCGCTGCGCCTGCATCTGATGGTGGCGATAGGTGACACCTTTGGCCGGGCCGGTCGCGCCGGAGGTGAAGCCGATCCCGGCTACATCCCGGGCGGTCGGGGGTGGCGGCAGGGGCCGGCCTTCCCCCCGCCGGCGAAGGTCGTCGAGCGTGCTCTCCACCGCGAGGAGGCTGGCCGCGGGTGCCGGCACCCCGGTCGTAGAGATGCGAAGGCCCGGCCAGCCCAGAGTCCGGGCCGCCGCCAGAGCTCGGGGAATCCCGATGAGATAGGCCGGGTCGGCGCTGGTCAAGGCCCGGCCCATGCCCCGTGCCCCGAGTCCGGCATCGGCGATGACAACCACTGCCCCGATCCGCCAGCAGGCGAACACGCATACGGCCAGATCGATGCCGGGCGGTACCAGCAGAGCGACCCGATCGCCCTTGCCGACACCCAGATCGGCCAACCCGGCCGCCACCCTCCCCACTTCGGCGTGCAGCTGGGCAAACGTGATCTGCGTGCCGGTCGGTCCCATCTCGACGATGGCCACCTCGGGGCTGTCGGCCAGCCGGTCCAGTGCGTCCCACATCGGGGCTCGCTCCGGGATGGGCGCGGGCGGATCAGCGGGTCGATGTAGCCCGTCCAACCAGCGGAACACCGCCGTGGCTACGTCGGCGTCTTCGGGAAGGAGGTGCCCGGCCCCCTCGAAGCGGTGGATCTCGGCTCCCGGCAGCCGGGCGGCGAGGTCGTTGAGGTAGAGATCGGAGAAAACCGGGTCGGATGGCCCCCACAGGAGCAAGGCCGGAATCCCGGCAAGATCGTCGAGACCGGCGGCAACCTCGTCGAGGGTCCGTCGGCTCGGATGATCTTCTTCCAGGGGAATGTCCTCGACAAAGGCTCCGATCCCGGCCCGGCGATCGGCGGTCCGGTAGGGCGCCTCATAGGCCCGGCGGATTGTGCGGCTCACCCGGGGACGGGTCAGGGCCATCGTCCCGCGCACGAAGGCGGGCGTGGAGACGCACACTCGCTCGAGGATCCCGCCGGTGCGGACGAGCCGAATCAGCCGCGGGGCCGCGGAATCGTCCGGTTGATGCACGGCTGTATTCATCAGCACGATGCCCGCCATCTGCTCGCGATGCCGCTCGGCCCAGCCAAGCGAGATCGGACCCCCCCAGTCGTGGGCGACGGTCACCACCGGCCCGGTCAGTTCGAGTGCTTCGGTCAGGGCGTCCAGGTCATCGATCCGTCGCTGCAATCGGCGAGCGGTTCCCGTGCGTTCCGAGTACCCCATGTCGAGCTGATCGATAGCAACCACCCGCACGGTGGGCGGAACGCCGGCGATCAGGTCGCGCCAGAGATACGACCAGGTCGGGTTGCCGTGCACGCAGAGCAGGGTCACGGCCGGGTCGGCCACTTGATTGTCGAGAACGTGCCAGGTCCGGCCGACGCCGTCGAGTCCCGGTGTCGTAACCAGCCTCGACCAGTGCGCTTCGAGACCGTCGAGACCAGGCGGAGGCAGGACGGCAGGAGAACTCAGACCGGCGGTCACCAGGTCAGTTCGATCCCCATGGCGTTGATACCGGATCCGATGCCCAGCAGCAGCACCTTGTCGCCGGCGCTCAGGGATTCCGCTTCCCGGGACAGCGTGATCGGTATCGAAGCGGGTCCGACATTGCCGAGGAAGGGGAAGGTGAGCGGGACCTTGGCGATATCGATGCCGAGTCGCTCGACCAGCATGGACGTGTGGACCTGGGAAATCTGATGGAGGATGTAGCGGTCGATGTTCAGCCAGCCCCGGTCCTCTGCGTCGCCCCAGCCCAGTTTGGAGACCTGCAACCCGGCATCGAGAAGGGCTTTGGTATCGGTGCGCATCTGGTCGAGGCTGCCGACGCAGAGATTGTGGTAACTGGTGTCCGCCCGGGAGATCCCGCCGATCACCTTGTGACTGCCGGGATTGTCGGAGTGCCGACCCACTACCGCAGCCGCCCCACCCGACCCGAGGGTCAGGGACGCAAACTCAGCAAAGAGGTCTGCCATGGTCGCTTCGGGGCCGGCGAGCCGGGCCAGCGTCGCTTCCTGCAGCTCCCGGCTGCCTTCGCCGTCGACGATGATCGCGTAGTTTATCTGGCCGCTCTCGATCATGTTTCCGGCGACCTGGAGGGCGTTGATGAATCCTAAGCACGCATTCGAGAGGTCGAAGTTGAGGCTCCAACTGGGCAGGTCGAGCGCATCGTGAACGGTGACCGCGGAAGAAGGTTCCAATCGGTCCCGACAGACCGATGTGTCGATCAGCAGGCCGATCTCGTCCACCCGCACCCCGCTGGCCTCAATTGCCTTGGCTCCGGCCGCGGCGGCGGCATCGGTGTACCGATATCCCTCCGGCCACCACCGGCGTTCCCGGATCCCGGCCAGGCTCTCCAGCAGTCCCGGTTGGCTGCCGACCCGTTCGTATGTTTCGGCCAGGATCTCGTCGAATTGGGCGGAGGTCACCACCTCAGGTGCGTCGACGTGGGCTATCGAAACGAGGGCCGTGTCGTTCATATCGAAAGAAGCGTTGCCGGACATCAGAGATCTTTCTCAGCGGGAATCATTGATTCTGGCAGGAACTCACGATATGTGATCAATTTCTTGGTGCGGGCGGTGAGATACAACTGCGAGGACGCCGCGAGCTTCCTGCGGGTTGGCGCCCGAACACCAGGCACGGCAGCCGTCTCCTTCGTCGCACCTGTGGCTGAAAGACTTCCAGGGGATCCGGACATGCATCGGTGTGAACGCACGCAGCGACGTTGGGCAGTCGGCCATGGTTCCCGGCCCGTTCCGGGTACCGCAAAGTAGGGCCATTCGGCACTGACCCGAAAAACTGTCCGGTGCGATGCTGCGCGGAGGAGGGCTGATGCGACGGATCGCCATGATTGCGGTCGGTTGCCTCGTCATCGGGGCATGCACGTCGGTTGCCGAACCGGCCGCCGGCCCAACCTCCACCACGACCGCCGCCCAGCCCACGACCTCGGCGGCTTCCGTCACCGAAGCACCGACCACGAGTCAGACGACCACCACCCGTCCCATCGTCCCCCAAAACGACCAACCGGTCGAAGCGCTGGCCGGACGGGTCGTCTCAGCCCGGTGGGTTACCGACGGGATCCTCCAGCAGTACTACGTCGGTGACCGACCGACGGGATGGTTCGGCGGACCGCGGTTTCCCCTGGCCTGGGAGGGAGACGACGTCTCGCACTGGCTGGCGTTTGCCGAGATCGACGGGGTGGGCGGCAACCGCGGACCCTACGAAGACCGTTTCTTCGGGGCCGCGATGCTGCTGGAAACCGAAGATCCCTCGGCCTATCCGGAAACCTTCACCGTCCTCGATCTGGTGCCGGTCGAGATCGGAGGAGCCGGCATGCTGGCCGCCATGTGCCCGGATCTAGCGGGCGTGCCGCGGTACGCAGCGATGCTTCAGTTCTTCGACGAGGGCTTGACCCCCATCCACCGGTGGGAACCGCGCCCGGCGCAAGGTCGGCTCGTTTCGATCGATCAGACCCCGGCCGGCTGTGCCTCGCTCCCGACTGTCGGAAGGATCGTGACCCAGGTGGGTGCCTGGCACGCGGTCGACGAGATCGACCGCGGCCGCCTGCTCGACATCGGTTCCGGGATTCCCGAACGGCTGGATTGGTGGGAGTTCGCCGGTTCCACCGTGAACCAGTCCGGGATGGCGTTGCTGCTCACGAGGAATCATGCCGAAGTCGAGAAGGCGACCACCCGGCAGGCGTGGTTGGGCGAGATGCTCGGGTGGGACTACGGCGGCTTTCCCCTCCGGTTGATCCACGCCACCCTGCAATTCCCAGCGGGGGTTTCCGACGCCACGATCAACGGGATGTGCAGGCAAGGTCTCGACGGACCACCGGCAGTGGCCATCGCCGAAGACCCCTGCTCCGGCGCCGCCCCGACCGAGGCCTGGCTCATCGATGTCGACGAACGCCGGTTTGTCGAGACGGACCCGTCCGAAATCTTCTGCGACGTTGTGTGTGGAGACTGAAACCCAAGGAGCACCAGCCATGAGGGCTTGCGTCTCGGTAGCTCTGGTCACGATGCTGTGTGCCGGCGCGACGGTGATCACCCTGTTGGGGCCCACGTTGTGGCCCCCGCTCGTAGAACCGCCGCCGGTGCTCACCACTCCAACCGAACGGGCCTTCGGTCTGCTGAAGTGCTACGGAGTAGGTTCCACCTATTTCGGCGATCCGAGTTTGGATATCGGCGTGTTCCCGAGCCCGGAAGAGGCGGCTCGAGGGATGCTCGAATCACCCAAATACTTCTTCACGACCGGCCCTTTTGAACCGGCCACCATTCTGCCGCTCGATTCGAGCTATGGACCCAATGCCTATCAGGCGCTCAACGGAAACGGTTTCGTGGTTGCAGTGGTGTGGGTCGAGTCGGTGCCCGGCGAGCCCGAGAGATTCACCGCCGGGGAGTCCGTGTCGTGCGTCGATCCCACCATCACCGAACCGTACGAGGAACCGGCCCGGTATTCCACCACCGCAATGGGGGTTCCCTGGTGGGGCCTCGCGATCTGGGGGCTGCTGGTGGTCGGCGCTAGCGCGGCTTGGATCGGTCTGCTCCGCCGTGGCGCGATCACCTCTCCCGCCGGGGGCGGCCCCGGCTCGGCTTCCGCGAAGGCAGAGCCTGTTCCCGAGCGCGTCTGGGCGGCACATCGACACTTGCGGGCGCAGGTGGTGATGCTGCTCACGCTGGCAGTGGTATTCGGGTTGTGCTGGGCCGTGTGGCAGTTCTCTGCCGAGGTCCCGATCGGTCTGGACGGAAAGGCTTTGGAGCCTGCCGAATGGATCACGAGGGGCCCCCTGGTCGGTCATGTAGTGGTCGAAGACCACAACATCAACGTGGTCACGCTACTGCCGCTGCTCGTGCCGCTGATCACCTGGCTGTGGGTGCTGAACGGGCGCCCGGCCACTTCGCGAGAGGGACGTACCTACGCACAACGGCTCAACGACGTGACTACTCGTTGGGCGATTCCGGCGGTGTCGATGGCGTTGGTGGCATGTGTGCTCGACTATGCGATCGGTGGGTCGGGGGTTCAGCAGTGGGCCCTCCCCTACCCCTACGCAACCCGTCTGGCCGATTCGTGGTGGCTCATCGAGGTGGCCGGCGTCTCCGCATGGTGGCTCGCCGTCGGCACTTGCATCCGCCAAATATCCGCCGAAACCCGCGCCGGGACTCCACCGACCCCCCACGGCGAGGCGGTCGCCCTCTGGAGCCGCGCGATCCGGGCGCAGACCCTCATCGTCGTGGGAGTTCTCGCCGCCGTCGGTTTACTCCACATCGGGCAAGGAGGGGGAGGCTTGATAGCAGTTGAACTGCCCTCACTGCCCCTGTACCTCCTGTTCCTATCTGTCTTGCTCAGCCCAGCCTTCCACTGGTGGTCCGTGCGAAGGATTGCCGCGCAGTCGGCCGACCATGAGCCTTTGCGGCGCCGGGCCGGTCAACTGGAGGCAACGGTCCGGGTGTTTGCTCTCCCGGCGACGATCGCCGGATCTCTAGCCACCGCGGCCACGTTGGCCTTCATCCCGCTGACGGACTCCCCTTGGCAGTATGTGGAGGACTTCGACGCCGACCTCACCTTCACCGCGATCATGGTCGTGGTCGTCGTCATCGAAATGCTCACCGCGCTCGCATGGCGCCGACGAGCCCTGACGCACAGAACCACGGTGGAGCTGGGCAGCCCACCCCAAGATGGAGATCATGCTGATGAAGCGTCTATCACGTCATCCCGCTGACTCCCGCCTTTCCGGCACAGGAGCATGCCGATCGCTCGCGATCAGCCTCGTCCTGGCGGTGGCGTTCACCGGATGCGACGACACCTCACCGTCCGACCCGGGCTCGACCTCGCCTCCACATACAACGAGTTCCTCGACTACGCCGGCGACCACATCGATCACGGAGGACACCCCAACCCTCACCACGACGACCCCGGGGCAGGGCCTTCCCATCGACGACGACTGGGTTGTGACCGAGGTCCGGTGGGGGGTAGAGCCTGCCTGCTGTGACGCGCCCGCCGTCGGCGAAGCCTCTCCCGACGCTCTCCTCCCCGACCCGGCCGTCAACCCGGACGCCTGGGGTGCCGACGCCACCTGGCCGGAAGACGGGTTCTACGACGTCACCGTGACCCGGGCCCCGGACCCGCCCGGAGTGGTGCAGATGGCGATCCGCCGCTGGGTGTCGTGCACGCAGCTCCCCGAACTGTGCCCGCTCGATCCGCCGCCGAACGGCATCGTGGCCGATCCGGCAACGGAGGTCGTGGCCACGGTGTTCCTCGACGCTCTGACGGTGGTGATCCATCCACTCCAAACCTGGCAGGAGGGAGTTCCGGCCGAACTACCGGTCACCATCACGGGAACGGGACGGGCCTTCTCCGAGCTGCTTTGGGGTTGGTGCAGTGGATATCTGCCGGATCGCCATCCGGTGAACTGCGGGCTGGACCATGCCTTCATCGACTGGGTCTGGGCGCCGTACCAGGCCGGCTCATCGGTCGAGGAGATCGCGAAAGAACTGGAAACTCGCGGCGCCGATCCGGCCTTCCCGCTCGGAGTGTTCGACGACCGCTCCACCGATCTTCCCTGTTCGGCCGACCGGCGCTGCCCGCTCGCCTACCGGGGCCCTCAGGGTACGAACCTCATCGTCGACTTCGGGGTGCTCGATCTGGGCGAGGACTGGCCGGCCGGCCTGTACGGATGGTGGACGTCGCTCGAAGTTCGGGATGGAAAACCCATTCTGTACATCGACGCCGGACGTCTCGCCGGGTGAGCCCGCTCGCCATCCCCGCGTGGCAAGTCCGGCGAAGGTGACGCGGCGGAACCTCCGCCAAACGACGGTTCCGATGTGGTAGCCCCGACCAGATTCGAACTGGCGTTACCGGCTTGAGAGGCCGGCGTCCTAGGCCTCTAGACGACGGGGCCGCGACGGTCTGGACCGTCCGGCTCGGGGGGAAGGACTCGAACCCTCAACGACAGGACCAGAACCTGTTGTGTTGCCAATTACACCACCCCCGAAGGGCACTTTACGCTACCGAAGGGCACCTACCTAAGCAAACCACCCGGCGGCATCCATCGAGCACGGAACGGCGGGAAAAGGAGGCCCAAAACGGCCGACCGGATCCCCTTGAAGAATGGTGCTCGACGTGCTCGAACGGCAACGCCGGAGCATCGTTCGCATGTTCCCGGCAAACCGTTTGACACTGCCGATCTCACCCGGCCGGGCCCTCGCCCTGGCGCCGGATCGCCTTGAAACGCGGGTCGGCAACCTCCCGCAACCCGACCGAAACCAGGTAGAACGAGGCGGCAAACAGGGACAGCGCAACGGCCGGAACGATCAGGGCATTCCAGGGAACCTGAGACCCGAAGTTGGCTCCAAACTCGATGCCGTAGTAGACCATCGTTCCCCAGTTCACCAGTGACCTGGTCTGCCCGAGGAAGGCCGCGAACCCGTCGGCCACGACCGCACCGACCACCGCCAGCATCATGTAGAGCGCTGCCAGGGGAAACAGGTGCGGGAGCAGGTGACGGAAGATGATGTGGCGGCCCCGGCCGCCCGCCACCCGGGTGGCGTCCACGAACGGTTGCGCCATCACCGTGAGGGCCTGGCTGCGAAGCACGATGGCGCCGGCACCCAGCCCGGTGATCACCCCGTAGATCAATCCGAACCTGACCGGACCGAGATCGATGAGATTTCCGGTGCCGAGGATCAGGAGGAAGATCGGAGCGGGCAGGAGCAGGAAGGCGTCCGAAACATGGGTGAGGCCAACATCGACCCATCCGCGGTAGTACCCGCCGATTGCTCCAACCACCATGGCGACCAACGCCGTGGTCAAAGCGGCCGTCATGGCAAGCATCCAGGTCGAGCCGCTGGACGCCAGCAGCATAGAAAGCACGTCACGTCCGAGGTTGTCGGTCCCGAGGAGATGCGTCGGCGAGGGGCCGGACGGATGGATCAGCTTGTGGTCGAACCCGGTCAGCGGGTTGTACACAGAACCCGACCAGAAGTACTTCATCAGGATCGGATGGCTGATCGCCATGAGGCCGAAGAAGACGATCAGAACAACCCCCGCCACCGCCAACCGGTTGTGCGAGAACTCCCGCCAGAAGATCTTCGAGCCGCGCACGATGGCCCGCATGCGGAGCTGCATCCCCCCCATCCGACCTGCTCCGGAGGTCACGAGGTACCACCGCTACCGTGCAACCGGATGCGCGGATCCAGTACGGCCGTGAGAACCTCCATGACCAGCCGTACGACGAGGATCACCAGACCGATCACGACCAGCGAGTCCAGCACGACCGGCATGTCCTGCGCGTCCACTGCCCGGAACAAGAACGAGCCAAGGCCCGGCCACCCGACGGCTCGCTCAATGATCACCAGGCCGGTCAACAGGTACGGCAAGCTCACCGCAAACCGGCTGAGCAGCGGCAACAATGCGTTGCGAGCCGCGTGCCGGTCTCGAACCTGTCGATCGGGTATCCCTTTGGCCCGGGCAACCATGATGTAGTCGTCGTGGATCACCGAGGCCATCGACGTCTGCATGACGAGCATGAACTCTCCGTAGGAAAGGAGCAGAAAGGCGAGGATGGCCAGCGACGCCTGAAAGAGAATGTCCAAAGCGTAGAGATCGATGCTGCGGTAGACCCACCAGCCGTACGAAGCCACCGCAACGACTGCGAACGCCGGCAGGCTCAACATCCTCAGTTTCCTGCGACGTGCCACCCACGACCCGACGACGGCGTAGAGAACAGCAATGACCACAACGGTGGCCACCATGGTCCACATCACCTCCTGCTCCGTGACCGGGGCCGCGCTCCAGAGATTGCCGCGCGGATCTGCGATCAGCAGATTGCGCAGATTGCCCATGCTCGTGCCGAGGAATCGGACCAATAGGAACCCAAGGAAAGGCGGGAACAGCGTGTAGGTTGCGATGCCGGCGAGCGTGATCCCATCGGATCTCCATCCCCTCCTCCACCCGGTCACCCTGCCCAGCCAGCTTCCCAGCAGATAGGCGATTCCCAGACCGATCACGAAGACGAGCACGGTGGGTGGAATGACGGATTTCAGATCGAGGCCGCCGCCCCGGAAGCCCGTGGTCTGGCCGAGGCCGCTGGTCAGCAGATTTCGTAGCCAGAACCAGTAACGGACCGGAAGGGGACGGTCGAGGCCGAGCGACTCTCGGAAAGCAGCGATCTCCTCACCGGTCATGGAAAGGCGAAAGGGTGTTACGTAGTCGCCCGGCAGCAGTACCTCGATCAGGACAAACATCACAAAGGTGAAGAGCAGAAGCGCCGCGATGCCGGAAACGGTCCTCTTGAGGATGAACTTCAACATGCAATCAACGTCGCAGTATCACATCGCATAGCAATCCGAGGTTAGTGGGGAACGGATACCCTCCTAACCTTGCCTGCCCCGGCCGGGTCGCCGCCTTCAGCCGGATGGTGGGCGGCCCACACCATCACACCGACTGCGCCAAGACCTCCGTGTCCGTCCCGCTCCTAGTACAGGTCGGGAACGAAGGTTTGGTCTTCCATCGGCGGGCGGACATAGCCGGATTCGGGTGGCCGCGGAGGCAGACTCACCGGCTCCGGCGTGATGTCCTCAAACGGGATTTGCGACAGCACGTGACTGATGCAGTTGAGCCGGGCGCGCCGTTTGTCGTCGGCATCCACCACATACCACGGAGCCTGCTTGATATCGGTATGGGAGAACATGATGTCCTTTGCCTTTGAGTACTCGAGCCACTTCATTCTCGACTCGAGATCCATCGGGCTGAGTTTCCAACGGCGCCGGGGATCCTGCATACGCTTGTGGAAGCGGCGTTCCTGCTCTTCGTCGCTGACCGAGAACCAGTACTTGAGCAGGATTACGCCGGACCGTACCAGCATCCGCTCGAACTCGGGACACGACCTCAGGAACTCGCGGTACTCCTCCTCGGTGCAGAACCCCATCACCCGTTCGACCCCGGCCCGGTTGTACCAACTCCGGTCGAAGAGCACCATCTCGCCCTCGGCCGGCAAGTGCGGCACGTATCGCTGGAAATACCACTGGGTCTTCTCCCTGTCGCTGGGAGTACCCAGGGCAACCACACGGACAATCCGGGGGTTGGTCCGTTCGGTGATCCGCTTGATGACGCCACCCTTTCCGGCCGCGTCCCGTCCTTCGAAGAGAACAACCACTTTGAGTCCGTTCTCCTTGATCCAGTACTGGAGCTTGACCAGCTCCTCCTGGAGACGAACCAATTCCGCCTCGTAGAACGACCGCTTCAGCTTCTTGCGCTGCGTTCGTTTCATGTCGGACTCGAGCCGGGCCGGAATCCCTACCTCGGATGGTGCCGGAGCCTCTTCCACGTGATCTGGCTCCTCTTCTACTTCCACGGCAACACTCAGCTCTTCGGTTCCCTTGTCCTCATCGTGCCCGGTCATGAGCCCTCCCGTAGCGGGTCGTTCTCTGATATTGGCTCATGCTCCCGGCCCGGTCAACTGCGGGGGGGGCAACGCGAGATCAGGCCGAGTATCGTTTCAGTTCCATGAACTGGACGTCCTACCTCGAAGCCATACGAAGCAACAGCGCGGCTCTGGCGAATGCTGCAGCCCTCGGGCTCGATCCGGCAGTTCCGAGCTGTCCCGGCTGGACGGTTCGCGAGGTGGTCGGACATACCGGCGCCGTCCAGCGCCAGAAAGCGCGGATCGTGCGAGAGCGGCGGATGGACGGTGGGCCCGACCTGGACGATCCTCCCGCGGAAGGGCTGATTGATTGGTTTCGAGCCGGCTCGGAATTGCTTCTGGAAACATTGGCGAACACCGATCCTGCTCTCCCGGTGTTCTCCTGGTATGCCGCCGATCAGACGGTCGGTTTCTGGTACCGGCGCATGGCCCACGAAACGGCCATCCACCGGGTCGATGCTGAGCTCGGCCACGGCATCGTCAATCCGGTTGAGTCCGGACTGGCCGCCGACGGTATCGACGAAGTCTTGACCGTCATGATGGAGGGGTATCCCGGCTGGGCAGACGCAATCGAAACGGAACACACTCTCACCATCGAGTGCACGGACCAACCGGGCCGCTGGTCGATGCGCTTCATCACCTGGTCCGGGACCGGGCCCGAGTCGGGCACCGAGTACCGGGACGAGCCGGGCATCGTGTTCACCGAGACGGCAAAACCAACCACCGTCCTGCGTGGACCGGCCGGCGATCTCGATCTCTTCCTCTGGGGGCGAGGCTCGAGCGACAAGCTGGCCGCGGAAGGGGACCCAACGCTCGTCGGCAGACTGCGGGAGGTAGCCGCGCTCTCGACCGGCTAGGTATGGGTCAGACGGCGGGGCGGCCGACGAGCGGAGTCACCTTCCAGCGGGCATACCCGACGAAGGCCATGATGGCCGCTAGCACTACGTTGTTCACCATGTTCGAGGGCTCTCCCCGGCCGGCGTGCCAGATGGCCGCACCGATCATCACCACCGCGAGACCAAACGCGGCAAGGACACTGAGGTTGGGGTAGAACCTGGTGAGCCCGGGCAGGATCAAGCCCAGCCCGCCGAGGATCTCGGCGATGTCGCGGCGATGTGATCTCAAGGAATTGCCTCCCTCACCACCGGGCGCGTCGATCCAGCCGGTAGAGAGACCCTACTCGTCGCCGCCGGCAACGGCTGGGGAAGCGTGAGCTGCGTGACGCACCGGTCACACAAAGGGAGGTTTCGATTGGTAGCCCCGACGGGATTCGAACCCGCGTTACCGGCTTGAAAGGCCGGCGTCCTAGGCCGCTGGACGACGGGGCCAGCACCGGACGGCATGGTAGCGCAGCCCCTGCCTTCCCCGAACTTGCGTGAGAAACCGCGCGTATGCGCAGGAAACTCACGCAAGAACGGGATTAGAGGCGGGCGCGGGCGGCTCGGAGCCGGTCGAGGGTCTTCTCGCGGCCGAGGACCTCGAGCGTTTCGAAGAGCGGCGGGCTGACGGTCGAGCCGGTGGTGGCCACCCGCACGGGCTGCAAGCCCTTGCGGGCGTTGAGCTCCAGCTCGCCGAGCATGGCGCGCAACTCGGCTTCGATGGCCGGGGCCGTCCACTCCCCCACCGCCGCCAGCCGATCGATCGCAGCGTCGAGCGCCGTCGGGGTCGTTTCCGTCTCCATGACCTTACGCCACGATGCGTCGTCGTAGGTGAGCGAAGTGGTCAGCACAAAACTCATCATCTCGGGGACGCCGGTCAGCAGCTTGACGCGCTCCTGGACCAGAGGCCCCAGCGCGGACAGCTGCTCGCGCTCTGCCCCCGACAGCTCTCGACCCAGGTCTTCCTCGATGAAGGGGATGACCCGATCCACGAACTCGACCGGGTCGAGGTCGCGAATGTACACCCCGTTCATCCACTCGAGCTTCTCGGGATCGAACACTGCAGCGTTCTTCGAAACGGCGGCGAGGTCGAACCGCTCGATGGCTTGCTCCCTGGTGAAGATGGTGGTCTCGGCCTCATAGGACCAGCCGAGCAGGCACATGTAGTTGAACATGGCTTCGGGCAGGTAGCCACCCTCCCGGTACGCCTTCAACGAGACGTCGCCGTGACGTTTCGAGAGCTTCTTCCCGTCGGGACCGAACAGCAACGGAAGGTGGGCGTAGGTCGGAACCGTCCCTCCCATGGCCCGGGTGATGAGAATGTGTTTCGGGGTGGAGGGAAGGAGGTCCTCGCCTCGCGCCACATGGGTGATCTCGTAGTCGACGTCGTCGACGGTCGATGCCAGGTGGTAGGTCGGCCCCCCGTCGGAACGCACGAGCACGAAGTCGTCGATGGCTTCGTGGTCGAAGCGAACCTCGTCACGAACGATGTCCACGAACGTGGTCGCGCCGGGGCGCCGCACGGCGAGGCGAAGAACGGCCGCTTCGCCCTGCTCCTTCCTGCGAAGGGATTCGGCCGGGTCGAGGAGCCGGCAGCGCCCGTCGTAGCCGGGCGGTCGCCCCTGGGCTTGCGCCTCTTTGCGTCGCTCATCCAGCTCGGCCGGCGTACAGAAGCAGTAGTAGGCATCGCCTGCGGCCAGCAACTCGCCTGCCACCTCTGCGTAGCGATCGAGGCGATCACTCTGCCGGTACGTGCCGTGCTTGCCACCCGCGCCGACGCCTTCGTCCCAATCGAGTCCCATCCAGGCGAGACCGGCCAGGACGTCGTCTTCATATTCGGGGTCGGATCGGGCCACATCGGTATCGTCGATGCGAAGAATGAACGTCCCACCGGTGTGGCGGGCGTAGAGCCAGTTGAACAGGGCCGACCGGGCGTTTCCGACGTGCAGGAACCCGGTTGGGGAAGGAGCGATACGGACCCGGACGTTCACAGCCGGCCCACCGGGTTGAACAAGACGCCGATGCCTTCGATCTCGACGTCCATGCGGTCGCCGGGTACCACCGGACCGACGCCGGACGGGGTTCCCGTGAGCACAACGTCACCGGGGAGGAGCGTCATGATCCGGGTGATGAATTCGATCAATTCGGCCACTCCGAACACCATGTCTGCCGTTGACCCCGACTGGCGTACCTCTCCGTTG
Source organism: uncultured Actinomycetota bacterium (assembly GCA_963707435.1). Lineage (GTDB taxonomy): Bacteria > Actinomycetota > Acidimicrobiia > Spongiisociales > UBA4744 > UBA4744. The sequence continues at coordinate 137,789 of CAVPPF010000006.1, read as the reverse complement.
ACCCTGCACTCGATGGACAGCCCTACCAGCGGATCCAGTTCGGTTTCGATCGCGGGACCAAGCGGACAGAATGTGTCGAAGCCCTTGCCGCGGGTCCACTGGCCGTCCCTGCGTTGCAGATCGCGGGCGGTCACATCATTGGCGGCGGTGTAACCGAGGATGACGCTCTGGACATCCTCCGCCTTGACGTTGCGGGCGACCGCTCCGATGACGACCGCCAGCTCTGCTTCATGGTGAACGTTCTCGGAGTCGGGCGGATAGACCACCGGAACGCCCGGCCCAATCACGGCCGTGGCGGGTTTCATGAAGATGATCGGGCTCTCGGGAACGTCCGAACCCATCTCTTCTGCATGCTCCGCGTAGTTCTTGCCGACGGCTACGACTTTGGTCGGGAACACCGGAGCGAGCAGGTGCGCCCGCTCGAAGGGAACCACGACTTCGGTGGGCTCCCAGGCCACCAGCGGGGACCCCTGGTAGACCCGGATCCCCTCAGGTTCGGCACCCCCGTAGGCGATGCCTTCATCGGTGCGAATCCGCACAATCTTCATGGGTAGTACTCGTCCTTGTCGAAACGGGAGATCCGGGCGAGATGCTCGGGATCCATGTGCTGCAGGGTGCCTGCAAAATGGTCGACGCCGATCGGAATGAACAGGGCGCGCGCCTCAACATACCTGATGTTTTGTTCATCAAACCCGACGGCCTCTGCCCAGAGCTTCCTGCCCTCCTGATCGGCCAGCCACGCCTCCGCGCGCAGCGTCAGGCCGAGCGGGATCGGCCGCAGGTAGTTCATCTCGAGCCGGGCGGTGACCGCAGGCTGCCGGTGGGCGATCATGACAAAACCCATGAGATCATCGAAGAAAGCAGCCGCCGCTCCTCCGTGGACGACACCGGGGCCGCCCTGGAACCGCTTGGCGAACTCGAGAACCCCGATGACCTTGTCGCCCTCGTAGCGTGGCCGGACCTTCAAACCGTGCTCATTCTCTGGGCCGCAGCCAAAGCACCAGGGCAGGTGCTGGGTGGGCAGGTCGGACGGTGCCACCGGTTCGGCTACCGGGAGCACCGCTCCCGTCAAGAACTTGAAACTGCTCATCAACTCGCCGATGTCAGTCCGGCCACGTTGAGCAGATGACGCACACGCTCAGGGTCTGCACTCAACAAGCCCGGTGACAGCTGGCTCAGGAACGAGCGGCCCTTGACCTTCTCATGGGCAGCCTTGCGCAGCCACTTGGACCGGGCTGCGCTGAGTTGCGCCACGATTTCATCGGGTATGCCTTCGGGACGCAAGCCGAGCAGGATCAGCGCCACCTCAACATCGGACGAGGTGGGTCCGCGCCCGAGGTGTGATGCGCGCGCCGCCGCCACGGACGCCACCACCGCATCGATGCCTGCATCGGACCGGTCGAAATTGGTTGCTGTCACGATCCGCATCACCCACCCGGTGTCGGGACCGGGCCGTCCAAAGGCTCCGCCCGATACCGCTTCCCCGGGGTGGTTGATCTCCCCGGGGCGCTTTCCCAGGTCACGGCGGGCGGCGCCCGGTTCCAGTACGACGCGAGGAAGGTCGCTCGCGGTGAGCTCGATGTTTGGTTGCTGGCCCATGAGTCTGACGGTTCCTTCTATACGTAATCGAGCCAATGACGGTATGCCTCGAGGCGCCCGGTCACGGCTTTCTGGAAGAGGTCCTGCGCCAGGCGAGTCACCGGGCCCGGACGGCCGTCACCAACCGGACGATCATCGACCTCGCGAACCGGCGTGACCTCGGCGGCCGTGCCGGTGAAAAAGATCTCGTCGGCGTAGTACAGGTCGGACCGAATGACATTCGCCTCGTTGACGGTGTGCCCGGCGTCGCGCAGCATGGTGATGACCGATTCGCGGGTGATGCCCTCGAGGATTCCGGCCGAGACGGGAGGCGTGGTCACAACGCCGTTCTTGACCAAAAAGATGTTTTCGCCGCTCCCCTCCGATACGACCCCCGCGCTATTGAGGAGGATCGCCTCGTCGTAGGAATCCCTGACCGCCTCCTGTTTGGCCAGGATCGAGTTCAAGTACCCGCCCGTCCCCTTGGCATTCGTGTTGAGGGTCGTTTGATCGATCCGCCGCCACGACGACACGCGGGTCCTGATTCCGTTCTTCAGTCCCTCTTCACCGAGGTAGGCGCCCCAGCGCCACGCCGCGATGATCACCCGAACCTGGGCGCCGGCCGGATTGAGGCCGATCGAACCGAGACCGTAGAAGACCAGAGGCCGGAGGTAGCCCGACTCGAGCTCGTTGTCCGTCAGCAGTTGACGGCTGGCCTTCACCAGCTCGTCGACGCTGAAGGGCAGCGGGATTCCATATGCTTTGGCCGACCGGTGCAGGCGCTCCATGTGCTCCGTCAGCCGGAACACCGCAGTGCCGGTGGGGGTCTCGTAGGCGCGGATTCCTTCGAACACGCCCGCCCCGTAGTGAAGCCCGTGCGAGAGCACGTGAACCGTTGCTTCCTCCCAGGGCACAAACTCGCCGTCCATCCAGATAACACGAGAAGCTTCCATAATCACCTATCTTGGCAGGTCTGGCGGGTCGTTCGCCAGATACCGCTGATGCCAGTCGAGGATTGCTTCGAATCGTTCCAGTCGGTGCTGCGGCTTCCCGGAACGAGACAGCTCGTGTCCCTCTCCCGGGAACCGCAAGAACGCAGCATCCACCGCCTTTTTCTTGAGAATCATGAAGAGCTGTTCTGCTTGTTCGATGGGGCACCGGAAGTCGTTCTCCGAGTGGACGATCATCGTCGGCGTGGTGATCTGGTGGGCCAGGGAGAGAGGACTGGCCTCCCACAACCGATCGTGTCCTTCGGGGAGGTCCGCATCGAGGTACATGCGGCCGAACGTTGCCCCGATGTCTGAGGTGCCGCCGAACGACGGCCAGCCGAGCAAGGCCCGTTCCACGACGGCGGACCGATAGCGGTCCGAACGGGCGATCAACCAGGCCGTCAGGAATCCGCCGTACGACCCGCCCATGATGCCGACCCGGGCAGCGTCGAGACGCGGAACCCTCTGCAGGGCGGCGTCGAGCGCGGCCGTGACGTCCGCCTCGTCGACCACTCCCCACCCCGGCCCGCGCACGGCTCGCACGAAATCGACACCCCGCCCGCTCGCCCCGCGCGGATTGCAGGCAACGATCCCGTATCCGGCGCCGGTGTAGACCTGAAACTCGTCGAAGAACGTGAAGCCATACTGGGTCGCCGGGCCGCCGTGAATGTTGAGCAGCACCGGAACTTTCGCGTCGCCGGGTGGAACGTACACGAACACGTCGATGGACTCGCCATCCGAGATCACCGTGAAGTGCTCGGGCTCGACGAGGGGTACATCTGTCCGGAATCTCTCATTGAGTCTTGTCACAGATTGCTCGACCCCGGCCTCGTTCAGATGAACCTCACCCGGGTCGGCGGGCTCGACCGCAACGTAGGCGAGCCTGCTCCCGTCCACATTCGGGCTCACGCCGGTGATCACGCGATCCCCGTCCAGCAGCAAGTCGACGGTGCCGTCTGCCTCGACGCGCACGACCTTGACCCGGCCGGAATCTTCAACACAGGTAATCGCCGCGTCCCCGACCCATTGCGGACCGGCCGGACTGATGGCCGGAGCGTACGTCATGACACTCCGGTCCAGGTGTCCTGTCAGATCGGTGAGATCGCCCGAACCTTCAACTCTCCACAGCGAGAAGATGTGCGGATGAGCCCAGGGATCCGGCTGTCCCACAACGTGGAGGACTCCGTCGGGCCGGTACGAAACGAGGCTCCAGTGGCCTTTCTCAACCAGGGTTCGCACCTCGCCGGTGTCGACGTCGACTTCCAGAACCTCTTGACCCGGTTCGATGCCCCGCTGCTCGTGCCGGGCACTGATGAACGCAACGGCAGCTCCATCGGGCCGCCAGCACGGTTGACCTTCATCGAAGTCGCCGGGTGTGAGACAACGGGCAGACTCGATACCGTTGGGATCGATCACGTAGAGATGCCGGCGCCGATCGTGCAGCCAGCCCTTGTTGTCGAAGCGGAAGGGAACCCGATCGATACGCCGGGGACGCCGGGACCGCTCCTTTTCGTCGAGCCCGGCCCAGTCCTCAACCCAGTCGACGCCGACCGCGACGAGACGGTCCCCGGTCGGCGACCATTCGATGCTTTCTACCCCCAGCGGGAGGTTGGTGACGACGGCCGCTTCGCCACCCCGTGCGGACATGATCGCCACCTGCGGTTTGTCGTCATCGCCCGTGCCCGTGCGCAGGAAGGCCAGCCGGGTCCCGTCGGGCGACCACCGCGGGGATCCGTCCCCGGGTCCGTGCGTGAACGGACGCGCCTCGTCACCGTCCCACACCCAGATACTCCGGTCGTACCGATCGTCTTCGAAGTTGATCCGGGAGACGACAAAGGCCACGTGCCCGCCGTCGGGATGGAGTCGGGGGTCGGATGGGATGGATACGTCCGCCAGATCTCTGGGCTGCAAAGTGTCTCCTCGAGCGATCATCGAAATGTAGTAGCTAGCCTCGCCGACGTGGAACGCGTCGTTGCATCCTGGTTTGGCACGGGATTATTCCTGGCCAAGATCCGCGGGTCTGATGCCGGATCGGGAACGGTGGCGGCAGCGTTGACCCTTGCCCCCGCTCTGGCGGTCGGTCTCGTGGGTTGGGAAATGCAGGTGGCCGCCACCGTTGCGGTGGCCGGAGCCTCCCTCTGGTCGACGCGACGTTTCGCCGCCGCAGGCGCCGATCCGGGATGGGTGGTGGTCGATGAGGCGGCCGGGACCTTCCTGGCGGTGATCGGCCTGAGCGGATGGTCCGTGGTCGTGGCCTTTGCGATCTTCCGGATCGCCGACATCTCGAAGAAGTTCCCGGGGGTCGCCGCGGCCGAGCGGCTGTCGGGATCGCTCGGCGTCACCGCCGACGATCTGGTTGCAGGCGCCTGGGCACTGGCCGCCGGATGGCTCGTCCAGGTTTTGCTCTAGGAAGGTCAGATCCAGCAAACGCCGCCGAATCGCCCGCCCACAACTTGCGCTCGGCTATATCAGGGGGAGCTGGACGAACCGGGCCTCTTCGACACCCTCGAGCTTTCGCACGGAATCGACCACGTCGGGAGACAGCGGCTGGTCGATGTCGATCCCCATCATCGCCGCCGCGCCGGTCACCGACGACCGTCCCACCACCATGTTGGCGATGTTCACGCCCCGGCCGCCCAGGAAGGTACCGACCCTGCCGATGAGACCGGGCACATCCGCGTTCCTCACGATGAGCATGTACTGAGAGAGCGGGAGATCGAGTTCGTATCCGAACATCTCTACCAGCATCGGCGCCCTCCGTCCGATCGTGCCCGCCAGCGATATCTCTCTCCCACCGACGGTCCCCTCGAGACGCAGGAGCGAAACGTATTCCGTGGACTCGGACGACGACGCTTCAACGACAGAAATCCCGTGGCGTGCCGCAAGCGCGGGCGCATTCACGTACGACACCGTCACCGAACTGACCGCCGAGAGGGCCCCTTTGAGGGCCGCCAGGCCGAGGGGACGGACGGGATACTCGGCGATGCGTCCCTCGACCCGCACCGTCAATCGATCAGGAAGGCCTCTCGCCACCCCGACGAACACCCTGCCCAGGTGTTCGGCAAGCGGCAAGAACCGCCGGACCTCCTCGGACACGTCGGCGCCGATGTCGACATTCACCGCCGAGAGGACCAGCTCTCCGCGCAATGCGCCCGCGACCGCTTCAGCCACATCGATCCCTGCCTTGTCCTGTGCCTCCCGCGTCGAAGCGCCGAGATGCGGCGTCACCGTCACCTGCGGAAGTTCGAACAACGGGCTCTCGGTGATGGGCTCGTGGGCGAACACATCCAGCGCCGCTCCTGCGACCCGGCCGGAGCGAACCGCTGCAGCGAGGGCGTCTTCGTCGATGATGCCACCCCTCGATGCATTGACGATCCGGACTCCCAGCTTCATCCGGGCGAGCGTGTCGGCGTTGATCATCCCGGCCGTCTCGTCGGTGAGCGGAAGGTGAATCGTGATGAAATCCGCCCGTGCGTAGAGTTCGTCGAGGTCTTCTGCCGGCTCGACCTCGAGCTGTCGAGCACGTTCCGCGCCGATGTACGGGTCGTAGGCGAGCACCTGCATACCGAAGGCTTGTGCTCGCTTTGCCACCAACGAACCGATCCGGCCCAGCCCGATGACGCCGAGCGTTCGCCCGTGAAGCTCCACGCCCTGATACGACTTCCGGTCCCACACTCCAGACCGCAGCTTCGCGTCGGCGCCCGCCAGATGGCGCGCCTGACCCAGGAGCAATGCCATCGTGTGTTCGGCGGCAGAGATGATGTTCGCCTGGGGCGCGTTGACGACCACGATTCCGGCAGCGGTCGCCGCGTTCACATCGATGTTGTCGACGCCGATTCCGGCCCGGCCGATCACCTTCAGATTTGGGGAGCCCGCAATCAGTTCGGCATCCACCGCAGTTGCCGACCGCACGATCAACGCCTGGGCGTCGGCGAGCAACGCCCGCAATTCGCTGCGGCTGAGGCCGACCCCGTCCAGGACCTTGCAATGGGCGGCCAGCGCTTCAATGCCGGCCGGAGCGATCGATTCCGCGACGACGACTTTGGGGATCATGTCTGCCTCCTGAGTGCACGTCATTGTGGCTCCCGGGGATCACACTGCAAAAAGCCTTTGCGCAACGACGCGGGCTGCCACCGCATAGAGTGGACGGTGAGGCCGCCGAGAGGAGCACCATGGAATGGCCAGGATGGTCACCGAACGTCGTGGTTGCCGCCACTGACGGATCAGAGGGAAGTCTGCGGGCCGCACACGTGGCGGCCAGCATCGCCAAGAACAACGACGCGAAACTGTTCGTGATCACCGTGGTTCGCCCGCCCGAGGGCTGGTGGGGCATTGGCGGAGCACCCCCCACTGCCACCGCGCTGGCCAAGGCACTCGACGAGGCGCAGCACGGCGTGCTGGACCTGACCGTCCAGGATCTGGACACCGAGGGCATCGAAGTCGAGACCGTTGAGGAACTGGGTGATCCGGCCGCCACCATCATCGCTTTCTGCTCGGAGACCAAAGCCGACCTGCTCGTGGTCGGGAAACGGGGGGCCGGTCTGATTGAGCGTTTCGTCATGGGATCAGTTGCCGATCGTCTCTCCCACTACGCTCCGTGTCCCGTGCTGGTCGTCCCGTAGATGACCGGGCGCATGAGCGAACCGTTCGACGCCTCGCGCGATCTCGCATTTGCATCGAGGGGATCGTTCGCGGGTGTACCGGCGAGGTCCCTCGCGGACACCGGTGACGCCGCCGCAGTGATTCTCGGGGCTCCTTTCGACTGGGGGACCTCATTTCGGGCAGGTGCACGGTTCGGCCCCAAAGCCATCCGCGATGCCGACTATCTCGGATTCGACGGCTACCGGCCGCACCTGCCGACCGGCATCGACCCGCTCGGCACGCTGGGCGTCGTTGATGCAGGCGACGTTCTCGTGATCCCCGGGGCCGTCGAGGAGAGCCTCGACCGTATTGCCGGAGCCGTCGAATCCATCTGCCGGTCCGGGGCGGTACCGATCGTCCTCGGAGGTGACCACACCGTCACGTACGCAAACGCCACCGGTGTTGCCGGGGTGGTCGGTTTCGGCAAGGTCGCGCTGATTCACTTCGATGCACACGCCGATACCGGAGAAACCCAGCACGGCCGGCTCTACGGCCACGGAACCCCGATGCGGCGGCTCATCGAATCCGGCGCCGTGCCGGGGCACCGTTTTGTCCAGATCGGGCTGCGGGGATACTGGCCGGATCCCGAAACCTTTGCGTGGATGCGCGACCAGCAGATGCGCTACTTCACGATGAACGACATCACCGAACGGGGCCTGCAGGCAGTGGTCGACGAAGCCGTCCGGCTGGCGGCGCACGACGCCGACGGAGTCTTCATCTCTGTCGATATCGATGTCGTTGATCCCGGCTTTGCGCCGGGCACCGGCACGCCGGAACCCGGCGGATTGACCTCGCGTGAGATTCTCGACACCGTTCGACGACTGGGACGGGAGCTCAACGTGCTCGGAGCGGACATCGTGGAGGTTTCGCCCCCCTACGACGGTCCCGGCGAGGTGACGGCCTTCCTCGCCAACAGGATCGTGCTGGAGATCCTCAACGGTATGGCGGAACGTCGATCGACGATCGAATGATCGGCGCCTCCGGCCCTGCGGGCCGGCTAGCGCTTCAGCGAGTTGAAGAGGGCCAGCGCGGGAAGCCCGAACGCAAGCGCGGCCGCTACCAGGCTGATGGCCCCGGCGAGTGCCTCCGTTTGTGAATTGAGTGCGAAGATCACCGCAACCCAGCCGGTAAGCATGCTGCTCAGGATCAAGAACCAGAGGACCGTGCTGATCGATTTCACGCGAGCTCCTTTTCCGCCAGTGCCAGAGACGCTACACGCCCGTGGCGGCGGGCACGGCGAATCTTCGGCTTGGGGTGCGCAGCCGTTCAGATCCCGACCGGTTCGTACACGACCTCGCCGAACAACTCGAGATTGGCGTCGATGATGGCTGCCGCTCCGGCGGCCGAAACCAACCAGGCTGCGAAGCTCGCGGCCGTCGATTCGACCGGCGTCCCGGCGACCACGATGATCTGATACGGGTTGACCAGCACCGGATCGTCGGCGAGTCCGACCCTCTCGAGGGAGAGGACCGGAGCCGCTGCCAGGAAGGCCCCCAGCTCGGACAGCACGAAGGCGCGGCGCTGATCGGCCACCTGGAGTGTCAGGCCCATCCCCTGGCCGGTTTCGATATACCAGGGCTTCGCCGTCGGGTCGACGTCTGCCAGGCTCCACAGCTCCAGCTCTTTCTGGTAGGTGCCCGAACCATCCGATCTACTGACGAACAGGTCCCCCCGTCCGGCAATCTCGCGGAAAGCCGCGGCGACGGCCACGGGCAGCGCCGCGGCTTCCGCTGGACCGGCAAGTACAAACCGGCTCTCCATCACCGGCTCATACGAAGCGGCGAGACCCTCTCGGATGAACTCTGCTTCGAGGTCTGGCGCATGCGTGATGAGCAACTCCGCGCCGCCTCGCCGACCCAGCTCGAGGATCTGGGCAGTCGATTCTCCGACAACGCTCACGTGGACACCGGGGTGCTCGGACTCATAGCGAGACACGAGCTCATCAATGATGCCGCTGTCGACCAGTGTGGTGCCTGCGGCCACGACCACCCGGCCCGGGTCGGCGCAGGCGCCCAGCGCCAGCACTGCGACCAGCCATGCGACTGCCATCCGCTTCATTGGGGTATCACGCTGACGGCGGTGGCCTTGACGGTGAGCGTGACCGGAGAGCCCGCCGTCAGCTGCAGCGCCTCCCGGGACCCCGGCGTGATGAGGGCTGCAATCGGATGACCGGCGTCGACGATCACCTCAACCAATCGGCCGGTCTCCCGAAGGACGGACACCGTCCCAAACCAGCGGTTTCGAGCCGAACCCGCGGCGGCCTCGTGACCGGGGAACAACGTGACCGCTTCGGCCCCGAAGAGGACCCGGGCTTTGGCTCCATCCTCCACGTCACCCAGGCCCCACACATGCAGCGAACCAACGCCGACCGAGCACAGTGGCCCGTCGCCAACACCGGCGACACCGTCGAGCACATTGGCTACCCCGACGGCACGCGCCACCCGGTCGTCGGCCGGCAGGGAGAAGACCTCGGCCACCGGACCTTCTTGCAGAATCGTTCCGCCCACCATCACCGCCACCCGGTCCCCCAGGACCGCCGCCTCCTCCCGGTCGTGCGTGACGATGATGGCTCCTTTTCCGGCGAGACTGTCGACCAGCGCTGCCGCCACGGCCATGCGGTCGGCGACATCGAGAGCGGCCAGCGGTTCGTCGAGGAGCACCCAGGGTTCCGGCCGAGCCAGCGTCCGCGCCAGCGACAGGCGCTGCCGTTCCCCTCCGCTGAGGGCCCGGGCCGGGCCCAGGTAGACGGCCGGGTTCACTCCGAATCGGTCTGCGAGGGTTCTCGCCCAGACCGTCTGCTCAACGTCGAGGCCGAGACTCAGGTTCCATCCGGCCGACCCGCGGAACATGTGTGTGTGCTGGGGTTGATAGGCGGTGTCGGTAGGCGGGTAGCCGGGCAGAATGCCGGCGAGCATCCGCAACAGGGTCGTCTTCCCGGCACCGTTGGGGCCGAAAACGACCAGCCTGCCACCGGGCTCGATCGACAGGCGGTCTACCGAAACGATCGAGCCATCTTCGGGATAGCGGAGATTGGCGGCTTCAAATGGGGGAACATCGCCGAACCGGCTGTCCGAGGTCGGCATCAGCTCACCCGCTCCCGAAGCTGCAGCCAGGTCAGAGCTCCATTGATGATCAAAGCCAGCACCATGAGGACGATGCCGAGGGCCAGCGCGGCACCGAACTGAGCCTGGCGGGCTTCCTGCACGATGGCCGTTGTCAGAACCCGGGTCTCCCCCTCGATGTTGCCGCCCACCACCAAAACCGCTCCTACCTCGGAGACAACCCGGCCGAAGGCCGCGGCAACGGCTGCGGCAACACCCGGCCAGGCTTCCCGGACGGCAATCCATCCGAGCGAGGCCCTGCCGAGACCGAGCGCCGCCAGCTGTTCGCGGGCCACGGGCGACAAACCGCCGACCGCCCCGGCCGTAACGCCGGCGGCGATGGGAATCGCCAGCAGGGACTGGGCAATCACCATCGCCTGGGGCGTGAAGAGAATGCCCCACGACCCCAATGGACCGTCTCGCCAGAGGAGCAGCAAGATGAGAAGGCCGGCCAGCACCGGGGGCATGCCCATCCCGGTGTTGACGGCTACCAGCAGCGGTGTTCGACCCCGGAAGCGGCCTAGTCCCAGGGCCGTGCCGAGCGGCACGCCGGCGACCACCCCGACGACGGTAGCCAGCAGCGAGACCAGCAGCGTGAGCCACAGGACTCCCCGCAACTCGGCACCGAACTGTGAAAGGAGTTCGAGCGCCTCCCGAAGAACATCGCCGATGAAGGACATCAGGCGATCAGCGGATCTGGAAGTACCAGAACCAGGCGATCACTCCGATGATGCCTGCATACAGGGCAAACTTGAACAGTTTCTTGAAGAGCCACCATCCAACGAGGATGGCGGCACCGATTCCCAGAAAAAGCGGCAGTTGTTCCATACCCGACAGCCTACCGGTCGTGTGCGGCGAGTCGCATGCCGGTTGCAGATCCTGATCGCGGATGCGGGTTGCAGGCTCAGCCGCCCAGGAAAGGGGCCGGTGTGAGCCGCGGAACCACGAGGTGCGCAGCCCGCAGATCCTCGGTGCTGTACTGGCCGCGTTCAACCGCCACCACCGTCATGCCGGCAGCCAGCGCTGCCTCGACCCCTGCCGGAGCATCCTCGACGGCAAAGCAGATCTCCGGTGCCACCCCGAGCCCGGCCGCGGCTGCCAGAAAGAGGTCGGGGGCGGGCTTTCCGTTGGCAACGTCGTCCCCACCAATGACGAATTGGAAGTAATCACTCAACCCGGTGGATGCGAGGGACCGGTCCAGTCGTGCACGAGGACTGGACGAAGCCACGGCCATGGTGGCACCCCGGCTCTGCAGTGCATCGAGCGTATCGGCGGCATCTTCGAATGCCTGCAGATGCTGGTCGAACAATCGGTACGTGACCTCCGTGAGCTCCGCCCAGAACTCCGGGTGATCCGGTAGATCTCCCCGGGCGGAGAAGTGGAGATGGGCATCTCGATCCGTCCTGCCGGTGAGGAGGGCCACGTCCTCGGCGGTCAAGGCGATGCCGTGCCGGGCCAATACCCGCCGCCAGGCAGTCCAGGCCAGTTCCTCAGAATCCACGAGGACACCGTCGCAGTCGAACACGATCGGCCGCATCAACCCGGAGCTTTCCGACGGAGCATGGCCGAAACCATCTTCGGGTCCGCTTTGCCCGCGGTTGCCTTCATGACCTGTCCGACCAGGAACCCGGTCACCTTGGCGTCTCCCACGGCCAGCCGTTGGTGCTCGTCCGGGTGATCGGCCAGGACCCGGTCGATCACGCTTTCCAGAGCCGCCGCATCGGAAATCTGGATCAGGTCGCGGCTCTTCGCTACCTCCGCCGGACTGCCCTCACCGGCCAGGACCCCGACCAGGACCTGTTTGGCGGCAGTAGACGAAAGGTCGCCGGCTGCGGAGAGACGCTCGAGTTCAAAGAGGTACTCGCCGGTCAGCGGTGTATCGCTCAGATCAACCGACTCACGCCGGAGGTAGGCGGTGACCTCACCCGTGATCCAGTTCGCAATCGTCCTGGGGTCGGCTCCTGCGTCGACGGCACGATCGAACATGCCGGTGAGTTTCGAACCGCCGGATATGAGCACGGCAATCGAGGCCGGATCGATCCCCAGCGCGGAGAGACGCAGACGCTGAGCTGCCGGAAGCTCGGGCAAGACCCGGCGTATGGATTCCCGCCGGGTTTCGGTGATTTCGATGGGCACGAGATCGGGCTCCGGGAAGTACCGGTAGTCCGAGCTCTCCTCTTTGGACCGCATCGAGCCGGTGATCCCCGCCCCTTCATCCCAGTGGCGGGTTTCCTGAACGATCGCTTCGCCCGCTTGCAGGGCTGTGGCCTGACGGTCGATCTCGAAGGCCAGAGCTCGTTCGAGCGACCGGAACGAATTCATGTTCTTCACTTCGACCTTCACCCCCATGTCCCGGGTTCCGCGCGGCCGCACAGACACGTTCCCGTCGAAGCGCATGCTGCCTTCTTCGAGTTTGGCGTCCGACACACCGAGAGCCAGAACAATGGCCTGCAGCTCCTGGGCAAACGCCCTGGCCTGCTCGGGAGTGGAGAGGTCGGGTTCGGTAACGATCTCGACCAGCGGGACTCCGGCCCGGTTGTAGTCGAGCAGCGAATGGTCGGCGTCCGTGATGCGGCCGCCCCCACCGACGTGGATCATCTTGCCGGTGTCTTCTTCCATGTGGACCCGGTTGATCCGCACCCGGGCCGGTTCGCCGTCGACCTCGATGGTGAGGGTGCCCCCGGAACAAACCGGAATATCGAACTGGGAGATCTGGTAGTTCTTCGGCTGGTCCGCATAGAAGTAGTTCTTCCGGTGGAACTGCGAAAGCGGAACAATCTCGCAGTCGAGCGCCAACCCGATGGCAACGATCCACTCAATAGCGGTTTCGTTCGGGACGGGAAGGGCACCTGGAAGACCGAGACACACCGGGCATACGTTGGTGTTGGGATCGGCCCCGAAACGAGCAGGGCACCCGCAGAACATCTTCGACTTCGTCGCCAGCTCGACGTGCGTTTCGATCCCGATGACGGCCTCAAACTCCATGAGCGCCCTCCACGATCGGGGGTCTCCGGTCGTCCCAGGACGAGACCCGTTCAACCGCAGCAGCTACCCGGAACAGGACCTCTTCTCCGAGAGCGGGCGCCATGATCTGAAAGCCGATCGGCAAGCCGTCCGCGTCGAGGCTCACGGGAACGGAGATGCTCGGCGTGCCGGCCAGATTGGAGGGAATCGTGCACACGTCGACCAGATACATCGACAGCGGGTCCTCGGTCCGGGTTCCGAACTCGAATGCGGTCATCGGACTCGTCGGCGAAACCAGCACGTCAACCTGCTCGTAGGCTTTCGAGAAGTCCTGGATCACCAGGGTGCGCACCTTCTGAGCCTGGCCGTAGAAGGCGTCGTAGTAGCCGGCCGAGAGAGCGTACGTCCCGAGCAGGATCCGTCTCGTCACCTCCGGACCGAATCCGGCCGCCCGGGTTCGCGCCGTCATCTCTTCGACGGTGGTGCCCTCGACCCGCAGGCCGTACCGGACACCGTCGAATCTGGCCAGGTTGGCGGAGCATTCGGCGGGGGCGATCAGGTAGTAGGCCGACAGCGCATAGTCCATGGAGGGGAGCGAAACCTCGACGATCGTTGCACCGGCGTCGGCCAGGTCATCGACGACCGACCGGAACGATGCGAGCACATCCGGACTGATACCTTCACCGGCCAGCTCCGTGACTACGCCGACCCGAAGCCCGGCCACCCCTTCCTCCAGCGACTGCCGGTACGGGGGATAGTCGCCACGATACGAAGTTGCATCGAGCGGATCGTGCCCGGCGATGACTTCGAGGGTGGTCACGGCATCCTCAACAGTTCGAGCAAACGGCCCGATCTGATCCAGGCTCGAGGCGAAAGCGATGAGACCGTAGCGCGACACCAAGCCGTACGTGGGTTTCATACCGACCACGCCGCAGAGTGAGGCGGGCTGGCGGATCGAGCCTCCGGTATCCGAACCAAGCGCAATCATGGCCGATCCGGCGGCGACGGCGGCTGCCGAGCCACCCGAAGACCCGCCGGGCACCCGCGTGGTATCCCACGGGTTGGACGACGGTCCGTACCCCGAGTTCTCCGTGGACGAGCCCATGGCGAACTCGTCGAGGTTGGTCTTGCCGACGAGCACGGCCCCGGCGCTTCTCAACGCGTTGACCACGGTGGCGTCGTACGGAGGCACGTACCCGGCCAGGATCTGCGAACCGGCCGTGGTCTCCAGGCCCTGTGTGACCATGTTGTCTTTGACGGCAACCGGAATGCCGTGCAAAGGGCCAAGGGTCTCTCCACGAGCCTGCGCCTCATCGGCCGCCGCGGCAGCAGCCCTGGCTCCTTCGTGATCGATCGTCAGGTAGGCGTGCAGTTCGGCTTCCGTGAGGGTTGCCCTATCCAGGGTTGCCTGCAGCAACTCGCTCGCGCTCAAGGTTCCATCCCGAAGCGAAGCAGCTGCCGCCCCCAGGGTGAGATCGGCCGGTGAGCTCACGGTGTCTCCAGCGTCGGCGGAACCCGGAAGTACCCATCCTCCGCCTCAGGCGCTTGTGACAGCGCCGTGTCCCTATCCAATGACGGCGTCACCCGATCCGGACGGAACGCATTGACCATCGGCAAGGGATGCGATGTCGGCTCGACACCCTCGGTGGGTAATTGCTGAACGAGGGCGGCGTGCTCGAGGATCCCTCCCAGCTGCCGTCCAACCCGCTCGAGTTCCTCTGCAGAGAGGTCGATCCGCGCCAGGCGCGCTACATAAGCGATGTCGATATCGATAGCCATGGGTCGATTGTAGGTGCCAACAACGAACCCGAGGAAGCTGCCGGCCGGGTGATTTGATCTGTCCGGGCATAATGTCGGCCCATGCACCGTCCCACCCTCGGCATCATCTCGCTCACCTTGATCATCGGCGGGGGGATCCTCATGCTGCGACCGATCGACGGGGACTCGTACCTGGGTGCAATCGGGATGCGATCCGGCCTCGTGCTCGGTGCGGTCTGGCTGGCTCTTCCCAACATCCGGCGGATGCCCCACTGGTTGCTGTATGCCCTCGCAGTCCTCGCCGCCGTGCTGATCGTGCGGCCCCGCCTGGTGCTCTACGCCCTCCCGGTGGCAGCCGTCGTGGCCATCCTCGGGGCAACCGCCGCAGGCCGTCAAAGCCAGAGCAAGTAGCCCGTCCGCTAGCGGGTTTCCCCACCGGTCGTATCAGACCACCTCGATCTCGACCATCAAGCCGCTGTGGTCCGATCCGGGAATTGCCACCACCCGACGTCCCACCGGTCGAAGGCCTTCCAGGAACATGTGGTCGATGCGGAGCAGGCGAGGCGCTCCGGGTGTCGGCCCCCAGGTTCGAGCCGGCCTGGTTCCCCGTTGTTTGCTGAGGAGAACGGCAGCGTCGTCGAGACGGGCGGCCAGGCGACGGTAGACCGGCCAGGCAGGCGAAGCGTTGAAATCTCCGGCGACGAGCCTGGGGCCGGGATGCTCGACGTACGTCAGGAGGACATCGAGCTGTTGCCGGCGCAGCCGTACCGATGCCCAGGGGGGCCACAGAATCGGGTTGGCCATGTGGATGTTCACGACCTCGACCGAGAAAGGCCATCCCGGGGGTGCCAGTCTGGCAACCAACCCGTCGCGATACGCCATGGGGAGCACCTGAACCTCCGCAGGCGCTTTCAGGGCCAGCCCGCGGCCGTCGTGGCCCTCGTCCGGAAGGAGCAGTCCGTGCGGCAAGATCTCGACCAGCACGTCTGCGGCGGGGTAACTCAATTCCTGAACGAGAACCACATCGGGATCGAGTTCTTTGAGAAGACTCCGGAACCCGGCCAGGTCGAGCCGGTCGGCATAGAGATTGGCCGTGAGGACACGCAGTGTCTGGTTTCTGAAATCACTTCCACTCATCGCGATCGGAACGGTAGCCACGCTGTAGCGGCTCGATTACCGCACTCCCATCTCGATGAGCAGCTGCTCGACCCGGCGGCCGATCTCATCCCGCACTACCCGCACGGCTTCGATCGGGGCACCGTGGGGGTCGGGCAGCTCCCAGTCCTCGTAGCGTTTGTTGGGGAAGTAGGGACAGGCATCACCGCAACCCATGGTGACCACGACATCGGATGCCTGAACGATCTCGTCGGTGAAGGAGACGGGAAACGCCCCGGAGATGTCGATCCCGATCTCGCGCATCGCCTCGACCGCTTGCGGATTGATGATCTCTGCGGGTGCCGAGCCTCCTGAGAAAACGACCAGTCGATCCTTTCCAAGATGCCTTGCCCAGCCGGCCGACATCTGACTGCGCCCGGCATTGTGAACACACACGAAAATGACCGACGGAATCCCGGCCAGCAGTGTTCCCTCCACCCTGCCCTGTGCACGCAGCCGGTCACGGGTGAACTGCTCGACCTCCGCAACCCGGATGGGCCCCGAGCGAATCTCTTCGAGCAGGTCGAGCGAGCCTGCGGTCATTCGCTCGATATCGGGCACACCGAACACCGTTCCGAACTCGGCGACCAGGTCCTCGACGACCTGGTCGACTTCCTCGGGCGATATCAAGATTGGTTCTCGAGCGTCCATGATCGTCCTGCGGGTTGCGAACCTCTACGGTAGCTTTGGACCCGTACCTTTGAGGAGCGCAGTCTGAAGCTCATATTTGCGGCCCATTGCCATCAGCCTCTCGGCAACCTCGACGAGGTGGCCAATCGTGCCTGCGATGAGGCCTATCTTCCGTTTCTGAAGGTCCTGGCGAATCACCCGGGCATCCGGATCAACCTCCACTACTCCGGGTCGCTGCTCGAGTGGCTGGAAGGAAACCGACCGGACGTCCTCGAAGCACTCGCCGCGCAGGCCGACCAAATCGAATGGATCGGCGGCGCCTTCTACGACCCGATCCTCCCCTCCCTGCCACCGGCAGACGGCCTGGCCCAGATTGCCTTGCTGTCCGAGTACCTGCAGAGCCGCTTCGATCAGACACCACGCGGGATGTGGCTCGCCGAACGCGTGTGGGAGCCAAACCTTCCGTCGCTCCTCCACAAAGCAGGAATCGAGTACACGCTCCTCGACGACTACGCATTCCTTCTGGCCGGATACCCACCGGACGCCCTGAACCGCAGCTTCATCACCGACCACCTGGGCAACACCCTGACGATCTTCCCCATCGCCCAGGATCTCCGCTACGCGATCCCGGGAGTTGACCCGGAAGAAGTAGTGGCCATGCTCCGCGACCGCCATGACCGCGACCCTGAGGCGTTGGCAGTGATCGCCGACGACGGGGAGAAGTTCGGTCTCTGGCCGGAAAGCTCGGAACGGGTCTATGCGCCCGGCAACTGGCTCGAGAGGTTCTTCACGCTGATCGAGGACGCAACGTGGCTGGAAACAACAACAGCCGCGCGATACCTGGACAACCGCCCGGCCGGTCAACGAGTGGCGCTTCCCTCAGCGAGCTATCGCGAGATGGCCGAGTGGTCACTGCCCTCCGAGACCGCCCGTTTGGCCATGGACCCCGATTCAGAAAGCGGCCGGTACCCGGACTGGGGAGGCATGGAGGCCTTCATGCGCGGAGGTTCGTGGCCCAATTTCCTGATTCGATACCCGGAAGCGGCAGTGTTGTACCGCAAGATGCTCCGGGTTTCCAATCATGTTGCGTCTGCCAAGGGAGCAACGGACGCCCGCGCCGAGCTGCTCAAGGCCCAGGGCAACGATCCGTACTGGCACGGCGTCTTTGGTGGGCTGTACTTCCCGCATCTGCGAGCAGAGGCCAACCGGCACCTCATCACCGCCCAGACCATGATCGACGAGAGCCACCATCGCGGTCGGGCGTGGTCCTACGTGCGGCACCTCGACTGGGACGCAGACGGACGAGAGGAAGTCGAAGTTGAACTGCCGGACCAGTCCTGGGTGGTCGACCCGGCAGAGGGCGGTTGTCTCCTTTACTTCGACGACAAGCCGTCTCGATGGTCGATCGGGGACGTCGTAGCACGCCACTACGAGCCGTACCACGCCGAGTTGCCCGAACCACAAACCTACGACCGGCACACCCGGCGCTGGTTGATCGACCATCTCCTCCCCTCGACAACCACGGTCGAGTCGTTCGGTGGCGACGCCTACCGGGAACTGGCCCCGCTCCCCGATTCGATGTACGGGATCGAGGAAACGACCGAAGGGCGCGGATCTGTTCAGGTCGGCATGTCGGCGCTCGACGGCAAGGTTCGGAAGGTGATCGAGGCCGAAGAGCGCCGCATGCAGATCCGCTACCACCTTTCCGGTCTCCCGGAGGGCCGCTTCGGACCGGAACTCCCCGTGACCGTCTGGGAAGGAGCAGGTGAGATCCGCGCCGACGGGGGCAGGTGGCAGGCGCTGGACGAACCGCTCACGCTGGCCGGCCACCGGTTCCGGCTCCGACACACCGGCCTCGAGACGTACCTGCTGGTTGCCCTCCGACAGCCGGGAGCCATGTTCTGCGCACCCATCCGGACGGTGGTACGAGGGGACGAAGGCTTTACCTCGATTTTGCAGGGTGTGGTGCTCTGGCCACACTGGTCAACCGACGGTACCGGACACTACGAGATGACCATCGAAGTGGGCAAAGCTGTGCCGGATACAACGTGAAGCTCCTGATGGCGGCCGCCGAGTGCTCGCCGCTCGCCCGGACCGGCGGCATGGGTGAGGCCGTTGCCGGGCTCGCCCATGCGATGGCCGCACACGGCATCGAGGTGACCGTTGCGCTGCCTCGCTACCGAAACCTGCGAAAAACTGGAGCGCCTGCAACCGATCTGCCGGTGCCTGCATATCGCACGCAGCTCGGCGATGTGGAGGTGCTGCTCGTTGAGGATGCGGAGGCGTTTGACCGTCCCGGTATCTACGGACCGAAACCGGGGAAGGCATACGAAGATGAATGGTTCCGCTGGGCACGGTTCTCAGCGGCCGTAGCCCGGATCGCATCCACCTTCGACCTGGTCCACCTCCACGACGGCCACGTCGGACCGGTTGCCTTGCTCACTCCGGTGCCAACCGTCCAGACCATCCACAATGCGTCCTACCCGCTGCTCGGCCCCCTCGCCGAAGCAGCCGACGAGCTCGGCGTGAGTTACCAGGATCGGATGCTTGGTGGAGCGCTCGAGTGGTACGGCCAGGCCAACTACCTGAAAGCCGGCATCGTCGGAGCAAACCGGGTGACAACCGTGAGCCCGACCTTTGCCGAGCAAATCACAAACGACGCGACCGTGACCGGAGGACTGAGCGAGGTCATCAGCTGGTTGGCCGAGCCGGTCGTCGGAATCGTGAACGGCATCGACACCGAGTCATGGGATCCGGACAGCGACCCCGCCGTGGCGGTTCCTTTCTCGGCCAAGAGACTCAAGGCGCGCCTCGAATCTCGAGCGGCGCTCTTCGAAGTATCCGACCTCGACGATGGGTTCCTGATCGGGAACGTCGGGAGAATGACCGAACAGAAGGGACTGCACCTCATCGACCCGAGTCTCGATCGCCTGGTCCACGAAGGTCTCCGGCTCATCCTGGTTGGCAACGGAAACCTCGATCCCATGGTCGACGGGTGGCAGAAGTCCCACCCTCGCGCCGTGCGCCACGTTGAGTACTCGGAGCAACTGGCCCGGATGTTGTACGCCGGCGCAGACGCCTATTTCATGCCTTCGCAGTTCGAGCCGTGCGGAATCGGGCAACTCTATGCGATGCGCTACGGCTGCCCGCCCCTCGTGCGCCTCACGGGCGGTCTCGCCGACACCGTTGTTGATCTGGACGAAGAACCCGAAGCGGCGACCGGTTTCGGCTTTCGTGTCTTCCTTCCCGAGGAGGCCATGAAGACGGTGCGGCGAGCTATGCGTGTTCACCGGACCTCGAAGAAGGACTGGAAAGCGCTGCAACGCAACGGCATGACTCGCGATCTTTCCTGGGCCCGATCCGCTCTCGACTACCTCACGGTCTTTGAATCGGCTCGCGGGCAGGCATCGACGACCTGAGCTGCAGATCCGGAAAGAGGTCCCATTCCTATTTGGGCCCAACGACCCATCAAGAAGACTCCCGATCGCGCCGATACAGACCGAGAGCGAGAGAGGAGACCCATGCTTCGTTTGCTCCGCCTCATGCACAAACTGCAGTACGGTGCAAGCCTGGTTGAGTACGGGCTTCTCGTTCTGCTCATCGCCCTCGTTGCCATCATGGCGGTTACGTTCGCAGGGAACCAGACGTCCTCCCTGTACAGCGATATCGCCAGCGCCGTCGATCGCTGATCCAACCCGCATCGGCTCTGAACGGCTCACGTTGCGACGTTCCCTCGTGCCCGGCAGCGGTTGCTTGATCGCCGGGCCGACCAACCGGTTCGTGTTCCCAAACGATGATCGACTGGTCTTTTGCCCCTATACAGGACGCCTGAATTCCCCCAGCATGGAGAACAGGCGACCAAAGGAGCTCGACCGTGCCGGAAAGTGTCTACAAGGTCATTGAGCTGGTGGGAACCAGCCCCGATTCCTGGGAAAAGGCCGCTGCCGCAGCCGTAGCCGTAGCCGCTAAGTCCCTCCAGGATCTTCGCATTGCCGAGATCGCTCACCTGGACATGCATCTCGGGGAGGATGGAGAAATCGTCGCCTACCGGGCGAAGGTCAAAGTCTCCTTCAAATACCGCAGCGACGACTGACTCATCGACTACGTCAGGAACCGGTGCAGCGCCTGGAAAGCCACCGGGAGGTTGTCTTCGGCAACGCTCTCGGCGGCCAGGTGGGCTTGAGCCGTCTCGCCGGGACCGTAGTTCACGGCGGGGATGCCGTACTGAGCCAGGCGTGCCACATCGGTCCAGGCTTGTTTTGGCGTGCGCACGGCCCCGGATATCGAGGTCAGCCGTTCGAAGAGGGGGTTGCCCCGGGGAACGGGGCCGGCCGGGGCCCGATCGACGATGTCGATCTGATCGGCAGCCGCGGCCACGTCACGCAGCTTCGCTTCTGCTTCGTCGAGGGTCTTGTCAGGGGCAAACCGGTAGTTCAGGTTGAGGTCAAAGCTGGCCGGGATGATATTGCGGGCGATTCCACCCGAGGCGGTGGTCACCGACAGAACTTCTTTGAACTCCAGTCCGTCGATCACGACGCTCGCTGGTTGTCGTTGATGCAGTTCGGCCAACCACGCTCCGGCTTTTGTGATCGCGTTCTCGCCGAGCCACGGGCGGGCGCTGTGCGCTGAATGGCCCTCAAATCGAACCGTGGCATTGATCGTGCCGATACAGCCGACCTGCAGCTCGAGATCCGTCGGTTCGAGAACAATCGCAAAGTCGGCTTCGGCCAGCCAGGGGGCACCCTGCAACACGGGTTCGAGCCCGTTTTCGTCCACCGGCCCCTCCTCACGATCGTAGAAGAGCCCGACGACGTCGTAGGGGCCCAGTCGAACCGCCGGGTCTTCCAGCAGATGCACCATGACCGCGAGTCCGGACTTCATGTCCGAAGCGCCGAGTCCGACGACCCTGCCCTCCTCGATGCGGGCCGGGCCCTGGCCCTGGGACGGGACGGTGTCGATGTGTCCGACGAGCAGCACGAGCGGTCGTTGCGACCGCTTGCCGACGATCAGGCTGTTGCCCATGCGTTCGACCCCGTCGATCCCCCACGTCTCCATGAGACGCTCCGCCAGCGACGTGCACAACCTCCCCTCATCACCGATGACCGATGGGATATCGATGAGATCGACGAGCGTGGTGGTGAGATCGCTCATATGGTCACCTCAAAGGTACGGAGGGCTTCGTTCAGGGAAGTGCGATCGTTGGTCGACCCGGACCGCTGCCCGATGATGTAGGCACATTGGAGCTGGACGGTTCCGGCCGCGAACGATCGCGGTCGCGTGCCGGGAACCACCACCGAGCGAGCCGGGACCCGTCCCCGGTAGTCCACCGGCTCGGCCCCGGTGACGTCGATGATCGGCGTCGTTGCCGTGATCGTGGTGTTGGCACCCACCACGGCCCCTGTTTCCACAATGGCCCCCTCGGTGATGATGCTGCGGCTTCCGATGAACGCATCATCTTCGATGATGACCGGGCGAGCATTGGGCGGTTCGAGTACGCCACCGATACCGACGCCACCCGACAGGTGCACGTTGCGGCCCACCTGGGCGCACGAGCCGACCGTGGCCCAGGTGTCGACCATCGTTCCTGCTCCAACATAGGCTCCGATGTTGACGTAGCCGGGCATCACGACCACTCCCGGTTCGCAATAGGCACCGTACCGAACGGTCCCGGGCGGAACGACTCGAATTCCCGATTCGTGCAATCCGGTCTTGGTCGGGATCTTGTCGTGGTACTCGAACTCCCCGGCCTTCATCGTGTGCAGCTCGGTCATGCGGAAATAGAGGAGAATCGCCTCCTTGACCCAGCCATTCACCTGCCACACACCGTCTCGTTTCTCGGCCACCCGAACTTGTCCCTGGTCCAACAGGGCAATCGTTCGCTCGACGGCTTCGGTAGCCTCACCCAGGAGACTCAGATCGGCGTACGCAGCCTCGATTACATCTCGGTCAGACACGCTTTGAGAACCTCCGTAGCTCGTTGCGTTTCGTCGAGGGTGGGAATGAGAGCCAGCCTGAGGAAGCCCTCGCCGCCCGCACCGAACGCTCTCCCCGGCGAAACAACAATGCCTCGAGCCAAGAGACGCTCGGCGACGGCGACGTCATCACCGACCCGGGCCCAGATGTAGATACCGGCGCGTGAGGCAACCACTTCGTGCCCCGTGTCCTCGAAGGCCGTCCGCAGGATTGCTCGCTTGGCGGCAAAGATGTCCCGACGTTCCGCGGTGTGAGCATCATCGTCCCAGGCGGTGATGGCAGCTTTCTGGACGAATTCCGGCGAGGCCGTGCCCGTCGACGTCCGCAGGTCCTTGAGCATCGAGATGCCTTCCGGGTCGCCGACGATGGCAGCGGTCCGATAACCCGTCATCCCGGAACGTTTCGAGAGGCTCAGGTAGGAGAGCACCCCGGGCGAGCCCGGGCCTGCTACCTGCAAGATCGAGGGAGGAGGTTCGCCTTCGTAGATGTCGACATAGCATTCATCCGAGCAAAACCATGCCCCGGAGGTCCGCGCCCGAAGGTAGAGGTCGTCGAGGCCCTTCCGATCGATGACGGCTCCGGTCGGGTTGTGGGGGTAGTTGGCCCACACGAGCGCCGCCCGATCCCAAACCTCGTCGGGGATCTGCTCGGGCCGCAGAACGAAGTCTCCGGCAAGGGCGACCGGGAAGCCTTCGGCGCCTGCCAGCAGTGCCCCGCGCTCATAGATCGGGTACCCGGGCGTCGCCCACACGACCGCCGCCCCGGCTTGCCGGTCCACGAACGCCAGCGGAGTCGAGAAGATCGCCTCTTTGGAACCGGCGGTCGGCAGGACCTGAGTGTCCGGGTCGACATCGATACCGAACCGGCGTTGCACGTAGGCAGCAATCGACCGGCGGAGTTCGGGCAAGCCGGAGGTAGTCGGATATTGGGAGACGGCAGGAATGGATCGTCGCAATGCCTCCGGCACGAACGCCGGGGTGGGTTCACGGGGATCGCCGATCGAGAAATCGAGGAGTGGCTCCCCGGCGGCCCGCATCGCCCGGGCGCGTTCCTGCAGAGCGGCGATGGGGTAGGCGCCGAGTTGGGTGAGTACGGGGTTGGTCCGCATGCCTGCAACGCTAGTACCCGGGGGCTCCTGGAGCGGCATCCCCCCTACAATCCTCGGCGTGCCGAGAACTACATATGTCGCGTTGAGTCTTGCGCTGGTGGCCGTCATCACGCTTGGGATCGCGTTCGGCTCGCCCGACCGTCCCAGCGAAGGCCGGCCAATACAGGTCGAGAGCGTGAGCCCGGAGCCGGGTGAAACGGTCGTCCGCCAGACGCGGATAGAGGTCGACCTGGCTACCGGGTACTCACTGGAGATGTTCGTCGACGGTTTCCGGATCCCGAACGATGAGCTCTTCATCGTGGAAGGTACCGGCGTCCATTCTTGGAAGCCGGGCGCCGGACAGGTCATCACGGAGCTGGCAGCGGGCCAGCACGAGGTTCTCATTCGCTGGCAAACCATGACCGGTCTCCCCGACACGGGTGAGTATTCCTGGACCTTCCGCGTCTACTGAGGGGTCCCCGTTCGAAGTATCAACGTCGGCGCGGGCTCACAACCCTTCGTCAACCTCGAACGGGCACTCACCCTCCTCCGGACCGGAACCAACGTACTGGTCGTAGAAGGCCTCCAGCAGCGCCTCATCGACCGTCACGAGCCGCATCATGGTCGTCCACGCTGTGGCAACGATCGGGGCGTCCATGCCGGAACGGGGAGCGACGATGATCCGATCGCCGAGGCGACGACCCAGTTCCTCGAGGCGTTCGACCTCAACGTCCTCAACGGAGAGTGCGTACTGGAAAACCACCACGCCGATGGCCAGATCGTGCACCTGATAGACGTCGGGAACCGGCTGTCGGAAGATCCCGCAGGCGGCGGCCTTACCTGCGCGTGCTCCACTCGTCGGCGGGTTCGAGTTGTAGTCGGGAGGCGGGATCTCGCTCGCAAGGATCTGACGCACAGCCGTCTCCGACAGATACACGTCGACGGCGATCTCGGGGAAGGTCTCAACTTCGAGAGCAACGGCCGGATCATTGCCCCCTCCTCCGGCACACGCCGTGGCGAACAGCAGGAGCAACCCGGCAAGAGCATTTCGCAATCTCATTCCAATCCCGCCGCTTGCGGTCCCTCCTCCAGTAGCCGCAAGAACGCGGACTCATCGAGAACGTCGACGCCCAGTTCCCCGGCTTTCGCGAGCTTAGACCCGGGAGAGGCGCCTGCGATCACCGCAGATGTCTTTCGCGAAACCGACGAGGTCACCTTCCCTCCTCGATCCTCGATCGCTGCTTTGGCCTCGTTTCTCCCCAGCGAGGATAGGGTGCCGGTGATGACAAACGAGAGCCCCTCGAGCAAGGTCGAAGCGGTCGTGGTCTGCGTATCGGCGAGTTGTACACCACCTTCCCGGAGCCTTTGGATCAATGCCAGGTTCTCCGGATCGGTAGCCCACTCGCGCACCGACTCTGCGATGATCGGCCCGATCCCGTCGATGGCCGCCAGCTCTTCTGCGGAGGTGCCGAGCAACCGGTCCATGTCGCCGCAGCTCCGGCTCAGCAGACGGGCAACAGTACCCCCGACGTGACGGATCCCGAGAGCAACCAGCAATCGGTGGAGCGGCCTGTGCCGGGCTGCTTCGATCGCTGCGAGGAGGTTGCCGACCGAAACCTCCCCCCAGCCCTCGAAGGCGAGCAGGTCGTCTGGTTCGAGAAAGAAGATGTCGGCCGGGTTGGCAATCAGCTTCTCCTTCAGGAGCAAGTCGATGGTCTTGTATCCCATCCCGTCGATATCCATGCCGCCGCGCGACGCGAAGTGGGCCAGCCACTCGCGAAGCCGGCTCGGACACTCCAACCCACCTGTGCAGCGGGCCACCTTTCCGTCTTCCGGACGAACAATGGGATGGCCGCAGAAGGGACACTCCGACGGCATGTGCCAGACCGTCTCCGTCCCGGTTCTCAGGCTGGGCACGGGTCCGACCACTTCCGGAATGACATCGCCCGCCCGGCGGACGACCACCGTGTCGCCGACGCGCACGTCCTTGCGATGAATCTCGTCCTCGTTGTGAAGCGTGGCCATGCCAACGTTGGCGCCGCCGACAAAGACGGGCTCGAGGACGGCAAACGGAGTAGCGGCGCCGGTCCGGCCGATGTTGATCTCAATGGCTCGCAGCGTTGTGGTCTGCTCTTCGGGCGGGAACTTGTACGCGACCGCCCAGCGGGGTGCCTTGGCGGTGTACCCGAGACGGCCCTGACCGCTGAGGCTATCCAGCTTCACGACGACTCCGTCGGTCTGGTAGCTGTAGCCGTGCCGATCAGTTTCGGCCTGCGCGACATAGGCCTCGACTCCGGCAAGATCCGGAACTGCCCGGGAGGCGGGATTGACCCGCAACCCGAGTTCTCGAAGGTATTCGAGCGTCTCCCAATGCCGGTGGAAGGCAGGGCCGCCCTCAATGAGACCGAGCTGGTACACCCAGATCGACAGCGACCTCGAGGCGGTCACCCCCGGGTCCTTCTGCCGAACCGATCCGGCCGCGGCGTTGCGCGGATTGGTAAACAGCCGGTCGCCCCGGGAGGCCTGGCGCTGGTTCAGGTCCTCGAAGGCCGGCAACGGCATGTAGACCTCTCCCCGTACCTCCATGAAATCCGGAGCTTCACCCAGCAGGCGCAAGGGAATCGCGTCGATGGCCCGCACATTGGGAGTGATGTCTTCTCCGGAGACTCCGTCTCCCCGTGTCGCCCCTCGCACCAGGAGACCCCGCTCGTAGGTCAAAGAAACGGCAAGGCCGTCGATCTTCAACTCGCAGACGAAGCCGGGCCGTTCATCCTCGAGCTGGCGGGTCATCCTCACCTCCCAGGCCTCCAGCTCGTCGATCGACTCGACATTGTCGAGCGAGAACATTCGCTGCCGGTGTTGAACCGATGCGAAGAGATCGGAGGCAGGAGCGCCAACCCGCTGCGTTGGGGAATCCGGTGTGACGAGATCCGGGTGCTCCCGCTCCAGTTGCTCGAGTTCCCGGAACATCCGGTCGTAGTCCGCGTCGGAGACCTCCGGGGCATCGAGCACGTAGTAGCGATGGCTGTGATACCTGATCTGCGTGCGCAGTTCGTCGATCCGGGCGGCGAAGTCGTTACTCACCTGCTGCCAGCTCTCCTGCCATCTCGACGACGGTCCGGGCGACGATCTCTGCCTGGCCTTCGGTGAGGCCGGCCAGACCGCACGCAGGAGAAAACATAGCGCCGTCGAGCAGGCCGGCCATCTTGGCGCCGGACATCACCAGCCGGCCGACGATCCGTTGGAGCCGGATCTCCAGGTCGGACGGGATGGGCTGGGTCTGCGTGGGAACGACACCCCAGATGAACCGGGTTCCTGCCCAGGTCGCGCCGGCAAGTGCTTCAGCGTGATCGGCGAAAGCCGCACCGAGGGCGTTGACGTCCCACGAGATCAACGATGCGCCGGCCGCGGTGACCACCGACCAATCGGTGTCTGCACAACAATGGACTCCGGCACGCACCGGAGCAGCCTCAATGGTCATGCGGAGCGCTTCCCTCGCGTCGCTCGCCGAGATCGGGAACCCCGGCACGAGAAGCCCCGACAAACCCGGTTCGTCGAAGATGAGCGTGATCTCCGCTCCCGGCAGCGAGGACGCCACGGTTGAGATGTGATCGTCGACGTGGTCGATCAGACCCGTGGTCACGCAGTCGAGCAGTCCCCGGCCCGGATGGCCGGCCGCCAGGAGGCCGAGAGCCAGGGTTACCGGACCCGTCGCCTGGGTCTTCACCGCCGGTACGTTATCGCTGAGGTTGCTCAGCATGACATCTGCCCCGACAAATCCTTCAGCTCGAGGTCCGGCCGGAGCGCCGTACTCGAGCCCGATACCGGTATCGACTGCCCCGCAGCCGCATAGGCCGTCGCCCCACTGGACCAGCATGCGTTCCTCGGGATGACGAAGTGGGAGTTGCGGAAGGTACGGAACGGTGGTGGTGGCCAGCACGAAATCGGCGGCTGCGTCCGGATCGGTATGGGGAAGGCTTCCCACCCCCGTCACCAGCGGTCGGGCCGTCAAGGAACGGCGCTCACGATCGTGCCACCGCCCAGTACCTCATCACCCTGATACATCACGCCCGCTTGACCGGGAGCAACGGAGGCCTGGGATTCGTCGAACAGGAGCGTGCAGGTCGATCCGCCGGGATCGAGAACGGCCGGCACCGACGGCGAGTTGTAACGAATCTTGACGTCAACCCGTCCGGCGGGAGGGGCACCATCTGCCACCCAGGACACGCCGGCCAGGCGGGCCCCGGAAGCGAGCAAGTCTCTCCGTTTGCCGAGCACGATGGTGGCTGAAACAGGATCGATCGAGGTCACATACCGGGCTTCACCAGCCGAGATCCCGAGACCTTTCCTCTGGCCGACCGTGAAACCCGCCACACCCCGATGCTCGCCGAGCCTGACTCCGGCATCATCGACGATCGGGCCGTTTCGGTTCACCGCCTCCGTCTGCGAGGCGAGAAACGACCGATAGTCGCCGGCACCGACGAAACAGATGTCCTGGCTTTCCTGCTTTGCCGCAGTCCGCAATCCCAGCTCCGCCGCGATCGAACGGGTTTCCGTTTTCGTCAACTCTCCAATCGGAAACCCAACTCTGGCGAGTTCTGCCTGGCCCAGCATGTACAGGACGTACGACTGATCCTTGCCCGGGTCGACTCCCCGAAGCAGTTTCCATCCGCCGGGATCCCGCCGAACCCGCGCATAGTGACCGGTCACCAGGAGATCACATCCGAGATCGGCCGCCTGATCGAGCAGCCTGCTGAACTTGACCGTTCGGTTGCATTCGACACACGGATTGGGTGTTCGGCCGGCCAGGTACGAAGCAACAAAGGGATCGACGACCCCGGTTCGAAAATCGTCCGTGTAGTCGAACACGTAGTAGGGAATGCCGAGTTGGGCGGCGACCCGCCGTGCATCTTCCGCATCGCTCACCGTGCAACAACCGGCGGTGGGTGCCTCCCCGTTCGGCCCTTGCCAGAGCTTCAGCGTGGCACCGATCACGTCGTGCCCGGCTTCGACCATCAGCGCCGCAGCAACCGAAGAGTCCACTCCCCCGCTCATGGCAACCAGCGTCTTCATCGGAGATCCTCGATGCTTTGCACGACGAGCTCGGCGGCTTGCTCCCCGTCGTCGGCTCGAGTCGGCCATCCAAACGAGAAGCGCAGGCACTCCCGCGCCTCCTCGGCTGATCTGCCCATCGCCGTCAGCACATGAGACACGGTTGCCGCGCCGCTCTGACAGGCCGACGCCGCCGAAGCAGCCAGACCGGCCTGATCGAGCCGAACCAGGGCCGTATCGTTGCGAATCCCCGGAATCCTGACATGAGCATGCTGTACGAGGCGAGCATCCAGAGGTGCCGTAATCTCCAGATCCGGAAACGCCTCGCGCAGACGGGTCTCAAACCCCTCCCGGGCAATACCAACGGTCTCCACGAAACGGCGCCGGTCGGCCACGGCAGCTTCCATCGCTACCGCCATCCCGACGGCGCCCATCACGTTCTGAGTGCCGGAGCGGCGGCCCAGTTCCTGGCCCCCGCCGTGGAGCACCGGTTCGACCCGGACGCCCTCCCGCACATAGAGGAGTCCCACCCCTTTGGGACCGCCGAACTTGTGGGCGGCCAGGGACACCATGTCCACACGCAATTGATCGACGGCGACCTCCTCGGAGATAAAGGCCTGGACCGCATCCGTGTGGACGGCAACAGACGGATTTGCGGCATGAGCCGCGTCGGCCAGTTTCGCCACCGGTTCGATGACGCCGGTCTCGTTGTTGGCCATCATGACCGAAACGACGGCCGTCTGTTCGTCGACGGCAGCGCCGACCGCTTCGGGATCGACGAGGCCCCAACGGTCGACTCCAACCACGGTGACCGGGCATCCGAGGCGGGCGGCAAACCGGGCGCTCTCCAGCACCGCTTCGTGTTCGACTGCCGAGGTGACTACTCCTCCGGTAGGTCCCGCCAGGGCCGCCCCGAGTACGGCCAGGTTGTCCGCCTCCGTTCCGCCGCCCGTGAACACGATCTCCAGCGGAGCAGCGCCCAGGAGGTGCGCCGCGCGTTCACGCGCCTCTTCCAGAGCGTTCTTCGCCCGGCGTGCTTCGGAATGAGATCCGGAAGCATTGGCAAAGGACACGTGCGCATAGGGCTCCATGGCCTCCCAGACTCCGGGACGCATCGGCGTCGTTGCAGCGTGATCGAGGTACATCATTGGTGGCAACATTGTGTCACGAGAGGGATGCTACGAGCGATAGGCCGGGAGCCGCGAGTGCCGGAAGTCTGATCGAGGACACTGGTTATCCTGTCGGGCATGTCAACCATCACCGTTCAGGTCGTCATCAACGCTCCGCTCGAACGAGTTTGGGCCGCTGCAGCAGATCTCGAATCACACGACGGGTGGATGGCCGATGCCGAGTCGATCCAGTTTCTCACCGCCCGGCGCCGGGGGGTTGGCACCCGCATGGAGGTAGCCACCCGGGTGGGTCCGTTTCGCACCAAAGACGTCATGGAGGTGACCGAGTGGGAGGACCGCCGCCGCATCGGGGTCCGGCATACCGGCCTGGTTACCGGTCGGGGGGCCTTTCACCTCGAAGCCGTGGATCCTGCGACGACGGAGTTCACGTGGCAGGAGCGGCTGACATTTCCGTGGTATCTGGGCGGACCGTTGACTGCCCTCTTCGCGGCGCCGGTGCTCGCCGCTATCTGGAGACGAAACCTGCGCGGATTGAAACAGAAGCTCGAGCGGTGACCGGCTAGTTGTCGTTGAGCTTGGGAGCGGGACCGGCCACAAGGGATTCCGGGTCTGCCCAGCGGTGTGGCTCCCGAACCAGCACGCCCGATCTCGTCGGCGACGCGCCCGGAACTCGCACCCGCTCGACAAAGGGACCCCGGAAGCACAGACCCATCCCGGCGAGGACGAGCGCGGCTCCGGCCGCCTTCACTACTCCGGCGATGGCCGCTGCTCCACCCATGTTGCCGAAGGCTGCCGGCCCGAGCAGATACGTCCAGTCATGGGATCCGCCGATCAACGGCAGCCGCTGAAACGGTGCGTCGGCGATGTAGACAGACACGTCGACAGCACTTGTTCCGGCCCAGGCGAGGCACAGCCCGGCTGCGAGGAGATCCCGGCGCCGCAGCCCGAAGTAGGCAGCGAGGCCGACCGGAATCGCTACCTGGAAGACACTGCCCATCAGGGCGGTAACGATTTCCGGGAAGACATAGGTCAGCATGTGGCCGAATTCATGGAATCCGAGGTCGACGCCGCCCAGCAATGGCACCCGGCGCTGCTGGACGAATGGAAAGTACGCAAGCAGGGCGCAGCCGAACACGCCGGCGACATATCTCCACAGCGTCTTCCAGGAGTCCACCCTCATCTATCGGCGTGCTTTGTTTCAATCTGAACGGTCCGACTCGGATAGAGTCGCCCGGACATGAGCCAGTACGTGACCATTCCCGAGCGCTTTCGCGGTCCCCCCAACTCGGCCAACGGTGGCTACGCCTGCGGGGTGGTTGCCGGGCTGCTCGAGGGACTGGTCGAGGTGACCTTGCGCCGCCCGCCGCCGCTGGACCTGCCGATGGCCGTCTCGCACCCGGCAGACGGCAACGTCGAGATTCACGACGACCATGGTTTGGTCGCCGGGGGTCGGATGGGCGGAAGCGAACCGGTACCACCGCCTCCCGTCACCTGGGAGCAGTCCGTCGAAGCCGCTACCCACTACCGGGGCTTCGATCCGGGTGCCACGTTTGCTTCATGTTTCGTGTGCAGTCCGGAGCGGGAGGACGGCCTGAGGATCTTTCCCGGTCCTGTGCAGGGTGTGGTAGCGGCGCCCTGGACGCCGGACCCGGCGCTGGCCGGCTCCGGCGGCGGCATCCCACCGGCCATCGTCTGGGCAGCACTTGATTGCCCCACCTTCTTCGCGGCAACAGAGCCGGGCCAGCTGGCTCTGCTGGGTCGCATGACAGCCAGGGTGACCGGTGTTGTCCGGGCCGGCGAACCGTACGTTGTGGTTGCACAAAGAACCGGAGCCGACGGCAGAAAGCGGTTCGGTTCGTCGGCGGTCTACACGGTCGACGGTGACCTTCTCGCCGCAGCAAGCGCCACCTGGATCACCATCGAATACCCGTGATCAGTTCCCGGTGAATTCGGCCGCCCGCTTCTCGATGAAGGCGGCAACACCCGTGCGGGCATCCTCGGTTCCAAAGCAGGTTTGAAAGGCTTGCATTTCCATCGCCAAACCAGCCTCCACCGGCAGGCGCAGAGCGTCGTTCAAAGCGCGCTTGGCCGCCCCGTAGGCAACCGTTGGGCCGAGCGCCCAGTGCTCGGCGTCGGCCATCGCAGCTTCCAGGAGCTGAGCCGCGGGCAGAACCTTGTCGGCCAGTCCCAGGTCGTGGGCCTCCTCTGCGCCGACGTGCCGTCCGGAGAAGATGATCTCTTTCGCCCGCTGGTATCCGACCAGGCGGGGCAGACGCTGCGTGCCGCCTGCACCGGGGATCAGCCCCAGGAGGATCTCCGGTTGCCCCACCCGGGCATCGTCGGCGAAGTACCGGAAGTCGGCCCCCATCGCCAGCTCCAGGCCTCCCCCGAGCGCAAATCCCCGGACGGCCGCGATGGTCGGTTTGTCGAGCGTTTCGAGCAGGCGGACGGCTTTGCCGAGGTCGCTGGCGAGACGGTCTTCGTCGTCGCCGTCGTAGGCGGCCTGGAAGCCTTTGATATCCGCTCCGGCTGCAAAGTGCGGCTCGCCGGTCACCACGACCGCCCGCACGGATGGGTCGGCTGCCTTCTCGAAAGCTGCCGCCAGGTCGCCGGACAGCTCCGCCGAGAGGGCATTGACCGGCGGCCGGTTGAGCACGATCAGGGCGACGTTCTTGTCTACTGAATACTCGACGAGCGACATGGCGGGCTCCTCTGGTGGCGTCACTCCAGCCTAACGGTGGTCTCCCGGCCGCCGTCCGGATCAGCTGCCGTCGAGGATGGCCCGGGCGGCGGTCCACGGATCCAGCCGTCGCGCATCGACCTCGGCTGCCAGGGAGACGAACCGGTCGCCTTCGGCCGCACTTTCGGCTCGCCGGAGCAACTCGGCGATTACCGCCCGGTGCAGCTCGGTACGAAGCCGGGCAGATCGCCGGTCTCGAAGCCGTCCGGTCGCCTCGAGGAACCCACGATGCTCCTGGACCGCCTCCCAAACGAGACCGGTCCCCCGGCCGGTCGTGGCGACCGTCTCCAGGACCGGGGGACGCCAGGCTCGCTCGGCGCCCAGATCGAGCATCTGTTCCAGATCGCGTACAGCCTCGGAGACGCCGTCCCGATCGGCTTTATTGACGACGAACAGGTCACCGATTTCGAGCAGCCCGGCCTTGTTGGCTTGAACGCTGTCTCCCCATCCCGGATTGACGACCACAATGGTGGTGTCGGCGCTCTCCACGATCTCAACTTCGGCCTGACCGACCCCGACGGTCTCAACGAACACGTGAGGGAATCCCACAGCGTCAAGAACCATCATGGCCTTCGGGGTTGCCTCCGACACCCCTCCCAGGTGGCCGCGACTTCCCATCGACCGGATATAGACGCCCGGATCCCCGATGTGGTCCTGCATGCGTATCCGATCCCCCAGGATCGCGCCGCCTGTGAACGGGCTCGACGGATCAACCGCCAGCACACCGACCTCGTCACCCAGCGAGCGCACATGACTGATGAGCTGATCGGTCAGGGTGCTCTTGCCCGACCCGGGGGCGCCGGTGAGCCCGATCGCGAAACCCGAACCGGTGCGGGGAAAGAGAGTCGCCAGGATGGCAGCAGCATCGGGATGGTTGTCTTCGACCATGCTGATCACCCTGGCCACCGACCGCGCATCGCGGCTCAGCGCTGCCTCGATCAGTTCGGCTGTTGTGCGAGTCGTCATCCGGCCAGTCTCGAGCGTGGTCCCTAAGTTACAACGCAGAGACCAGATCGCAGGGAAGGAACGGCGGAGCGGGCGTCTCCGCTCAGATTGCGTTGACCTCGTCAACGCCGGGCACGCGCTCGGTGAGGATCCGTTCAATGCCCGCCTTGAGGGTCATCGTCGACAGCGGGCAGCCGCCACAGGCTCCGACCATTTGCAGATTCACGGTCCCGCCGTCGACACCGAGCAGGACGAGATCGCCACCGTCTGCCTGCAGCGCAGGACGGATGTACTCGAGGGTCGATTCGAGTACCGCCAGGTCGACCTGCGGATGGTCGCTCTGGGCGCCGGCCTCGCCGGTGGTGTCTTCTACGGTCGTGTCATCAATCATGGCGAGCAAAAGTGTAGGGGCCCGCAGAAACTATCGGTCCGGTCCGCCCATGACTTCGACGGTGATGAATGCGTCGGCCGCCCCATCCGGCGAACGGGCTTCGATGAGAACCCGGTAACGGCCCGGGTCGGCAATCTCGCCATCGACGGTCCCCTCCCACACCAGGGCGAACCCCCCGGCTTCTCGCAACGACCACGGAGTCTCGCCGATGACGCCCGGACCGTCGAATACCACGAGGCGCACCTCGGCGGCAGCGGCCAGGGTGCCCGTGACCACCACCGAGCTCCCCAGGGGCGATGTCACCACCGGCTCCAGGTCCCGGAGGGCCGGAGGCAAGCCAAAACCCTCTGGTGGATGCACGGCAACGTCGTCGGCCAGTGCCGCAAACCGCCAGGTCCCCAAAGCTTCGGCGGCGACTTCTTCGCCATCGGCAACGACCGCCACCGGCCCGTCGGCGGCGATCTCTACATCCGTCTCGCCCCAGCCCAGGCCGACGACGATCTCCTCGCTGAGGTTCGCCCCGGCCGGCTGCGGCTGCAGCCCTCCGTAGTAGTGAGCCAGGATGTCCTCATAGCTGCTGCCCGCCTCCGCCATGGCCACGGCGCCGTACTGGCTCATTCCGACCAGGTGACCCCATCCGTTTCCCGTGAAGGTGTACTCCTCCTCCACGACGATGAACCCGGAGCGGAACTCCTCCGGGTACTTCCACGCCCGGGTGACGGTGTAGGTCGGCGACAGGACCGTCTGGGGGTACCGTTTCCCGTCGGGACGTTCCGCCGGAAGCAAGTCCGGAGCGATCTGGGGGCCGTACCGGTTCATGACCCCCCGGAACTCCCAGGTGGTGAGCGCGATGGTCCGACCGTCCGCATCGAACTCGACCATCCACGGTCCGGCACCGTCGGCCGTGGTTTCGACCGTCGCTCCCAGCAGCCGCCCGTCGATTCTGTCTGCCGCTCGCAGGACCGCTTCGAGCACCGAGCGGGGAATCGTAAAGGACCATTCGACGAACGGCGACGGTTCGTCGGGGGACTCCACCGCCCGGAGGTAGGGCAAACCGCTGCCACCAAAAACGTCGCGAACGTCCCGGGTCCGACCGCCCGTGGTTGAAGAGTAGAGCGCCTGTGCAGGTGATCCGTTGGCGAGCAGGACCTCGTCCTCGGTAGCTGCCACCGCTGCGGCCCACCGCTCACCTTCCGGACCCTGGACCTGATCGAGACCGCCGTAGACCTGGCAGGCGGGGGTTGCGCAGATATCGAATCCGTAGGTCGCCCCGGAACCCACACGACCCCGGGACAAGGTCCAGGCCAGGTAGGTGCGGGCCGCAACGACTTGCGTCTTCAGCGCTTCTTCGTGCCAGGAAAAGGGAACCTCCTGGATCCCCAGCAGGTAGCCCTCGGGTGACACACGCTCAACGACCACAAGCCCATCGGACGCGCTGCGTACTTCCAGCCGCCCGGCGTACCGCCGACCGTTCCACGATAGGACGGTGCCGTCGGACGGGGTCAGCAGGATGGTCTCATAGAGACCGACGTTGTCCTCTTCTTGCGCGGAGACCGGACTACCGGTTGCCACCAGCAGGACACAGGTCAGAGCGGCGAGGGCCTTACGTCCCGGCACCGGCCGGCCGTCGCTCGAGACGCCCGCCGAGCGATTGCAGCCGCCCGACAAAGTCGTCGTAGCCCCGATCGATGTGCTGCACCTCGCCGATCACCGTTTTGCCCTCGGCTCGCAATGCGGCGAGAACCAGAGAGGCCCCCGCACGGATATCGGGAGCAATGACCGGACACCCCGACAGGTTCTGGACACCCCGAATCACGGCATGCTGCCACTCGATGGTGATATCGGCCCCCATCCGCATCAGCTCACCCGCATAGCGGAACCGGGCGTCGTAGATGTTCTCGGTGATGACCGACGTGCCCGACGCGACACTGAGCAGCGCAACCATCTGCGGCTGCATATCGGTGTGGAACCCGGGAAACGGAAGTGTTGCGAAATCCACCGGTTTCGGTCGTTCGGGCCCGGTGACGGTGAACCAGTCGTCTCCCCGTTCGACGACACAGCCGGCGTCGGCCAGCTTGCGCAGCTCCATCCGCAGGTGGTCGGGAACGCAGCGCTCGATCCGGACCTCGCCGCCGGTGATCGCGCCGGCCACTGCGTAGGTTCCTGCTTCGAGTCTGTCTGCCAGGACTTCGTGGGTGGTCGGCTGGAGACTCGCAACACCTTCGACCGTGATGGTCGAGGTCCCGGCGCCCGACACCCGGGCACCCATCTTGACCAGGAAGGCTGCCAGGTCCTCGATCTCGGGTTCACGGGCGGCGTTGTGGACGATGGTTTCCCCGGTTGCCAGGACGGCCCCCAGCAGCACATTCTCGGTCGCCCCGACACTGGGGAACTCAAGGCCAATCTCGGTCCCGACCAGTCCGCCCGGTGCCTTCCCGATGAGCACTCCGTGCTCCAGTTCGAACTCGGCGCCCAGTTTCCTCAGCCCGTCGATATGCATGTCGATGGGCCGCGCTCCCAGATCATCTCCACCGGGAAAAGCCACCCGGGCCACGCCCCCACGGGCCAGCAGCGGTCCAAGGACCACGATCGACGCACGCATCTGACGAACCAGATCGAGAGGAGCTTCGGGTCGGAGCTCGTCCGGCACCTCAACCGTGAGTGCGTGACCATCGAACGAACACGTCGCACCGATGTGTTCGAGCACCCGTCCCATCAGCGTGACATCGAGAATCCCGGGGACGTTGTGGAGCAGGTGCGTGCCGGGGGCCAGCAACATGGCCACCATCTGCTTGAGGACTGCATTCTTGGCGCCCAGGACCGCAACGGATCCGTGCAACGGCCGGCCACCGGTGACGACAATCTCCTCCATGGACAGATTGTACGGTCGGCACCGCTCGTTTCTCAGCACCGGCCTGCCGGACGTCATCCGCTCGGGAAGCCGGACAGCTACCCTGCCTCGTGCCGGACGACACCGAGGAGAGAACGTGCGAGTCGCTATCGGAGCGGACCACGCTGGATTCCAGCTCAAAGAACACCTGGCCAAACTGCTGGCCGACCAGGGGTACGCCATTCTCGATATGGGAACGCACTCGGAGGCACCGGTCGACTATCCGGATTACGCAGCTGCCGTAGGGCGGGCCGTACGGGAGGGTAGGGCCGACCGCGGCGTGCTCGTGTGCGGGTCGGGGGCGGGAGCTGCCATTGCCGCCAACAAGATCAAGGGAGTCCGGGCGGTCCTGGCGCACGACACGTATACCGCCCACCAATCCGTCGAGCATGACGACGCCAACGTGATTGCCGTGGGCAGCCGTGTCATTGGCCAAGCCCTCGCCGAGGAAGTGACGACGGCGTTCCTGCTGGCCCGTTTCACCGGCGAGGACCGCCACGTCCGGAGACTCAACAAGGTCAAGGCGATCGAGGCCGAGGAATAGCTCGACCCCTGTGCGCCCTCCCCCCTGACGAGCGAAGCTCGTCGCTGTGGGGGGAGGTGGTTTGGCTCGAACGAGCCAAACCGGAGGGGGGATGGTTCCCACCAACGAAGCCCTACCCCAGACGTTCGATCCACTCCACCGTCCGGTGAGCAACGGCTTCCAGGACTTCTTCAAACGTTCGCCCCGTCCGTTTTGGAACCCGAAACGAGTGGTCGGCATCGTCGATGAGTTCGATGGTGGCGTTCGGTAGAGGTTGCAGATGCTCTTCGATGAGCTCGACCCGGGCCAGCGAGTCCCTGGTGCCGGAGAAGAACACCATCGGGGCGGCAATGTTTGCGAGGTGTTCGACCCGGAGCCGGTCGGGCTTCCCGGCCGGATGGAGCGGATAGGCGTAGAAGACCAGACCCTGAGCGGGTGCTCCCCCGGCGGCCAGGTAGCTTCCCATCCGTCCTCCCATCGACCGTCCGGCGAGGACCACATCGCCGCCTGCTTCGTTCTCCAGCCATGCAAGCGCAGCTCTGTGGCAATCCAGCAGCGTCGATTGGGCATCAGGGCGGCGCCTGCCTGCCTCGGTGTACGGATAGTTGAAAGTCAGCACCCGGACCCCCGCCCTGGCGAGACGATCGCGGATTCCGGCAACTCCGGGGTGGTCCTGACCGGCGCCGGCCCCGTGAGCCAGCAACACGCTCGGAAGCGAAGGCCGGGCGGGGCCCGCCAGTCGACCGGTTACCTGCTGGTGCGGTCGCCACTCAATCTTCACGTCACCGATCACGAGTTCCTCCGGTCGGGATGGTCGAGTCTATGCCGGACGGCCCGGCCGGGACCGGCGAGAAGGCATCAGAAAGCTCCCGGGCGGGTTTAGGCTTCTCGGCCATGAGAGTTCGAGTGCTGGACGGGCCCGACGATATCGCCGATATTGCGGCCGCCACCATCGCCCACTTGCTGAACGATTGCGGACCGCGGGCGACCCTCGGTCTGGCCGGCGGGAGCACCCCCCGCACTACCTACACACGCCTCCTCCACGAGGACGTTGATTGGGACACCGTCCACGCCTGGGTAGCCGACGAACGCTGGGTTGCCCCCGACCATCCCGACAACAACCTGCGGATGGCCCGGGACACCCTGCTCGACCGGGTGCCAGCCCGCGTGTATCCCGTCCGCTGGGTTCCCGAGGGGGATCCCACCGAGGCGGCCGCCGCCTACGAACAGACGTTGCTCGAAGTGTTGCCCGATGTGAACGGCATCCCTCACCCGGACGTCGTGCTGCTCGGGATCGGCGACGACGGACACACCGCCTCGCTGTTCCCCGGAACGGCCGCTCTCGACGTTTCCGACCGCTGGTTCGTCGCCAACTGGATACCCAAAAAGGACGGCTGGCGCCTCACCGCCACGCTGCCGCTTCTGCACGCAGCCCGGGACATCATCTTTCTCGCCTCAGGAAGTGCCAAGGCACCGGCGTTGGCCCGGATTCTCGTTGGTGATACCGAACCGGCACTACCCGCCCGCCGGGTCATGGAAGGCGCTGCCACCGTCACCTGGCTCATCGATCGGGCGGCGGCTGCCGATCTCGGGGATTACCCGGTCGAATACGTCTGATCCGACCGTACACTCGGCCGCGATGAGATCTCCCGTCCCCTTGATTGCTCTCGCGTTCGCGCTGATCCTGGCCGCCTGTGCCCCGTCCGTTGTTGCGGACGGGGAAGCGGGCCCGGCCGACAGCTTGTCGACCACCACGTCGATGGCACCAACAACGACGGAAACCACGACGACGACCGTCCCGGAAACGACGACGACCACCTCGATCCGGCCAACCGGATCGACGACGGTCAGTACAGACGGTGAAGTACTCACCACAGGAGCTGTGCCCTTCACCTCGTCGCTGACGCTCGATGTGCTGGCACCAGCGACACCGGGCACCTATCCGACGGTGGTCCTGTTCCACGGTGGTGGATGGGTCGGGGGAAGCCCCGACGACATCGCCCCGCTGGCCGGGGCAATGGCGGCCGCCGGGTTCGTGGTCTTCAATGCCACGTACCGGCTTGCTCTGCAGGGAGGCGGCTATCCGATGACGTTCGAAGACGCAGCCTGCGCGGTGCGCTT
Source organism: uncultured Actinomycetota bacterium (assembly GCA_963707435.1). Taxonomy (GTDB): domain Bacteria; phylum Actinomycetota; class Acidimicrobiia; order Spongiisociales; family UBA4744; genus UBA4744. The sequence continues at coordinate 98,121 of CAVPPF010000006.1, read as the reverse complement.
CGCCCGTGCGTTTGCGCCCCAATTCGGGGGTGACGCCGATTCAGTCACCGTTGTGGGTTACTCCGCCGGAGCGCATATCGGCGCCGTTACGGCCCTCGCCGGTGATTCCTTCGACGGGGATTGCATCGCCTCATCGTCCGGGGGCCTGCCCGATGCGTTCGTCGGGGTGGCCGGACCCTACGACACCAACGTGCTCGACCCGCTCATGGGCATCTTCTTCGGCACCGACCGGATCGAAGACCCGGCTCCCTGGGAAGATGGCAACCCGTTGACCCACATCGGCGAACATGAGGATCTGGTCGTCCGTCTGGTTCACGGCGAGCTGGACCTGCTGGCCCCGGTTGGATTCTCCCTCACCTTCTCCAACGAACTCGAAGCAGCCGGGTACGACGTGGAATTGACCGTTGTCAAGGACGGCACCCACACCTCGGTGGTCGATCCACGCACGGACGGACCCGTGGTCGTGGAGATCGTCCAGGCTATCTCCGGATAGCCGGCCGGATCTCCCAACAACGTTGTCAGAGATCGGTGCGTTTCCGTCTTCGTCGCGTGATGAACCAGACGAGCACCGTGATCGCCAGAATCGCAAAGACGGCCGAGACAACCGGAACGACGATGGCGGTGACGGCCACGACTGCCGCAACCGTGTCCTCCCCGGCACTGACCAGCGCGTTTCCCGTCCCGGCGGTTGTGGCCGTGATGACGGGCCGGGCGACCGTCTTGGCAGTCGAGACACCTCCGGCTACCAGCAGACCCAGAACCAGCGCCAGGCCGGTATTCATATCACTGATGGCGTTGCTGGACGCAGCAAACAGAACCGCGCCGGCCACCGGCCGGATCAATGACTGCGTGATGTCATTGAATGTGTCGATGATCGGGATCTTGTCGGCTGCGACCTCAACGAGCAGCAACACGGCGATCACGAGCAGCACCCAGGGCTCCTCGAGAGCATTCCAGGGCTCCGAAAGGGTCAGGAGGGTGGTGTAACGCGCCAGCAACCCCGTGATCAACACCGGGAGGTAGGCATTGAGACCCGCAGATGAGGACAGCCCGAAGGCCGCCAGGATGTCGATCATGTCCAATCCCGCCGCCGGTACACGGTCACATTAGGTGCCGGCAATGGCGCCGGATGACCTTCAGGAATGCGGGGCACCCATCGGAGGCACTTCGACGTCCAGCCCTGCAGCTGCGATTGGTTCGTCGGGAATCATGTCGGGAAGCTGGTCTTCGAGGTTGCGAATGGCCGGAGCGGCGTAGGCGACCAACGCAAGGATCAGGGTTCCGAGTCCCATCACCACGAACATGAAGCCGATCCCCCGGCCCGGTCCCGTTCCGATGACCGACCCGACGGATTGGGCGAGACTGCCGCCCGGAGCCAGCAGCGGCTCGAAGACGCCATCGGCGAGCGGTCCGGCCGCCAGGTACGCAACCGGGATGGCGAACTGCGCCAGCATCCTTCGCACGGAGAACACCCGTCCCTGGATCTCAGGAGGTACCTTGACCTGCCACAGAGCCTGGCTGGTGCCGTTCACAATCGCCACCGTCGCCATCAGTGCAAACCCGGCGGCGGTGACCAGGAACACCGAATCGTCCAGGCCCATCGTGGCGACCAGTATGCCGCTGAGGCCGATCCCCACCACCATGCCGTTGACTCGTCTCCGGGGTCCGCCCCATATGCCCATAGCCAGGCTGCCGAGCAGCATCCCCACCCCGAAGACCGACATGGCCGTGCCGAGCACTACCTCGTCGGTGAAGCTGAGGTACAGGGGGATGAACAGGACGCTCATGAACCCGAGCAGGAAGTTGACGCCTGCCGCTACGAGCATGAACCCGAACAGGCCTCGCCGGTTTTGTAGCCATCGCCACCCTTCGACAACCTGCCCCCGTACGTTCCCGACGGGACCCGGCGCTGCTGCCGGCCGGGGGATGCGGACCAGCGCCAGCGTCGTCACGGCAACGAGGAAAGTGGCTCCGTCGGCCAGCAGCACCCCCCACAAACCAGTGGTGGCAACGAGCAGACCGGCCAGGACCGGTGCCACCAGCGTCCCTACGGCCTGACCCATTTGCACGAGACCGTTGGCGCGCCCCAGGTGTCTCTTCGGGACCAGCAGCGGGACCGAGGCCGTGTAGGCAGGTTCCTGGAATGCGTTGGCCACCGACCCGATCGTTGCCATCAGGTAGATGTGCCACAGCTCGAGGGAATCGGTGAAGAAGAGCGCCGCGACGACAAACGTGGCAAGACCCGCAGTGGCATCGCTGATCAGCATCACCTTGCGGCGGTCAAAACGATCGACCAGGGCTCCGGCGAAGGGACCGATCATGATCCCCGGCAACGTGGAGGCGAGCATGATCAGGGCGAGGAGCGTGACCGAATCGGTCTCGAGAAACATCCACACGGCAAGACCGAACCCCGTCAGGTTGGAGCCGACCACGGAGATGAGCTGGCCGATCCACACAACGAAGAACGTCTGCATCCCGCTTCGTTCTCCTGGGTTCATGCAGCTCCCGTCGCGACATCATCATGATGTCAGCATGATGTCATGTTGGCAAGCACGCTTCTGCCGGTTGCGTGCCAGAATGGCGGCCGTGACCTCCCCGCCGCCGGATCGTGCCCGCCTGCAGAAGGTGGCGCTGCGCCTCGAATACGGGACCATTGCCTGGAATATCGGTGAAGCCGTTCTCACCCTGGCCCTGGGCGCCGTCGCTTCGTCGCTGGCGCTGATCGGTTTCGGGGCGGTGTCCGTCGTTGAGGTCTTCGCCTCTCTGGTGGTTGTCTGGCACCTGATACCCGGACACGAAACCGACCGTCCCCACCGCACCCGGTTGGCGCTGCGGTTGGTGAGCATTGCGTTCGCGGTGCTGGCGGTGGCGTTGGCGCTGGTGGCGATCAGTGACCTGACCAGCGGGCGCCGCCCGGATGAGTCGCCGTGGGGCATCGCCTACCTCGTGGTGGCTGCGGCCGTCATGTTTGCATTGGCTCGCTGGAAACGCACTACCGCCGAACAGCTCGATTCGGAACCTCTGCGGTCGGAGGCAACGATGACGCTGCTCGACGGCTTCTTGGCAACCGCCACGCTGGTCGGACTGGCCCTGAATGCCGTTGCGGGATGGTGGTGGGCCGACCCGGCTGCGGCGCTGATCGTGGCGGTGGCGGCGGCGAACGAGGCCCGGGAGAACTGGGAAGAAGCCGCCGAGATTGAATAGGCGCTACGAGCGATAACCCGACTGCTGCCGGCACCAATCGACCCACTCGGCAGCGAGGGCTACATCGTCCACCGGCCCGTTCCGGCCCACCAGTTCGGACATGGCGGTAGCGGCGCCGGCGCAATCGCCCAGAATCGAACGGACGTAGATGAGATTGATCAACAGGTCCGGCTCCGGGGAGACATCGACGGCGGCAGCGTAGAACCCGGCAGCCGCCGCCATGTCTCCGTCTGCTTCGGCCAGCTGCCCGAGACGTTCGAACGACCAGGGCTCGTAGTTCCCCAGCGCTAGTGCCAGATGAGCGGGCGTTGTTGCTGAGAAGTCGGCTCCGATCGTGGCCAGCACCGGTGCGGCCATGATCACCAGCCCGACCAGCACCGCCGCCGCAATGGACAGCACCAAAGCCCGAACCGGGGGCCGGTCCGGCGGTTCGAAATCTGGGGACAACCCGGACGCTTCGAGCCGTTCGTGGAGTTGGCCATGCGTGGGGCGGCGCACTACGGCCGGGATGAGGCCGATCCGGTAGATCTTCTCCAGGGCTCTGCCGTAGGTTTCGGACCGATCGAGGTTGTCGACCACGTGGTCATCCGACCTGGCTTCCATCCTCGTCGCGAAAGGCCGTATCAGCGCCGCCAGACCGATCAGGACGACAGCGACGGCTGCCAATCCGCCGGTGTCCAGAGAACCCAGCAAGGGCTTGACGGCGGCGATCGGAACCCAGGCAAACAGGATCGCCTGGCGGATTCGCGAGGCAGCGGTCGACTCGGAAAGATGGCCGAGCTCATGAAGTGCGACCGCCTCCAACTCGTCGTCGGTCAACTCTGCCACCGCCCGACTCGTGAAGGCGACGGTCCGCCGCCACGGAAAGGCAAACGCGTTGGGCTGGTGGTGTTGGACGACAGAAACCATCGGCACCTCGACTCCCGCCCGGGCAGCAGCCCTGCGGACGATGGAGGTCAATCGCTCGTCTGCCGGTGCGGCCAGTCCGAAGCGGGCGAAGAATTCGAGCTGGAACCGGAGGGAGAGAGGCACGGCGACCACCAAAGGAACCCACAGAATCATCCAGGGGCTGGACAGACGCGAGGGCGCGAATACCGCCAGCACGATGATGGCAACCAGCGGCAGGAGCCGAACGAGAAACCCCTTGAGGTAGCCGGCCCACCGGGGTATCGGTTGGCGCAATACGAGACCCTCCAGCGCCCAGCCGACCCGCGCGATCACAAGCACGGTTGCGACGGCTCCACCAAATCCGAACACCCAGGAAGGCAGCCATCCAGCCGGGCCGATGGTGATCGTCGATAGCAGCCAGATCCCCACCGGCACCGTGGCAGCCGCCCAGACCACGCTGACGCGAGCGGCATGGGCATTCCGGGCCTGTTCGGTCCAAGGATCATCAGGGTCGATCCGCCGCACCGCCGCCCGGACTGCAACGACCGGGACGAGTCCGATGATGGCGGCCGTCGCGAGGAGGAACAGCAGCGGACCCAGCCACGCAACCCACCCGGGAACCAGTGCTCGGATCTGTTCTGTCACCACCTAAGGATCGGACGGTGACGGCCCCGGGTTGAGTTCGGAAGGTTTCGGTCACCGTAGGGAATCCCGGTGACCGCCATCATTCCGTCATACGCCCGCCGTGACCTTGGCCTCCACCTGAGACTTGACGTTGGCCAGCAGGCTTTCGAGACCGTCCTCGTGACCCTTGGCGATTATCCCCTCGATGGGCTTGCTCACCACGGGGGCTTTCACGTGCCACTCACCCGTGGCCGTCAGCTTCGTGCCGCCATCGGCGGGTTCGAACGTGAACACCCAGGTGGGCTTTTCGCCAAAAAAGTGCACCTTGACGCCGATGCGTTCGTTGGGGACCACCTCGGTGTACTCGATCGTCCCTTCCATGTGGATGGCGTAGAAGTGTGTGAACAATCGGGCAGAGGTGCCGACGCCGTCAGGCTTCAGCTCGACGTCCCTCACTGCGACCTCTTCAGGCCACGACGTCCAAAACTTCCCGACATCCAGCGCGAAGTTGAACACTTCCTCGACCGGGGCTTGGATCTCGATGCTTCGCGTCAGTATTGCCATTGCGCTCACCCCCACGCAGACCTTGATGGGTGTTTTTTGTCACATACCCTGGGATTCCGGCTGCATCCAATCCAGCATCACCCCCCTCCTCTCGCCTCTGTCTCAGCCTCGCGCCGGAGGACATCAAGGGGAAAGGGCCGAAGGTCCCAAGCGGATCGCCCGGGGCGGCGCCGGGATTCGCCGACAGGCCGCTACATCCCGGCTGTGATCACCGTGGCCCCGTCGACCACCATCTCGTCGACGATGCCGACCACCATGGCCCGGATCGGAGCCGGATCCTGCTGAACGATCTGACGGGCGCCGTTCCCCTCGTCGAGGATGAGCACAACCTCGCCGGCCCCGGCGTCGATCGCGTCGACCGCGATCGTGTAACCGCCGGTGGCTCTCCCGTCGGAATCGAGCAGATCACACAGCAAGAGCTTGCGTCCGTCGAACACCGGCGAGTTGATCGTGGAGACAACCGTGCCGACAACTCGCCCGATCTTCATGATCCCGCCCCGCGGTGCAGTTCTTCCACCGTATCGGCGATGCCGACGATGGCGTGATCGACCGGAACGAAGGTCTCCGGAAGAGCCTGGGCAGCCTCGCGGGAACCGACGAAGTAGATCAACTCGCCCGGCCCGGCCATGTGCACGGCATCGGCGGCCACCACCGGCCTGCCTTCCGGCTCGAGATGGCGGTCGAGGGGTTGCACGACCAAGAGCTTGATACCTTCCAGCCCGTCGTACTTCACCGTGGCGACGACGGTCCCTATCACCCGGCCCAACTGCATGGCGCTACCCCTCTTCCGGCCGGACGAGACGTTCAAAGCTGCCATCGTTGCTGAGGTTGTCGGACATCTCCGGATGGAGTTGGGAGATCACGCTGTCCCGGATCAACCGACTGCCGACCAGGGCTGAGCCAATGGCGACTCCCGCTTCGACGTCGGCAACCGATCCGCCGAACAGGAGATAGCCCTTGCCGCCCAACCCGTCGGCCATACGCAGCTCGCGCAGCGTCACCCTGGAGCCTTTGACCCCGGCGTCGGCAGCCCGGATGATGGCTGCCACGGTGGTGGTTTCAATGACACCGAGCGCCTCGCCGTCGTCGGTGCGACGAGCCCCGGCGACGGCTGCCACCACGTCCGGATGGACGTCCGGCAGAAAAACGATGTCGATGAGTGTTTCCGGTGCCGTGATGCGGGCGGCGTCGATGGCTTCTTCGACATCGGCGACTTGCCCGCCGATCAGCACGAGATACTTGCCAGGCTGCACCGTGCCCGCCTTGATGAGGTCGAGGGGAGCTCGCTTGACCATGGCATCGCCGGCGGTGATACCAGCGGCAATGGAGTCGAATTCGAGCAAGGCGAGGGCCGGCTGGAGGATCACACGATCCTCAAGGCGCCGACGACCGTGATGCGCCGTTCACGCGAGAAGCTACGCGGTCTCGTCAAACCATGACCGGTCGGGCTTGCAATCGAGAACGACGAGAACCCCTCCCCGCCTTCACCCAGTCCCGCGTAATTGGGCCCGTTGGCAACGAAGATGCTGCAATTCATGGCAAGAGCCATGTTGGTGATGGTCTGGACGTTGGTCGAGTGGATCGAGGCGGTATGGCGGAAGCCATGCTCAGACTTCACGGCTAGTTCGATACCCCGTTCAACGTCGGCCACCCGGACCACCGGCATGACCGGCATCATCTGCTCGGTCCACACCAGGTTGTGGTCTTCCGGCACCTCCGCCACCACCAGGCGCACGTCGTCACCAACCTGGACGCCGATCTCGGCGAGGATCACGCCGGCGTTCTTCCCGATGAAAGCCGGGTTCACGACTCCCGGTTTCCGCGGCAGGGCCCATCTCCTTGAAGATGACCCGTTCGAGCCGCTTCAGCTCGTGTTCCTTCAGCACGTAGGCGCCGTTCTGGGCCATTGATCGCACCAGGCGGTCGGCGATCGTATCAACCGCGATGGTGGTTTTCTCGTCGACACAGATGATGTTGTTGTCCAGCGAGGCACCGGCCACGATGTCCCGCCCGGCCTTGTCAACGTCGGCGGTTTGGTCGACGACCGCAGGCGGATTGCCCGGCCCGGCGGCGATGACCACCTTGTCGGTACGCATCGCTTCCCGAACTACCCCCGGACCGCCGGTGACCAGGAGCAGCGCGACGTCGGGGTGATTCATGACCGCTTTGGCGCTCTCGATGGTCGGGTTGGGGATGGCGGTGACCAGATCAGGCGGGCCACCCCCGGCCTGAATGGCTCGATTCAGCAGGCGGATGTTCTCGGCAGAAACCCGCTTGGCGCTGGGGTGAACGTTGAAAACGACGGCGTTGCCTGCGGAGACGATCGAGATCGTGTTGTTGATGATCGTGGAGGTCGGATTGGTGGTAGGGGTGATGGCGCCGACGACCCCGAACGGTGCGAACTCGGTGACCATCATCCCCCGGTCCCCGGTAACCGCTTCCAGTTCGAGGTCCTCGGGTCCGGGGGCCCTGGTGGTAACCAAACGGTTCTTCATGATCTTGTCGACGACCCGACCCAACCCGGTCTCGGCATGAGCCATCTCGGCCAACCGCTCGGCGTGTTCGAGCATGGAGGAGCGGACGGAGGCGATGACGGTCTTGCGTCCGTCGAGACCCGTCCGCTGGTAACGAAGGAACGCCCTCCGGGCGGCGGCGACTGCTTCGTCGATGGTGGCGTAGATCCCGTCGCCGAGTTCGGCCTGTTCGGCCGCCTGCAACTCCGTCTCGGCGCGCAGGTGGGCACCCGGACGATCCGCCCCGGCTCCTAGCCGGGCGTTGACCCGGTCGATGATGTCCTGGATCTGCTGTTCGCTCAGCTCTGCCATGGGTCTCCCGGCTATTTGCTCCATACCTCGGTGCCACCGACCTCCCACGTGTCGACGATCGCCATGATCACCGCGTCACACGGGCGGTTGTTGGTCAATACGGTCTGGCGTGCGGAACTGCCCGTGGCATAGAGCACGACTTCCCCAACGCCGGCGCCGACCGCATCGGCCGCCACGACGTAGCCACCGGTTTCCTCGTTGTCGATGTCGAGCTGGCGCACCACGAGGAACTTGAGCCCCTCGAGGTTCGCTTCCTTCTGGCTGGCGACCAGCGTTCCGGCTACACGTCCAAGCAGCATTGCATCCTCCGTCCGAAGCGAGCGGGCGAGTCTTCTCCCGTCTAACCCATCTCCGCTTCAGCTTCTTCGGCGCGTCCCAGCGGCAGCACCACATCGATGTTCAGGTGCGGGCGGGCAATGACATGGGTGGAAATCACTTCGCCGACCTTTTCGGCGCTGCGCACACCGGCGTCAATTGCCGCTTTGACCGCTGCTACGTCACCGCGCACGATGGCAGTCACATAGCCGCCACCGGTCTTCTCGTAGCTGACCAGTTCGACTTTGGCCGCCTTGACCATTGCGTCGGCCGCCTCGACCATCGCCGCAAAGCCTCTTGCTTCGATCATTCCCAGGGCTTCAGCCATACATCCGTCTCCTTCTCTGTCTTACTTGCTTGGAGATTCTTTTCCTTCGAGACCTTCGATGGCGGCCACCGCCGCCCGCCAGCCGACGTCGATGTCCCGTTCTTCCCCTCCGAGATAGACACGGCCCATCGAGCCAAAGGCCCGCACCTCGAGAACGTTGATCTCGGCCGCTTTCTCCGCCTCGTTGGCGGCCAGCGGGGCATACGCAGCGGGTTCGAGTTCGAGAACGTAGAGCGTCTGGCCGGGGATGATCATCTGGCCGTGGCGCATCCGGTTGATCAACTGGGCCTGGTGGTCGTCGATCCGGCGGATGATCTGGCTGGAAAGGATGCGGGGCTTGGTCCGATCATTCTCCTCGAGCTCGATGGCCTCGAGGATGGCCCGTCCCGCCGCCCGGGTCTCTGCTTGATCCTCGGAATGAATCTCGAGCATCCCGTAGTACCGCTCGACGATCTGCATCCCCGGTCGAACCCGGGTCGCCTTGAGGGCGATATCGGTGAGACGGTTGATCTCGATACCGGGCGCTATCTCAACGTATAACGATGCATCGCCGGCGAGAGGGAGGAAACCTTGCGCAGTGGTGCCCAAAAAGGCTGCGTATTGCGGTTGCAGGCTGTCCAAAAACGCGTACGCGCGCAGCTCAATATTGCTCACTCGACTCCCCTCCGGTCACTATGGCAACCCCCGCCGAAGCACCGATTCGGGTGGCGCCGGCGGCGATCATGTCTTTCATATCTTCGGCGCTGCGGATCCCGCCGGCAGCTTTGATCCCCATGTCGGGGCCAACGGTTTCTCGCATCAACAGGACGTCGTGAACGGTGGCTCCGCCCGGACCGAACCCGGTCGAGGTCTTGACGTAATCCGCCTTGGCTTGCTTGGCGAGGTAGGAAGCGATCACTTTCTCCTCGTCGGTGAGGAGGGCCGCTTCGATGATGACCTTGTTCTTGACCCCGGCCTCTCGACAGGCATCGGATACCTTCTCGATGTCTTTGCGGACCGCATCCTGATCGCCGGACTTCAGCGCCCCGATGTTGATCACCATGTCGATCTCGCGTGCACCGTCGCGTATCGCCCGCCTCGCCTCCATCGCCTTGATCTCCGGGGCGGATGCGCCGAGGGGAAAACCGACGACCGACGCCACCTTCACCGTCGATCCCCGGACGTTGCCGGCGGCCCGCTTGACCCAGGTGGGGTTGACGCACACCGCGGCGAAGCCGTACTCGACGGCTTCGGCACAGAGCTTGTCGATGTCGGCGGCGGAAGCTTCCGGCTTGAGCAGGGTGTGATCGAGGTAGCGGGCGAGATCTCGAGGCACTTCGGCCGCCGCTCCCGAGAAACTGATGCGTCCGGCCCCGTTGGCAACGATGTGACGAACTTTGTCCGGGCTGTGCACGGCGCAGGCGCCGTCGACGCAGATCTCGTCGACATCCTCCTGGAACGCTGCGAGCACCTCACGAGTCACTGCCTCGATGAGTTCTTCTCTGCTTGTCATGTTCGGCCGCCTCTGAGGTACTGCTGTTCAACGCCGGTGATCATGTCCACCCGCCGGGCGTGACGGCCGGGGCCCCAGTCGGTGCCCAGCCACGCCTCGACAATCTGGAGGGCCAGAGCATTGCCGATCAGTCCGGCCCCCAGGGTCAGGACATTAGCGTGATTGTGCTCCCGGCTGTTTCTGGCCGAAGAGACGTCGTAGCAGAGTGCCGCTCGCGCTCCGGGGACCTTGTTGGCGACCATCGCCGATCCAATACCCGCTCCATCGACGATGATCCCCTCCGAGCACGTTCCGGCTGCAACGAGTCGAGCGACGGCGTGGGCAAAGTCTGGATAGTCGACCGACTCGGGGCTGTTCGTACCGCAGTCCTCGACCTCGTATCCCTGCTCCCGGAGGTAGAAGCCGATGCGCTCTTTGAGCGGGTAACCGCCGTGATCCGCTCCGATCGCAACCTTCCTGGCGCCGGCAGCGGGATGCGACGCCGGGGCCGCTGCTTGTTCCGGAGGGACCCGTTGACCGGTACGGGCCAGGACGCCGTCCACGACCCGCTGCACCGCAATTCGAATCTCCTCGGGGGAAGGCATGTCGGTTGGGGCTCTCCTGCACTCCGTGCTCTCCAGCATCCTAGGAGTCTGCCGACGCCAGGACCTATCCTTGCGAAATGGAAGATCCCGCATTTGTTTGGCAACAGCTTGCTCGTGAAGGCCGCCCCCTGAAACCGCCGTCGGAGGAATCCGTGCCGCGGCCGCAGGGCCCTACTCCTTCGACCCGCTGGGTGACGCTCCACGAAGCGGAGGAGGCCACCGGGGTACCTGCCTCGACGGTGCGCAATTGGGCGCGCAAGGACCGGATTCCGACTCGTTTCGAACTCGAGCCGGAAGGCCAGGTGCGCATGGTCGGTCTCGATGAGGTCGTAGCCCGGGCCCGCCACCTCGGCAGACTCCGTCCTCCTCCGGCCGCCCGCACAGCGCCTGCTCCACCCAAGCGTTCTGCGGCTCCCGGCGAGCAGGCCGCCGAGGCACCCGACGGCTCGGTACTCGTCCCCATCGACGCCTGGAACCGGATGATCAACCAACTCGGCAACCTCCATGAAGCCGGCCAGCAACTCGCCGAAGCCAGGGAGCGAGCAGCCCGGGCCGAGACCGAAGCGGTATTCCTCCGGGAACGCTTGAGCGAGCTGCGACGCCAGGTAGATGAGCGCACCGAAGCCGTCGGCGCCCCCGAGCCGCCTCCGGCTCCTACCGCCGCGCCCGAAACGCCCCCGCAGGTGCCTGATCCGCAAGCCCCGCCAACGCCCGCCCCTTCCGACGACCTCGACCCTGCCTGGTTGTATCTGTATCGTCGCTGGGAGAACCGGAAACGCCGGAGCCGCCGATAGAGGTCGCCGGGGCCGGTTCTCCGGCTTGAGTCACTCGCTTACGGTGAAGAGGGTTGCGTAGTCGACTGCGGCGGCGCAATTGACGGCATACAAGCCGGCCGAGTCGAACGTATAGGTGAGTCGAATCCCGGAATCGGTGATCTCAGCGGCGGATTCCGCGATTTGCGCGCCGTTGTTCATGATCCCCTGGTCGCGGATCTCGTCTGCGGTCATGCCCTCGGGTAGGGCCCATACCCCGAATCCGACGCCCGGTTCCTCGACCGCGTCGACGAACGTGAACGTCACCTCGGAGTTCACATCAAACTCGTCAGGTCCGTCGTAGGTGCAGCCGTCGCCGTCGTACGTCGCCGTTGGCTCGCTGCCGCCGCCGCACGCAGCCAATCCCAAGAGAAGCGCCAGCACCAACGCCACCATGCCGCGAGTTCGTCCCATCTTGCGCCTCCTCCGTTGTCCTGCTGTGCGTGGCCGGTCTCCCGACCCTAGACGATGGTCGAGCACAGCCGCATATATGCGGCAGCTCACCCGCAAGAAGGGGGCACTTCGAGGACTGCCTGATAGCGCTCAACCCGCGGTCCTGGTGCCGTCTCGACACCCGGTCAGCCGGTCTGGCGCAGATCTCGTTGCTGGAACAGCACAACCGACACCGCTACCAGCACGACGGTCAGACCGGCAAGGATCGCCCCATTGCCCCAATCCATCCCGTTCTCCAACGGGTGGGTGTTGAGGTAGTAGCTGAACGGTGACACCCTTGCCCAACCCGCCAGAGAGTCGTTGAGCGACGCAAAAGAGTTGACCAAGTGGAAGACCAGCGCTGCCCCGACCATCCCGAAGATCGCGACCCGGACCCGGCCGGTGGCAGCGCTCAAGGCCAGGGCCAAAGCCCCGAACACCAGGCCGACCAGGGTCGCAAGGAACGAGGTGGCAGCGATGTTGCCGACATCCATACCCAGTCCGCCGATGAGCGACCCGAGCCAAACTCCCGCAAAGGTCGAGAACCCAACGGCTACGGCATACACCACCATCGCCAGGGCCTTTTCGAGTACGACCCGGGAACGTTTGATCGGATTGGCGAGCAGCAGACCCATGGTGCGGTTCTGTTCTTCCCCGGCCAGTGCGCGGGCTCCGATGACGGCGGTAACCACCATGACCGCAATCGGAGCCATCAGCCCAAAGGTCTCAGCCTCATAGAAACCTTCTGCGGTGCTCATGTCACCGCCTGCAGCCCCAACGAAGGCCCAGAGCTCCTCAGGGATCTGTTTGGTGAAGTCGAGAAGTGTCTGGTCCATCAATCCGTAGAGCGGACCCATGAGCACACCCATGAGAAAGAACATGACGTAGGCCGAAACGATCAGCAATCCCTGATGCTCGGAAGCAGTCTTGATCCAAATCCGGGAAACGCGGGTGGCACCGGCCAACCGGTCGACGATCTTCTGCGTGAGGGGATTGCCCCGCAGACGGTCCAGCAACGTGACCCCGACGTTGTGGCTTCGCAGGTCGCGCCGATTGACGCCGACCAAAGCGATTGCGGCCAGAACCACTATGGCGCCCATCAGCACGGCCAGATCGCCCCACTGGATACCGTTGATCACCGGTTGCCCGTTGTCGAAGTAGTACCAGGGGAACACTTTGGCGACGTTCTCCCACCCCTCGATGATGGGGAAGATGCCGACCGCCACGAAGCCCAGCGCCATGATCCCGGCCGATACTCCCGACGCCAACCCACGTTTTCCCGTCCAGGCACCGATGGCCATGGCCAGGAAGCCGTAGAAAAGGGCATTGACGAAGAGGTGGAGGGCGAAGGACCCAATCTGCATGCCACCCATGCGGACATCCAGGATTCCTGCGAGCAGGGGTGCCGCGCCCCACAACCCCAGGGATCCCAACCCCACCAGCAGCACCATCGACGCCGCTTTGGAGATGAGAACGTTGGTGCGGCTCTTGGGATTGCCGAGCAGCAGGCCGATGGTCCCGTCGCGCTCTTCGCCTGCAACCGAGGCCGATCCCATCGACACGGCCAGACCGGCCAGGGTCATCGCACCGTAGAAGCTGTACATGACTCCGACGGCCAGACTGGCGACATCTGCGCCCTCCGGGATGCCCATGAGCGACAGAAAGACCTCGGGCAGTTCGGTATAGGCGGAGATATCGATGTCCTGGTAGACCGCCATCACCATCCAAAGCAGCAGGCCGAGGCTGAACATGGCGATCGCCATGCCCTTCCAGCGATCCCGGGTTGTCTTGGCAAAGACTGAGGCGAGCATCAGGCCACCCCCTCGTCATCCCGGTAGTAGGTGAGGAAGATCTCTTCGAGGTCGGCCGCTTCAGTGGAGATGTCCAGGACGTGGAAGCGCTCGGTAACAACCTTGAGGAGGGTTTCCATCTGACCGTCGAAGGACAGCATGGCATGGTGGTCCTGCACCTTGACATCCCGAACCCCGGGCAGGGGTTTGAGCACAGACGCTTCGACCGGTCCGTCGAAATACAGGTTCACCGTGCGCATCGCCTTGGAGCGCAAGCTGGAGACGGCTTCGAGGGCAATCAACTTGCCTCGCCGGATGATGCCGACCCGGTCGGCCACCCGCTGCACCTCCGAAAGGGTGTGACTGGAGAGAAACACCGTGGTCCCGGCTCGAGCAACTTCGCGCATCAGCGTCTGAAAGGCGCGTTGCATCAACGGGTCGAGACCGCTGCTGGGCTCGTCCATGATCAACACTTTTGGCCGGTTCATGAAGGCCTGGATCAGACCCACCTTCTGCCGGTTGCCCGAAGACAGGTCGCCGACCTTCTTCGAAAGGTCGGCTTCCAAGCGTTCGGTGAGCTCGTCGACGTACGACCAATCGACACCGCCCCGCAGGTTGGCGAAGTAGGTCAGCGTGTCCCGCCCGGTGAGATTGGGGTACAGGGCCAAATCGCCCGGGACATAGCCAATGTGGTCGCGAATCTCGACCGACATTTCATGGGAGTCCATGCCGAGAATCGAAGCGGTCCCGGCCGTCGGGCGGATCTCATCCAGCATGGTCCGGATCGTGGTCGTCTTGCCGGCGCCGTTGGGACCGAGGAACCCGAAGATCTCCCCTCCCCGAACGTCGAGGTTCAGATCCACCAGAGCCTCAACGTCTCCGTAGTGCTTGGTGAGGCCCTCGGTATGAATGGTGATCTGGTCGTTCATGCAGTCCCTTCTTTCTGTGCCGGGGCGTCGACAAACGCTTCGCTCATGAGTTCGGCTGTCGCTTTGGTGAAGAATCCGCTGAGGATCTCGAGGGCCGGTGCAACGTAGGAAGCGGCCGCGTGCGGTTGGTCGATGGGTCCCGTGATGTCGACGCCGACGAGCCGATCCAGGTGTTCGTGCAAGACCAGAGCTCCCAGCGACCATATCGTCAGGATGGCAGCCCGTTCCCGGGGGTAGCTGGAGGCGGCGAGCAGGCCGGTCTCGACTCCTGTCTCGATGTAGGCGACGGCGTCGGCCACCAGCTCGTCGACCAGATCGGCCACCGCCGGTGACCCGTCCACCAGCGTGCGGGCCAGATAGCGGGCCAGCGGCGGCCCCCCGGCCGCAGAACGGAGGGCGGCCACCGGGTCAAACCCCGCCCCGGCGCCCATAGCCTCCCCCTTCAGGTCCCTGATCATTGCGGTGACCTGCCGGTCGCACGCAGCCCGCAAACCCTCCATGGATCCGAAGTGGTGCATGACCAGCCCGGGCGAGACACCGGCGGCGGTCGCCACCTTCCGGGCGGTCGTAGCGGCTATGCCGTGCTCGGCGAAGCAGGCAATGGCGGCGTCGCGGATGCGAGCCTTGGCCGTCCGATCGTCCAGCACCGGCTCGCCGTCTGAGCGAATTGAACGCATGTTCAGAATGTTATACGATCGTTCAGATACGGGCAATCTCAGCTGCAGGACCCGACCGGACCGGCGCCCGACCGGTTCGCGGGCGCAAGCCTCCGCAAACCCGCGATAATGGGTGAACGAGATTCGACGACCGGAGGAACACCATGGACTACGCCAAGCTGCTGGGAGACGACGCCCAGGATCTCCTCACGCATACCTCGACGGGTATCCCCGCCGACACGCTCGAATTGCCCGGACCCGATTTCGTCGATCGCGTGTTCATGCAGACGGACCGCTCTCCACAGGTCCTCCGCAACCTAGCTTCGATGTACAACCGCGGACGTCTGGGCGGTACCGGCTACCTGTCCATCCTCCCCGTCGATCAGGGCATCGAGCACTCGGGAGCCGCTTCCTTTGCTCCCAATCCGATCTACTTCGATCCCAAGAACATCGTCGAGCTGGCCGTCGAGGCAGGCTGCAATGCCGTCGCTACGACCTTCGGGGTTCTGGGCATGGTGTCCCGCCGGTATGCCCACAAGATCCCCTTCATCGTCAAGATCAACCACAACGAACTGCTCAGCTATCCCGCCACCTACGACCAGGTGATGTACGGCTCGGTCGAGCAGGCCTTCGATCTCGGCGCCGCCGGCGTCGGCGCCACCATCTACTTCGGCTCTGAGGAGTCAACCCGCCAGATCCAGGAAGTCAGCGCGGCCTTCTCCCGGGCGCACGAACTCGGGATGTTCACGGTCCTCTGGTGCTATGTGCGGAACTCAGCCTTCACCAAAGATGGCGTCAACTATGAAGGATCTGCGGACTTGACGGGCCAGGCCAACCACATCGGCGTCACGATCGAGGCCGACATCATCAAGCAGAAGCAGCCGGACAACAACGGCGGCTACACGACGATCGGTTTTGGCAAGACCCACCCGAAGGTGTACTCGGAACTGACCACCGACCATCCCATCGACCTGACCCGCTGGCAGGTTGCCAACTGCTACATGGGCCGCGCCGGATTGATCAACTCCGGTGGAGCATCCTCGGGATCAGGCGACCTGGCGCAGGCCGTTCGCACCGCAGTGATCAACAAGCGGGCCGGTGGAACCGGGCTCATCTCCGGGCGCAAGGCCTTCCAACGCCCCATGGATGAGGGTGCGGCGCTCCTCAACGCGATTCAGGACGTGTATCTCGACCCTGAGGTAACCATCGCCTAGCCGGTACTAGATGAGGGCGTTGTAACCGTGGTAGAAGAGCACCGCGGTCATGACGGCCACCATCAGCAGCGCAGTCTCCAGGATTCGCCGGTAGTGGCGCGCCGCCCAAACAGCGACCGCAATCCCGGCACCCACCGAAACCTTGAAAACGGCAGCCAGCACCGGGTCGACGGCGAAGAGATACGCCATGATCGGGTTGCCTTCGACGGCACCCATCGAGAGGGCTCGAACGGTCAGCAACAGATCGGCGAGGTTGAGCAGAACAAACACCAGGAGGACTACCGCGATGGTGTCGTGATCGTGCCGGAATCTCTCCAGCCAGGAGTGATAGCGAGCGCTCCAGGTGCCTTCCGGGGGACGGCGCCGCTCGAAGCCGAAGCGGCGTTCCGGGTAGTAGAAGGCTCCGTTGCGGCTGCGCCGATCCGGACCCCGCCTCGTCCTGCCATGGTCGCGAGCCGATTCGATCTTCACTCCCGCTGCCTCCCGCCAGCTTCCAGGGGTGGAACCGACACTACCCGGCACCGGACGAGGGTGGCTGGAAGTTTTTCGCGTACTGAACCGTTACTGCTCGGCAGACCTCCAGGCATCCCGAAGCTTCACCCGGGCTCCGAGCGAGAGAATCGCACCGGAGTAGACGCGACCGGCCAGCCGGATCAGCCCGTAGGTAGCAGCGACCATGATCAGCACCGAAAGCAGATACTCCCAACCCGCAATAGCGTTCTGGGCGTGACGGATCGGCACGACGAACGGAGCGGTTGGTGGCAAGAAGGTTGTGATCCTGGCGATGGCGCCGTCAGGATTCTCCAAGACGGCAAACGCTGCCAGGTAGCCGGCGACCCCGACCATGGTCAGCGGCGTGGCAACGCTCTGAGCTTCTTCCATTCTCGAGACGAGCGCCCCAACTGCGGCATAGGCAACGCTGAAGAATGAGAACCCCAGCACGAACCACACGAGGAGCGAGATGATCAACCCCCCGGATACGTCGGGTATATCGACCAGATCGACGGCCAGGGCCGCTACCACGGCCGTGACAACGATGAGGAGAAGCTGGGCTATGCCCAGCAGGCCGATCCCGATGACTTTTCCGGCCATCAACTGGTGGGGGCGCAAGGCCGACATCAGTACTTCGACCACGCGATTGGTTTTCTCCTCGATGACCCCGTTGAGGGTCCAGGCCCCGTAGCTGAGAATCCCGACATAGAGGAGGATCAAGCCGGCGAAGCTCACGATGGTGTTGGTCTCCCGGTTGGGGTCGAGAGGCTCGAGGCTGCGGAGAGTGAGCGGATTCTCTGTGAGCAGGCCGGCGATCTGATCGACGGTCAACCCGGCGGAAGCGGCCACCTCCTGCACACGGATCGTCTGGACGGCCCCACCCACCAGCGCCGGAAGTCCTGTTCCCCCGGTCACAAAGAACGAAGAACCGGCCGGTTCACGGGTGACGTACTCGCTCCCGCCGACCAGCAGCGCATCAACGTCACCGGCCTCCAAAGCGACCTCGGCCGCGGCAGTATCCTCAAACTCCCGGGTGTCGATGCGAACGTCTGCGGTGGTGGCCAGCACCTCGAGCGTGCTCAGCAAGTCTGATGATGTTTCTCCCACCAGGCCCAGGTCGTACGTGGTGCCTTCATCGTCTCCTGCCACCTGGGGGACCACAATCGCACCAAGAACGATGAGCAACAGAATCACGGTTGTGATCCGGTACGTACGGCTCTTCAGGCGTTCGCGCAACTCCCGCCGGGCAACCATCCAGACAGGTCGCAGGCCTTTCATCGGGTCACCGCCTGCAGGAACATCTCCGAGAGGCTTGGTGCTTCAAAACTGAGATGGCGAATGGGACCGACCGCCCGGGCGGCGAAAAGCACCCCTTCGAGATCGACGTCCTTCTGGACCAACATCCGCACCAGCGAGCCATTGATTTCCTTGGATATCACACCCGCCACTTCGGGAAGCCAGGCTCCGTCCCCGCCGGCCACCTCGATCTCCAACCGCCGGTGCGGTGAGGCCTCTTTCAGCGCGGCCACGTTGCCTTCCATGACATTGCGCCCGCGGTTGATGATCACCACGTCCTCACACATGTCTTCGACAAGATCGAGCTGGTGGCTCGAAAAAACGACAGCCTTGCCCTTGGCGGCCTCCGCCTGGAGCGAATCGGCCAGCGTTTCAACGGCCACCGGATCGAGGCCGGAGAATGGCTCGTCAAGGATCAGCAGTTGGGGGTCGTGAACGAGGGCAGCCGCCAGCTGCACGCGCTGCTGGTTCCCGTGCGACAGCTGTTCGAGACGATCATCGCTCCGCTCCGACAGTCCGAGCGTCGCCAGCCACCGCGAAACCGAAGCAGACGCATCGGCGTGAGACATGCCGTGCAATTCGGCGAAGTAGGCCAGCTGATCCCCAACTTTCATGCGCGGATACAAACCACGCTGTTCTGGCATATACCCGAACTGGAGGCGTTCATCCGGGCCTACCTGGTGGCCCTTCCAGGTGACCTCACCGGCATCCAATCGAACGAGCCCGAACACCGAACGCATGGCCGTGGTTTTGCCTGCGCCGTTTGGTCCGAGAAAGCCCAGCATGCGACCCGGGGCGACCGAGAGCGACGCGCCGTCCAGGGCCCGCACTTCACCGTATCGTTTCGAGAGGTTTTTCAGTTCAAGCATGCTCGTGCCACCCCCTGCCGCTTTGGGAGGCTAACCGATCCGCAGAGCTCTCAGTTCGTCGAGAAGTCGGGAGTGGCCGCGTGGAGCAGGTGGTACGCTCACCGCCCATGAGCGAACCCCGTCACATCCTGGTGGCCGTTGCCTGGCCGTACGCGACCGGCTCGCTGCACCTGGGCCACATCGCCGGCGCCTACCTGCCACCGGACATCTTCGCGCGCTATCACCGGATGGCGGGGAACAAGGTCCTCATGGTGTCGGGAAGCGACGTGCACGGCACCCCGATCACGGTCAAGGCGGACGAAGAGGGCATTTCCCCACAGGAAGTCGTCGACCGGTACCATCCGAGGTTCCTCGGGTACTGGCGGCAGCTCGGCATCGCTTTCGACCTCTTCACCACGACCGGCACCGACAACCACAAGCGGGTGGCTCAGGAGTTCTTCCTCAGGTTGCTGGAGAACGGCTACCTGTACCGTCACACCACCAGTCAGTTCTACGACGAGGAGGCCAAACGGTTTCTTCCCGATCGATACGTCGAGGGCACCTGTCCTCATTGCGGCTCCACCGACGCTCGCGGGGACCAGTGCGACACCTGCGGGCGAACCCTGGATCCTCACGAGCTGATCAACCCAACGTCGAAACTGACCGGGACAACCCCGTTGGAGCGGGAAACGGAGCACTACTACTGGAAGCTGAGCGCGTTCCAGGACCCGCTGCTCGATTGGCTTCGCTCCCACGAGGAGTGGCGCCCGCATGTGGTGAACTTCGCCATCGGGATGGTCAAGGGCGGTCTGAACGACCGTGCGTTTACCCGAGACCTGGACTGGGGTATCCCCATCCCCGTCGATGATCTCGGACCCGGGAAGTCGATCTACGTGTGGTGGGAAGCCGTCATGGGCTACTTCTCGGCTCCTCAGGAGTGGGCACAGCTCCAGGGAACCCCGGAAGCATGGAAGGAATGGTGGATCAATCCGGAGGCCGAGTCCTACTACTTCGTCGGCAAGGACAACATCCCCTTCCATGCCGTCTATTGGCCGGCCTTGTTGATGGGACATGGGGGCCTCAACCTTCCGACCAACGTCCCGGGCAACCAGTACGTCACATTCGGCGGGTCGAAGGCGTCCAAATCGAGGGGGGTCGGCCGTTCCCTCGACTGGTATCTCGAGCGTTTCGAACCCGACGCGCTCCGCTATGCCATTGCTTCGATCCTGCCGGAACACAACGACACCGACCTCTCCGACGATGAGATCGTGCGGCGGGTCAACGACGAACTGGTCGCCACCTGGGGCAACCTCGTCAACCGGGTGCTCTCGATGACGGCCAAAACGGCCGGAGGAGCCATCCCGCAACCCGGATCGCTCGATCCCGAAGATGACACCCTCCTGACCAAAATCGACAACACGCTGGCCGCGGCCGGCACGCAGATCGAGGCCGTCGAATTGCGGACCGCGTTGCGCACCCTCATGGATGGAGCGCAGGAGGTCAACGTGTACCTCAACCACAAAGCACCTTGGAAGACTGCGGCAACCGACCCGGAGCGCACGGCCACCACGCTGTACGTAGCCCTCAGTGCCATCAACGGGCTCAAGACCGGGTTCGCCCCGTACCTGCCGTTCACGAGCGCGCGAGTGCACACCATGCTCGGTCAAACCGGAACCCTCGAGGCAGACGGATGGGGGCGGGCCGGACTCGAACCGGGGACACAGCTCCCACCGCCGGGGCCGCTGTTTACAAAACTCGAGACCGGGGAACTCGAGTAGCCTCGTAACCGTTGCATACTGCAGTGCGTCAAAGGAGCACGTGAACATCACTCCGTTTCGAAAACTCCTCATCGGGATCATGGGATTCAGCTTGCTGCTGGTCGGCGTCGCCGGCCTCGTCCTGCCGTTCCTGCCCGGCTGGCTGCTGATCATCGCCGGTCTTGCGCTACTCAGCACCGAGTACGTGTGGGCGAAACGCCTGTCGGACGGTGCCAGGAGAAGGGCAACGACGATGACCAGGCGGCGCGAGAACCGCGACGACCTCGCCGCTTGAATGCCCCGCTAGTTTCAAACTAGTGACCGCTCTCTTCTCGACGAGAAACCTCACGCACAGCTACGGCGATCTCAAAGCGCTCGCGGAGGTAACGCTCGACGTGCCCCGCGGCAGAGTCGGACTCGTCGGAGCCAACGGGGCCGGCAAAACCACCCTGATCCGGAATCTTCTCGGCATGCTGCGGCCCACCGGCGGAACGATGGAAGTGCTCGGGCGGCCGGTCTCCCGCGAGTCGCTCGAAATCCGGTCGCTGGTCGGATACATGCCCGAGGGCAATTGCCTCCCGCTCGACCAAACGGCGGCCGACTTCGTCGGCTATGCCGCCGAGCTGGCCGGCCTGCCGACCGATGCCGCGCGCCGGCGGTCATCCGAGATCCTTTTCCTCGTCGGCCTCCACGAGGAGCGATTCCGCTACCTGGGCGACTTCTCAACCGGCATGTTTCAGAGAGTCAAGCTGGCCCAGGCGATCGTCCACGACCCCGAGGTGGCCTTCCTCGATGAGCCCGCCTCGGGACTGGATCCGGAAGGCCGCGACCACATGCTCGAATTGATCCGCCGCCTGGGCGACTTCGGCATCAGCGTGGTTTTCTCGTCACACATCCTCTCCGACATCGAGCAAACCTGCGATTGGGTCGTCATGCTCGACGGCGGCAGGGTCATTCGCTCGGGGCCGATCGGAGACCTGGGGATAGCCGAAAGCCTGATGGTCGAGGTGCTGGGCGATCCGGAACCGGCCGCCGCATGGATGACCGAGCGAGGTGCCACGGTCGTTGTCAGTGGGGCGACGCTGGATGTGCGGGCCGCCGGCGGTGACGCATTCACCCTGGTTCGTGACGCTCTGGTTGCCACCAACGTTGGCGTGCGGCGGCTCAGTCAGAGTGCCATCACGCTCGAGGAGGCGTTCATCCGGGAAGCGGAAGAAGAGGGCCGCCGTGGTTGATCGTCCCCCGGAAGCAGTCATCGTCGATCGCGGCTATCGCCATTTCGAAGGCACCCGCAAAGGGCGGCGCGGTGCGATGGGTGCCGTGGTTCGCGACGGGCTACGCAGGGTTCTCGGATTTCGGCGAAAGGGAAGACGCAAGATCCTGCCCTGGACGCTGATCACCATGATGCTCATCTCCGTGGCGGTTCTGTCCGGGCTTCACTACGCAGCCAACCGGGTGGGGGTCACCGATCTGGTCGCGGACGAGCTGCCGCAGGCACGGGAGTACTTCGAGTTCATCTCCCGGGTTGCCCTGCTCTTCGTCGCATTCGCGACCCCCGAACTGCTGGTCCCCGACCGGGAACAGGGAGTTCTGGCGGTCTACCTCTCCCGGCCGCTGCGCACCATCGATTACCTGGCTGCCAAGGGCATGTCGCTGGGGATCCTCATCCTCGGCTTCCTCTTGATCCCACAGACGATCTTCCACCTCATGCTCGGGTTGTTCTCCCCGGACGGATTCACGACCTTCATGACCGACAACCTCGACGTCCTGTGGCAGGTGCCGGCCGCATCGCTCGTGTACTTCCTCGGATTCGCCTCCGTGGCGCTCATCGTTGCCACCCTGATCCCCCGGGTCGGCTTTGCGGCGGGGATCTTCCTCGGCGTGATGGTCATGTTGAATGGACTGGCCGAGTTCTTCGTCGAGGTCGCCGACTTCAGCGGAGCGAAGTTCGGGTCGTTGCTGGCCTTCGAGAGCCATCCCCATCTGGTCCGGGACTGGATTTTCGGTGCCGTGACCAACGACTACCCGATCACCCGGGCAGGCCTGGAACCCTGGGTGGCACTGGCAGCAATCGTCGGCATGGCGGTGCTGGCCGTGGCCGTCGCCTGGAATCGCTACCGGAGGTTGTCGTGACGACGGCCGGAGCGGGCGTGCCGACGGTGACGATGCAGGGCGTTTCGCGCTGGTTTGGACAGAAGGTTGCCGTCTCGGAGATCTCTGCCGAATTCGGCCCCGGCGTGACGGGACTGCTGGGCCCAAACGGCGCGGGCAAGACGACGCTGCTCAGGGTGCTCACCGGCCTCATCCGTGCGTCCGAAGGTTCCGTGGCCGTGTTCGGTGTGGACCCCCGGTCCGACCACGAGGTCTACCGCCGCATGGCCCTGGTTCCCGAAGATGAGAATGTGTACAGCTTCCTCTCGGCTACCGAATTCGTTGCCCACAACGCCCGGTTGCAGGGAGTGACCGACCCGGCGGGAGCTACGCAACGCGCTCTCGAGATGGTTGACCTCACTGACGTGGCCGATCGCAAGCTCGTCGGCTTCAGCAAGGGGATGCGTCAGCGTGCCAAGGTCGCCGCCGCCCTGGTCCACGAACCCGATGTCCTCATCCTCGACGAGCCCCTCAACGGCACCGATCCGGTACAGCGTGCCCACCTGACCAGGATCTTCGTCGAGATGGGCAGGCAGGGCCGGACGGTGATCGTCTCTTCCCATGTTCTGCACGAAGTCGAACGCATGGCCGATCGGGTCATCGCCATGGTGGATGGACGGCTGGCCGCCTCCGGCACGGTTCACGCCCTCCGCGCCGCGATGTCCGATATCCCGCTGCAGATCCGGATCGATTGTGATCAACCCCGCCGGCTGGCCGCCGCCCTGGTTGCCCACGATTGGGTGGGCGGAATCAGTGTCGAAGCAGCTTCACTCCATGTCCGATCCCTCGACGCCGAACAGCTCGGGCGAGCGCTCCCCGGTCTGGCCAAGAACCTCGAGATCCGGATCACCCGGGTCGACCCGGAGGATGAGTCGCTCGAGAGCGTGTTCCGCTACCTGGTGGAGGGCGGATGAACACCCAGCTCGCCATCGTGAAGGTCACGCTGCAGCGGCTCATCACCCGCAAGCGGATGATCGGCTTCATCCTGTTCGCCTCGATTCCGGCGGTCGTGGTGCTGTTCGCCTCGACCGGCGATCGAGGCCCCGAACGACTGGCGAGCCTCTACCACGACACGACGTACGGGATCCTGATCGCAGTGGCCCTCCCCGTCATCGCCATCGTCAACGCCACCGGAGCCCTCGGTGACGAGCGAAGGTCCCACACCATGCCCTTCCTGGCGCTCAAGCCGATTCCCCGCTGGCACATCGCCCTCGCCACCACACTCGCCTCGGTGGGAGCCACTCTGGCCGTGGCCATCGTTGGTGTGGGGCTCGGCTGGTTGGCTGCCGGATCGGCGACGGCAGACTGGGGCATCGGGGCCGGACCGGCCGTCGGAGCGCTGGTCGTCGCCCTCGGGTACGGAACGCTCTTCGTGCCGATCGGACTGCTCACCCGCCGCGCCACGGTCATCGGCTTGATCTACCTCTTCCTCTGGGAATCGAGCTTCGCCAACGCCGTGGCCGCCCTCGCCCCCACTTCGTTGAACCACATCGCACTCAGCGCCTACGTGGACCTTGCTCCCGGCATCAGCCCGGCAGAGGCGCTCGGTGCGCTCGAGCCGGGAGTCGGGAAAGCCCTGCTGAAGATGGCCGTCGTCGCCGTGGTCTCGCTGGCCTTCACGACATGGTCTCTCCGTACGCGGGACCTGGCGTAAGGGGAGCTGCTGCGTTCTCCTAGCATTCAACCGCGATGACCCTGATCAAGCGCCCCGTCCGCATGTCGCTCAAAGGCAAGCTGACCAGACCGGTCGGGCTGCTGCTCGGCGCCGTCGTCTTCGCCCTCCCCTACCTCGTCCAATTCGATGGTCTGTCTGTTGCGGGTCAACGGATGTTCTCAGTGTTCCTCCTGGCCATCGTGCTGTGGGTCACCGAGGCCATACCGCTCCATGCCACGGCGGCGCTGATCATTCTCCTGAGTATCCTGCTCATCAGCGACCAGGCGCTCCCGGCGCTTCCCGCCGGCTTCGATGCGCCGGCCTTTTCCACGTTCTTCGCAGCCCTCGCCCACCCGGTCTTGATGCTGTTCCTGGGCGGCTTCTTCCTGGCCGACGGAGCCGCCAAGTTCCGGCTCGACAAGAACATGGCCCGCGTGCTGTTGCGCCCGTTCGGCGATTCGCCACAGCGGATCATGCTGGGCTTGATGCTGATTACGGCGGTGTTCTCGATGTTCATGAGCAACACCGCCACCACTGCCACGTTGCTGGCGGTGGTGCTGCCGGTCATCGCCACCCTCGATCCGGGTGATCGACTGCGGACCGGTTTGGCTCTCTCAATCCCGGTAGCCGCCAACATCGGCGGCATCGGGACACCGGTCGGCACCCCACCCAACGCCATCGCGGTCGGCTCGCTCGCCGACGCGGGCATTTCCATCAGCTTCGTGCAATGGATGGTCATGGCGGTTCCGATGATGGTGGTGATTCTCCTGATCGCCTGGTATGTACTCGTCCGCTTGTTTCCTGCACAACAGACTGTGCTGAGACTGAAGATCGAGGCGACCTTCGACACCTCGCTCCCGGCCAAGGTCTTCTACGCGACGTTTGCCCTGACCGTTGGTCTCTGGATGACCGAACCGCTCCACGGCATCAGTTCCTACATCGTCGGATTCCTCCCGGTGGTCATCCTTCTCTCCACCCGGGTCTTCTCGACCCGAGACCTGCAATCGATCCACTGGCACGTCCTCTGGCTCGTCGCAGGCGGTATCGCGCTCGGGATCGGGGTCAACGCCTCGGGTCTCGATCTCTGGCTGATCGGCCTGGTCGGCTGGGAATCGATCGGACAGGCACTCCTGATCCTGACGCTGGCTATCGTCGCTCTCCTCCTCAGCACCTTCATCTCCAACAGCGCTGCCGCCAACCTCTTGATTCCGATCGGATTGAGCCTCGCCCTGTCCGACGCCGTCGCAGCCGAGCCGGCCCTGGCCGCGTTCTTCATTGCCGTGGGGTCGTCGCTGGCCATGGCGCTTCCGGTGAGCACCCCGCCGAACGCCATCGCCTTCAGCACCGGGGCCGTGACGACCCGCGACATGGCGGTGGCCGGCTCGATCATCGGGGCGGTCGGGCTGGTCCTCTACGTGTTCGTGGCCCCCCTCCTGTGGGACGTCATGGGGGTAGCGCTGTGACCGCCTTCCTGATCGTCTGCGTGGATGCAGAACCGGCCACCCGGGACGCCCTCCAGGCCGATATCGGTCGATTGGCAGGCGACCAATTCCAGATCGAAACCTATCCCACCGGCGAGCGGGCGCTCGCCCGCCTCACGGAACTGCACAACTCCGAGCAACTCGTTCCGCTCATGATCGCCGCCGACCGCCTGCCCGACACGACGGGTATCGATCTGCTCATGCAGGTGCATCGACAACCGCGTTTTCGTGGTACCCGCAAGATCCTGCTCAGCGCCGATCCGACCATGGCAGACATCGGCCGGGCCATCGGGAAGCGAGCCCTCGACGGAATGCTCCCGTTCCCCTGGACCGAAGAGAACCTGGAGGGAATCCTGGATGCACTGATCACCGAATTCTTCATCGAACACGCTCCGGAAGAACTCGACCGGATTCCGCAGGTGGTCGACGTAACGCTGCTGTCCGATGCGTTCTCTGCGGCGGACCGCAAAGCGCGGACCACCGACCGCCAGCTCCGCAGGCTGCAGAGAAGCTTCCTGAGCGACCGCGAGTTGTCGGACGACGAGGTCGAACGACAGCTCATTGCCGAACTCGACGCCGTCCTCGCCGACACCACCCGCCGTCACCTTCCTGCCGGCACACCCATGCTGCGATCGGGAGACCAGGTGGACGGCATCCAGGTTCTCGTCGAGGGCAGCGTGAAGCTCACCCGGGCCGTGGGAGGTCGCGAGGTCGTGTTCCATGCCGAAACAGCCGGCCGTATCATCGGATTGCTGGCAGTCGCCCGGAACCGTCCATCGTTCTTCAACGTGACGGCCGACACCGACGTGACGGTTCTCCCGGTTGCCCTCGACGACCTGGACGCGGCGCTGCAGCTGAGCCCGACGCTGGCCATTCACCTCGTGACCGTCATGGTCCGCTCTATGGCGAGACGCATGCTGCGAGGGGTCGACCAGCAGGTACGAATCGACCAGCTGAACCGCGATCTGGCCGAGGACCGCGACCGCCTGGCGGCGACCCTGCAACAGTTGGAAAACACCCAGGCCCATCTCGTCGAAACCGAGAAGATGGCCACCCTCGGTCAGCTCGTGGCAGGCATCGGTCATGAACTCAACAATCCTGTCGCCGCCATCGGACGGGCCACCGAGTTCCTGCGCACGGACATCGAATCGGTGGCCGCCGGCCACCCGGACGGCGTCAGGTTGCTGGCCATGCTCGCCGCAGCCGAATCGAGCGGGCCGGTTTCGACTCGCGACGAGCGGCGCTATCGAGCCGAACTTGCCGCGGAACTCGGGGACGACACCCTTGCCCGTCGTCTGGTACGAATCGGCATTGTGTCCGGCGCGGAATACCGCCGCCTGCTGGGAGACGCCGGGGAATCCCAGCTGGAACGTTTGGAGTTGTACCACCAGCTGGGGTTGTCGCTGCGCAACCTTCGCTCCTCGGCCGGCCGTATTGCCGCGCTCGTTCAGAGCCTCCGTTCGTACGCGCGAGCGGGGCGGGAGATGACGGATGATGTCGATATCCATGCATCCCTCGAAGAGACGCTGCTCCTCTTCGGGCACGACTTGCGGGAAATTGAGGTACACCGGGAGCTCGGGGATCTTCCCCTCATCGATGGATACCCCGGCCAGCTCAACCAGGTGTGGACGAATCTTCTCTCGAATGCAATCCAGGCCATGGAGGGTTCCGGGACCTTGACATTGCAGACAGACGCTCCCGACCCGGACCATGTCCGCGTGCGGTTGATCGACACCGGTCCCGGCATCAACCCCGACCACCTGGACCGCGTGTTCGACATGAGTTTCACCACCCGCGAGGGTCGGGTCGAGTTCGGGCTGGGGCTCGGCCTCCGCATCTGCCAGGACATCGTCCATCGACACCGGGGGACGATCGAAGTGGAATCCAAACCGGGCCGCACCTGCTTCACCGTGACCCTGCCCACCCGCCAGCCAGGCGACGAAACCCCGGGAGTTCTGCCATGAATCAAATCGCCATCCTCGTTATCGAAGACGAACCGGAAGTCCGGGAAGCCGTCGCACGTGACCTGGCCGACTTCGCAAGTCATTTCATCATCGAGCTGGCCGAGGACGTCGAGGATGCCCGCAGCGTGATGGCCGAGCTGGCGGGACGTGGTGATCGAGTCGGATTGGCTCTCTGCGATCACCTGCTCCCCGGAGAGCGAGGAGTCGACTACCTGGTGGAACTCAACGAAGCGCCGGACACCCGCTCTATCCGCAAAGTGCTCATCACCGGACAGGCCGGCCTCGAGGACACGATCCGCGCCGTGAACGAAGCCGACCTCGACCACTACATCGCCAAACCCTGGACGGTTCAGAACCTGCACGAGGTCGTGCAGGAGCAACTCACCGACTACGTCCTCGCAAACGAAGAGAACCTGCTGCCGTACGTCCCCGTATTGGACGGTGCCAGACTCATGGCGGCCATCGCCGACCGGGGATTCGACCGCTAGCAACCAGTAAACGTACCAACGGAGCGTGCTCACCTTTGACTTCACCCGATAATCCTTCCCGCCCCGCTCTGCACGGGCTGGCCGCCTTCGGGTGGAACGAACGGGTTGCCCACCTCATGGCAATGTTCCCCGACCGGATCCCGGGAAGGATCGTTCGAGTCGATCGCATCCGCTACCGGGTGGCGACCGCCCACGGAACGACGGACGCGTACGCAGGACCACACGACCGGGGATCCGAACCCGGCGCGCCGGTGACCGGAGATTGGGTCGGGCTGACCGTCGGATCCGACCAGCGTGCCTACGTCGCCGCCATCCTGCCGCGTTCATCGACGATCAAGCGGCTCGATCCATCAACGGCCGGATCTCGACCCCAGGAGCAGGTTCTGGTGGCCAATCTGGACGTCGTGTTTGTGGTCCACGCCCTGGACCGTGCGACGCCGTTGTCGCGACTCGAACGGACGCTGGTCATGGCCTGGGAGAGCGGTGCGATGCCGGTTCTGGTACTCACCAAAACGGATCTCGTGGAAGCGGAAGACGTAGCGACCGCCGAGGGGGAACTCCGAAACATTGCCCCGGGGGTCGAGGTGATCGCCATCAGCAACGTCACCGGATCGGGCCTCGACCGGCTCCTCGGGCTGACGCCGCCCGGAGTCACCGGAGCATTCATCGGCGAATCGGGCAGCGGCAAATCCACCCTGATCAACAACCTGCTCGACGAGGAACGACAGGACACGGGATCGACCAGAAGCCGGGACGGCAAAGGCCGGCACACCACCTCTTCACGCGAACTGGCGGTGATCCCCGGGGCGGGGGTCTTGATCGACACACCCGGTCTGCGAGCGATTGGTTTCTGGGGCGGGAGAGACGGCCTCGCCAAGGCTTTCCCCGACATCGCCGAGCTCGCCGCCGGGTGCCAGTTCGCCGACTGCCGCCACGAGCAGGAGCCGGGTTGCGCCGTGAACGCCGCGGTGGAACGCCACGAGATCGACCGGCGCCGTATCGACAACCACCGGAAAATGGAAATCGAGGTAGCACAATTGGAGCGCCTGCTGCAGAGACGCAAGAACCGCGCCGATCCGAAGAGTGCTGGTGGCCGGAGCAGGCGCTAGCCGCCGGGCACCCGTCCGGCCGACGATGCCGCCGGGTGTTCGAGAAGGACCGAGGCTCTAGGCGGGCGGGTAGACGCCTGCCGCCTTCGATTCTTCCGTCTGCCAGAAGATGGCGGAAACTTCGCCGATCAGATCCACGAGCGTCTGGGAGACCGCCGGATCCATCGACTTCTTGGCATCACCGGCCTGTTTGAGCGTCTTCCAGAAAAGATCGTGCAGCCCGGGGAACGCCTCGAGATGGTGGGGCTTGAAGAAATCGGTCCACAGTACGGACAGGTGATGCTTGACGAGCTCGGCACGCTCTTCCTTGATCAGAATGCAGCGGTCCCGGAAGACCGGATCATCGGACGCCGCGTATTTCGTGCAGGCGTTGAGAACAGACCTAGCTTCGATCATCGCCTGAGCGGGGTCGTAGACACCGCAGAAAAGGTCGCAGTGCGCGTGCGCAACACGAGACGGCCTGAGAAGACCCATGGTTGTACCTCCTAGACGTTTGGCTCTCGTCTCGACGATACACTTTGGAGAGAACTACCGATCGGGAGTCACCAAGGTGCCGACCAGAATCACCCGACTGCCTGCACTTCTCATCGCCGCCGGCGCCGGGCTGACGGCACGGGCGCTCTACGCACGCCTGGGCAGATTCGAGATAGCAGAGGCATCGATGACGCCGTCGCTGCAGCCGGGCGACTACGTTCTGACCGATCGCACATCCCGGCAGCTCCGCCGGGGAGATATCGTGGTGTTCGAGCATCCGGACCGCCCGGCTTTCCACCTGGTCAAACGGATCGTCGGCCTGCCGGGCGAGCATCTCACCATTGACTCCGGACGGGTGCTGATCGACGAGATCCCCCTCAGTGAATCCTGGACGAATGACGACACCGGCCCCGATGGCACCTGGGAACTGAGTGCCGGTCAGGCCTTCGTGCTGGGCGATGCTCGATCCCTGTCCGCGGCCGACAGCCGACACCTAGGCCCGGTGCCGGTCGAGCGACTGAGCGTGAAGATCGTGTTCCGCTACTGGCCGCCCGGCCGGTTCGGCTGGGTGGCCTAGCGATCAGCGGTCTGGACGCAGACGCTTCGAGCCGCCACAATCATGCTCGACATGAACCCACGCCAGAAGCGAACCGTCGTGATCATGGCCGTTGTCACGGGGCTCGTCTTCGTTGCCGTCATCATTGCGTCGGTTTCCGGTTCCGGGGACGAACCGATCACGGCGGAAGACACAACGACGACCTCGATCGTGCCGACCTCGACGACGACAGAGCCGACGGCCACCGCTTCGACCACCACGACGGCGACCGAAGACCAGACGTCCTCGACCACGACCAGCAGCAGCACCACGACTACTACGACGTCCACAACGACGACCACCACGGTTCCCGCAACGGTCGTGCTACGAGGGGATGGCTTCGGACTCACCACGCCCGATCGGCGACCCGAGCTCCTCGCTTTCGGAACAGAGGCAGAGGCGGCGTTGGAGGTCCTCGTCACCACCCTCGGCCCACCCGACGAAGACACCGGTTGGATCCCGAGCTTCTCCGGTTTCGGGACGTGCCCGGGGGAACAGGTGAGAGTGATCAGGTGGGTCACGCTCTGGACATACCTGACCGATGGCGAAACCGAGTGGCGAAACGACGGCGTCCCGCACTTCTTCTCCTACATCTATGCGCTCTCCCCCACCGAGACCCGTTCCCTGGACTTGCTGACCGAAGGCGGAATCGGACTGGGCGACACGGTCAAGGCCCTGCGCGATGCATACGGCGACACGGTTGAGATTACCTACGAAGAGTTCATCGACGGCTACCTGTACACGATCGACCTCCCGCCACCTGCCCGGTTGTGGGGAGGGCTGACCGGAGACGGCAACAAGGACCTCATCACCTCGGTCGATGGGGGTCAGGGCTGCGGTGAATAGCACCCTCCGGAGCCGGGGTCTTCTCATCCGTTCAACGTGGCGTATCATTTGGAGATGACAGAGTTCACCGTCAATCTCGCGAACCGCCCGGGCATGCTGGCTGCGCTGACCGAGACTCTGGCCGAAGCCGGGGTCATGATCGAGGCCCTCGCTGCCTTTGGTCTGGACGAAGAGGGGCACGTGCGGATCATCGTCGACAACGCCGCGGACACCCGTCGAGCCCTCAAGTCGGCCGGGTTGACCGCTTCCGAACGCACGGTTCTCACCGCAACGCTTTCGCCCCGGCCGACCTCACTGGCAGAGATGACGAGGTCGCTGGCCGACAGCGGTGTCAATATCGACGCCATGTACCTGTTGAACTCCTGCGCGGAAGGTCTCGAGTACGCGGTGGCCGTCAACGAACCGGATCGCGCCCGCACGCACCTCCAGACCTGATGGAGATCGGCTACGGCCTCATCTCGTGCCAGCTGACCGCAGGCGACCCGCGCTCGTGGACCGATCTCTACCGCGAGGCGCTCGACCTCACCGTAGAGGCGGAGCGACTGGGCCTGGCTTCGGTGTGGACCACCGAACACCACTTCGTCGACGATGGTTACATGCCATCCCTCTTGCCGGTGGCGGCGGCCATGGCCGCCCGCACCTCTCGCATCCGCCTCGGGACGGGGGTGATCCTGGCTCCGCTCTACAACCCTCTGCGGCTGGCGGAAGATGCCGCAACCGTCGACCTGCTCAGCGACCACCGCCTCATCCTCGGCCTGGGTCTCGGCTGGTCGCCCATTGAGTTCTCGGCGCTCCAGGCCGAACTCTCCACCCGCGGACAAGCCATGGAAGAGATCCTGGGCATCCTGGACCGGGCGTGGAAGGGAGACCCCATCGATCATCGAGGGCGTGTCTACGACCTGGAGCCGGTGGCCGTGCGCCCGAATCCCGCATCACGAATTCCCATCTGGATCGGCGGCGGCGCCGACGCGGCCGTCCGCAGGGCGGCACGCCTCGCCGATGGCTTCTTCTCCAACGCCTCCCCCGAACGCTTCCAAGCCCAGGTCGAAGTAGCCCACATGCAGATGAAGCAGGACGGCCGCGACCCCGCTGCTTTCGAATGGGGCTACTACGCCGTGATCCATCCTTGTGACGACCCCGACGCCGGATGGCGCGAGATCCGGGACCACGTGCACCACATGCGCTGGAAGTACTCCGACATGGAGGCGTCGGCGACGCGGAGTGGACCCGTCGCAAACCCACCACCCCTCGACGGGGCGGCGGCGGGGCGACTCCGGGACGGCGTGCTGGTCGGACCCGCCGAGATGATCGCCGAACAGGTCCGGCAGATCGAAGCCCGGGCCGGCGTTCCGTTGCACCTGGTTGCTCGATCGTATTTCCCGGGAATGAGCTACGCACGGCAAGCCGAGACCATGCAGCGGATCGCCGAGGAACTGCTTCCCCTGGTTCGTTGATTGGTGCCCCACAGAGAGACGCACCCGGTACACTCGCGCGCCATGCGACGTTCACATCTTTGGTCTTTCGTCGCGTTCGCTCTCACCCTGGCTGCATGCAGCGGGGCGGACGCCGTGGAAACCACAACCACAACCACCATCGCCACCACGACTTCGACGACGGCGCCGTCGACGACGACATCCGAGTCGACGACGACAACCACCACACCCGGACCGGTTTCGCCGCTCAATGCCCTTGCTGCCGAGGATCCTGCCCTTCTCGACCGGGGAGTCATGGCCGTCAAGATCGACAACCACTGGAACGCCCGGCCGCAATCCGGTCTCCAGGATGCCGACGCAATCTACGAACTCGTCGTCGAAGCAGGGTTGACGCGTTTCATTGCCCTCTTCCACGACAATGACACCGATTATCTGGGACCGATGAGGTCCGGGCGCCCCACCGACCCGACGCTGCTCGCTCCACTGGGTGCGGTCTTCACGATCAGCGGTGCTCAGGATTGGGTGGCGGCCAGGATCGTCGGGGCGGGTATTTCGCTCGTCGGTGAAGTCCGGCCGGCCACGTTCAGGATTTCGAGTCGCCGTGCTCCCCACAACCTGTATGCCGACACGGCGAAGCTGCGTGACTATGCCGAAGTGCGCGGCTACGCAAGTGAGCCGCCGCCCGACCTGTTCCAGTGGGGCGAGGCCTTGCCGGCAGCCTCCGGTGCGGCGTCCATCACGATGCGATTCTCCGCCGAGACCACCGCCCTGTGGGAGTGGGACGGCGAGCAGTACCTCCGCTCGACCAACGGCCAGGTCCACGAGTGGATTACCCGTGACGAAGAAACCGGGCCCCTGTCGGCGGATACCCTGGTCGTGCTCTTTGCTCGCAAGTACACGGCATCGCCTCCGGCCGGAAGGAGCGGGTCGTCGGTTCCTGCCATGGAAACCGTCGGATCCGGACGGGCCCTGGTGTTCTTCGACGGCGGGGTCACCGAGGGCACCTGGGCGCGGGACGCCATCGAAGACATGTTCGTCCTGAGCGATGCGGACGGGGACGTGCTGACGGTCCCGCCGGGCAAGCCGTGGATTTCGCTGGTCCCTGATACCGGCTCCGTCACCTGGTGATCCACGAAGAATCCCTGACCGGGCTGGCGGCGCGGATTCGTCGAGGCGAGGTTTCCGCCCGGGAAGCAACGGACCACTACCTCGAGCGGAGCCGGCGTCTCCAGCCGGAACTGAACGCCTACACGGAGATCGACGCTCAGGCACACGAACGAGCGGACGCGTTTGACCGGGGCTGGGGCACGGGATGGGTGGCCGGAAGCGATCCGGGGCCATTGGCCGGAGTGCCAATCGCCATCAAAGACCTGATCGATCAGGCCGGCCGGGTCACCACGTGCGGGTCGAGTTTCTATCGGCATTCTCCCGAACGGCCGGCGACCGTGGTCCAGAGACTTGAAGCTGCGGGAGCCATCATCATCGGCAGAACGGGCTTGCACGAGTTCGCTTTCGGGTTCTCCAGTGAGAACGACTGGTTCGGCCCGGTGCGAAACCCGTGGGATCCCTCCACGTCCCCGGGTGGGTCCTCCGGCGGGTCTGCGGTCGCCGTTGCAGCCGGTCTGGCGGCCGGAGCGATTGGCACCGACACCGGCGGCTCCGTGCGGGTGCCCGCGGCCCTGTGCGGTGTGGTCGGCCTCAAGGTCACGCACGGGCGAATCCCGCTCTCCGGGGTCTTCCCGCTTGCGGCTTCGCTCGATACGGTAGGACCGCTGGGCCGGACTACCGACGACGTGGCCGCCCTCTACCGGGTGATGGCCGGGTTCGATCCGAACGATCCATGGTCGGTGCCCGACCCCCCATCGCCCCGAACGATCACCTCACTCCAGGACCTGGTGGTAGGAGTTCCCCAGCCGTGGATCGACGACGCTCCCATGACCGGGATCGTCACAGACGGTTTCTCGACGGCTCTCGAGCGTCTCGAAAACCTGGGGGCAACAGTTCGCGAGATCCGCCACCCGCTGCTTCAGCCGGCCGATCAGCTTGCCGACCTGATCAACGCCGAGGTTGCCTCCGTGCACCGGGACTGGCTGGCCGACCCGGCGAAACGGTACGGCGCTGAAGTCGCCGGGAGGCTGGAGCGAACCCTCGATGTTTCGCTGGACGACTACATCTCCGCACAAACATGGAGATCCGGCCTTCGCAATGCGGTTGCCGGGGTGTTTGCCGAAGTGGATGTGCTGGCCACGCCGACGGTCGGCGGCACCCGCAAGGTCATCGGCGAGTCGGGCATCGTGGTGGGCGATGGGCCCATGTCCTACCGACTGGTGCTCTCCTGGTTTTCGTCGCTGGTCAACCATATGGGAACGCCGGCCCTGGCCCTCCCTCTGGCAGGCACCGGCTCTCCGCTCTTCTCCCTGCAGTTGATCGGACCCTGGTGGTCCGAAGACCGGTTGCTCGACCTCGGCCGGGCTCTTGAAGAGGCAGGAGCTGCAGGTTTCCGTCCTCCGCCGATCTGGTGAGCGACCGCCGGATCCGTTTCAGGGCAGTGACTTTGTATCTCCCCACATCTCGGTAGACTTGGCGGGCCACGGAGCGTGGCTTACCCGAGCGTGGATTTGAATGCACAAGTCAATGATCCATTCGAGTCCCTGCACCTACTCCCTGAAACAACCAAGGAAGTGATTCGCCGTGTCTGACGACACTGCAATTCTCGAAACAGCATTGCCGCCCAACCTGGAAATCGAGGAGATCGACAAGGTCATCATCCGCTTTGCCGGTGACTCCGGTGACGGCATGCAGTTGGCGGGAACCCGGTTCACCGCCGACTCCGCGATCTTCGGAAACGACCTGGCCACCCTCCCGAACTTCCCTGCCGAGATCCGGGCCCCGGCAGGCACCATTCCAGGTGTTTCCTCGTTCCAGGTCCAGATTGCCGATTTCGACATCCTGACACCCGGCGACGAAGCCGACGTTCTCGTCGCTATGAATCCGGCCGCCCTCAAGGCGAACCTCATCGACCTCCGGTTGGGCGGGATGATCATCGCCAACGAAGAGGCCTTCGAAGAGCGCAATCTCGCCAAAGCCGGGTTCACGACCAATCCCCTCGACGACGGTTCGCTCGGCGGATACCGGGTCTTCAAGGTACCGATGGAGCGGCTGACCAAGGAAGCGGTGAAGGACACCGGCGTGACCGGTCGCGACGTTCTCCGTTCCAAGAACTTCTTCGCCCTCGGCTTGATCTCCTGGGTATTCAACCGCCCCCTCGAAACCAGCATCGCGTGGGTCGAGAAGAAGTTCGCCCGGCGAGCAGAGGTTGCGGCCGCCAACATCGCCTCGTTGCGGGCGGGCCACAACTTCGGCCTCACGACCGAGGCGTTCCATCACGTCTACAACATCAAGCCCGCGCAGCTGGCACCCGGCGAGTACACCAACGTGACCGGGAACACTGCCATGGCCTGGGGCCTGATTGCCGCCAGCCAGGCAGCCAAACTTCCCCTGTTCTACGGCACCTATCCGATCACCCCGGCATCGGACATCTTGCACGAGCTGGCCAAGCACAAGAACTTCGGAGTGCGGACCTACCAGGCAGAAGATGAGATCGCCGGAGCCGGCGCCGCCGTCGGTGCGGCTTTTGCCGGCCACCTGGCGGTGACCGGGACGTCCGGTCCCGGGTTGGCGCTGAAGAGCGAGACCGTGAGCCTCGCCCTTTCCATGGAGCTCCCGCTGGTAGTCATCGACGTGCAGCGGGCCGGTCCCTCCACCGGGTTGCCGACCAAAGTCGAACAATCCGACCTGCTGTTCTCCCTGTACGGCCGCCACGGCGAAGCACCGCTGCCGGTCCTGGCAGCCCGGACGGCGTCCGATGCTTTCGAGGTGACCATCGAGGCGGCCCGGATCGCCCTCAAGTACATGACGCCGGTCATCCTCCTCTCCGACAACTACATCGCCAACGGTTCCGAACCATGGCAACTGCCCGATCTCGATGCGCTGCCCGACATCAGCGTTCCTTTCCAGACGGAGCCGAACGCCGACGGACGCTATCTGCCGTATGTGCGCGATGTCGAGACCCTGGCCCGGCAGTGGGCCATCCCCGGCACGCCCGGCCTGGAGCATCGCCTGGGCGGACTCGAGAAGCATGAGGTGGTCGGGAACGTCTCCTACGATCCCAACAACCATCAGCTCATGACCGAACTGCGCGAGTGGAAGATCCGGAGCATCGCCAACGACATCCCGCCCCTCGAGGTTGATGGTGACGAGGCAGCCGAGCTACTCGTCCTGGGCTGGGGCTCAACGTTCGGCGCGATCCGGGCAGCCGCCAAGCGGGTGCGCAAAGACGGGCTGGAGGTTGCCACGGCACACCTCCGCTACCTGAATCCCTTCCCCGCCAACCTCGGCGACGTGCTCAACCGGTATCGCTACGTGCTGATCCCGGAGGTCAATATGGGTCAGTTGCGGAAACTGATCCGGGCCGATTTCCTGGTCCCGGCTATGGGCTTCAACAAAGTAAAAGGATTGCCCTTCCGGGTATCCGAAGTAGAGAACAAGATCCGGGAGATCCTCGCATCATGACCGATACCATCGCCACCAAATACACGCGAGCCGATTTCCAAACCGACCAGGAGGTCCGCTGGTGCCCCGGCTGCGGGGACTACACGATCCTGGCGGCCGTGCAGTCGTTTATGGCCGACCTCGGCATGCCCAAAGAACAGATCGTGTTCGTGTCCGGGATCGGATGTTCGTCCCGATTCCCCTACTACATGAACACGTACGGCATTCACTCGATCCACGGCCGTGCTCCGGCAATTGCATCGGGTATTGCGGTCGCGCGACCGGACCTGTCGGTGTGGGTCGTCACCGGTGACGGCGACGCTCTTTCCATCGGCGGGAACCACCTGATCCACGCCCTGCGCCGCAACATGAACCTCAAGATCCTGCTCTTCAACAACCAGATCTACGGTCTAACCAAGGGTCAGTACTCGCCCACCAGCGAGAAGGGCAAGCGAACCAAGTCGAGCCCGATGGGATCTCCGGATGTTCCGTTCAACCCGGTCAGCCTGGCGCTCGGAGCCGAGGCGAGCTTCGTGGCCAGAACGATCGACATGGACCGCAAACTCACGATAGACGTCCTCCAGAAGGCTTCGGAGCACAAAGGCACCTCGTTCATTGAGATCTATCAGAACTGCAACGTGTTCAACGACAAGGCCTTCATCGAGCTCACCGGCAAAGAGAGCCGGCTCGAAAACAGGATCAACCTCGAGCACGGCCGGCCGATCACGTTCGGACCGGACGGCGAGCACGCGGTCATCATGGAGGGAGGAGCGGCCAAGATCGTTGCAACCGACAGCGTCGCGGCCGGCGACATCATGGTCCACGATGTCCACGCCCCCAACCCGAGCGCCGCGTTTGCCCTGAGCCGCCTATCACACGGACCCTACGGACCGACTCCGGTGGGGATCTTCCGGGACGCCGTCCGCTCTTCGTACGAACAGGATGTTGCCCAGCAGCTGGTCGACGCCCGGGAGAAGAAGGGGCCGGGCGACCTGTCGAAGCTGATCCGCTCCCTCGGCACCTGGAAAGTCGAATAGCACCTCCTCAGAGGAGGTGCTTGGTTGCTTCGCGGAAGCTCAGGCCGGACAGGCGGTCCCGGTGCTCGAGCGCGAAGGTCCGCACCACATCGGGTTCGGTCTTTGCGTACTCACGGAGGGCCCAGCCGATGGCCTTGCGGATGAAGAACTCCTTCTCGTCCGCTCGCCTGAGGCAGTAGCCGAACAGCCGGTCCTGATCGGTAGCAGCTTTGTGTTTCAGCTGGCTCAAGATGGCAGTGCGGCGGATCCACATGTTCTCGTCATCGATCCATCGATCGAGTTTCGGAGCCATCCGCTCCCGATCGTCCAGCAACACCTTGCCGATCAAGTGAGCTGCGATCTCATCAACGAAGTCCCACCAGCCGCCTTCTCGGATCATCCGCCGGTAGAGAGGCACACTCCCGATCGTCACGTACTCCGGATGATCCACGGCCAGGCTGATCGCACAGTATTTCTCCTCACGATGGGGAAGCTCCCACATCGCTCGAACCGCCGCGACATAGTCGGCCCGTGACGTGATCGGGAAACGGCTGCGCAGCTGCCGATACACCTTGGCCCGCTCCGGGCTGGAGACGCCGTAGAACAGCATGTCCGTCTTCATGTACGCCGCCATGTCGGCGGCACGCTTCGGATCTCCGACCTTCGCCAATTCGACCGCCAGAAAACGAGTCATTTCTTCCATGTCGCTACCGTAATCGGTCCCGCTAGCCCCAACACCACATGATCACCGTCCAGTTCTTCAAATATCCGGATCGGCTCCACTGGCGCCATGAGATGCTCCGGCTCGGGGAGGATGAGCACGGCGTCTGGCTCGGAGCTCCGCAGGGAACGGTCGTCCAACGGGGCTTGGAACCCCCGATGACGCTCGACCACCCGTTCGTCCAGCTCATCCCACCCGCTTCGTACTGGTCGATGATCTACAACGGCGAGGACCACAAATACCCTCTGTATGTCGACATCGCAACGACCGCGACGTGGGTTGATGCCTACCGCGTCGAGATGATCGACATCGATCTCGACGTGGTCCGCTACCGGGACGGTTCGGTTGCCCTGCTCGACGAAGATGAGTTCCTCGATCACCAGGAACGGTTCAACTATCCGGCCTGGCTGGTCGATCGAGCCCGCACGACAGCTGCCGAACTCGTTTTGAGCGTCGAAGCGATGGTCGAGCCGTTCGGACTGGTGCCGGGTTCCTGGCTGGACAAGCTCTGAATCAGAACCCTTCCCA
This sequence comes from uncultured Actinomycetota bacterium, assembly GCA_963707435.1. Taxonomy (GTDB): domain Bacteria; phylum Actinomycetota; class Acidimicrobiia; order Spongiisociales; family UBA4744; genus UBA4744. The sequence goes on along the minus strand of CAVPPF010000006.1, from coordinate 58,060 downwards.
CGGCGTGCAGTCGTCGGCGACGGTCACCAGCTCATTCGATCCGCAGGTTTCGAGGGCATCGATCAATGCCGTCGCCAGCCCATGGAGCTCGGCCAGCACTTGCGGTGGCCTGCCGAATTCGATGTCGTGACGGAACATGCCCCCGTCTCGCTGAATCACGAGGTAGGCGGCACCTCCGTCGGCACAATCCGGGCAGCCGTACACCGGATCCAGCGGAACTCCGCTCAAACGCCCCAGCGCTGCTCCGACCTGACTCTGTCCGGCCGGGGTCAACACGCCCCGGTTCACGTACAGGGGCTCTGCTTTTTCCCGATCGCGGGCGGTCAGCACCAGATCTTCACCTTCGATCACGAGGTCTGCGTTGCAGAATCCGAGGCACATGCCAAACGACCAGCCGGCCCCAACCAACGCTGCGTCGCCGCCTCCAGGTACCGCTCCCAATTCCAGCCGCCCTATCTCTTCCCCGTTGAGCACCACGGCGCTCGTGGAGGTCTCGAACGATCCGAGCGGGATCGAGACCTCGAACGGCTCCAGCACCTGCACGCAGTCCTGGCCCGGGGGTGCCGAACTCCACAGCCTCACGTCGATAGTTGCACCGAGGTCATCGACTTGCCACATGGCCTCATGACAGGGCGTGGGCAAAGACCCTCGCACAACCAACCGGACTTGAACGGGGAAGCTCTCCAGGTAGAGGATCTCCGTTGCATCAATGAACACGGGGCCCTCGACCCCTCCCGCCACGGTCGTGCTGGTCTCGGGCGTGCCGACGTCGGCGCCTGCACAGGCGGTCATCAGCAAGGCGACGGCGACAATCGATGTGAGCAATTTGGTCTTCATGATCTTTCGACGCAGATCGTACCTTCCCGGGTTCCGACGAACGGGAGGTTCCTTCGCCCCTAGCCACCGTCGCCGTCCGGGCACATGCTGAACATGTCACCCAAGATCGGCTGTTGATGGTCTTGCAAAGTGAGAGAGGCTCGGAGCGACGATGGGCCGGAAGCACTCCCAAGAGCAAGCTTTCACTCGTTTCGTGAAGGAAACCGAGCCGCGCCTTTCCTGGTGCTGGCAGCTGCCTACGGGCCCGAAGTGGGGGCCGCCCGGCGGACTCCTATGAGTGCCGAAATCCCCTGTGGCACTTCTGCGATCCGTGAGACCTTATGAGGTGAGAGGCAAACGGGGAACGAAGTGGTCATACCCGCCGTGCTGGAGCAGAGTTTCACCTCATTTGTGAGAGAAACGGAACCGAAGCTCCGGGCGGCGCTGGTTGCTCACTTCGGGACCGAACGAGGGCGAGAGGCAACCGCCGAGGCACTGGCCTACGGATGGGAGCATTGGGAAAGGATCCGCTCAATGCAGAACCCGGCCGGCTATCTCTACCGGGTGGGCCAGCACACCGGTTTTCGCAAGCCCCGCCGAGCCGTTTTCCCCGACGTCCCTCATCACAGTGACCCGATCGTCGAACCGGGACTGCCGAAGGCGATGGCCCGTCTGTCGTCGAGACAGCGATCCGCGGTGGTGCTGGTGCATTGTTTCGACTGGACGCCGGGAGAAGTCGCCGAGCTCCTCGATGTCTCGGTGAGCACCGTTCGCAACCACCTGGATCGAGGAATGAAGCGGCTGCGAGCGAACCTGGGAGGTGTGAGCTGATGCAGGATCTCGAACGCGAACTGGCCCGCTACGGGGCGGTGCTTCGAGACCGGGCACCGGCGGTCGGTATCGAGGAGGTCGAAACACGCCTCGCGAGACCGCCGACCGGCCACCGTCCGGTGCGGTCGGCAGTCGCCGGCGCCCTGGTGGCGCTGGCCTCGATTGGGCTCATGTTTGTGAGCGGCCTCCTGGTCGATCTGCTGGGCATGACGCCGACGGGCCGCACACCCTCTGCCGCCCCGGCCGGCGGGACGTCGACAGGCCCCGCGGTGATGGCGATTGTGGTGGGGAGCGGAGCCCTGGCCGTTCTAGGAGGAGCTGCAGCGGTGGGCCTCAGACATCACCGCAAGGCACAAGAACCAGTACGAATTGCCAAGACACGGGAACGGAGGAAGAAGAAGATGCGAACCATAGAAAGACCGGTTGCACCGGTTGAGAAGCTGGAACGCAGCAATCGCTACCTGATCATCGGGTTGGTGGTAGCCGTGCTGTTGGCCGCAGGGTTCGGCGCCTGGTTGATCGTCGACGCCGTCGGCACCTCAACGGAGCGTCAAATCACTGCGCTCCTGGACGACTATGGGGCGGCTTGGTCGGCCAACGACGGTGCCGGCGTCCTCGCCCTCTTGACCGAAGACGGCGCCGTCCTGGCCGGCAACGGCCGGACCTACCGCAGCGACGAACTAGCGTTTGAAGTGGATCACCTCGGCGAGTTCTCCGTCGAACCGGTCAGCGATCTCGCCATCTACGAACGAGTTACCGGCTGGTATGTGGCAACCGCGGACGAACACGGAATGGAGTTGTTCAACATTGTCGAGCAGGACGGAACCATGTTGATCAGATTCCACGAGACCTGGCGGGGAGGTTCATAACCCCCCTGTCGCCGACAAGAATCGAAAGCCCGGCCAACCGGCCGGGCTTCTCTATGCCATCGCCACCAGTTCGAGCAGCGACTCATCGAAGAAGTCGACGGTCCCGTCGGGCATCATCATCACCCGGTCCGGCGACAGATCTTCGACGAAGTCGGTGTCGTGACTGACGAGGACGATCGTGCCCTGGTAGAGCCGCAGGGCTTCAACCAGGGCCTCTTTGGCCTGGGGGTCGAGGTTGTTGGTCGGCTCGTCCAGCAGCAAGACGTTGGGCCGGGACACCACCAACTGGCACAGCGCCAGCTTGGTCTTCTCGCCGCCGGAGAGCGTGCCGGCATCCTGGTCGACCTTGTCGCCCAGCAGGAAGTGGCCCAGCAAGGTTCGCAGCGTCGGGTCGGGTTGATCCGAAACCTCCCGCATGTGATCGAAAACGGTGAACCCCGGCTTGATCTGCTCGTGTTCCTGGGCGTAGTAGCCCAGCGAGGCCTTGTACCCGATCTCAACCGTGCCAAGGTCTGGCGTCTCGACCCCGGCCAGAATGCGGAGCAGGGTGGTCTTGCCGGCACCGTTGAGGCCCATGATCAGCAACCCCTCGCCCCGATCGAGGTCGAAGTCGACGTCCATGAACACGAGGTTGTCGCCGTACGATTTGGCCAGGCCCTGAGCCTTGAGCGGCGTACGCCCCGACGGTTCCGGCTGCGGGAAACGGACCGCCACATTCTTGCCGAGGCCCCGAACCTCGACCAGGTCCCGCTTGATGCGATCCGCCCGGGTCTGCATGGTCTTCGCTTTCCGAGCCATTTTCTCGGTGGTCCCCTTGAAACGGGCTACGGTCGCCTCGAGCTGGGCGATCTTCTGGTCCTGGTGACGGCGTTCCTTCTCGCGTTGCGCGCGCCGGCGTTCCCGCTCACCGAGAAAATGTGTGTAATTACCCCGGTACGCCTCGAGCTCACCGTGATCCAACGCCAGCACCGAGGTGATCGCTTCGTCGAGGAGTGGCAGATCGTGGCTCACCACCAGGAGCGCTCCCCGGTAGTCGGCCAGGTAGGCCATCAACCAGGCCTTGGCGTCGAGGTCGAGGTGGTTGGTGGGCTCGTCGAGGAGCATCACCTCGGTCTCGGCAAAGAGGATCCGGGCGAGTTCGACCCGGCGACGCTGCCCGCCCGACATGGTGGCGACGGGTTGTGCCAGCTCGTCGTTACCCAGACCGAGCGCTGCCGCAGTCTTCTTCGCCTCGGCCTCGGCGGCGTAGCCGCCCCGTGATTCGAATTGCTCCTGCAGCCTGGCATGGTTGCGAATCGCCCGATCGCGCCGCTCCCCCTCCAGGCGCTCGATCTTCCGGCGAGCGTCTTCGATGCGTCGTTGCACGGCCCCGATCTCCCGGGCGGCCAGAATCCGCTCCAGGCCGGTGGCATCCGGATGCTCCAGATCGGGGAGGGCAGCCTCCTGGGAGAAGTACCCGAGGTTGCCGCTCCGCAGAATCGATCCGGCCGCAGGCGATTGATACCCGACGAGGGTGCGCATCAAGGTTGTCTTGCCCGTTCCGTTGCGACCCACCAGACCAACCTTGTCGCCCGGCTGCAGACTGAACGAAGCCCCCTCCAACAGGACGCGGGGGCCTACTTCGATACGGACATCACGAACAATCAGCATGAGCGTGGGAAGGCTAGTCAGCTCGCCGCCCCCGGCGGGCGGCATCCCGATCGTGAACGTTGGGCAAGTGGGGCCGATCAGCTCTGGCGAGCGGGGCCGGTCGGCGCGACACTGGCGAGAAGGCGAAAGGGATCGGGTGCATCGATCGGCCAGAGTCGCCGCAGTTGTGGTCGCTGGAATCGTTGGCGGCTACCTCGGATTCTGGGTTGCTCACCTGGCCGGTTGGAGTGGCACTGCCCGATGGCCACTCGATCCCCGCGGCGGTGGCGGAACCATTTTGGTGGTCGCCGCCTTCGCTGCCTTCGCGGCAGTCACGGCCGGAATTGCGCTCAACCTGATCCCGACGTTCGCGTACCGGAACGCAGCAAGGACGGGCATACTGGCAAACGCCACGATTGCCGAGGCGTGGAGAACGGGAGCGACCAGTCACGACATGGGCGAGGTTCTTTCCGAATATGGCCTCAAACTCGAGGTCCGGCCGCCCGGCGGGACCCCGTATTCCGCCCGAACGAAGAGAATGGTCGCGACGGCGGACGAGGCGACCTACCTGCCGGGCAATCTGGTGATGGTCAGATTCGACCCCGGGTTCCCTCGCAAGGTCTTCGTCGTCGGACCCGTTCGCAAGGGCTCCGGGCAGAGCTAGGGCCGCCCCCCGAGATAGTGAAACCACAGGAGGCGGGCAGCCACGGCTCGCCACGGTCGCCAGGCCACGGCCAGATCGACCATCTCGTCATGCGTAGGCCGGGCCGGAAGACCTTTCACATCCTGGACCGCAGCCTGCAGCGCAACGTCGCCCGCCGGCCACACGTCGGGACGCCGCAATGCCATGAGGAGGTAGGTATCTGCGGTCCAGAATCCGATACCCGTCAGCGTCGTGAGGACGTCCCGCGCCGCATCGTCGTCCAGTCGCCCGACCGCCTGCAGGTCGAACGACCCGTTGCGAAGCGCCTCCGCCAGGATCCGGCCGTAGCGGGTTTTCTGCCGGCTGAACCCGACCCGGCGAAGCATCGCATCGTCCTGAGCCAGGAACGAGTCGGGAGTGAGAACCCCGACCACCTCCAGCAGTCGGTCGTACGCCGCGGCGGCCGACGCCACTGACACCTGCTGTTCGAGGATCGTCTTCAGCAGCGTCGCAAAACCCGGCTCCCGATCCCACATCGGCGGCCGACCGTGGCGCTCGACCACGCTTGCCAGATCGGCATCCCGCCCGGCTAGAACCGCGATCCCTTCCCGAAGGGTCGCCTCGGTGAGCGGTTTCACCGGTTGGTGCGCCACCACACGGTCACGATCGTCCGATCCCGACTCCCGACAAACAAGCGGCCGTCGTCCTCAGTCGTCTCGGGAGCGAGCACTTCGCGCAGTTCCTCCCAGCGACGCTTGGGAAGCACCAGGCGTTTCCCATAGTGAGCGAGGATCTCATCCCAGTTTTCGAACCACACCTGACCGGGACGGGTCCACACCTCAACCCGGGGCTGGACGCCGCAGGCACCTTCAACCACCCTTGCGAAGTCGTGATAGGTGGGTCCGTCCGGTCGTTCGAGGTCGTGGAGGGCCCGGTAGTACGGCGTCAGACCGGACCACGGATGGTCGGGAGTGAGCTCAACCGCGACGCCCCGCCGGGCATGTCGATGCAGCGCCGACACGAACGGTTCGACGTCCTGCACGTCGTACACAACGTGGGCGCACACAACAACGTCGTGGACGGCAACAGCACCCGCAACCTCCGGCCAACTGCCTTCGACGAGGTCCACCGTGACGCCGAGTTCTGCCGCGCGGCTCTGCAGGCCGATCGCCAGCTCCGGGTTCTTCTCGACGGCCGACACCGGATGACCTTCGACGGCGTGCTGAAGGGAAGCCCTCCCGGTCCCGGCTCCGACATCCAGCAGCGAGCCACCGGTGGGAAGCAGCGCGCGAACGGCTACGGCTGTGGGGCTATCCCCGCCTTGCTCACGGGCAATCCGGGCACGGCGTTTCCACAGCTCGGCCGACCATCCATAGGGTGAGTCGGGGACGGCCTCGAGAAGCTCTTCGGGCAGCGCCCAGGCTTCGAGCAACCGCCGCCAGCGATCGGCTGCAGACGTCTTCATCGGAGCCCGGCGAACAGATCGTCCTCGCGATCCGGAGCGTCAACCCGGCTGGCGATCCGCATGAAGCTCTCCCGGCCGAACACCTCGGGCCGGGCCTCCTCAGGAACCCGGAAGAGCCACCAGTCCTCGGGGATCTGGCTGCGGTGCGCCGCCCATGCGGCGAACTTGCGATCCACGAACTCGCGCACGTCGACCCAGGCAGTGATGTCTTCGTCGGGAATCCCGCCCGCCGGTCGACGGTTGAACTCCTCCTCCGTGATCTCACCTGCTTCGTAGAGTGCCCGGCGAATCGCCAGGGTCCGGGAGCGGGGGAAGGTGACCCAGTACAGCTTGCCGGGGGTCCATAATCCCTCTCCGCCCGCAGGTGGGAAACGGCCGACGTCGTCCGCTCCGAAGAAGGCAGCCGTACCGATCCGGTTGACCTGGATGTGATCGGGATGGCCGTATCCCCCGAACGGATCGTACGCAAGAACGACCTCGGGTTGATAGCGCCGGATCAGGTGGACCAGACGGCTGGTGGCTTCCATGAAGTCGGCGTTCCAGAAGGCTTCAGGATGTGCGTTGTCATCCGTGCCCATCATCCCGGAGTCGCGGTACCCAAGGAACTCATGGCCCGCGATTCCCAACACGCCCGCCGCATTCGCCATCTCCTCCGCCCGGATCTCGGCGAGACGCGGCCGGAGTTCTTCAGCGTTTTCATAGTTGTGGATCTCCCCCACCGCACCATCGGTAGCGGTGACGACAACCACCTGCTCGCCCGCGTCCGCATAGCGTGCCAGAGTTCCACCCGTCGAGGTGGTTTCATCGTCCGGGTGGGCGTGGAAGGCGAGGAGACCGGCCATGAGGAGAGGATCTTAGCTACCGGCTTTCGGTGGCCGGTCGGCAGAAAGCAGGGCCCGCGGATGAAATCCCAAACTCCGCCCTTGCTCCCGCGAGCCCTGCACCATCATTGTCTGTCAGAAAACCGGGAATGTCTAGGGCAGGCGTCGCCGGGTCCCGGTCAATCCGGCTCGACGATCGGCCCGTTTCCGTGAACCTCTTCGGTGCCATAGCGGCCGCCGGTTCGCCAGTAGACCCCATCGGCCCGGGTGAGAAAGCCCTCATCGACCAGATACCGGCGCAGGGCGGCATAGTCGTGATACCAGAGCTGCAGCGTGAAGCTGACCTCGCGTTCACCGTAGCGGAGGCCCGGCTCGAACTCCTGGGCGAGGCGTTCCAGGACGATCAGCCGCTTCGCGCGCTGGGCAGGGATCTGGATCAGCCGGGTGCCGTCGAAGAACCTCCGGAGCACCGTTGCTTCCTCGTCGTCCCATGGGCCATCCGTCACACGGGCGTCCGCTCCGTCCCTCGTGGGGAGCTCCGATCCCAGACGTTGCAGGGTTTCCACGCTGAGCCGGCGCCCGCCGTCGAGCAGCCCCGTTTCCTGAAGCCTCACGATCGCCAGCAGCACGTCCTTTGTCTCGATCCCCAGCGCCGACGCCAGCGCCGCGGCATCGACCGGCGCCACGGCAGCAGTACCGAGAACGGCAAGTCGAACCGGATCGAGTGCCAGGCGCAGATAGTCCGTCGGGTTGATCATGGGCGAAGAGGGTATCAAAGCCTTGCGTTGCGGTGGCCGTGACCATACGCTCTCCCCGTGGCACCCGACCGATTCACACACACCGTGCATCTCAGCACGGCGCCCGAACGGGCATGGGCGATTCTCCAGGAGCCGGAAACTTGGGGTGGGATCGCAGGCGTCCAGCGGGTGTTCGATGCCGAACACAACCCGGATGGAACGTTGCGCAGCTACCGGTTTCTCGCCGAGGCCGGGATGAAGCCGTACGAAGGGTCCGCCAAAACCATCGAAACAGATGCTCCTGCCCTCATGGTCGTCACGGTCGATGCCGCAGAAATCGAGGGGACGATCACCACGCAGCTGGCACCCTCCAACCCGCATGGCACCGATATGACCGTATCGTTGCGAGTTCGCCCGCGGGGGATACTGGCCGTCATGTTCTTCTCGATCGTGAGCAAAGCCATTGGATCGGGTTTCGCGCGACAGATCGACGAGATCGCCGAGCGCATTGAGAAGGGCTAGCGACCCGACCTAGCCGGCCCCGACGGCCGTACGGATGGCGCTCCCGGCGGTTGCCATGACCGTGCTTGCGTCGGCGGCCGGTTGCGAAAGCGCCGTGAACGCAACCGTCAGCGGAGCCCAGGCTGCATCCATCTCCGGGATATTCGGCAGCGGAATACCGTTGGATGCCGACTCGGAGAAAGCCAGGAGATTCGGATTGACCGATGGATCTCCGAGCGCACTCACCAGGGCCGGGGGACGGCCGGTTACGTCGGCCAGTTGCACCATCGTCGCACTGGTGGCGATGTAATCGAGGAGAAACGACATGGCCCACTCCGTCTGCTCCGTTACCGCGTTGAGGAAGAACCCTTGCGACCCGACAAACGGTCTGGGTTCGTTCCCGTCCATGAGCGGCAGGCGGGCGATCCCGTAGTTGATACCCGCAGCCTCAACAGCTTCGACTTGCCACGGACCCGTCCACATGAACGGCACCGCACCCTGGTTGAACAGATCGGCCATGATCGAGTAGTCGACTGCACCGTCTGCGTACCCATCCCGGTAGAGGCCGTTGAGAAAGGCTGCTCCCCCGATGGCCTCCGGAGAATCAATTCCGACATCTGTTGCGTCGAATGCTCCGTTCCCGAACCCGAAGACGTACCCGCCAAAGCCGCCGATGAACGGGAACTGGTGGAGCGGTTCACCGACGGGAATAGCCAGGCACGGCAGACCGTCCGCCGTTGGGAAGCCCAGACCGTCACAGGCCGTCCGGAGCGCATCGAAATCGGCAGGTGGGACCGGAACGAAGTCCTTGTTGTAGAACAGACCAACCGATTCGGTTACGAACGGGATCCCGTAGGTCTGACCTCCGTAGGACAAGGCATCGATCGCGACGGAAACGAACTCTGCTTCCCGTCCGGCGAGATCCAGCGGAGCGATGATGCCCGCCTCGACCAGTGCACCGGTGCCTTCATTCGAGTCGATGAAGAGATCAGGGCCCTGACCGGTCGGCACGGCGTCTGTGGCGGCGCCCCGAATCTCCCGGAAGGGCATCACCTCAACCTCGACGGCAACGCCGGAGGCGGCCTCGAAGAGCTCTGCGGCCGCCTCGACGACCGGTGCCCGGGTTTCGTCTACCCACACCAGGAGTGATGTGTCCTGTGGCACCTGGGAGGTGCTGGTCGAGACATCGCCGTCGAGCGTGCTCGACGTGACCGTGCCGTCCCCGCTGGTCGTGGTCTCTCCGTCACCCGAAGTGCACGACCCCAGGAGGACGACGGCAACCAGCCCGACCATGAGTTTTCGCTGCCAATTGGGCGTCATCGACGTTCCTTATTTCGCAGGACAGATTCCTGAACACCGGGAGTCTAAATAGCCTGAGCGGCTGTATTGGTCGCTCACGGCTCGACGTCTCCCCGATCGGGGGGCCGGCGGTCCGGATGGAAGCGTTATCGGGGCCGGCCGCAGCCGTTAGCGGACGATCAGCGGAACCAACGGGAAGTCATCCGCCTCCAGATCATCGATTGACCCCGATGACACCGTCGGATAATCGGAGAGTAATGCTTCTTGGAGGCCCTCGACGTCGGAAGCGACATCGAGAATGCGCGTGTGATTGATATCGGCCGGACCGCCGCCAAGCCGCCACTGTTGTGCCGTTGCCTCCACGTCGCGGATCCGCCTCACCCCCGCCGAGGGAAACCCCTCCTGGCTCATCACCACGGCTGTGTAGCCCCAACCCGCCGGGTCACTTTCGCCCAGGAGATCGAGGGGGACACGAACAACGACCTTCCCCTTGTCGCCAAACGTCAGAATGCCGAAGGACGGTTTAGTTTCCTCCCAATCTCCTTCCGAGGAGGCGACGTAGATGGCCGGATCCCAGCCTTCCACGGTGATGCCGTACTCCCAGCCATTTCCCGCCTCGAGCGCCGCGTTGCGGCCGGGGATCAACACTCGCGACCCGGTCCCCGCTCCCGGATCAGTGTCGATGTAGATGTCGAACGTCTGGATGGAAAGACCACGGGGCGAACCCCAGGGATTGCCGATGACGGCCCCGACCTCCAGATTGAAGACAAGGTCGTCGCCTTCGGTGCCGACCTGGAAGGAGGTGAGGTCATAACTGCCCGGAGCGAAGACTGCGTCGCCCGGATAGCCGTACGAGCCGGGTCCATGATCATCCCCGGCCGGATCGCTCACCTCCAGAAAGACCTGAACGTCGGAGATGTCGGGCACCTGCGCCACCGCAGGGCCCGCTGAAGGCTGTCGTTGGCCCGCTTGCTCGACCTTCAAGAGGAGCGAGTCCCCCGTTTCCAGAGCCCCGAGCTCCGACAGGGGAATTGCCGCCTCGAGATCGGGTGGGAACGTCGAGCATTCGACGGTTCCCAGGATCTCTTCTCCGGCCCCGTTCTCGAGCGTGCATCGATCGCCCAGTCGAATGAGGTGGGTTGCCCCAAAACCGAGCGGAGAACCGTCGAGCCCGACCGCTACCTTGTCACCCTGCGGAGTCCCCAGATAGATCACGAAGTTGGGCAGCGAACTCAGGATCGGATTCTGATCAACTCGCAGATAGAGGTTCTCCTTGTCGAACGCCCACCACAAGGAATCCATGTCCGAGTCGATGAAGGAGTATCGCCCTGCTTCTACCCAATCGGAGAGTTCACCGTCGATGGTGATGGTCAAGAGATCGGATGGTGACCGCTCGGCAACGACCGGCGTTTCAGGGATGATCGGAACGCCTACGAAGCCCGGACGTTCCTGGCCCAGGGCGTCATAGACCTGTCCGAGGAGCTCCCGGAAGGCACCGTCGAAGTACGAGTCGTTTGTCGAGTCCTGATCCGAGCCGTACCACCAGAACCAGTCGGAACCCTCCGCAAACAACATCTTCTCGTAGGCGGCTTCGAGGGCAGCTTCGTCATAGTCGCCGCTCTGTTGGGCCTTGCGCAAATCCTGTCGGACCCGGTAGAGATAGTCCCAGGCGGCGGCTTCTTCATCTTCACCGATCCACGTAGCGAAATTCGGCTGGAACCACGAGGCGGGAAAGACCTGATCGATGACTTCAGAGGCCGCGAATCGCTCGAGATACTCGCTCGGGGTAATGGTTTCGACCCATTCGGTTGTGGTGAGAGCCCGGTAGAGAGCGCCGAGGAATAGTCTGCCGTCGTCGGGGTAGTTCTCCCAGGCGTTTTCGCCGTCGAGGATCACCGACACTACGTAAGGCCGGCCCGAGTCGGTCGCGGCCTGCATGTCGAGCGAGTCGCGGATCCGCTCTAGCCTGCCCAGGAAGTCCTCCACTGCGGCACGTTCGCTCATCCCCGAATACTCGAATCCGATGAGATCTGAGAGACGCACATCACGGAAGAACATCGAGACATTCGGCGGCCGGTTTGGCTCAGCCGCCCACGGCCGGTACAAGAGCTCGCCGTCGGTGACTGTTTCTAGTGCGTCGCGACCGAACGAGCCTATCCCGAGGCTCTTGGCGAGTACATCTTCGCCGGTCGCCACCCACTGCACACCGTCTTTGGCGAATAGGCCCATGACCAGCTCCGCCACTGCCCCCTCCCCCGGCCACATGCCCATAGGACGCCGCCCGAGGAGCCGTTCGGCCGTGTCGAGCCCGCGAATCACCTGCTGATCTGCGTCGGCAACCTCCCGATAGCGATTGTCGGGTAGCAGGGCAGCGGGATCACCGACCAGGGCCAGATTCGTGTCGGAAACTAGGGGGAGGATCGGGTGCGCCAGGGGGGTTGTCGTCACCTCGATGCGGCCCTGACTCCAGAGGGCAGAAAGGAGCGGAATGACCTCCCCGATGATGCGCCGGTGTTCGGCAAACACGACTGCCTTGTCGGGTTCGGAAAAACCCCGTCCCTTGGTGACCAGCGCTGCCAGAGGCTCTTCCGCAAGGAACTGCGGATCGGTCCAGGCCAGATTGAACAGTATCTGGAGATCCCGAAAGTCGGTCTCGTTCCACTGGACGAGCGCTGCTTCCCGACCGAGCGCCGCCCGGGAATCGGCCAGTTCCTGGTAGCGCGGGAACCGGGCGATGACTCGAGGGTTAACGTCGAAGAAGCGGTCCAAGAGGAATCCCCGATCCAGGTTGTCTAATTGCCCGGCGGATTTTTCCGCTGCCGCCCAGTAGGTGTCCTTCGCTCCTTTGGCGAGATCTTCCAGCTGAAGCAGTAGTACGGGGGTGAGGTTGAAGGTCACCTGGAGCTCCGGATACTGCTCGACCATCGCCGCCATATCGAAATAGTCCTTGGTGGCGTGAAGCCGCACCCACGGGCGGGTATACAGGCCGTTTTCGTCCTTCGGATAGAAGGGCTGATGCTGGTGCCACATCAGATTCAGATAGAGGGGGGGTCCTGCGTACTGCGACGACGTGGTGGTCGTCGACGCAGCCGGTACCTCGGTCGTGGTCGTCGATTCGCCTACCTTGGAGCATGCAGCCGCCAGCAACACCATGACGACCAGGGCGCCGCAACGACCTCCCACGCGAGCGAGTTTAGGAGACCCCATCGACACCTCTCTGACCCCCCTGCACGTGAGGTTGATCGGGACAAACGGGTCTAGGTCCAAGCTGTACGTGACCCCAGTGCGAACCCGGCCGATGATCCCGGGTCATCCCTTGACGGCACCCTGGGTCAGTCCGGATACGATGTAGCGCTGCAGGAATTGGAAGAGGATCACCACAGGTAGCCCCGCCAGCAGGGCGCCTGCCGCAAACGGCCCCCACCGCACATTGAACTGGTCGCTCAAGTACCGATACAAACCCACTGCCAACGTGAATTTGTCCGGGCTGCCCTGGCCGAGCACGGCCGATGCGATAACGAAGTCGTTGATCAAGAATATGAAGGACAACAGGAAGACAACTGCCAGGATCGGCGCAACCAGGGGCAACAGTATCCTCAGGAAGATCTGAATATGGCTGGCGCCGTCCACCTTCGCAGACTCGTCGAGGTCCACAGGGATGGTGTCGAAGAAGCCCTTCATCAACCATGTGTTGACACCCATTGCTCCGCCGAGATACACAAGCATCAAGCCCGTCCGGGTTCCAAGGCCGATCGCAGGAAAGATGTCCTTGATTGAAACCATCATCAGGAAGATCGCAACAAAGGCGAGAATCTGCGGGAACATCTGGATGAGGAGCACCGAAAGCAGTCCCGTTCGCCTGCCACGAAATCGCATACGCGAGAACGAGTAGGCGGCCAGGGCGGCAAGCATCGTGTTGGCCAGAGCCGCGCCACCGGCGATCAGCAGGGTGTTCACATACCAGGCTTTGAAAGGAACATCGCCCTGGAGAAGCTCGCTGTAATTGTCGAATGTGAACTCACGCGGGATCAGCCGTTGGGAAATCAACGTCCCGGTCGGGTTGAAGGATGCCGAGATGATCCAGATAACGGGAAAGACGGCGAAGATCAACGCTGCCCAGGCGACCAAATGGCGCCAACCGATCCCTCGCATCCAGCGGATGAAACGGTTGCCGCCACCAACCACTGCGCCCGCGGAGGCTGGTACACGCACTCGATCGTCTGTCACGGCCATCAGCCGACCTCCTCGAGGGCGCGGGTTCTCCTGAAACTGAATGCGGAAATGGCCGCAACCATCACGAAGATGATGATGGCGATGGCGGAGGCGAATCCCCAATCGGCCCCGCGTCCTGACTCAAAGGCCAACCGATACGTGTAGCTGATCAGGATATCGGTGTGCCCGGCCGGGGTCTGGGCTCCGACAATAGGAGGCCCGCCCCCGTTGAGAAGGTAGATGATATTGAAGTTGTTGAAGTTGAAAGCGAATGAGGCGATCAACAGCGGCGCCAACGCCACCATCAGCAGAGGAAACACGACTCGGCGAAAAGCCTGCCGGGGAGTCGCCCCGTCGACGAATGCAGCCTCCTTCAATTCCTCGGGGATGGCCTGCAGGGCTCCGGTGGAAATCAGGAACATGTACGGAAACCCGAGCCATAGGTTCACCAGCAATACAGATACTTTGGCCATCGTCGGGTCCCGAAGCCACGGGATATCGGCGCTGAGAATCTGGTTGATGATGCCGTAGTCCTGGTTGAGCATGCCGGCCCAGATCAGCGCGGTCATGAAACTCGGAAGGGCATAGGGGATGATGAGCAGCGAGCGGTACGTCCGCTTGCCACGCATCGTCGGATGGTTGAGCGCCAGGGCGAGGACGAGCCCCAGCGCAAACGTAATCACTACTGACATAATTGCGAACACGTAGTTCCACACGAACACCCGGATAAACGGTCCGCGAATCGATTCCGATGTGAAGATACGGACGAAGTTGTCGAATCCAACCGGAACCACCCACCCTGGATCGAGGCCTGCACCTTCGGTCGACATGAACCGGCCTTCGACGGGACGGTACACCGTCTCGGTTTCCGTATTCGTGAGGGTTCCGGCTGCCTCGTCGTACACGTAGAGGCGTTCGTAGATAGCGGCTGTGGTGACGGTCGCTGCTCGGATGATCCCTTCGTCCGTCGGTACCTCGAACTGGTCGAGGATTTCCTGCTGCCGATCGGCGATCTGACGGATGGTGAGAGCGGTGTAGCCGTCGACAGCTGAGACCTTGCCGTTCTCACCGAGGGTCACCCGGTCAGAAGTGAGCGGCTCGAGACCGTCTGTCGTGCCGAGATACTGGGTTCCGGCGTCATCGGTGAGGTAGAAAGCGATCTCACCTGCCCCCTCGTTGTCACCGAGGATCGTCAACCCAAACCGGGTGCTTCCCGGCACACTCGAGATCCGGGAGGACAACTGCTCGACGACTTGCTCTTCTGTGAGGCGGTGGTCGGTGGAGAAGTTGGTGAAGGCTATGTATCCCGAATAGACAACCGGAACCACCTGAAAGGCCAGAGCGAATATGGTCCCCGGCACAAGGTATTTGAGGGGAATCGCTCGCTTGCTGAGGTAGGCATAGTCAATGAGGATGGTCGAAAAACCGACAACAATGATCCCAACCCACCATCTCTGTTCGAGCATGGAGGGAAGCCCGGCGAGCACGATCGCATTGACCGCACCGAGCAGTAGCAACTTGACGATGGTTCCTAGCGTGAACCAGGAACGCCGGGGGAGCTTGCTCCCCCGGCGTTCAGCGTTCTGGGGACCGTCAGCCGGACCGCCCGACAGTTCCTGCGGTCCGAACGGCCCCGTCATCGAATCAGCCTGCGATCAGCGTACGGATCTGCTCCGCCGCATCCTTGAATGCCTGATCCGGGTCATTTCCCTGGAAGATCAGCTGGTAGGCGTCTGTCCAGGCCTGCCAGACCGACCCCATCTCGGGAATGGCCGGCATCGGGTAGCCGTTCTCACCGGACAAACCGAACCCGGCAATGTCAGGATCGTCTGCTGCTGCTTTCTCAAAGGCGGCAGTTTGTGCGGGCGGACGGCCACCTGCCTCGAACATCGCCAATTGGGCCTCTTCGGTCGACATGAAGTCGAGTACAAAGGTCTGAGCGAACAGCGGATTCTCGGCGAATGCTGAGATCATGAAGCCTTGAACGCCGATGAACGGTTGCGGCGTACCACCATTGACGGGTGGAATCGGCTCGACGACGTAGTTCACGTCACCGAAGCTGGACACCGCCCACGGGCCGGTGATGGCAAACGGGGCCAGACCCGACCCGAACTTCTCGATCATTACGTCGTACGTAACGTCGATATTCACCACTCCCGCGTCGGAGAGTTCGGAGAAGTACTCCGCGGCGGCCAAACCGCCGGCGCTGTCGATGCCAAGGTCGTCCGGGTTATAACTCCCGTCGGCATTGCGGCCGAAGACGTAGCCACCGAGGGCGGTCACGATCGGGTAGTTGTGGTAGGGATCACCGTTGCCCTGCTCCTGGAGAGCCAACGGAGTATCGACCGTGCCGTCGGCCTCGAGTTGCAGTGCGACGTCGACGAGATCCTCGAAGGTTGCCGGTGCTTCAGGCACGAGATCCGTGTTGCGAATCAGGGCGATGTTCTCAACCGCATAGGGCAGACCGTAGATATTGCCGCCATAGTTGAAGGCGGAGATGGCAGCCTCAGAGTATGAGTCCGCCACACCCGACACGTCGAGCGGAGCAACAACACCGGCGGAAACGAGCTGGCCGAGCCAGTCGTGCGCACCGATGATGATGTCCGGCCCTTCGCCGGCTGGGCCGGCGGTGACGAGACGATCGCGGATGTCGCCAAAGGCAAGCTCTTGAACGGCAACGGTGATCCCGTTGTCCGCTGCAAATTGCTCGGCGAAGGGCCTAATGGCCGGAGCCCGCGTATCATCCGCCCAGATCACCAGATCTGCGTCGGCCCGAACAGCCAAAGTGGTCGTGGTCGTTTCTTCACCCCCGGCCGTGGTGGTCGTGGCCTCGGTTGTCGTCGTAGTGGCTTCCGTAGTTGTCGTTGTGGCTTGTGTGGTGGTCGTCTCCTCCGCTTCACCGTCACCGCAAGCGGCGGCAACCAGTGCGAAGACGAGAACGAGACCGACCATCAGCCTCCATTGCTTCTTGAGCATGAGCTAAATGTCCTCCTTGAAAAGAACCCGACGCAGCAGACATTCGGACTTCGAACGTGCGTCGATGAGACGAAATATTGTACCTCCGGGCGCCGCCACGAGCCAACCGGCCCCTTGCGCAACATGCCAGAACACGGAGGGAGTGACGGCCGATCCCTCGAAACGTCGAGGAAACTCAGCCTTCTTCTCCGGCCTCTTCCTGAGCCCTGAGTTCCTCAGCCACCCGGAGGGCTGCTTCGCGGTCGCCGGTGGAGATCTCGGCGCGGTCGGTGAGGAGGGTCACCTGGTTGTTCAGCACCTGCAGGAAGCCACCGTGCGTGCCGATCGTCACCTTCTCCTTAGCATGCTCGACCACCACCACCCCGGTGGCCAGAGCGGCCATCAGCGGCTCGTGGCCGGCCAGAATGCCGATCTCGCCTTCCGTGGTCCGGGCTACCAGGAAGTCTGCCTCACCGGACCAAACGACCGACTCAGGAGCGACGATGTCGACCTGGAAACCCACCTACACACCTGCCGTTTCCATGCTCTTCGCTTTGGCCGCCACGTCCTCGGCGCCGCCGACCATGTAGAAGGCCTGTTCGGGGTACTGGTCCATCTCGCCGGCCAGCAGCATCTTGAAGGCGCGGATGGTCTCTTCGAGCGGGGTGTAGACACCCGCCTGGCCGGTGAATTGCTCGGCCACGAACATCGGCTGGGAGAGGAACCGCTGGATACGCCGGGCACGGCTCACGATCAGTTTGTCCTCTTCGGACAACTCGTCGATGCCGAGGATGGCGATGATGTCCTGCAGGTCCTTGTAGCGCTGCAGCACCTGCTGGACGTTGGTTGCGACGTCGTAGTGCTCCTCGCCGACGATCTGCGGATCCAGCGCACGACTGCTCGAATCGAGCGGATCGACCGCCGGGTAGATGCCCAGCGCGGTGAGCGGACGGCTCAGCACGGTGGTCGCATCAAGGTGAGCGAAGGCCGTGTGCGGAGCGGGGTCGGTGATGTCGTCTGCGGGCACGTAAATGGCCTGCAGGGACGTGATCGATCGGCCCTTCAGCGACGTGATCCGCTCCTGCAGCTGGCCCATCTCACCCGCCAGCGTCGGCTGATAACCCACCGCCGACGGCATGCGGCCCAACAGGGTCGAAACTTCCGAACCGGCCTGGGTGAACCGGAAGATGTTGTCGATGAACAGCAGCACGTCCTGGTTCTGTACGTCCCGGAAGTACTCGGCCATGGTCAGGGCCGACAACGCCACGCGCAGGCGGACACCCGGAGGCTCGTCCATCTGACCGAACACAAGCGCCGCCTTGTCGATGACGCCCGAGTCCTTCATCTCGAGGAAGAGGTCGTTCCCCTCGCGGGTCCGCTCACCGACGCCGGCGAACACCGAAACTCCACCGTGCTGGGTGGCCACCCGGTTGATCATCTCCTGGATCAGCACGGTCTTGCCGACTCCGGCGCCGCCGAAGAGGCCGATCTTGCCGCCCTGCAGGTACGGGGAAACCAGGTCGAGCACCTTGATGCCGGTCTCGAACACCACCCGCTGCGGCTCAACATCTTCGAAACGCGGCGGCTGACGATGGATCGGCCAGCTCTCCCCTGCCTCGATCTCATCCGGGCCCACGTCGAGCGGAGCACCCCAGACGTTGAAGATATGGCCGAGGGTGCGGTTGCCGACCGGGACGGAGATCGGGCCTCCGGTGTTCCGCACTTCTGCGCCGCGGATCAACCCGTCCGTCGGCGCCATGGCCACCGCCCGAACCCGATTGTTGCCGAGATGCTGCGCGGTCTCGGCCACGACCGTGCTGGTTTGTCCGGCCACGGTCAGGTCGACCTCGAGAGCGAACAGGATCTCCGGCAGCCCGTCGGGCGGGAACTCGACATCGACAACGGGTCCCGCAACCTTGGTGATTCGTCCGACGCTCTTTGCTTCTGTCACGCGACTTTCTCCTTCATTACTTCTGCGGGGCAAGCGCTTCGGCGCCGCCGACGATCTCGGAAATCTCGGTGGTGATCTCGGCTTGCCGCGCCCGGTTGGCGATGCGGGTCAGGACCCGGATCAGCTCCTCGGCGTTCTCGGTAGCCGCCTTCATGGCACGGCGGCGGGCCGAATGCTCCGAGGCGGATGCTTCGATCAGCATGCTGAACACCGTCGACTCGACGTAACGAGGGAGCAGACGGTCGAGAATCTGAGCCGGCGACGGCTCGTAGGAATAGTCGATGGTCGATGCCGGTTCATCGCCTGCGTCCGGTGCGGCAATCGGCAGCAGCTGGAAATGGGTCGGCACCTGGGTCATGGCCGACTGAAAACGGGTGTAGTAGGACTCGACCGAATCAACGGTCTCACTGGCGTACGCATCCATGAGGGTGGCGGCGATGGCCCGGGCGTCCCCGTAGCCGGGCGTGTCGGTCACTCCCAGGAACGAACGCTCGATGTGGTACTTGCGGTAGTGGAAGTAGGTCTGGGCCTTCTTGCCGATCACAAAGAGCCGGGTCGGGGTTCCGGACCGTTCGAGCGAGACGATCCGCCGCTCGGCTTCGCGGATGATCGTCGAGGCGTAGGCGCCGGCCAGGCCCCGGTCGGACGAAACGACCAGGATGCCGGCCCGGTTGACCGGCCGTTGTTCGAGGAGCATGTGCGAGGCGCCGCCCGAAGCGCCCGCAACGTTGCGGATCACATCGACCAGTTTGGCGGCGTACGGCTTGGACGCCTGCACCCGGGCGACGGCCCTCGGAATCCGCGACGCAGCGATCAACTCCATGGCACGAGTGATCTTCATCGTCGACTGGACCGACTTGATCCTCCGTCTGGTGTCCCGAAGTTCGGCGCTGGCCACTAGTCCCTACCCCTCGAAGGTTTCCTTGAAGCCTGCGATGGCAGCAACCAGTGCGTCGGTGTCCGGCAGCTCTCCGGTCGAAACGATGTGGTCGAGCAGCTCGGGGTGGCGGGTGCCGACGTAGTCGAGCAAACCGGCTTCGAAGTCCTCGATCTTCTCCACGGGAATGGAATCCATGTGGCCCTCGGTGACGGCAAAGATGGCAACAACCTGATCCTGGACCTTGAACGGCGAGAACTGGTCCTGCTTCAGCACCTCGACGACCCGGCGGCCCCGCTCGAGCTGGGCGAGGGAGGCGGCATCGAGCTCCGATCCGAACTCCGCAAAGGCTTCCAGTTCACGGAACTGGGCGAGGTTGAGCCGCAACGGACCGGCCACCTTCTTCATCGCCTTGATCTGGGCGTTGCCACCCACCCGGGAGACGGAGATGCCGGCGTTGATGGCCGGGCGGATGCCCGAGTAGAACAGGTCCGATTCGAGGAAGATCTGCCCGTCGGTGATCGAAATGACGTTGGTCGGGATGTAGGCGGAAACGTCGCCCGCTTTGGTCTCGATGATCGGCAGCCCGGTGAGCGAGCCACCGCCCAGCTCGTCGCTGAGCTTGGCGCACCGTTCCAGGAGCCGGGAGTGCAGATAGAACACGTCGCCCGGGTATGCCTCGCGGCCGGGTGGGCGCCGCAACAAGAGCGAGATCTCACGATAGGCAACGGCCTGTTTGGAGAGATCGTCGAAGATCACCAGGGCATGCTGGCCGTTGTACATCCAGTATTGGCCGATCGCCGAACCCGAATAGGGGGCGTACATCTGCAACGCGGCAGGCGCCGAGGCAGAGGCCTGGACGACGACGGTGTACTCCATAGCCCCGGCGGCGGTCAGCACGTCGACCACCTCGGCGACGGTCGAGGCCTTCTGTCCGATGGCCACGTATACGCACTTAACGTCGAGGCCCTTCTGGTTGATGATGGTGTCGACGGCAATGGCGGTCTTGCCGGTCTGGCGGTCACCGATGATGAGCTCGCGCTGGCCCCGTCCGACCGGGATCATCGAGTCGATGGCCTTGATGCCGGTTTGGAGGGGCTCTTTCACCGGCTGGCGTTGCACCACAGAGGGTGCCTGCGTTTCCAGCAGCCGGGTTTCGGTGGAGTTGATGGGACCTTTTCCGTCCAGGGGATTGCCGAGCGGGTCGACCACCCGTCCCAGCAGCGCATCCCCGACGGGAACGGATAGGACTCGCCCCGTCTGCTTGACCGGATTGCCTTCCTCGATGTGGCTTGCCTCACCCAGGAACACCACACCGAGGTCGTCCTCATCGATGTTCAGGGCGACGCCCAACAGTCCGCCGGGGAACTCGAGAAGCTCCGACGCCATCGCATTGGGCAGACCCTTGACGCGGGCCACCCCGTCGGCGCTCGACGCGACAAAACCAACGGTCTCGGCCTCGACCGACGGGTGCCAGCCGGCCAGGCTTTCCTTGAGAGCTGCGGTGATGTCTTCGGGCTTGATGGTCATCTCTGACATCGAATCTCCTGCCAATTCCTTATCGGGCCTTCAACGCTTCGCGCAGACCGATGAGCCGTTTCTGCACAGAGCCGTCGATGACGGTATCTCCGACCCGGGCGACGATGCCGCCGACGACGGAGGGGTCAATGATTACTTTTGGTTCGAGCTGTTTTCCGGTCTTGCGGGCCAGGGCAGCCACCAGGCGTTCTACCGTGGCAGCGTCGAGCTCCACGGCGGTACGAATCTCGGCTACCTCCCGGCTGACGGCCGCCGCGGCCGTGTTGGCCAGTTCATCCACGATGTCGGGCAGGGACGACGCCCGGCCCATGCCGACCACGAAGTTCACAAAGGAGACGGTCAGCTCGGAAGCACGCGACTTGAGCAAGCCGTCGACGATCGACTTCTTTCGCTCGGGAGGCAACTGGGGGTTGCTGAGGGAGTCGCGCAGCTCGTCGGAGGAGCGAAAAGCGCTGACGATCTGAAGGAGCTCACTCTGCACCCGCGCCAATTCGCCCTCGGCCCGTGCTATCTCGAAAAAGCCGGCCGCATAGCCCCGTATGCGATCGTCCATCGACTACGCCATCCTCTCGAGATCGGCGAGATAGCGCTCGATCAGGCCTTGTTGCGCGGCCCGGTCGAGGTTCTCTCCTACGACTCTCTCCGCAAGGTCGATCGATAGGTCGGCAACCTCTTGACGGGCTTCTTGCAGGGCCCGGGCTTTCTCGTTGGCGGCATCCTCGCGCGCTTTGCCGACGATCTGACTCGCCTCGGCTTCGGCCTTGGCAACCAGATCGGAGCGAACGGACTCGGCCTGAGCGCGTGCTTCTTCGACGATACGGCCGGCTTCCGCTTTGGCGTCGGCCATCTGGGCGCGATAGTCGTCGAGCAGGCTCTTGGCTTCGAGTTTCGTAGCCTCGGCTTCCTTGAGCTGGCCTCCGATCGCCTGCTGCCGGCTCTCGAGGGACCGGTTGATCGCGGGCCAGGCCCACTTCCAAACAAAGAAGAAGACGACGGCGAACGCAATGATGCCGGCGATCAGCTCAGAAGTAGCCGGGAGCAGCAGGTCGATGCCTCCGCCCCCTTCTTCTTCGGCAGCGAGAAGTACGCTCGTTGCGGCGTTCAACATGCGATCTCCTTGCTATCCGGCCAGGAAGAACAGCACGAAGCCGATCAGCGCCAGCGCTTCGGTGAAGGCAATGCCGAGGAACATGGTGGTGCGGACCATGCCGGCCGCTTCGGGCTGGCGGGCCATCGCCTGAACTGCATTGCCGACCACGATCCCGATACCGACCCCGGGGCCGATCGCGGCAAGGCCGTAGCCGATCAGCGCCAGGCTGCCGCCGATGTCCCCCGTGAGCTGGGCGAGCACCAGGGTCACCGCCGTCGCAAGAGTGTGAACCATTCCGTTTCCTTTCTATTTCGCAAACTCAGTGTTCTGGTTGAACCGATGTCTGGATGTATACCGCTGAGAGCAACGTGAAGATGTATGCCTGCAGGACCGCCACGATGATCTCGAAGACGAAGATCAGGATGCCCATCCCCAGCCAGGCCACGCCGATCGTGGATCGCAGGCCGATCTCGCCGATCGCACCGATGAACACCACACCCGACACCAACAGGATGCTCAGCATGACGTGACCGGCCACCATGTTGGCGAAGAGCCGGACCGCCAGGCTGAAGGGACGCACAAAGAGAATCGAGAACAGCTCGATGATGCCCACCAGGGGTTTCATTGCGGTCGGCACACCGGCCGGCCACGCAATGGCCTTGAAGTAGCCGAGACCTTGCTTGCGGACGCCGGCAACAACGAAGATCACGTAGGTCAGCAGGGCGAGGAATCCGGGGAGGGCCATCCGGGATGTGATCGGGAAGTTGATCAGGGGCGTTATCTCGAAGAGGTTGCCCACGAGGATGAAAAGGAAGATCGACAGCAGGTATGGGGCGTACTTGACGCCGTCCGGGCCGATAATCCCGATGGCAATCTCGTCTTTCACGAATCCAACGAGGGATTCGACGGCCGCCTGGAACTTGGTCGGAACCAGGCGAGGTTTGCGGTATGCAAAGAAGAGGATGCCGATGACGATGAGCGCTGCCAGAGCAATGAGAAACACCGTGCGGTTGATGTCGCCAAAGAGAGCGGGGAATTCGAACAACTCGAGCACGCTGGCCGGTTTGCAGACAACCTCGTTGACGTAGTCGCATTCTTCGATAGCCAGGATCAGTTCCACTCCAACTCCCTTTCAGCACCCTTGGCCACTGCTACCGCTTCCCAGGTGAGCAAACCCAGGTAGGCCACTACCACGGTCACCCCCAGTGCCAACCTGTCCAGGTCGACCAGCCGACTGATAATAAGCACGGTGAGGGTAATCAGGCCAAGTCGGAGGAAAAAGCCGAACAGCGCCGCCGCATGATAGAGGCTCAAAGAAACCCGCGCCGCTACCGACAACATCGCCCCGGCGAGGAGGAAGTTCCCCACCACGATGGCCAGACCGATGGCTGCCGCAACGAGACCGTCGGTTCCCCGCGTGGCCCAGAAGACCGCCAGGATGAGGGGGCCCAGGTACAGCGCCCGACGGGCGGTATGCCTGGCGATCGTCGCCTCAACGTCCATGACGCTCTTCCTCACGCTTGGCGAAGTTCCAGAGTCGCAGAAAGCCGGAATAGGCACCGACCACGATGCCGAGAATCACCAACCACGGCCCGGTCCCCAGCCACTGGTCGGCGAAATATCCGAGCAGGGTCCCGGACATGATCGAAGCGAAAAAGCTGCCTCCCGCTACCCAACCGTCGTTGACGGCCTGGGTGACCTGCTGGTGGGCTGAGGCCTTCTTCATCGTCGGCTACAACCCAACACGCTTGTGATTTGTTTCACATAAGACCGGGCGAGCGCACGCTCGTTCGCTACACATGCCCCGGAAAGCCCTCCGGATAGGCAGGGAAGGCGGCCGCCAGCTTGCGAATGCGGCTCTCCAGGTCAACGAGGGCGGCTGAATCGTCGCGGTGGCGCAAGACGTCGGCAATGAGCCCGGCGGTCTCGTCTGCCTGAGGTTCTTTCATCCCCTGCGTTGTCATCGCCGGTGTGCCGATCCTGATGCCACTCCCGATGAACGGCTTGCGGGGATCAAACGGCACGGTGTTGAAGTTGCAGGTGATGCCGACCGAGTCCAGGAGTTTGGCCGCCTGCTTTCCGGTCAAATCCTCATCGACACTGCGCATGTCCGCCAGCAGCATGTGGTTGTCGGTGCCCCCGCCGACCACCTTCACCCCTTCGGCCGTCAACCGGGCCGCCATCGCGCGCGCATTGGCCACGATCTGGGTGGCATACTCCTGGAATTGCGGGGTGGATGCTTCCAGGAAACACACTGCCTTGGCAGCGACTTGATTGAACAGCCCGCCTCCCTGCATGCCGGGAAAGACCGCTTTGTCGATGGTCTTGGCGTGTTCTGCACGACTCAATATCAACCCACCGCGCGGACCTCGCAGTGCCTTGTGGGTAGTTGCCGTCACCAGATCGGCGTAGGGAACCGGATTCGGATAGGCGCCGCCGGCAACCAGACCGATGAAGTGGGCGGCATCCACCATCAGCAGGGCCCCGATCTCGTCGGCGATGGACCGGAACGCTGCATAGTCCAGCACTCTCGAGTAGGCGGTGTACCCGGCCAGAACGATCTTGGGCCGGTGCTCGAGCGCCAAACGCCGAACATCGTCCATATCGATCAGGTCGGAGTCGGGGTCGACCCCGTAGGCGATGAATTCATAGAGCTCACCGGAGGCGTTGACCGGCGAGCCATGGGTGAGGTGACCCCCCTGGTCGAGCCGCATCCCAAGCACCTTGTCACCGGGATCCAGGAACGCGAAGTACGCGGCCATGTTGGCCTGCGCTCCTGAATGAGGCTGAACGTTGGCGTGGTCGGCTCCAAACAAAGCCTTGGCCCGGTCGCGGGCGAGGTCCTCGACCTGATCGACCACCTCGCATCCTTCGTAGTACCGGCGGCCCGGATAGCCCTCTGCATACTTGTTGGTGAACACGGATCCAGACGCTTCCATCACTGCGCGCGATACGAAGTTCTCCGACGCAATCAGATGAATATGCGAGTTCTGGCGATCCGCATCGGCTCGGATGAGGTCGGCAACTTCTGCGTCGACATCTTCGAGTGGACGGGGGTCAATCATGATGTCCGCCTTCTTGTGTGGTCCCAGGCACCGAAGGGTAGCGGGCGGTCGGGCGGATTCGTCTGTCGGAACAGACGGCGGGAAGCGGGAACCTCGAGCTTCGAACCTTCACCGATCTTCCACCTCCCACGCGACCGGGCCTTCCCGGACCACCTTCGGTGGGTCCACGGTCACGTCCACCACGGTGGACGAAGTCCCGCCCGGGCAACGACCCGGCAGGTATACCGCCACTGCGTCACCGAACAGGGTCTCTGCCCGGCCGTGCGAAACGGCCGGCTCCTCATCGGTCGGGTTGGCGCTGGTTACGGCAAGCGGTCCGGTCAGCGCCAGAAGGTCCCGTGCCAGTGGATGATCGGGAACCCGGATGGCCACCGTCTGCCGCCGATGATCCCCGACCCACTCGGGCAGCGGAACGCGGCTGCGCGCCACCAGCGTGAGTGGCCCCGGCCAGTGTCCCCTCACCACATCTTCGATCGTCCCGGTCACCTCAACGAGCGGACGGAAGTGGTCGAGGGAATCGCTGAGAAGGCCGATCGGCTTGTGGCGGGGTCTCCCTTTCAACTCGAAGAGAGCCCGAACGGCTTCTGCCTGGAGGGGGTCGACCGCCAGCCCGTACACGGTATCGGTCGGTACGCCGACGATCTCGCCTCGTCCGATGGCGGCGACCGCATCGTTGATGTGCATGCGGGCAGGTTCCCCCACGTGGGCGGTTTCTGCAACCCGGGTTACCCGCAGCAACGGCCTCCCTTGCGGCCGACCAGTATGCGAGGACGCCCGGCCAGGTCGGCCCGAACCTCGACGTCGAGGTATGCCCCGAACAGCTCCAGAGCACGTGCCGATTGCGTCTCGCCGATCTCGCAGAACAGCCAGCCGCCCGTCCCCATCCACCAGTAGGCATCCGCAGCGATGCGGCTCAGTACTTCATCACCACGTGGGCCTGCCACCAGAGCTTCACGCGGGTCGTGTTCACGAACATCGGTGGGAAGCCGATCGAACTCCGCCTCCGACACATACGGCGGATTGGCGACGAGCAAGTCGACGCGTTCGTACAGGTCCCGCGGTAAGGGATCGAACAGATCCCCCTGGAGAAGCGTCACATCGAGGTGCAGGGCCGCTGCATTCTCCGCCGCCAGGGCCAGCGCGTCCGCGGAGCGGTCCGTTGCATAGACCTGAGCCGGACCGAAGCGGTGCTTGAGGGCAAGGGCCAGGTTCCCGCTTCCGGTGCAGAGGTCGACGATCATCGTCCCCGGACCTGCCTCGCCCAGCGCCGTCACCGCTTCCTCCCAGAGCCGTTCGGTCTCCGGCCGGGGCACCAGGGCACGCGCATCGCTCCGCAGATCGATCGGACCAAACTGCACGGTGCCCTCGAGATGTTGGAGGGGAACCCCGTCGATTCGTTGTCGAACCAGGTCCCGGTACCGCCGCTCGTTGTCGGCGTCGACTTCGCCTCCGGCGAGGAGGTCTCGTCGCGACCGGCCCGTTGCGACGACCAGGAGACGTTCGGCCTCATGGCGCGAAATGCCCGGTTCGCTAAGCAGTTGGTGAATCGAGGTCATCGAGCTCGAGTTTGGCAGACCCTCAGACTTGAGAGCGTACGATCGTCCCGTTTTGACCCCTAGACATCGGGCGATCGGGCGATCCAGTGGGCGTGCGACGTGATGTCGCGGTCGAACAGGAGACGGCGCACGATCACCCGCCGGCGACCCGGTCCCCGAGGTGGCAGAGGGCGCCGGTTGGCTTCGACCCGTTTGACCATCGTGATCAACAGCATCACCACCGAAGCAGCCGGGATGACCGCCGGACCTTCGACGAACCAGGAGAAAGCAGGCAACGTGGCCAGCGCAGCAACCGTCCACACCGTTGAGTCGCCGAGGCGCCAGCCAAGGAGGAGAAACCCGAGCAACCACAAGGCCCCCACCGGGAAGAGAACAGACAGCATGCCGAGGAATCCGCTGATGCCTCGTCCGCCTGTGAACCTGAGGAACACCGGCCAGTTGTGTCCTACGACTGCCACGAGACCGGCAGCCACCGCCAGTTCCTCACTGATCTGGAGTCCAAGCCAGGTCGGGAAGGCCGCTTTACCGACATCGAAGAGGCCGACCGGTACCACCGCCCAGCGGGCTACATGCTCGTAGACCATGGATCCGGTCGGCGTACCGCTCCCGTAGCGTCGCAGGTCCATATTCTTGAAGTAGCGACCGACGAGGTAGCCGGTCGGAATCGACCCGAGCGCATAAGCGCATATCAGCAGGAGGGCGGTCTCCACGGCTACTCGACGTAGTACGCCAGGCCGAGCAGGCCTGGCCCCGTGTGGGCACCCATGACGGGAGTGAGCTCGGCCACGTGCAGCTCCAGGCAGGTGAAGGCCTCCTCCACGCGCTCGCGGAGGCTATGGGCCTCCTCGAGAGCCTCGGCGTGGAGCACGGCGGCATGGACGGGTTGGTCGGCCACTTCTTCGGCCATGATGTCCAGCATGGCCTGGGTCGCCTTCCGGCGGGTGCGGGGCCGGGCCAGCGGGGCAACCTGTCCGTCGACGATGTGGACAATGGGTTTGATCTGTATGGCATGGCCCATCAGTGCCGCAGCCGCCCCCACCCGTCCCCCGCGGCGCAGGTACTCGAGCGTCTCCAGGAAGGCAAAGAAACGAACTCTGGATCGCACCTCCTCGGCCCGGGAGACAACGGTCTCGAGATCTGCGCCGGCCCGACCGGCGCGGGCAGCCGACAGAGCCACGAATCCCTGCGCCATCGTCGCCGAGCGGGAATCAACCACCCGGACGCGACCGCCCCCGATGGAGGCTGCGGCCATCTCGGCAGACCGGCAGACTGAGGTCAGCTCCCGGGCGACGTGAACGGCCACCACCGACTCGGCAGTGGTGAGCGCCTCTTCGTACGCCTGTACGAAGACGCCGACGGAAGGTGCTGCCGTGGTGGGGATCTCCTCATCGGCGCGCAGCTTCTCGTAGAACTTGGAGGGAGAGATGTCCACCCCGTCCCGGTACGACCGGTTGCCGTAGTTGAGGATGATCGGTACCACCCCGATGCCGAAGCTGCGGGCGATTTGCCCGGGAAGCATCGCGACCGAATCGGTGACGACTGCCACTCTTGCCACGGCTGGGCCCTCTCGATGGTGGGTCTGTACGGGACGCAGCCACAACACTAGGTGGTCGCACTCCGCCGGCGGGTTGATGTTCACAGGAGCACATGGCCCTAGGCGAGCCACGCCGCAGGCGCGACAGTGATGGGGTGCACACGTTTTCTACCCAGCGAACCTTCACGTATGAGTGGTGATCCGGCGGGCCGGATCCGGCCCCCCGCCGTGGCCGGATCCTTCTACCCTGCAAACCCGAACCGGTTGCGAGCGTCCGTAGGGGCCTTGCTCGAAGGAGCCCGCACGCCCGACATTTCCCTCCATCCGAGGCTCTTCATCGTTCCTCACGCCGGATATGAGTATTCGGGTCCGGTGGCGGCCGCTGCCTATCGCGGCCTCCCCCCAACCACCGGCAAGCTGGTAGTGATCGGTCCTTCCCACTTCGTTTCTTTTTCCGGACTCGCCACCCCCGGGGCGGATGGACTGGCAACCCCGCTCGGGGTCGTGCAATGCGACGCAGCATTGACTGCCAGGGTCGAAGCGGACGAGGTCGTCGCTGCCAATCATTTGGCTCACGCACGGGAACACAGCGTGGAGGTGCAACTCCCCTTCCTGCAGGTCGTGCTCGAGCAGTTCAGCGTGCTGACCCTGCTCACCGGTGACGTTGCTCCGGCCACCGTCGCCACACTCCTGGAAGAGCTCACCCGGGACGACGAGGTTTTTGTACTGATCAGCTCAGATCTGTCGCACTACCAGAACTACGCCTCGGCCCGGGCGCGCGACCGGAGCACCGCCGACGCCATTCTGGCGATCCGTCCGGAAGCACTGAGCCGGGGAGATGCATGCGGTCTCGTGGGTGTCCAGGCTGCACTGCTCCTCGCGGGGCGACGAGCGTGGCAGTGTGCGCTCCTCGACCTGCGGTCGTCGGGCGATACCGCCGGAGACCATCACTCGGTGGTCGGCTACGGTTCGTTCGTCATCGGCCCGGCCCGCTGAGTTCCTCCATCCGGACCGGCAGCCGCTTCCCACCCCACGTGCCCGGACCGCCCGGCTCGAAAACACCGGCACAGGCTGTCCCGCAGGAGAGGCATCGACCGCGGTCATCGAGGTTCCACCCGGTGAGGCTGTGCCAGTCCCGGCCGACGACGACCGATCCACATCCCGTGCAGTAGGTGCTCTGGCCGCGAGGGTCGATCACGTTGCCGGTGTAAACGTAGCGGAGACCATTCTCGATTCCCAAGCCCCGCGCCCGTGTCAAAGTAGCCGCCGGCGTTGCGGGTCGGTCGACCATTTTGTAGTCCGGGTGGAAGGCGGTGAAATGCACCGGAACGTCCGGTCCGAGACACTCAGCAATCCAGGAGGTCAGCCGGTCGAGTTCCTCGGCGGAGTCGTTCAGACCGGGAATCAGAAGCGTCGTGATCTCCAGCCAAACGCTGGTCTCATCGCGGATGTACTGCAGGGTCTCCAGCACCGGCTGCAGATGGCCTGCGCAGACGCGTTTGTAGAACTGCTCGGTGAAGGCCTTGAGATCGACATTCGCGGCATCCAAGTGCCGGTAGAACTCCTCACGGGGATCCGGACACACATAGCCGGCAGTGACCGCCACCGTTCGAACCCCAACCTCGCGACAGGCCGCCGCAACGTCGACTGCATACTCGTGGAAAACGACCGGATCGTTGTAGGTGAAAGCGACGCTCGAACATCCGTGCGTGCGGGCCGCCCGGGCAATCTGCTCGGGTGTTGCTCGATCGGCGAGTCTGTCGAACACGCGCGCTCTCGAGATGTCCCAGTTCTGACAGAACCTGCAAGCCAGATTGCAGCCGGCCGTCCCGAACGACAGCACCGGAGTTCCCGGTAGGAAATGATTGAGAGGTTTCTTCTCGATGGGATCGATACAGAAACCGGACGACCGGCCATACGTGGTGAGAACGATCCGGTTGTCGAGCCGGGCCCGGACGAAGCACAGGCCCCGCTGACCCTCCCGGAGCTTGCAGGACCGCGGGCAGAGATCGCATTGCACCCGGCCGTCCTCGCTGATGTGCCAGAAGCGGGTCGGTACGATGTCCCCGTTACCCCCAAGAGCATCAGAGTCATCCATCAGGTCCGCCGGTCCAGCCGCCACAGTCCGGCGCGGCGAGCCGCCATGATTGCTGCGTCGACTTCTGATTGAGGCGTGCGCAGATCGATGTCCGCGTAGCGGGGATTGCCCGGGACCCGATGGTCCGGGCGGTATTGATCCATGACGTTGACGTAGGTGTCGGGCGAGATGTCCTCGGCCAACCACCGGAGAATCGAGGCAGCTTCCTTGCCCCGGCCGGGCATGACCAGGTGCCTCACCAGCAGCCCACGCCGGGCCGTCCCGTCGGGACCGATGGTCAAGTCTCCAACCTGCCGGTGCATCTCGCTTATGGCGGCACGAGCCACCTCCGGGTAGTCATGGGCCCGCGCCAGTCGCCGGGCGGTTTCCGGCTCCCAGAACTTGAAATCGGGCATGTAGATGTCGACCAGCCCGTCCATGAGACTCAGCGAGGCCAGGCCGTCGTAGGCGCTCGTGTTGTATACCAGCGGGATGCGGAGGCCGCCGGGAATCGCCACGGCGAGCGCCTCGACGATCTGCGGAACGACGTGCTCGGGAGTGACCAGGTTGATGTTGTGACATCCGGTTTCCTGGAGTTGTAGCATCACGTCGGCCAGCTGCACCGCATCGACTTCGCGGCCCGCCGGGGAGGCCGAGATATCCCAGTTCTGACAGAACACGCAGCGCAGATTGCACGAGGAGAAGAAGATCGTGCCGGATCCCCGGGTACCTCGCAGACAATCCTCTTCACCGAAGTGGGGAAAGGCAATCGCCACGCGAGCCCGCCTGCCGATCCGGCACGCAGGGAGGTGGGGCCCGGTCCGGTCGATACCACAGACACGGGGACACGCCCGGCAACACCTGAGCTCACTTTGCGCAATCCGGACCCGGTCTTCCAGGTCCACAACGGCACGGTAGACGGGTTCGAAATCGGTGAGTCCAGGATTCCCGACGGTACCCGACCTCATGCCTCAAGCGTACCGCCGAAGTCAGTCCCCTTCGACCAGCTTGCGGGATTCCTCTTCCTCGGTCAAGGCGTCGACGAACGTGTCGAGGTCGCCCGCCAGGATTTCCGGGAGTTGCTTGATCGTCATCCCGATGCGGTGGTCGGTGACCCGGTTCTCCTTGAAGTTATAGGTGCGGATCTTCTCCGAACGGCCGCCGGTCCCGACCTGCGACCGGCGGGCATCGGCGATCTCTCCGAGGTGCTCCTCCAGTTGCATCTGGTAGAGGCGGGCCCGCAAGATGCGGAAGGCTTTCTCCTTGTTCTGCAGCTGGGATTTCTCGTCCTGACAGCTGACCACCAGGCCGGTGGGTTCGTGCGTCAGTCGAACGGCCGAATCGGTGGTGTTCACCGATTGGCCTCCCGGTCCGCTCGACCGGTACACATCGACCCGCACGTCGCTCGGGTCCAATGCAACCTCGATCTCCTCGACTTCGGGCAGAACCGCCACGGTCGAGGTCGACGTGTGGATCCGTCCTTGCGACTCGGTCTTCGGCACTCGCTGGACCCGGTGGACGCCCGCCTCGTACTTCATCCGTGAGTAGGCACCCTTGCCTTTCATGGCAAAGATGACCTCCTTCACGCCGCCCGTTTCGGAAGGTGAAGACTCGAGGATCTCCGTTTTGAAGCCTCGCCGGTCGGCGTACGCACGGTACATCCCGAGCAGATCCCCCGCCCAGATCGCCGCCTCGTCACCACCCGCCGCCGAGCGGATCTCAACGATGACATCCTTGTCGTCGTTAGGGTCCTTCGGAATGAGGCTGCGCCGCAGTTCACTCTCGATTCGGTCGGCCGCGGTTCGGCGCTCGGCAGCCAGGGCTCGAAGATCAGCGGTCATCCCCGACTCGGATTCGACCTCGGCCAGTTCCTCCGCCTCGCGGGCGTCCTGGAGGGCATCCTGATATGCATGGAAGCTCTCCACCACGGGACGCAACTCAGCATGCCGCCTGGTCAGCTCGGTGTAGCGCACCTGATCGGCCAGCACATCTGAATCGGAGAGCCGGCGCTCGGTTTCTTCAAAGGCTGCCTCGATCTCCTTGAGGCGCTCATGAAAACCCTGGTCCATCAGTCGCCCACGAGCGCCGCCAGGGCAGCCAGCGCGGCCGGATTGACGGGACCGCGTGCTTTGACCTCGACGATCTCGTCTGGTTCGAGCGCTGCGAGCAGGCTCGCCACGGCCACTTCGACTTGATCGTCCGCCGGTTCGCCGGTGGTGAGGCGCTGCAACCAGAGTCCGGGAGCGGCCAGGATTCGCCCGATCAACTCGCCACCGTGGGCCCCGGAGAACTTGAGGATCTCGTAGGCAGCCCCGGCGATGAAGGGGATGAGGACGACCCGGCTGGCGATGAGTATGGGCCACGAGGGCCGGCCGATGAGGGTGAAGACGATGAGCGAGCCGATGACCACGATCATCAAGAAGCTGGTGCCGCAGCGCGGATGCTCGGGCCGGTACTGCTGGACTCGGTCGACCGAGAGCGGATCACCGGCTTCGTAGGCGTGGATCGTCTTGTGTTCGGCGCCGTGATATTGAAAGACCCGGCGAATCTCCTTGGAACGACCGATGGCCCAAATGTAACCAACGAACAGCAGGGCCCGGACGGCGCCGTCGGCAAGATTGAACAGGAACTTCGACCCGCCGAGGTACGGCTCGAGGAGCGACGCAGCTCCGAGGGGCAGCAGGATGAAGAGGGCGGCGAAAGCGACCAGTGCGATCGTCATCGAGACGGCCATCTGCCGGGTGGTCAAGGGTTCTTCGTCTTCTCCCACCGCTTTCTGGGCCGACCATGAGAGGGACCGGAACCCCAGGGTGAGCGACTCACCGAGGACCATCACGCCCCGGATGAACGGGATGCGGGCCAGCTTCGACCGCGACGAGAGTCTCGGCAGCTCGTGGGTCACGGCTTCGATCACACCATCGGGCCGGCGAACGGCGACGGCCCAGGCGGCCGGAGCGCGCATCATCACACCTTCGATGACGGCTTGGCCACCGACACTCGCATTGGGGGCGCGACTCACCGGCTCCTCCTCAAGATCTCGGAACCGATTAGGCGTCGGTGCTCTTGTCGGCAGTGAAGCTCTTGCGACCGTATCGCTTCTGGAAACGCTCGACGCGGCCACCGGTGTCGACCAGCTTCTGCTTGCCCGTGAAGAACGGGTGGCACTCGTTGCAGAGCTCAACATGGAGCTCGGCTTCGGTCGACCTCGTTGCGAACGTGTTGCCGCACGAGCACTTGACCGTGGTCTCCACGTAATCGGGATGAATTCCTGCTTTCACTGCTTTCTCCTTCGTTCTCAGCAGTATGCCGCTTATCCGGTGCTCTTGGCGATTTCGTCCAGGAACTCCGCGTTGGACTTGGAGGTCTTGAGTCGATCGATGAGCAACTCGAGAGCTGCGCCGGGTTCAAGGGCCAGCAGCACTCGCCGGAGTTTCCATACCTGAGCGAGCTCCGAAGGATTGAACAGCAGTTCTTCCTTCCTTGTTCCCGACTGGCTGATATCGACGGCCGGATAGATCCGGCGGTCCGCCAACCCGCGATCGAGCCGCAACTCCATGTTGCCTGTCCCCTTGAACTCTTCGAAGATCACTTCGTCCATCCGGGAGCCGGTCTCTACGAGTGCGGTGCCCATGATCGTGAGGCTTCCGCCTTCCTCGATATTGCGAGCGGCACCGAAGAACCGTTTTGGCGGATACAGCGCCGTCGAGTCCACACCACCGGACAGGATTCGGCCGCTGGCCGGAGTTGCCAGGTTGTGTGCCCGGGCGAGCCTGGTCACAGAGTCCAGCAGGATCACGACGTCGGTGCCCATCTCCACCAGCCGCTTGGCCCGTTCCAGTGCCAGATCGGAAACCTGCGTGTGCTCCTCGGCGGGACGGTCGAAGGTCGAGTACACGACCTCACCTTTCACCGAGCGCTGCATGTCCGTGACTTCCTCAGGACGCTCATCGACGAGGACCACCATCAGGTAGCACTCGGGGTTGTTGGCGGTGATCGAGTGGGCGATCTCCTTCAGCACGGTTGTCTTCCCGGCTTTGGGCGGGGAGACGATCATGCCGCGCTGACCCTTGCCGATCGGGGCAACGAGGTCGATGATCCTGGCCAGCTCCTGATTGGGTTCGCCCTCGATCTCGAGCCGGAGCCGCATGTCGGGGAAGAGCGGGGTCAGTTTCTCAAACCGGGGCCGGTTGCGGCCTTCTTCGGCCGACAGCAGGTTGATGGTCTCAATCCGGGTGAGCGCAGGGAATTTCTCCTGGGACCGCGGGGGACGGATCGGTCCGCTGACCAGATCGCCCTTGCGGAGCCCGAACTTGCGAACCTGACTCGCAGAGACGTAGACGTCTTTGTCTCCGGGCAGATAACCCGTGACCCGCAAGAACCCGTATCCCTCGGGAAGGATGTCCAGGATGCCCTGCCGGACCTCCAGATCGCCTTCCGGGATCTGTTCCTGCTGGCCACCACCACCGCTCCGCCGGCGGCGACGGTTGCGATTACGGCCCTGGCCGTCGTCACCGGGACGGGACCGATCCTGCCGGTCGTCCCGCTGGCGATCGTCACCCCGGGGACGTGACTCCTCGGCACCGGCGCGGTCTTCGCCTGAAGGCTCGTCGGAATCCTGCCCCTCCGCAGCCTGTTCCGTTGGTTCGGACTGCTCTGCCTCTTCGGCCTTGTCGGCCTTTTCGGCTTGTTCGGCGTCCGCGGGTGGCGTAGGGACAGTCGCGGGCATATCGATGGGGGCCGGGTCATCGGTCACGACGAAGTCCGGCGAACCGAGGATTGCCTCGATGAGTTTTGCCTTCTGGAGGCCATTGCTTTCTACGCCGACTGATGCAGCGATCTCACGGAGGTCCTTGACGGGTTTCCCCTGGAGTTCGGATCTGCTGGTCATATCGTCCTTTCCGACGGGTAGCTCGATCTAGCGAGCTGTGCCGCAGCCTTTGGATTCCTCGAACCCTGGCGCTCGACCCTGATCTGAATGGGAGAGCAGGAACTGAGGGTTCAACACCTCGACATCCAGTACGACACGAATGCCGCTGCCTGGGTGTGGGGGCGACCTCTCACCACGCGTAAAGCGGCGAGGTGTTCAGGTACGAACGGCATACTACGGCGGAATCGGGATTGTTCCAAGCCCTAATCGATCACCGAGCGAACAAACCCTTCGATTGCAGCATGATCCGGCGGCAGGACCGTCATGGTTTCCGGGCGGTCCAGCAGGTCGGCGAGACGGCCGGGAAGCGAAGGACGGACCCCGGTTGCGGCTTCCACGGCGTCGGGGAACTTCGCCGGGTGGGCCGTGCCGATACAAATGACCGGGACATCCGGGTCGCGGTCTTCGGTCCGGGCGGCGGCAATACCGACGGCCGTGTGGGGGTCCACGAGAACCCCGGTCTCCTCGAGCACCCCGGCCATTGTTTGGCGAACGGCCGGTTCTTCGAACCACGTCGCCGAGACGAACTCCTGCAGATGCCGGAGCCGAACCTGATCGATCTCGAGGTCTCCGTGTTCGGCGAAACGGCTCATCAGGTCCCGGACCGCCCCGCCGTCTTTTTCATGCACATCGAACAGAAGCCGCTCGAGGTTGCTCGGCACCTGGATATCCATCGCCGGGGTGATCGTCGGAACCACCTCGTCGATGGACAGGCGGCCCGTCTCGAAGAATCGGGATACGGCGTTGTTGCGATTGGTGCCGATGATGAGACGGTGAATGGGCAACCCCATGCGGCGGGCCACGTACGCGGCAAACACGTTGCCGAAGTTGCCGGTCGGAACCGCGAACGAGACGGACCGGTCCGGAGCTCCCTGCACCAGAGCGGCCCAGAAGTAGTAGGCGACCTGCGCCATGATCCGCACCCAGTTGATCGAGTTGACCGAGGTCACGCCGAGGTCGCGACGCAGGGCCGGATCGGCCAGCATCCTCTTCACCAGGCCCTGGCAATCGTCGAAGGTGCCCTGCACGGCGATGTTGTGCACGTTCGGCGCGTCGACGGTGGTCATTTGCCGGCGTTGTACGTCGGACACCCGGCCGTGCGGATGCAGAATCACAATGTCGAGCCGCGCACGGTCCCGGCACGCTTCGAT
The DNA here is from genome assembly GCA_963707435.1 of uncultured Actinomycetota bacterium. Classification (GTDB taxonomy): domain Bacteria; phylum Actinomycetota; class Acidimicrobiia; order Spongiisociales; family UBA4744; genus UBA4744. Next base: position 21,515 of record CAVPPF010000006.1, on the reverse strand, counting down.
TGCCGCCGATCCGGTATCTCCCGACGTCGCTCCGAGCAGGAGGGCACTGGTGTCCCGTGCGGCCAGGCTCGCATCGAACAACCGGCCGAGCAGTTGCAGCGCGTAGTCCTTGAACGCCAGAGTCGGGCCCCAGTAGAGCTCGAGCAACCACATGCCGTCATTCAGTTCGGTGAGCGGCACCAGTTTCTCGAAGGGGGCGTAGGCATCCCCGGCGATGACGGACAGATCGGCCACCGAAGCGTCGAGGAACGGAGCGGAGACCGCAGCTACCAGGGCTGGATACGACAGGCCTCGCATCGCCGCTATCTGTGTGTAGGTGAACTCCGGCCACCGCTCCGGGATGTAGAGGCCACCGTCCGGAGCGAGGCCGGTGAGGAGCACGTCGTCGAACCCGACTGCCGGCGCCAGGCCTCTCGTTGACTGATACCTCATCGGTTCACGGCTCGTCGCTCTGAACCCGGATGGTCGCGGCAACTTCGGTCACGACATCGAGCGACCTCAGTCCGGCTACAGCCGCCCGCTGGTTGGATTCGAGCGCATCGTGGGTGATAAGGAGCAACGTTGCGTCCTCGCCACGACCCTCCTGCCACACCGACTTGATGCTCACACCCGCGTCGCCAAAGGTCCCGGCGACCAGGGCCAGGACACCTGGAGCATCGGCGACCTCGAGCCGGACGTACCACTTCGTTTCGATCTCCCCGAAGTCACGCAAGCGACCCGGCGCAAAACGGATCCGGGGAGCGACCTGCGCCTCCGCCAGCAGTTCCCGGGCGGCATCGATGATGTCCCCGAGCACGGCGGTGGCGGTTGGCCCTCCTCCCGCCCCCGGTCCCATGAACAGCAACTCCCCGACCTGCGGACCCTCAATGAACACCGCATTGTTCGCTCCCCGCACGGACGCAAGAGGATGATCGACGGGCACGAGAGCAGGATGGACCCGGGCACTGACACCGTGCACGGACTCCTCACCAATCGCGAGAAGCTTCGGCACGTAGCCGAGATCGGCCGCAAACCGCAGATCAACAGGGTCGAGCGCCTCGATCCCCTCCCGGTAGACGGCATCTACCGAGACCCAGGTTCCGAAGGCCAGGCTGGCGAGGATGGCCGTCTTGGCCGCCGCGTCGGCACCGGACACATCGGCAGTTGGATCGGCTTCGGCATAGCCGAGCGCCTGTGCCTCGGCGACCGCTTCCGCATAGGCGAGGTCATCGCTCATGCGCGTCAGAATGTAGTTGGTCGTGCCGTTGACGATGCCCAGCACCCTCGTGATCCGTTCGCCGGCGAGCGACTCCGAGAGCGGCCGGATGATCGGAATTCCTCCCCCGACAGCAGCCTCGAACAGCAGCGACACACCCTTTTCTTCGGCTCGACGTATCAGCTCCGCGCCCCGGGCGGCGACGAGCTCTTTGTTCGCCGTGACGACGGGCTTGCCGGCCTGCAGCGCCCGCATGACCAGATCACCGGCAGGTTCCAGACCTCCCATCACCTCGACCACGAGGTCGATCGCTGGGTCGTCGATCAGGTGTTCCGGCTGATCCGTGATGAGCTCGGGCGGAATCGGGGTCGGCCTGGCCTTGGCGATGGACCGCACGGCCACCCGCCGGACCTCCAGTTCCAGTCCGGTCTTGGCGACGATGGCCTGCTGTTCGTTGATCAAGTATTGGAGGAGCGCGCCGCCGACGGTTCCTCCTCCAAGAATGCCGATCCCCACCTTCATGTCGTGCCCTCTTCCGGCCCGCGGTTGTTTGGTCTGTGCCGATGTTGCCACATCTCGGCGGCAGAGAGAGCACGCCCCTACCTTTGGTACACTCCGCGGCGCCGGGTGCGTCTCCACGTTGGATTGCAGCACTCGAGCCCTCGTAGCTCAGGGGATAGAGCACCGGCCTCCGGAGCCGGGTGCGCAGGTTCGAATCCTGCCGAGGGCGCCGTTCTGACCACTGATTACTGATAGCTGATAGGTTGTCTCCCATGCCGAGATCGATCTGGAAGGGTGCCATCAGCTTCGGACTGGTCACGATTCCGGTGGCGCTGTTCACCGCCACCGAGAACAAGACCCCGAAGTTCAAGATGCTGCGCTCGGGCGACAGCAGCGCCATCAAGTACAAGCGGGTCGCAGAAGCCGACGGCAAGGAAGTCACGTGGGACGACATCGTCCGCGGATATGAGGTGGAGAAGGGCAGGTACGTGGTCTTCACCGACGAGGAGTTGGAGGCGGCCACGTCCCGGGGCGGATCGAAGATCGTCGACGTCGTCCAGTTCGTGGAGACGAAGGAGATCGACCCGATCTTCTACCGGTCGTCCTACTACCTGGTCCCCGAGCAGACAGGCTTGAAGGCCTACCGCATCCTGCTGCAGGCCCTGCGCGACAAGGACCGTGTCGGGATTGCCAAATTCGCGCTCCGCGAAAAGGAGTACCTCGCAACGCTCCGCGCCGATGAGAACGTGCTGATCCTGGAGACGATGTTCTGGCCTGATGAGATCCGGGCGCCTGCGTTCGAAGAACTCGAATCGGAGATCGAGGTGCGCGAAGAAGAAGTCAAGATGGCCGCGATGATCATCGACAATCTGACCTCACCGTTCGACGCCGATGCCTACCAGGACCCGACCCGGGGAGCCATCGAAGAACTCGCCCGCAAGAAGATCGAAGGTGAGGAGATCGTGAGCCCGGAGACCCCCGAGCCCACCAAGGTTCTCGATCTGCTCGAAGCCCTCAAGGCCAGCGTCGAAGCAACGAAGGAGCGCAAGGCCGCCAGCTAGCCACCAGCCACCAGCCACCAGCCAGTAGCCAGTAGCCAGTAGCCAGTAGCCAGTAGCCAGTAGCCAGTAAAGGCATACCATTCTCGCAAACTGGGAACTGGGAACTGGGAACTGGGAACTGGGAACTGGAAACTGGAAACTGTGACTACTCCTCCGGTCCTTCGGTTTCCCAGGTCTGCTCTTCGGCCGGATCGGCCAGGAAGCCCTTGAACGAGGGGGCTCGCAACCGGCCGGCGGTGGTCCACTCTTTGAACTCGACCCGGGCGACGAGATGCGGGACGACCCAGGTCGTGCCGGCCGGTAGGTCGGAGTCTTTCTCAAACGGGCTCTCGGTGACGGTCATCTCGTCCAGGGCGGCACGAATCGCCCGCAGCGCCACATCGTCGAACCCGGTCCCGACCGACCCGATCCAGCGCAGGCGGGTACCTTCCCAGAGGCCGAGTGCCAGCGATCCGAAGGTGCCGGTCCGGCCCCCGCCCCCCGGCGTGAAGCCGCCGACGACGGCCCGTAACACCCGGACGTGGGGGATCTTCCTCCAGTCCGGCGACCGCTCGCCGGGCCGGTAGCGCGAACCAAGACGTTTGGCCACGATTCCCTCGAGACCTCGTTCCGCGACCGCAGCAAACAACGCCTCGCCCTCGGTTTCAACGACGGCGGAGCCGATCAGCGGCGCCGGCAGGTTCAGGGCGCCGAGCCGCTCCAAGCGCTGTTCGATAGTCCGATTCCTCAGGTCCTCACCGTCGAAGAGCAGGTCAAACACCACGTACGAAATGGGGTTGGCCCGGGCTGCTTGTGCAGCAAGCATCCCGCCGCCAATTCCGATCCGTTTCTGGAGACTCGCGAACGAGGGACGGCCCTGCTCGTCGAAGGCCACGATCTCGCCGTCCAGCACACACGGCCGCCCGGGGGCGAATCCGGCCAGCTCGGGATAGGAACCGGTGACCTCTCGCCCGGTCCGCGAGTACAGGACCGGCTGTTCCCCATCCCAGGCGAGGATTGCCCGCACGCCATCCCACTTCATCTCGAAGAGCCATCCCGGATCGGTGAACGGTGCCGGCCACAGACTGGCCAGCATGGGCTCGAAGTGGGGAAGCCTCACCCGGTGTCGAGCTCTTCCCGGACGACCCGGTTGACCAGACCTCCGTCGAGATCCTCGCCCATGGTTTTCATGAGATGACCGACCACCCGCCCGGCCATCTTCGGGTCGGCAGCGCCCAGCTCGGCGATGGCCTCCCGGACGATCTGGCGGGTTTCCTCCTCGGATCGCTTGGTGGGAAGCCATCGGGAGAGGTAGCCGACCTCCCACCTCAGCTTGGCTGCCATGTCCACGCCCCGCTCCCCGAGGCCTTCATACTCACTCGCAGCCTTGTCCATCTTCTTGGCGAAGGCGCCCATCACTTCGCGGTACAGATCGTCGTCCACCTGCCCCGTGAAGCCGGGTTCCGACCGCTTCCGGGCCACGAGCGTTTCGATTTCGCGAACTACTTCCCGTCGCCGCTGATCGCCCGCTCGCATGGCCTCGTGGAGCTCCGCAGCCAGCTCATCCTTGATCGTCATCGCCGTCCCCGCCCTTCAGTGCCACAACCATCCTTTTCGGATCATCGGTGATGATCGCCGAAACCCCGCCCGCCGCCAGTGTGCGGCCGACTCCTTCATCATTGACCGTCCAGACGACGATCCGCAAGGGTTGGCGGCCCCCGGCGGCCGCTGTGAGCACGGCCGGATCCGAGAGGAGCGACCAGTGCGGGGCAATCACCCCGTGCCCTCTTTCGCGTGCCCAGGTGACGGCCGCATCCAGCGAACCCGTCGGGTCGACCAGCAGCCCGGTGGTGAGGTGCGGGTGAGCATCACGTACCGCATCCATTGTCGGCCAGTGAAAGCTGGTGACGACGTCCCGGCCGGTTGCCCGGCTCGCCGCCTCACAGGCGAAGGCGAAGGTGTCGTCGAAGTCCGGATCGAGTGGTGAGTTCTTGATCTCGAAATTGAACGGGAACGTGCCGGCAGCCTCGAGAACGTCGTCGAGCCGTGCCGGATGGAGTCCGCCACCGACGTCGACCTCCGCCAGCACCTCCCACGTCGTGTCGATGATGGCCTTCCCTCCGAGGTGTGCATCGTGGGAAAGCACGGCTACGCCGTCCCGGGTGCGGCGCACGTCAACCTCGACCATGTCACATACTTCGGCGGCGGCGAGGATGCCCTCGATGGTGTTGTCCGGGTACTCGAGTGGCAATCCCCGGTGTCCGGCGACCAGGATCGAGCTGTTCGATTCGTCGTTCATATTGATCATGAAAATACCTCTTGCCTACCAGCTGCGCGGACAGTATCGTTTGTGAAGCAAATCACAATGTTTACGTTCTGTAGAGGTTTCCCGTGCTAACTATGACTGAATGGCGGCAGATGTCCGCGTGCCGAGACTCTGAGCCGTCCCTTTTCTTCCCGGTCGGAACGACCGGACCTGCCCTCGATCTCATCTCGGCGGCCAAGGCAATCTGCATGCAGTGTTCCGTCCAAGAAGAGTGCCTCCAGTACGCGCTGGAGTCCAATCAAGAGGCCGGTGTTTGGGGCGGATACGCAGAGGATGAGCGCCGGCGACTCCGCAAGCGCTGGCTGGCCGAACGCCGGCGTCGCGCCGTCTAATCCAACACGGTCCCGGTACGGGGTTCACCCCGCCGTGAACCCGACCGACACCCGCTGCTCGGGTTCTAGCTCGACGTAGGCGATACGAGGCACGGGGACACCAATTCGCCGATCTCGAACATCGGTGAACCACAGAATGGTGCTCTCTCCGCCGAACGCATCCTCGATTTCAGCGATGAGGGCGTCCCCGTCTGCGACCTCCAGCTCGATCTCCCGGGACGTATCACCGATTCCGATTCGTACGCGCACGCTCGCTCCTTGTGTGACAACCACGGCAATCGTAACGAAGTAGTCCGCCGTACGTGCGAACACTCTGGAGACCAGGGGCCGGCGCATCACCGGGACTCCCTCAGCCCGAACAGAGCGCCACCCGCCTCGAGTCCCTCGCGGGCTCGCCGTCGGAGCGCATAGGTCGGCTTCATGCCTGGAGTCAATAGTTTGTTTATGTTGGCAATTGGTGACGGTAGATAACACTTGACCGCCGGGTGCCAGCGGAGGATGATCGGGTCATGCGCGGACGAACACGCTTCCTTCGATTGGCCGCCGCCCTCGGGGCCCAGGCCGTGGCGCTGGCCGGGCTGCTTTCGGTGAGCCGGCCTCGCCGGTTGCCGCTTCCCTGGTCCGATTTCGGGGTGTGGATCCGGACAACGCCCGTCGAGGAAGCCATCGCTGCCGCCGTTTGGTGTGCGGCCGCCGGATGTATTATCTGGCTGCTCGGTTCCTCGCTCCTCTATCTCGTCGCCCAAGCGACGAGGATCCCGATGCTCATCCGGTCGGTCGAGTGGATGACGCTCCCGGTGATCCGGAGAGCCGCCGAGCGTACCCTCGGGACGATCCTGGTTGCTTCTACCGTGGCGGCAGTTCCGGTCCGGGCCGACCCTCCCCCGCCCGTCGCCGTGATCGTCGAGGGCGTCGACCTTCTCCTGCCGCCGGGTGTCACCGAACGGCTCCCCGAATCACCCCGGGACCTCTTCTCGCCTGAAGCGCCCGCTATGCCGTCGCAACCTCCCGCCGATCGTGACGACCCGGCCTCTTCCGGCGAAACGGCCCCGGTGGAGGTAATGGTGGAGCCCGGCGACAACCTGTGGGTGATGTGCCGTCGCCACCTGGCGCAGCATCTCGGCCGCCGTCCCGCCGGTGAAGAGATCGCCCCGTACTGGCAGCGGGTGATCGCCCACAATCGACCCCATCTCATCTCGAGAAACCCTGATCTGATCTATGCGGGTGAGGTCATAGAAATGCCCTCGCTGTGAGGGACGGGCAGAGGCGAGGTGCTCCCGGACCGACGGTCGACGAGGGACACCCCTCAAGCAGGGATCCAGCTGAACCGGATCTGGCGCTCCGGGTTGTCGGCATTCGGGTCGACCAGAACGAGTGACTGCCAGGTCCCGAGGAGAAGCCGCCCACCCTGCACCGGAATCGTGACACTCGGGCTGATGAAGGCAGGCATGACATGATCGGCACCGTGGCCCGGCGAACCGTGCTGGTGCCGCCAGCGGCCGTCCCGGGGCAGCATCTCGTCGAGCGCGTCGATGAGGTCCGCATCACTGCCTGCTCCCGTTTCGACGATGGCGAGACCTGCCGTTGCGTGCGGCAGGAACACCGACAGCAGACCGTCTCCTCGCCTCGCGACGAATTGAGCGGCCTGGGTGGTGAGGTCAACCGTCCGGCGCTGGTGGCCGGTGTGAATCGTGATGATCGTCGTATCCATCTCCATCAACCTACCGCACGGCCAATCCCCGTTCTTGCGTGAGAAACCGCGACTATGCGCAGGTTTCTGACGCAAGAACGGCTCTATCAGCCGAGCGTGACCGTCAGGACTGCGAAGGCGACTACAGCCAGGAAGGTAACGACCAGTGCCAGCTTCATGATCAGAGACATCTCCTGCGGGACGCGGCCCTGGCGTTCCAGGCGATCGTCGAGCAGGGCTCGCCGGGCGGTGGGGCCATGGGGGACCGCAACGAGGATCTCGGTCCGATCATCCACCGGGCGGAGTGACGCCGGTATTCCCCGACCCGTGAGGACGGCCACACCTGCAGCGGCTTCTTCAGCGGTCGCACAGGTGGCAACGGTGACAAGTTGCTCGGCCACCGCCCTGCTCCTAGACGTTCTCGCCGAGGAAGATCTCCGAAACCGAGCTGTCGATGAAGATGGCCTGCAGCGCCTCGGCCACGATCGGGGCCACGGACAGAACCTCGAGTTTGTCGAAGCCCTCTGCCTCTTCGGGGATCGGCAGCGTGTTGGTGAGGATGACCTTCTCGATGGGAGCGTTCTTGAGGCGGTCGATGGCGGGTGGCGACAGCACACCGTGGGTGGCGACCACCCGCACGCTCTCGGCGCCTTTGGCGCGGAGCAGTTCGGCGGCGTTGCAGACGGTTCCGGCCGTGTCGATCATGTCGTCGACGACGATGGCGTGACGGCCCTCCACCTTGCCGATGACGGTGAGGGCGGCTGAAACGTTGTGATGGTCGGGCTCGCGCCGCTTGTGGACGAACGCAACGTAGGCGTCGAGGTGCCGGGCATACTTCTCGGCTCGCTTCACTCCGCCGGCGTCAGGCGACACCACGGTGGCCGGGCCATCGATGACATCCTGCAGGTACTCGACGAAGATCGGCAGGGCCGTGAGGTGGTCGAACGGCTTCGAGACGAAACCCTGAATCTGACCGGTGTGAAGATCCACCGACACCAATCGGTCGGCCCCGGCCGCCATGAAGAGGTCTCCAACCATCCGGGCCGAAATCGCCTCCCGGGGAGACACCTTCTTGTCGGCTCGTGAATACCCGTAGTACGGCATGACCGCGGTGATCCGCTTGGCCGAGGCCCGGTGGAGTGCATCGATGGTGATCAACTGCTCCATGATGTGGAAGTTGATCGGGTGGCTGTGGCTCTGCATCACGAAGCAGTCGGCACCCCGCACGCTCTCCGTCGGGCGCACATAGATCTCGCCGTTGGCGAAGACCGATCGTTGCAGACCGCCGACCCGCACCCCCATCAGATCGGCTACTTCCTCGGCGAGCGCCTGATTGGCGCTGCCGGAGAACAGCATCAACCGCTTGCGGCCTACGACTTCCATGGGCTAGTCACCCTGCTGTTTCTTTTTCTTGCGGGCCTGTACGCGGGCAGCGTAGTCGCGGATCTCTCGCTGTTCGCTCCGCTCGACCGCCAGCGAACCGGGAGGAACGTCCTGGGTGATGACCGAACCCGCGCCCGTGTAGGCGTCTTCGCCGATCGTGACGGGCGCGACCAGCATCGTGTCCGAACCGATGAAGGCTCGCTCGCCGATCTTGGTCGGGTATTTGGAGACCCCGTCGTAGTTGCAGGTGATCGAACCGGCACCGATGTTGGCGCGGGCGCCGATGTCGGCATCACCCATGTAGGCGAGGTGCGGGACTTTGGCACCTTCTCCCAACCGGGTGTTCTTCGTCTCGACGAAGGTACCCAGTTTCGATCGTGCCTCGAGCACCGTTCCCGGCCGGAGTGAAGCGTACGGACCCACTTCGGCTTCATCACCGACGGACGACCCGCGCATGACCGAATACCACACCCGGCTGCCCGTCCCGATCCGAGTATCGAGGGCGTACACGTCCGGCCCGAGGATGGTGTCGGCCCCGACCTCCGTGGTGCCTTCCAGGTGGACGTCGGGGAAGATGCGAACGCCGGCCGCCAGCTGCACGCGAGCGCCGATGTACACGCGGTCCGGGTCCTGCATCCACACGCCTTCGGACATCCAATGTTCGTTGATCCGCCGGCGTACCAGGTGGGCCGCATCGGCCAGCTGCTGATGGCTGTTGACGCCGGTCAATTCCGCGGCGTCCGTCACGACCGTATCGACCGTATGACCGGCTCCCACCAGCATCCCGACCACGTCGGTCAGGTAGTACTCGCCCTGCACGTTCTCGGTGGTCAGGCTTTCCAGCGCCTCGCCGAGCAGGTTCCCGTCGAAAACGTAGACACCCCCGTTCACCTCCAGCACAGATGCTTGGTCCGGGTCGGCATCCTTCAGTTCGACGATGCCCACCAGCCGCCCGGTGCCGTCGCGCACCATCCGGCCGAAGTCGCTGCCTTCGATTTCGGCAGTCAGCACGGTGGCGGCCGCCGTGCCCTCCTGATGCTGGTCGAGAAGCTTCCGGATCGTTGTTCCGGTCAGCAGCGGCATGTCCCCCGGCAGGACGAGAATCGAGTTTCCGCCAATGTCCATGCCGGTCACTCCGGCCCGGACGGCATGGCCGGTGCCGAGCTGCTGATCCTGGAGGCGCGCTTCCACTCCTTCAGGGAGGATCTTCTCGACCTCCCGGGCTCCATGCCCGACGACGACCACGATCTCGTCAAGCGGGAGCGGAGCGATGGCGTCGAGCACCCATTGGAGGAGGGGCAGCCCGGCCAGGTCCTGCAGGACCTTGGGGGCGCTGGACTTCATCCGGGTGCCCGCACCGGCGGCGAGCACCAGAGCTTTCACCGCCATAGTTGTCCTCCTCGGTTGTGGGCTGGGAGGAGAGGACTCGAACCCCTACTGACGGGACCAAAACCCGTTGTGCTGCCAATTACACCACCCCCCACCGACGAAGTCGGAAAGGGCTCGGCCCGGCCAAGAGTCTAATGCGAACGGTTCCCGGCGCCGGAATCAACCTCGCGCACACCATAGGCCACCGGGGCGGTTGCGAAACGGGCGCGGGCCTCGATCGGGCTGAGCCCGGCTGCCTCTTCGGCTTCATTCCGGTTGCCGAAATAGGCGAACAACGAAGGTCCGCTCCCCGACAGCATGACCGGTCGTTCCCACCGGCCGGCCAGTTCCGCCTGCCACTCACCCAGTTCGGGCCGCAGGTCGAGCGCCGCCGGATACAGGTCGTTGACCAGGGGACCGAAGGACCGCAGCGAGGGGGGCAGGTATTTGCCGTCGACCGGACGTCCGGCCGGTTCGCCCATCTCATCCCACCGCCGGTACACGGCGGGCGTGTCGAGCTGAAACGGGGGCACAACCACGGCGATTGCATAGTCGGCCGGAACCTCCTTGAGCGGCGTCAGATCCTCGCCGTAGCCCTCCATCCAGGAGAACCCGCCCTGAATGCAGAAGGGGACATCCGCCCCAACCCCGATCGCGACCTTCATGATCGTGGCCCGGGGTATGCCGAGCAGGGACGCTGCCGCTACCAGTGCTGCGGCGGCGTCGGCGCTCCCCCCGGCCAGGCCGGCCGCAACGGGGATCCGCTTGGCCAGGGAGAACCACAGGGGACGCCGGTTGCCGGTCTCCGCACGGAGACGGTCGACGGCTCGCCAGATCAGGTTGTCCCGTCCGGCCGGCAGATCGACATCACCGAGGTCGAGTTCGTCCTCGTCGGCCGGCGCAGCTTCGAGCCGGTCACAGCGATCAAAGGACTGGACCAGCGACAGGAGCGGATGCATGCCGGAGCCATCCGGCGCCTTGATGCGCAGCGACAGATTGACCTTGGCGGCAGCTTCAACGACCAGGGGTTCAGCTTCCACGATGTGCCTCTCGCTCGGCCAGGTTCACAAAATCGGCGGGCGACAACTGTTCGGCTCGAGCATCCCCGGGGATCCCGGCGTCGGCAAGGACATCGGAGACCGAGGCGATCTTCCCGGCCAGCGACCGTCTGAGCATCTTGCGGCGCTGATTGAACGCTGCGGCGGCTAGTTCGATGGCACGCGGTGCCGCGGAGGGAGGAACCCGCCGTCGCAACGTGAGGACGACAGAGTCGACGGTTGGAGCAGGGATGAAGACCTGCGGTCCGATGGTGAATTCGCGGTGCACCTCAGCGTGGAGCGCCACGACCACCGACGGGATCCCGTAGGTGCGGGAGCCCGGCCCGGCCATCAGGCGGTCGGCCACTTCTTTCTGGACCATGACCACGAATCGGCTCACGTTGGTTCCGTGGGTCAGCGTCTTCAGAAGCAAGGGGGTCCCGACGTTGTACGGAAGGTTCGCCACCATGGTCCACGGTCCTTCCCCGAGATCATCGGGGAGCGCGGCGAGGGCGTCCGCAAAACGAACCTCGACGTTGTCGAGTCCGTCGAGCACTTCCTTCAAGACAGGTTGCAGCCGCTCATCCACCTCGTAGGCGACCACGTCGAAGCCGGCTTCGCCCAGCGCTCTGGTGAGGGCGCCGGTCCCGGCACCGACTTCCACGATCTGTTGCCCCGGTTCGGCGAGACCCACCAGTTTCCGAACCAGATTCGGATCGGCCAGGAAGTGCTGGCCGAGCGCCTTGCGAGGCACGAGATCGTACCGCTCCAGGAGCTCCTGGATTGTCCGCTTGCCCTGAGTCATGGCCGGAAGATCCGGCGGGCGTTCTCGGCCGTCACCCCGGCGACTTCCTCGTCGGTCATTCCCCACACGCGAGCCAGGGCGGCACCGACCAGGGCAACCCGGGCGGGCTCGTTCGGCTCGCCCCGGAAGGGCGGTGGCGACAGGTACGGCGTGTCGGTTTCGACCAGTGCCCGGTCGGGCGGTACGACGGCGGCCGCCCGGCGGATGGTGTCACCGGTTTCGAAAGCGATCGGCCCGGCAAAGGAGATCGTCACGCCGAGATCAAGGAACCGTCGGGTCCAGCGCGACCCGCCGGTCCAGCAATGCATGACCACCCGCTCCCCGACCCCGGTCTGGTCAACGATGTCGTGAATCTCCCGAAACGCATCGCGACAATGGACGATCGCCGGTTTGTCGAGCTCGGCCGCCAGACGCAGCTGATCGACAAATGCCTCGACTTGCTGGTCGCGCGGAGACAGGTCACGGTAGAAATCCAGCCCGATCTCACCGACGGCAGCCGCCCGTTCGGCGTGCGCGGCGATGGCGGCCTTCTCACTCGCCCACCTATCTGCCTCGTGAGGGTGGAGACCCGCGGACGCGACGATCCGATCCGGATACCGGTCGGCCAGCGCACCTGCTGCTGCAGACGATTCGGCATCGATGCCGGGCACGACCAGCCAGTCAACGTCGGGTGCCCGGTCCAGGAGAAGGGGCGCCGCTTCGTCGGCTAGTTGAAGGTGGCAGTGCGAATCAACCCACATGGTGTGGAGGGTAGTTCGCCCAAAAAGAACCCCTCCACATGGGCGCGCTCCTTGGGTATGCTCTGGAAGAACCAGGCACCCATCAGGGCACCGGGTCACGGGACTTCTGTCCTCAGCAGGGAGGTGGCATGGACACCGGTATTGCCCGGAAGATCGACGACCTGGGGAGAATCGTGATCCCCGCTGAAACTCGCAGACTGTTCAATATCCGCGAAGGCGATCAGCTGGGGATTGCCGTCGAAGGAGACGCGATCGTCATTCGCAAACTGGAAGCAACCTGCACCTTTTGCGGATCAACCGACGACGTGGGGTCATTCAAAGGCAAGGGCATCTGCGCCGGCTGCAGGGCACAGCTGGCCTAGGTTCGGTTCTCTTCAGCATCGCTTCAAGGGGTTTGGTTCGTTACGCCCAGCGCGGCCTCATAGAGCTGCCGTCTCCGCACACCGTGTTCGGCGGCCACCGTTCGGACGGCGGCCGCCAGGTTCTCGCCCCCCTCGATACGCCGCAGGGCCTCTGCCAGAGCTGCATCGAGATCCGGTTCGGCCGGAGCCGCCCCTTCGATCACGATCGTGTATTCGCCTCTGGGTCCCCGTTCTTCCAGGTCGGAGACCGCCTCCGCCAGGGTCTCCCATCTGACTTCCTCGTGAAGTTTGGTCATTTCCCGGCAAACGGCGATCGGCCGGTCGGCACCCAGGTGAGCAGCCAGATCGGCGATATCCCTGGCTACCCGGTGGGTGGCGCTGAACAGGACGATGGTCCGTTCTTCCGACGCCAGGAACCTCAACCGGGCCTTGCGCTCGGGGCCCTTTCTCGGCAAGAAGCCTTCGAATACGAACCGTTGAGCATCGAACCCGGAGACTGCCAGAGCTGCCGTAACCGCACTCGGACCGGGGATGACGTGCACGTCCGCTCCGATGTTCCTGGCGGCCTGCACGGCACTCACTCCCGGATCGGAAATGGCGGGCATACCGGCATCGGTGATCAGGACGACGGTCTGTCCGGCCTCGAGATACCCGGCCAGCTCGCCGGCACGCTGTTCCTCGTTGCCGACGAAATAGGACCGCAGTGACCGGTCGAGGCCCAGGGCGGTGAGGAGCACCCGGGAACGCCTCGTATCCTCGGCATAGACCACGTCGGCACTACGCAATGCTTCGGTGAGGCGCGGCGAGGCATCTCCCAGGTTCCCGATAGGGGTTGCGCAGATGACGAGGCGGCCGCTCATGGCGTCACCTTAGGAGACTGCTCAGAAGTCGGAGAAGGCGGCCACCACCGCCGGTCCGGCCTCCGGATCGGATGAAGCGACAAAGAGCACCCGGTCTCCGGAAATAGCGGCGTAGGCGTAGTCGTCGCCGACGAAGCTGGTGTTCGTTTCGTTGGACTCCGGCTCTCCCACGTTCATGACTGCCGTTGCGTACGCCACCAGCGCCTCGTACATCTCAGCGGCATCCTCGCTCGTGTCTCCCACGTAGACCAGTGCATAGGCCACATCTTCGCCGTTCCACAAGACGCGGTATCGATCCCCGCCCCAGCCGGCAGCCGCCGTGGCGGCCTGCTCGGCGCCCAAACCTTGCTCAAACATCACCCTGAACGAGACCTCGCCCCAAACGGCTTCCTCCTCTGCCTCGTACCCTTCGAGCTGCGTATCCGGGAGCGCGACCGGTGCGGCGGTCTCACCCTTCTGGTACAGCTCGGGGTGGTAGATCTGTTCGGTGGTCGTCGGGCGCTCCAGGTACGCGGTATTGACCCGGTCGAAACCGGTTTCACTGCTCCACAAGGTCTCGACGAAGTCGGCCCCCTTGATATAGGGGAAGAAGAGGAGTTCCTGGATGAACCGGGGCGTGTTGTCAAACACCGACGTATCCTGGTCGAGCGACTCGGTGACGATCTGGATCTTCTCCTCCGTCGAGAGTTCGGTCACGTACAGCAATTCGGTGAACGAGGCGTCACCCTCGATGACCGCCTGCAATGCGCTCAGCTCATCAAAGCGATCCTCTTCATCGAGTTGTTCGATGACGCCATCGAAATCGAAATGCTGGTCGGTCAAGGCGTGGGTGAGCTCATGGACCAGCGTCACCTTCTGGAGTCCGCTCAGCTCGGTACCCGCCGGGACAACCATCTCGGCCAGCTCGCCGTCGTAGTACCCGGCGACCTGTTCGGAGTACAGGTCGGTGTACAGATCGAGCAGATCCAGGTCGGGACCGATCAGCCCCAGCAACACCTGAACGGCGGTATCCCGGGCAAGCTCCGCCGGGTCGAGTTCCTCTTCGATCTGCTCGCGGACCCGGGCTGCCAGCTCCTCGTCACTGACGATCGTCACGGTGGGTGGCTCCAGAAAGTCGAGTTCCCGCAGATCCTCGGTCGTCTCGATGAGTTCGTCGATCTGGGCTCGCAGGGCAGCCTGAACCGGATCCAGGGCAATAGTGGTGGTCGGATCCCCGGTGGTTGACGTGGTGGCCACCGTGGTTGTTGTGGTTGTGACGACGGAAGGAGTCTCCGCACAGGCGGAGGCCAGCGCGGCCCCGGCGACGACGGTGGCGAGCAGCCTGAGATTGAGCTTCCAGCGATTCATCGACGAGACCTTACCGGGTATGCGGATGAACGAAATATCGGCCCGGGACGGGTCGATCTTGATCGTTCGGCGACGGGCAGCTTCTCGAACACCCGGGCGACCGCCGGTCCCCCCGGACGAGAAACGAGTAGGTTCTCAACTGGAGAAGGAATACACATGCCCCTCTGTCCACGCTGCGGCGCCGCCCACCACCACGACGACGAGGTGTGCCGGGAGTGCGGCAAGCGGCTGCGGGATCGGCCGCGGGTGGTGGCGGACCAAACGTCCCTGAGTTTCCCGACCTGCATCGATGGGCCGGTCGGCTGTGAGGGACGACCGGTGAAACGCCAAGATGGGCGCCTCCGATGCACCGCCCACCACCAGGCGGCTGCGTTCCGGGTGAAGCGGATTCCCGCCAAGGAACCGCTGGCGTGCGTCGACGGCCCGGAAGCATGCCGGGGGGTGGTGGCTGTGTCCCGGGACGGCCAGCTCCGGTGCCTGCACCACCAGGAGCTCCTCCATCAACCGAAGTGGCGGTCCGTCCTGAGACGGTGGTTCCGGGCCGGGTCCTGATGGGCTGCCGCCCACGTCCGTCGACCTTCTGCCCGACACTTCACCTCATCGCCCTCAGAGCAGCCTTCGCCGCGTAGTAGCCGCACATGCCGTGGACGCCTGCCCCCGGCGGCGAGGCGGAAGAGCACACATAGACACGCTCAGCCATCCGGTACGGCCGGATACCTCCAAGCTGGAAGACCTTCCGAAAGCCGAAGCTTCCGCCGCCTATATCCCCTCCGACGTAGTTGGGGTTGTGTGCTTCCAGAGCCCGGCTATCCATAGTGGAACGCTGCAGGATCACGTCACGGAAACCCGGAGCAAATCGCTCCACCTGGGACTCGATAGCACCGGTCATGTCAAGGTCCGAACCCCGGGGAACGTGGCAGTAAGCCCACGCGGTGTGCTTGCCGGCCGGCGCCCGGGTTGGATCGAAGGGGGTTTGCTGGGCCAGGAGCACGAACGGTCGTTCGGGATGGTGTCCCGCATGGACGGCGGCCTCCGCTGCCATCACCGCTTCAAAGGTGCCGCCGAGATGCACGGTGCCCGCCCGGCCGCTGAGCTCATCGGACCACGGAATCGGTCCGTCGAGCGCCCAGTCGACCTTGAAGACGGATGATCCCACCTTCCGGCCCGACCACCGGTGCCGCGAAGCCGGCTCGACCCGGCCACCGGCCAGCTTGAGTCCGGCCTCCGGCATCACATCGAGGAGAAAAACACTCCCCTCGCCGAATTCGTCGAGGCTTTTGACCCGGTGCCCGGTTTCGATCGACCCGCCCCCGTCCACCACCACCCGGGCGAGCGCTTCGGCAATGCGTTGTGATCCACCCTTCGCCATCGGCCAGCCGGAGGCATGGGCACTCATGGCGAAGAGGAGTGCTACTCCCCCGGTCAGACTCGAGTTGAGGGGTGCGATTGCGTGGGCGGCCATCCCGGCGAGGATGGCCCGCACTTCGTCGCTCGAGAAACGCTTGATGATCGTCGAGGCAGGGAGAGCTCCGGGCAGGGCCAGCCGGGCGAAGGGGATAGGGTGCCGGGGAAGGATGCGGAGCGGCCCCAGGAAACCTTCGACAACCTCGTCTGCGCGTTCCACGAGCGGCCCGATCAGCCTCCGGTAGCGGTCCGCGTCCCGACCGAACCGTGCTGTGCTTTCGTCCAGGTCGCGGAACAGGCCTGCTGGGCGACCTCCGCCGAGTGGATGAGAAACCGGGATCTCCGGATGCACCCACTCGACCTCGAGCCCCAGATCCCGGAAGAAGGGCGATGCCACGCCGAGCGGATGGATCGCCGAGCACACGTCGTGGAGGAACCCGGGCAACGTCAGCTCCTCGGTGCGGGTGCCACCGCCGATCTCGGCGGCTTGCTCCACAACCAGAACCCGCTTCCCGGCCCGAGTCATCTGCGCCGCCGCAGCCAGACCATTCGGGCCGGCCCCAACTACCACCACGTCGTATCCGAGCATGTCCCATTGTCGCGCGCCGGAAGTGCGTCGGGTACTGCGGGCACCAACTGGCTTTGAACCGCCGGGACCCCGCTAAGAACCGACGGCACTATGCGTTGACCGCCACATCCTTCGTCTTCTCGTTGTTGCCCGGATTGGCGTCGCGGTAGCGGACAACAACTCCCGTGGGGAGCGCATCGAGAAGATTTCGGCAGTCAGGCTTCTCGTTTCGAGGCCTCGTCCAGGCCCTCGATGATGAGGTCGAGGCCGAACTCGAACGAGTCGCCGAAGTTGTAGCCGGGTTGGAAGACGTGCTGGGTGCTGAACTCGACCAGGTGCGGGTAGTCGTCGGGGTCGAAAGCTGCGGCGATCTCGGCGGTCAGCTCGGCGAACTCCTCGCCGGTACCCTGCGCCGGGAGGACCGCCTCATCGAAGCAGAAGCCGTAGACGAAGCCGTCGAGGATGGCGTAGGCGTGGGCGGTCATCTGGAGCGACAATCCGCCGCGTCGCAGACACGCCAGCACCGCCTCGTGGTGACCGAGGTTCGCGGGCCCGGGTGACATCCGCGACTCCATCAGCGGCGCCGCCCAGGGGTGGCGCCTGAGCACCTCCCGGGCGGAGATGCACCGCTTGCGCATGCGCCGATTTCCAATCCTCGTCCGTCGGTGGCAGCTCGATCTCGCTGAACACGATCTCGACCATGCCGTCGATGATCTCCTCCTTCGACGGGACGTGGTGGTAGATCGTCATTGGCTTGACCCCGAGCGCCACGGCGAGCTTGCGGATCGTCAGGGCCTCGATCCCGATCTCGTCGGCCAGGGTCACCGCACCCTGGAGAACCCGCTCTCTGCTGAGGGTCTCTCGTCGCGTGTCCTCGGTCACTTCGCACCTTTCCGATGAGATCTACTTGACAATCGTACTTAGTACGGGTACCTTCGTCCAAATCCAACCGTACTAAGTACGAAACCCAGAGAGGGAGAAACACCATGAACACGTCAAACCAGCCCCACACCACGGCGCCGACCGGCACCGAACCCACACCGCAGACCATGCGAGCCATCGTCCAGCGGGCCTACGGATCCGCCGAGACCCTCCGTGTCGCCGAGATCGACCGCCCTGCGATCGACGCCGACGAGGTACTGATCGAGGTCCACGCCGCCGGTGTCGACCGGGGGGTCTGGCATCTGATGACCGGCCTCCCCTACCTGGTACGGCTGGCCGGGTTTGGTGTCACCAAGCCGAAGACGCCGGTCCCCGGGCTCGACGTCGCCGGCCGGGTCGTAGCCGTCGGCGACGACGTCACCCGCTTCGCGGTAGGCGACGAGGTGTTCGGTATCGGCCGCGGTGCCTACGCCGAATATGCCGCCGCCAAGGAGAACAAGCTCGCCCACAAGCCCGCCAACGTCACCTTCGAACAAGCGGCGGTGGCGGCAATCTCGGGCATCACCGCCCTTCAGGCGCTCACCGACATCGGAAAGATCGAGCCCGGCCAGAACGTGCTGGTGATCGGAGCGTCCGGCGGGGTGGGCAGCTACGCCGTCCAGCTCGGCAAAGCGCTCGGCGCAACCGTCACCGGGGTGGCGAGTGGCGCCAAAACCGACCTGGTCCGCTCACTCGGCGCCGACTGCGTGATCGACTACACCACAACCGACTACCTCGACGGCAGCACTCGCTACGACCTCATCGTCGACACCGGCGGCCTCAACCCGGTCAGGCGGCTCCGCCTGGCGCTCACCCGCACCGGGACGCTCGTCATCGTCGGTGGCGAAGGCGGCGGACGATGGACCGGCGGGATCGGACGCCAGCTGCGGGCGACCCTCCTCTCGCTATTCGTGCCGCAGCGGATGCGGACCTTCATCAGCGAAGAGCACCACCGCCACCTCGAACGCCTGGCCCGCCACCTCGAAAGCGGCGCCGTGGTCCCCGCCGTCGGACAGAGCTACCGCCTCGACCAGGTGCCGGCCGCCATCGCCGACCTCGAAGCCGGTCGAGCCACCGGCAAGTCCGTGATCACCATGCGACACAGCGACGCTCCCCGAGTCGGCTGAGACCGGATCGCGGACCGCACATCGACCCGACCGCCACCACCCACCCACAACCTCGAAGGAGACCCCATGACCACCCGGACCATCACCCCCATTCCCTCCCCCGCCGGTATCGCCGGCGCGGCGGCGTTCTCGCCACGGCGCGCGGCGCGCATCGCCGGTGTGTCCTACCTGGTCATGTTCGTGCTGGCGATCTTCGCCAACTTCATGGTTCGTGAACGGCCTCATCGAGCCCGGCGACGCCGCCGCCACAGTGGCGAACATCACCGAATCAATCGGACTGTTCCGCCTGGGGCTGGTCGCCTTCCTGGTCATCTTCATCCTCGACGTGGTGATCGCCTGGGCGCTTCACGTCGTATTCCGTGACGTGAACCGGGACCTGTCGCTGGCCGCAGCCTGGTTCCGCCTGGTGTACACGGTGTTGCTCGGAGTGGGCCTGGTCTCGTTCTTCCAGGTGCTGCTCCTGGTGAGCAGGCCCGTCTATCTGTCCGCCGACCAGATCAACGCCCAGACGATGCTGGCGATGGAATCGTTCGAATCGACATGGCTGATCGGACTGGCCGCCTTCGGAATCCACCTGGTACTCATCGGTGTGCTCATCATCCGGTCCGGGCTCGTGTCCAAGACACTCGGGGTCGTCCTGATCGCGGCCGGGGTCGCCTATGCGAGCGACACGGTGGCCCATGCCACCCTCGCCGACTACCAGGCCATCGCCGGAGTGCTCCTCGCAGCGGTGGCAATCCCATCGATGATCGGCGAGGGATGGCTCGGCCTATGGCTAGCGCTCAACCGCCGGGTCCAGAACTGACACCACACCTCGGGGCTCCGCGCGAAGACGGTGAAGGGGAAGTGGGAGTTGCACTGCAGAGCTGGCGGTTCACGAGGGAGCAGCCGGGCCAGACCGGGCCGGATGAGGGGGCGGGGTTTGCGAGGGGTGAGGGTGTTGCCCGGCCCGAATAGGCGGGTTAGGGTCCCTTTTTCGCCGTCGGCCCGAACGCCAACCGGAGGTCTGTTTCGATGCGGCCATTTCTAGCGGTCCTTGCGATTGGCCTGAGTGTCGCCTCGCTTGCAGGTGTACCGGAGGGATCGATAGAGGACTTCATCGATAGCGAGATGCCCGCGTCGGGCGTGCCGGGCCTGGCCTATGCCGTCGTGGCCGATGGCGAGATCACCTCGGTCGGCGCGCGCGGTGTTGTCAAGCGTCGGAGCCGACCGGGAAGTCACGCCGGACACGCCTTTCCTGACCGGCTCGATCTCCAAGAGCTTCACGGCGCTGGCCGTCATGCAACTGGTCGAGGCGGGCGAGGTCGACCTGGACGCCGAGGTCTCGCAGTATCTTGACGGTTTCTCGGGCCGGCCCGCCGGCGCGATCACGATCCGGCAGCTGCTCAGCCACACGAGCGGCTTCTCCACACTGCAAGGCAACGCCTCGCATACGGACGCCACCAGCGGCAAGGACGAGCTTGCGCGGCGGGTCGACGCGGCTCGCAGAGGTGACCCCCGCCTACGAACCAGACGAACGGTGGGAGTACTCGAACACGAACTACCTGATCCTCGGTCGCCTGATCGAAGTCGTCGGCGGGCAGGACTACCAGGCCTATGTCGCAGCCAACATCCTGGAGCCGGTCGGCATGGAGCACAGCTTCGTCGCCGACGGCGAGATCCATGAATCCATGGCGACCGGGCACACGGCCATGGTTCGGCACCAAACGACCACTTGCCGATAACACCACCAGCCGCGGAACGGCTCCCGCAGGTGGGATCATCGCGAGCGCCGGCGATCTGGCGCTCTACATGCAGATGATGATGAATGGCCAGGACGATGTGCTGAGCGCCGAAGGCAAGGCGCTGATGATGCGCCCGGCCAGCGCGGCGTCGCCGTTCTACGGCTTCGGCTGGTACCTTGACGACGAGAACGGGAGTGTGTGGCATTCCGGGTCGACCCCCGGTGTCGAAACGCTCGCCACGATGGTTCCCGCCGAGAAGAAGGGGGTTGTCGTGCTGGTCAACGGCGGAAGCGGAGTCGGCTTTGGGGAAACGACCCAGCTCCGCAACGGCATCACCGCCAGAGCGTCTAGACCTCGACTACGAGGGCGAGGGGTCCCGATGGTCCCAGAAGGCCCTGTTCATCGGTGTGGTGCTCCTGCCGATCGATCTACCTTGCTCAGCATGATCTGGGCCTGGCTTCGCCGCGCCAAGCTACGCGCCAAGTTGAAATCGGGCATGTTCGGCCTGTTCAGCCTGTGGTTCCCGCTGCTCACCACGCTCGTCGCGGCGTGGGTCATTCTCAGTCTGGTGCCGAGCCTGGTGGGCGCGCCGCTCGGCACGATACGACTGTTCCAGCCCGATTTCGGTTTGGCGCTGATCGCAACCGCAGTGACCGGTGTGCTGTGGGCCGTGTTCAGGCTTGGGGTGGCCTATACCGGTAGATCCGGCCCGGCCTGATCGCTATCGCCTGAGAAACCCCCCGCCCTCACGGGGGGTAGTTCCTTGGGTGGAGGTGAGGGGATTT